>JBIJAA010000014.1:0-22599 GCA_044346015.1 Candidatus Planktophila sp. | reverse complement strand
ATTTAGTTCTAGATTGTCGATTCATTCCAAACCCACATTGGATTCCAGAACTTCGTCCATTGACCGGCTTAACACCACAGGTAAGCGAGAAAGTTTTAGGTAGTGAAGGTGTCAAAGAATTTGTTCATGGCTATGTGCAACTGGTCAATTCCATGATGGCAGGCTATATGCGTGAAGGAAAAAAGTATGTCACTATTGCCGTTGGTTGCACTGGCGGAAAGCATAGAAGCGTTGCAATCACTGAAGACATTGCACGACAGCTAAATTCAATTGGTGCTGAGATTTCTGCGCATCCAACTCATCGTGATGTTGGGCGTGAATAGATTTGTCTAAAGTTGTAGCACTCGGGGGTGGCCATGGTTTGGCTGTAACCCTTGCAGCATTGCGCCAGATCACTCAAGAGATCACTGCAATAGTTACCGTTGCCGACAATGGCGGCTCAAGTGGTCGATTGCGGGAAGAGTTTCCAATATTTCCACCTGGTGATCTGCGGATGGCATTAACAGCATTATGCGCAGATGATGATTGGGGTCGCACCTGGGCCGAGATCCTGCAACACAGATTCGATAGCGATGGTGATTTAAATGGCCACGCAATGGGTAATTTGCTTTTGGCATCAATGTGGAATGCAGGCGGTGATCCAGTAGTTGCCTTAGATCGCGTAGGCCAACTTTTAAAAGTTATTGGGCGAGTGCTTCCGATGGCAGCTGTTGCTTTAGATATTGAAGGCACATTTAATACATCAACTGGCCGGATTGTTGTTCGTGGACAAAAAGAAGTGGCAACCGCAAAGGGACACATCCAATCCCTTCGGATTATTCCTGAAGACCCTCCTGCAAGGCCTGAAGCTCTATCTGCTATCGCAGATGCAGAGTGGATTACCATGGGTCCTGGATCGTGGTTTTCAAGTGTCATTCCACATTTATTGGTACCTGCGCAATTGGATGCACTTATCAGTTCACCTGCCAAGAAGATTTTGATTTTAAACCTCGATGCTTCGAGCAGTTCTCAGGGCGAAGAGTTTGCAGGATCAAGCCCGGAGCAGCATTTAGAGTTTTTTCATCACTATGCACCTGGATTAACCGTTGATTACTGCCTTGTGGACCAATCTGTTGTGCGAGATCAGGCATCACTGCGAACGGCAGCATCAACCTTAGGTTCAGAGATTGTGATTGCAGATATTCGCAAAGCCCCGGGCAGTATTCATCATGATGACCAAAAATTGGCTCTCCATTTGGGCCACATTTTTTCCCGCTAGATGGTTGGATTAGCCCCATGGCAATGACAGCATCAGTTAAAGACGAGCTTTCTCGTCTCTCCATCACCAAACCATGTTGTCGCAAAGCCGAGGTTTCCTCACTCCTTCGTTTTGCTGGCGGGCTACATATCGCAGCTGGCAAAATCGTTATTGAAGTTGAACTAGATACTTCACAGTCTGCGCGCAGACTTCGCAAAGACATCGCAGATATTTATGGACATGATTCAGATCTAGCGGTTTTATCATCAAGTGGTTTACGCAAAGGTTCACGATATGTAGTTCGTGTTATCAATGAAGGTGACGCACTTGCTCGCCAAACAGGATTAGTAGATGCAAATGGTCGACCTGTTCGCGGCTTGCCACCACAGGTTGTTTCTGCTGCAACATGTGATTCAGAAGCAGCATGGCGCGGTGCCTTTATTGCACATGGTTCTTTGACAGAACCTGGTCGATCATCATCACTTGAAATTACATGCCCAGGACCAGAGGCAGCGCTAGCGTTAGTAGGAGCGGCACGACGACTTGGAATTGTCGCAAAGGCTCGCGAAGTTCGAGGAGTTGATCGTGTTGTCATCCGCGATGGTGATGCGATTGGTGTTTTGCTCACTCGCTTGGGTGCTCACGAGAGCGTCCTTGCTTGGGAAGAGCGACGGATGCGCCGTGAGGTTCGCGCTACAGCCAACAGACTTGCAAACTTTGATGATGCAAACCTGCGCCGTTCAGCCCGCGCAGCAGTTGCAGCAGCAGCCCGAGTTCAGCGCGCCATGGAAATTCTTGGACCAACCATTCCTGATCACCTCAAAGAGGCTGGGGATCTGCGAATCAATCATGGCCAGGCATCCCTCGAAGAGTTGGGGTCATTGGCCACACCGCCCATGACAAAGGATGCAATAGCTGGGCGTATTCGCCGCCTTCTGGCTATGGCAGACAAGCGCGCACAAGAGCTAGGAATTCCCGATACCGAGAGCGGCCTCTCGCCTGATTTGCTCAACTAGCGGGTAGATACTCGTAGGTACTCAAGAGTTCACTAACCCTTCACTGATAAGGTTCTACCTAAGACCCCAGTGTTGTGGCAGTTTTACGAACCACCAAGAGCTGGGCTTTTTTATGCCTGATGGAGAAACCTCCGCGGCATGGCCCCACTAGTAGCAAGGACACTTTCGTGATTAATGTCGGAATCAATGGTTTTGGACGCATCGGTCGTAACTTCTTCCGTGCCTCACTCACCAACCCAAATATCAACATCGTCGGAATCAACGACCTAACTCCTAATGAGACTCTTGCTCACCTTTTGAAGTATGACTCAATCTTGGGTCGCCTGGGCCTAGAGGTCACATACACAGATGATTCAATCACTGTTGACGGAAAGACAATTAAAGTTTTCTCAGAGCGTGATCCAGCAAACTTGCCGTGGGCAGCCGTAAAGGCAGATGTAGTTGTTGAATCAACAGGTATTTTCACAAAGGCTGCCGATGCTCAAAAGCACATCACAGCAGGAGCCAAGAAGGTAATCATCTCTGCTCCAGCAACAGATGAGGACATCACAATCGTTATGGGTGTTAACCACACACAGTACGACGGTGCAAAGCACAACATTATTTCAAATGCATCATGCACAACCAACTGCCTTGCACCAATGGCAAAGGTTTTGCAGGATAACTGGGGAATCGTTAAGGGCTTGATGACAACAATTCACGCCTACACAAATGATCAACCAATTCTTGACTTCCCGCACAAGGATCTTCGCCGCGCTCGCGCTGCTGCACTTAACATGATTCCAACATCAACAGGTGCTGCAAAGGCAATCTCACTAGTAATGCCAGAGCTCAAGGGCAAGTTAGATGGTTATGCAATGCGCGTTCCTGTTCCAACAGGATCTGCTACAGATCTAACTGTTGAGCTAGCAAAGGAAGCAACTGCGGCTGAAATTAACGCGGCAATGAAGGCTGCGGCAGAAGGCCCACTGAAGGGTTACCTTTCATACACCGAAGATCCAATCGTTTCTTCAGACATCGTTACTGATCCTTCATCATGTGTTTTTGACTCAGGTCTGACCAAGGTAATTGGTAACCAGGTCAAGGTTGTTGGTTGGTATGACAATGAATGGGGTTACTCAAACCGCCTAGTCGACTTGATCGATTACGTTGGTAAAACTCTGTAATGCCAGATCTTTCAACAATTGATGTAGCCGGAAAGCGAGTCTTTCTACGTTGCGACCTTAATGTTCCTTTGAAAGAGGGAGTTATTAAGGATGATGGGCGTATTAAGGCTTCGCTTCCGACTATTCAATTACTTCTTGAAAAGGGCGCGTCCCTTGTTATTGCCGCCCACCTGGGTCGTCCAAAGGGTGAAGCAAAGCCTGAACTTTCACTTGCTCCAGTAGCAAAGCGTTTATCTGAACTACTTGGACGCGAAGTTAAATTCACTGGTGAGGTAACAGGTGCTGCGGTAACTACTGCAGCCCAGGAATTGCAGGCTGGTGAAATTCTTCTTCTAGAAAATATTCGCTTCAGCGCAGCAGAGACAAGCAAGGAAGAATCAGAGCGGGCAGCATTTGCTGGCGAGTTAGCACAGTTTGCTGATTTCTATGTTGGCGATGGTTTTGGTGCAGTTCACCGCAAGCATGCATCTGTTTTTGATTTACCTAAGTTACTCCCACATGCTGCAGGCACATTAGTTGCAGCAGAAGTTCAGGTACTAAAGAAGCTGACACAAAACCCAGAACGCCCATATGGCGTAATTCTTGGCGGAGCAAAAGTTTCAGACAAACTTGGTGTTATCGAAAACTTACTTGGCAAGGTTGATGTTCTAGCTATTGGCGGAGGAATGGTGTTCACATTCCTTAAGGCTCAAGGCAAAGAAATCGGAACATCACTTGTCGAGGAAGAGATGCTTGATGTCGTAAAGGGATTGATTGCAACTGCAGAAAAGAATGGCGTCAAACTAGTTCTTCCAACTGACATTGTTGTGGCAGCTGCATTTGCACAAGATGCCACCCCGACATTGGTTTCGGCAGATGCGATCCCAGCAGATCAAATGGGTCTAGATATCGGACCCGCATCAGCCTCAGCATTTGCCGCCGAAATTGTTAAATGCAAAACAGTATTCTGGAATGGTCCAATGGGTGTTTTTGAGTTCCCTAATTTTGCAGCCGGCACAAAGGTTGTTGCTCAAGCATTGACAGAAGTTACGGGTATTTCAGTTGTGGGCGGGGGAGATTCAGCTGCCGCTGTTCGCGCCCTTGGATTTGCAGATTCACAGTTCGGCTATATTTCAACTGGCGGCGGCGCATCTCTTGAATATCTTGAGGGCAAGGAACTTCCAGGCCTAAAAGCATTAGAATTAATTTAGTTAATAACAAGTAGCGGGAGATAAATGATGCGTAAACCATTAATGGCAGGAAACTGGAAGATGAACCTCAATCACCTTGAGGCGATTGCAGTTGCACAAAAGTTGGTTTACGGACTAGATGACAAGGATTACGACGCAGTTGATGTTGCGATCATTCCTCCCTTCACAGATATTCGCTCAATCCAGACTTTGGTAGATGGAGATCGCTTACGACTTAAGTACGGAGCACAGGATCTTTCACCTGATGCGAGCGGTGCGTTCACAGGAGATATTTCAGGTTCAATGCTCGCAAAGCTTGGATGTAGTTATGTTGTGATCGGTCACTCCGAACGACGTGCAATCCATCAAGAGTCAGATGCTTTAATTAATCGCAAGATTAAGGCAGCCCTAGCAAATGAGATGACTCCAATTTTCTGTGTGGGTGAAGAATTAGCAATTCGTGAAGCCGGAACTCATGTGAGTCATGTAATTCGCCAGGTGCGCGCAGGCCTTGAAGGATTCACAAAGCCAGAGCTAAAGAAGATTGTTATCGCCTACGAACCTGTGTGGGCAATTGGTACTGGCAAGACGGCAACGCCTGAAGACGCACAAGAAGTGTGCGCGGCCATTCGCGAAGAGGTGGAAAACATCGGTTCACCTGAGATTGCTGCAAATATGCGCATCCTCTATGGCGGTTCCGTGAAGTCTTCCAACATCGTTGAAATCATGAAAAAGGCAGATGTTGATGGTGCTTTGATTGGTGGGGCGAGCCTAGATCCCGAGGAATTGGCAAAGATCGTTAAGTTCCACGCGGTAACGGAGTAAGCATTACCCCTGCTGGGCGGGTATCCTTACCCTCTACGAACTAGGAGTTTAAGAAAAGTGATACTAGGTCTCTCAATCGCGCTAATAGTTATTAGTGTTCTCATGATCCTTTTGGTGCTGCTTCATAAGGGCAAGGGAAGCGGACTCTCCGACCTTTTCGGCGGCGGTGTCTCATCAAACTATGGTGGCTCATCAGTAGTTGAAAAGAACCTTGACCGCATCACAATTGTTGTTGGCGGTTTGTGGTTTGCATTAGTTGTTGCTCTATCGCTTGTTCTGAAGTAATCATTTTTCGATTTTAATTAGTAAAACAAGGGGATAACTATGGCAAGTGCAATTCGCGGAAGTCGTGTTGGTGCCGGCCCAATGGGCGAGGCAGAGCGCGGTGATTCGATCGCTCGTGCTTATGTTTCTTACTGGTGTGCAAGAGGACATGAAGTTCGCCCATCTTTTGCCGTTGAAGAGACAGTAGTTATTCCAGCTGAATGGGATTGCCCAAAGTGTGGTTACCCGGCAGGTCGCGATCGCAACAATCCACCTAGCCCAGAAGTAAATGTGCCTTACAAGACTCACCTTGCCTATGTTAAAGAGCGCCGCACAGATGCTGAAGGCGAAAAACTTCTTGAAGAGGCGCTTCGCAAACTTCGCGGAGATGACGAAGAATAAAGAGTTAGAGAGCCTTAGCAGCTTCTAGTAATTCAGAAATACCCATTGTTCGGTTTGTAAGATTAAATCGAAGCAGTGGGTATTTTCTTGATGCAAGTGCTTTTCCATCACCTAGTGCTTGGGCAGCAACTAAAGTCTTGAAACCGAAATTTTGCCCTGGTATTGCAATGTCTTTTTTCACAGTGCCAGTAATTTGCAGGAAGACGCCGTTTTGTTGGCCACCTTTATGAAACTGTCCTGTCGAATGAAGGAAACGTGGTCCCCAACCAAAGGTCACAGGACGCCCAGACTTACTTGCAAGGATTGCGCGTAGCTCAGCGATTGCTACATCATCTTTGCGATCAAGATAGGCCATGACGGCTATGTATCCATCTGCTGGAATCTGAGAAATTAATTGTGACAATGCATCTGTGGCATTACTCCCAGTACCAAAGATTTCTATAGCACCAACAGTTGTGTTGCCGGTAAAGGTTGGCAGGACGCCTTTCCATTCATTGAGCAGGGCAGAGGTTTGTTCTTTGGCCTCTGTCACATTTGGCTGATTGAACGGATCAATGGCAAGTGCTGCGCCAACTAAAGCGGTAACCCATTCCCACACAATAAATTGTGAGGCTAGATCACCTTCAACAACTAGATCTGCACTTCCAGTAAAAGCGATTGTGAATGCATCTCCTTCCAAGCCGTGCTGTGTTGACTCAGCAACAACGGGTAAGCGACCTAGTTGATTCTTTCCTGTTGATTCAGCAACTAATTGTTCAATCCAATCACTCAAGCCTGGCATTCCAGAACCTTGATCCGTGTATGCAACATATTGATTGGATACATAGGTAAGCAGGTATGCGACGTCGCACATCATCTGCGAGTCGGCAAAGAAAGCCGCCTTAGTATCACTTGCGTTATCAAGTAATACTGAAACATCAACTCCAATTAGCGCAGCGGGCAGTAAACCAAATGGACTCAAAACACTAAAACGCCCACCAACATGTGGGTCGGCGTTAACTACTGCGTAGCCATCTTCTCGAACCTGCTTGTCTAAAGGAGAACCAGGGTCTGTAACAAAAACCATGTGATCAATTGGATTTAAACCTGCATCCTTAAATGCTCCTTCAAAGAGCGCCCTTTGTGACGCTGTCTCGATTGTTGAACCAGATTTCGAGCTGACTACTACAACGCTCTTAGAAAGATCTGTTGTGAGTGCATGGGCAACATAATCAGGATCAGTTGAATCTAGAATAAAAAGTTTCTTGGAAAATGTTTGAGCAATTACCTCTGGCCCAAGTGATGAACCACCCATTCCACACAAAATCACATTTGTCTTATCGCGATGTTTTGCAGCTAGTGCGTCAAACTGTGGAAGTAGTTCACGAGATGATTCCGGCAGGTCAATCCAATTCAAACGAATTGATGCCTCTGCTTGGGCATCTGGCCCCCAGATTGCAGAATCCTTTTGCTTTAGGCGTTCATGGAACCCCTGGAGCGCTATGTATTGTGCGGATGAACGGTCAATCTTTGAAAGAGAAGTACCTTTTATTGAAATCATTGTTGTTGGGCAGCCTTTACATTCTCTAGTAATTCATCCCAAGCTTGGGCAAACTTTTTGACGCCATCGATCTCTAAATCAGTTGTTATCTGATCCAGGGAAATACCTAGAGCAGACAATCCCTTAAGAACGTTTACGGCTTCGGCGTAGTTGCCGGAGATAGTATTTCCGCGCACGACACCATGGTCGATCAATGCATCTAAGGTTGATTGCGGCATGGTGTTAACCGTCTCTGGTGCAATTAATTCAACAACGTATTGGGTGTCTGGATAGGCAGGATCTTTTACGCCTGTTGAGGCCCATAGCGGACGTTGCTTGTTGGCACCTTTAGATGACAAAGCAGTCCAACGTTCTGCGCCAAATTTCTCTTCAAAGAGTTGATAAGCCAAATGTGCATTTGCGATCGCAGCCTTACCTAAAAGCGCTTCGGCTTCAGGTGAACCACTCTTTTTGAGTAATCCATCAACAGTTGAATCAATGCGACTTACGAAGAAGGATGCAACAGAGTGGACTTGTGATGGATTCTCACACTGCTCGAGACCCTTCATAAAGGCATCTATGACCTGTCCGTAACGTTTCACGGAGAATATAAGCGTTACATTCACACTTATTCCCGCAGCGATCAGTGCCGTGATAGCTGGTAAACCTTCGATAGTTGCAGGAACTTTAATCATCACATTGGGACGATCAATAATTGACCATAATTCCTTGCCGGCTGCAATTGTTCCTTCTGTGTCTCTGGCAAGACGTGGATCAACTTCAATACTCACGCGGCCGTCAAAGCCCTTACTGCCAGAAAATATAGGTGAGAATAAATCGCATGCTTGTCGGACATCATCAGTTGTCAGTTTCTTCACAACATCATCAACTGTTGCACCTTTCATCGCTGCAATATCTGCGCTGTATTCTGCTGCACCGCTAATGGCACTGCTAAAAATGCTGGGATTTGTCGTAACCCCTACAACACCACTATTTGCAATTCTTGATGGTAGCGAGTGAGCATCTGTTCCAGTGATCTTTGCTCGTGATAGATCATCTAGCCAAATAGAAGTTCCCGCACTTGCTACTTCATGAACACTCATCAGATCGCCTTCTTTACTTGGGCAACTACATTGTCAACTGAAAAACCAAACTCTTTAAACAATCGCTTGGCATCTGCTGAGGCACCGTAGTGTTCTAGAGATATTGCTACACCGCTATCGCCGATCAGTTCACGCCAGCCTTGAGCGATTCCAACTTCAATACTGATCTTTACAACATCAGGGGATAGGACTGAAGTTTTATAGGCCTGATCTTGTTCTGCAAACCATTCAAGACAAGGTGCGCTCACTACTCGAACATTGATGCCTTCGGCAGCCAATGCCGCTTGAGCATCGATTGCAAGAGAGACTTCGGAACCTGTAGCTATCAATATCGCTTGAGGACTTTCTACATCCTTCAAAATGTATGCACCTTTTGCCGTGCCACTTGCTGGAGCACACACAGTTCTATCAAAAACAGGCAGGTTTTGGCGAGAAAGCAGAATGCCAGTGGCTCGACCTCGTGTGAGAATCTTTTTCCAAGCCTCTGCAACTTCATTGGCATCACCTGGACGTACGACATCGAGTCCAGGAATCGCGCGTAGCGCAGCAAAGTGTTCAATGGGTTGGTGAGTTGGTCCATCTTCGCCAACGCCGATCGAATCGTGTGTCCATACAAAAGTTGAAGCAATGTTCATTAATGCAGCAAGCCGAACAGCTGGTCTCATGTAATCGCTAAAGACGGCAAAAGTTCCACCGAAGGACCTAGTTAATCCGTGCAGGGTTATTCCGTTGAGAATAGATCCCATCGCGTGTTCGCGAATACCAAAGTGAATAATTCGCCCATATGGATCTGCCCCCTCAATTGATGATGAAGATGGCAAGAATGAACTACCACCTTTAATGCTTGTGTTATTTGATCCAGCAAGGTCAGAAGACCCTCCCCAAAACTCTGGAAGTTTCGCAGCTATTGCGTTAATCACTTCACCTGATGCGGCTCTAGTTGCAACATCTTTTCCTGATGCAAAGACTGGAATGTCAGAATCCCAACCTGCAGGAAGTCCTTTAGCGCGCAATCTTTCAAGGAGTGCAGCCTTTTCAGAATTAGTTGATTTCCATGTTGCAAACTTTGCATCCCATTCTTTACGTGACTGAGTGCCGCGCTCTTTAACCAAACGTGCATGCGCTAAAACTTCTACAGGCATTGCAAAGTGTTCATCTGGGTTTAACCCGAGTGCAAGTTTTGTGGCTCTGACTTCTTCTTCACCAAGTGCTGATCCATGCGAAGCAGCAGTTCCTTGAGCCTTTGGTGCTGGCCAAGCAATGACAGAACTCATGCGTATCAAAGTTGGTTTGGCTGTTTGATTTTTTGCTGCAGTCATTGCAGCGTCAAGTGCGACCAGATCTACACTTCCATTTGTTGCCGCAGCTACTTCAATGACATGCCACCCATAGGCGCGATAGCGAGCCGAGACATCTTCTGTAAATGCGTTGTGTGTATCGCCTTCAATAGAAATTCTATTGTCGTCATAAATAATGTTGAGATTTCCAAGTTCTTGTGTTCCTGCAAGTGAGTGAGCCTCTGCGCTAACACCTTCTTGTAAATCACCATCAGAACAAATAACCCAAATGGAGTGATCGAAAATAGATGTATGTGCGGGCGCATCTGGATCAAGCAAGCCACGCTCATAGCGCGCAGCCATAGCCATACCTACCGCGGTGGCGACACCTTGACCTAATGGACCAGTTGTCATTTCTACACCTGCGGTGTGACCGTATTCAGGGTGGCCAGGAGTTAATGAACCCCACGTTCTAAAACTTTCTAAGTCCTTCATTTCAAGACCGTATCCACTCAAAAATAATTGAATGTAAAGAGTCAGAGATGAATGACCGCAGGAAAGAATGAATCTATCTCTGCCGAGCCACAGTGGATCTGCTGGGTCATGAACTAAGTGGCGTTGGAATAATGAATAAGCAACAGGAGCAAGTGACATCGCTGTACCTGGGTGACCATTGCCAACTTTCTGTACCGCATCTGCTGCTAAAGCTCGTGCATAAGCAACGGCGCGGTCATCCAATTCAGTCCAACCTGAAAGTGCAGTCATCCTTTATCCATTCTGTGTGATTACCGACAATCGGATTCGCCACGCTGCGATCCATACCAATGTTGCTCCCAAAATGTGCGCTGCGACCAAGATTTCGGGGACACCTGTGAAGTACTGGATATAACCAATACCACCTTGTGCCAGCGCGATGACTGCAAATATCTTGATGGCTTTTTTTGTTTGAGTACTTGTTCCTTGGGCTACGTAAAATCCAAATGTAATTCCTAGGAGGAGTATGACTGCATCGGCATGGATCCATGACACTGTTTGAATGTCGAAATCTAATCGTTCTGCTTGTGCATCGCCGGCGTGTGGCCCTGACCCTGTGACAATTGTTCCCAAGACAATTACTAAGAAGGCAATTGCTATATGTGCTAATGAAATCTTGTTAGTCAAAGGAGAAGATTTAACAAAGACAGCTGGAGCATGCCGACGCGAATAAAGTGAAACTGCACCTGGAATCAAGATTATTGACAACAAGAAATGTGGTGCGACAAAACTAGGATGTAGATCTGTTCTCACAGTAATTCCGCCGAGAATGCCTTGAGCAATTACTCCAAGTAATTGACCAAAAGCTAATATGCGCAGATCTTTCCTTTTACATTTCAATACAGCTATTACTACAAGAAGAGTTATGAAGCCCAAGACGATACCTAGTAAGCGATTTCCAAATTCAATCCAAACATTTAGTACTGGTTCGGATTGATGGGCAACAGGAGTAAATGAACCTGTAGTGCATTCTGGCCACGTGGGACATCCCAATCCAGAACCCGTAAGGCGCACAGCGCCTCCGGTCACGATAAGAACTCCCTGCAGAAATAGGAGCACCCCAGTTAGAGGGACCAAAACCCTGGAGGCTAGATCTGAGGCTTTGGACATGGCCTAAGCCTATGACCCATAAGCCACGCTGGGCTCTCGAGTGGCTCTCTGTGTCGAATTACGACACAATACTGTTGTGAAAATGACCGGAGCCAATCCAGCGGGGGATGATGCTCGTACCCGCGACCTTGTCGCTCGATCAATTCTTGAAAACGGCCCCTCGACTGCAGCGGTATTAGGTGAGCGCTTGGGGCTTACCGCCGCCGGCATTAGACGTCACTTAGATCTTTTGGTTGCAGATGGCGTCGTAGAAGCTCGAGAACCCCGTTCATCGTCGATTCGTGGTCGAGGAAGGCCGTCAAAAGTTTTTGTTATGTCAGATGAAGGTCGCGAAAAATTTGAACATTCCTATGACGATTTAGCAGTTGCGGCTCTTAAGTTTATGACGGCTCAATCTGGTGCACATTTAGTTGATGCTTTCGCACAATCTCGCGCCGATGATATTGAACGCCAAGCACAAAAATTCATGGCAAAGCGCTCAGGCAAAGTTGAAGCCCTTGCAGATTTTCTAACTGATCAGGGATATGCGGCAAGTGTTCACGACAAGCCAATGGGGCAAGAGTTATGCCAGCATCATTGCCCGATCGCACACGTTGCCTCTGAATTTCCACAACTGTGCGAAGCAGAAACAGAAGCGCTTTCAAAACTTCTTGGAACTCACGTTCAACGTTTGGCGACAATCGCACATGGCGATGGCGTTTGCACAACTTTTATCCCAAAGACACACACTACAACCCGAAAGGTACGTGCATGACAACAGCACATCCAGAACTCGACGGACTCGGCAACTACGAATATGGCTGGTCAGATAAGAGCGCAGCTGGCGATAACGCTAAGCGCGGCATCAATGAGGATGTTGTACGCGACATCTCATCAAAGAAATCTGAACCACAGTGGATGCTAGATCTGCGTCTAAAAGGTTTGGACCTTTTCGGTAAGAAGCCAATGCCTAATTGGGGATCTGATCTTTCAGGAATCTTCTTTGACACGATTAAATACTTTGTTCGCTCAACTGAAAAGCAAGCAACCACATGGGATGACTTGCCAGATGAAATTAAGAACACCTACGACCGTCTTGGTATTCCAGAGGCCGAAAAGCAACGCCTAGTGTCAGGCGTTGCCGCCCAGTATGAATCAGAGGTTGTGTATCACTCAATCCGCGAGGATCTAGAAGCACAAGGCGTAATTTTCCTTGATACAGATAGCGCGCTCAAGCAGCACCCAGAGTTGTTCAAAGAGTATTTCGCCACAGTTATTCCAGTTGGGGATAACAAGTTTGCAGCACTCAATACCGCTGCGTGGTCTGGTGGTTCATTTATCTATGTACCAAAGGGTGTACATGTTGATATTCCATTGCAGGCATACTTTCGTATTAATACTGAAAACATGGGTCAGTTCGAGCGCACTTTGATTATCGCTGATGAAGATTCATACATTCACTACGTAGAGGGTTGCACAGCACCGATCTACAAGTCAGATTCTTTGCACTCAGCTGTTGTTGAAATCATTGTGAAAAAGGGTGCACGAGTTCGTTACACCACGATTCAAAACTGGTCTAACAATGTTTACAACCTTGTTACTAAGCGCGCAACATGTGCTGAAGGTGCAACCATGGAGTGGGTCGATGGAAACATCGGTTCAAAGGTAACTATGAAGTACCCAGCAATTTTCTTGATGGGTCCACATGCAAAGGGTGAGACTTTGTCACTTGCTTTTGCAGGCGAAGGACAACACCAAGATTCAGGTGCGAAGATGGTTCACGCAGCTCCATACACATCTTCTTCTGTTATTTCTAAATCTGTGGCACGTAACGGTGGTCGTACTTCATACCGTGGACTTGTCCAGGTTCAAGAAGGTGCTCATCACTCTGCAAGCACAGTTAAGTGTGATGCGTTATTGGTGGACACAATTTCTCGCTCTGATACATATCCATACGTTGATATCCGTGAAGATGATGTCTCTATGGGTCACGAAGCAACTGTGTCAAAGATAAGTGATGATCAGTTGTTCTACTTGATGTCACGTGGGCTCAATGAAGATGAAGCCATGGCAATGATTGTTCGTGGATTTATCGAACCAATTGCGCGCGAACTTCCAATGGAGTACGCACTAGAGCTCAATCGTCTTATTGAACTTCAGATGGAAGGTGCTGTCGGTTAATGTCAGTTTTAACAACTAACTACTTAACGCCTACAGGACGCGAGGAAGCGTGGCGATTCACGCCGCTCAAACGACTTCGCGGCTTGCATGATGGCACCTCTGTGCAGTCTGATCGATCAACGTTGATCGCTAAGGAGGCACTTCCAACTGGCGTGACTTTTACTCGTGAAAATCTAGAGCCTCTTGCTACAAGTGATGATGTGATCATTGAACGCATACGTTCTTTTTCACCATCTGTAGCCCACCTTGTGATCGCTGCAAACACAGAAGTGTTAGAGCCAATTTTCTTGGGTCGCACAGCTGGAGCATTAGATACTGCTGAGTTCTCACGTGTTCGAATCTCACTTGGAACTCACGCGGTTGCTACTGTGATTGTTGAAAACACCACAGATACCATCTTGGCTGAGGATTTAGAGATTGCATTAGCTCCAGGGTCAAACCTGAAGTTTGTGACTTTGCAAGAGTTTGAATCCAAATCTGTCTATACCGCGCGCCATCATGCTGTGGTCGGTAAAGATGCAACCTTCAAATCAGTAACAGTTACTGTGGGCGGAGATGTAGTTCGTATCCTGCCAACGGTTGAGTTCATCGCACCAGGTGGATCTGTTGATCTACTGGGCGTTTACTTTGCTACTGCTGGTCAATTCTTTGAGCACCGCATGCATGTTGATCACGCAGTTCCACACGCAAAGTCAAATGTTAATTTCAAGGGAGCTCTTGCTGGACAGGGCGCACACACTGTGTGGATCGGAGATGTGCTTATTCGCGCAGCGGCAGAAGGCACGGATACTTACGAGCTAAACCGCAACTTGCTTCTTAGTGATGGAGCACGAGCAGACTCAGTTCCTAATCTTGAGATTGAAACTGGCGAAATTATCGGTGCAGGGCACGCAAGCACAACAGGTCGTTTTGATGATGAGCAGTTGTTCTATTTGATGTCGCGCGGAATCGCCATGTCAGATGCTCGACGTTTGGTTGTTCGCGGCTTTTTCAATGAGATCGTTTTAGAGATCGGAAATGAAACTGTTCAAAACCGAATCATGGACCGTATTGATAATGAGCTAGAGAAGGCGGCCAATAATGGCTGATTTAGCTTTAGATCAAATCAGTGAAGGCAAGCCAGTTCTTATTGAAAAGAATGGCAAGTCAATCTGTGTCGCACGCGTGGGGGATGAGGTTTTTGCAGTCGATGACACATGCACTCATTCAGATGCATCCTTGTCAGAAGGCGATGTCACGGGATTCAAGATTGAATGCTGGTTACATGGCGCAGAGTTTGATCTTCGCACAGGAGAAGCATTAACCCTTCCTGCAAACATTGCATTAAAGACATATGCGGTATCAATCGACGGAAACGCCGTCACGGTAGAGATTTAGTAACGAGAGAAGAGAGAAAAAATGAGCACACTAGAAATCCGCGGCCTGCAGGTATCGGTTGATACAGACAATGGCGTAGTCGAAATCCTTAAGGGTGTCGATTTAACAATTAAATCAGGCGAGACACACGCCATCATGGGTCCAAATGGTTCAGGTAAATCAACTCTTGCTTATTCAATCGCAGGACACCCTAAGTACACAATCGTGGGTGGATCTGTAACGCTAGATGGCGCAGATGTTCTTGATATGACTGTAGATGAGCGCGCAAAGGCTGGTTTGTTCTTAGCGATGCAATATCCAGTGGAAGTTCCTGGAGTTTCAGTATCAAACTTCCTGCGTACTGCAGCGACCGCTCTTCGCGGCGAAGCACCAAAGCTACGTACATGGGTTGGCGAAGTAAAGGGTGCGATGGAAGCACTTAACATGGATCCATCATTTGCTGCCCGTAACGTTAATGAAGGTTTTTCTGGTGGGGAGAAGAAGCGTCACGAGATAATGCAACTAGAACTCCTAAAGCCAAAGATGGCCATTCTTGATGAAACAGATTCAGGTTTAGATGTTGATGCACTTCGTATTGTTTCTGAAGGCGTTAATCGTGCGAAGTCAGCCAACAATCTGGGCGTTATCTTGATCACGCACTACACACGCATCTTGCAATACATCAAACCAGATTTCGTACATGTATTTGCTAATGGCCGGATTGTCGAACAAGGTGGACCAGAGCTAGCTGACAAGCTAGAAGCTAATGGCTACGCAGATTATGTGAGCAAATAAGAAAGATATGGCATTTAACGTTGCGAATTTGCGTAAAGATTTCCCAATCTTTGAGCGCACTATTCGCGACGGCAAAAAGCTTGTTTATTTAGATAGTGGAGCCACAAGCCAGAAACCACTTTCAGTTATTGAAGCCGAAAGTGATTTCTATAAGTTTCACAATGCAGCCGTGCACCGTGGAGCCCATCAGTTAGCTGAAGAGGCAACGGATGCCTATGAAGGTGCACGATTAAAGGTTGCTAAATTCCTTGGTGCGCATGAAGATCAGATTGTCTTTACAAAGGGTGCAACCGAATCTCTTAACCTCATTGCCTATGCAATGGGAAATGCTGAACCGGGAACTCGTTTTGCGCTCACATCAAAGGACAAGATCGTTGTTACTGAGATGGAGCATCACGCAAATCTGATCCCTTGGCAGCAATTAGCAGCACGGACCGGTGCTCAGCTATCGTGGTTTGAAGTCACGCCAGATGGCCGTTTAGATCTTTCCAATATCAACTCTGTGATTACAGAGAACACAAAAGTTGTTGCACTGACTCATCAATCAAATGTCTTGGGAACAATTATTCCGTTGAAAGCAATAGTTGCTCGCGCGCATGAAGTCGGCGCAGTAGTTGTACTTGATGCGTGTCAGTCAGCACCGCACATGCCAATCGATGTGAGAGAACTCGGCGTTGATTTTCTTGTTTTCTCTGGTCACAAGGCTTTAGGTCCAACAGGTGTTGGCGTCTTGTGGAGTTCTGAACTTGATGATTTGCCACCGTTTCTTTATGGCGGTTCAATGATTGAAACAGTAACGATGACTAGTGCGACATGGGCACCTGCTCCTCGTAAGTTTGAAGCTGGTGTTCCCAATATGGCTCAAGCTGTTGGCCTTGGCGCAGCAGTTGATTACTTGACAGGTGTTGGCATGAGTAACGTCCATGATCATGAGGTTGCGCTCACAAAGTATTTGATTGAAAAATTGTTGCAGGTTCCAGACTTAAAAATTGTAGGACCAACAGATCTTGCTTCTAGAGGCGGAACTGTTTCATTTACTGTGGGGGAGATTCACCCACACGATTTAGGTCAATATGTTGATAGTCAGGGTGTGGCGGTTCGCACAGGACATCACTGCGCTTGGCCATTGACCCGAAAACTTGGCGTACCGGCAACGACGCGTGCTTCTCTGTATTTATATAACGATGAGTCAGATTGCAATGCACTATTTGATGCAATCCTTGGCGCACAGAAATATTTTGCATAATGGAATTAGATAGCCTTTATCAGGAAGTAATTCTTGATCACTATAAGCACCCTTTGAACAAGGGTTTGTCTGCTACATACGGCGCCCAGGTTCATCACGTTAATCCAAGTTGTGGTGACGAAGTCACTCTTAATGTCACTGCCGAAGATGGAGTCATTAAGAGCATTACCTGGGATGGGGTTGGATGTTCAATCTCACAGGCAAGTGTTTCGATTGCTAGTGACTTGTTGACGAACAAGAGCTTTGCAGAAGCAGATGCGATTCTTAAAGAATTTACAGAGCTTATGCAGAGCAAGGGAACCAAGGAGGGTGATCCAGACGTCTTGGACGATGCTGTCGCCCTTGCTGGGGTTTCAAAGTTTCCAGCCCGTATTAAGTGTGCGTTATTGGGGTGGATGGCGTTTAAGGATGCAGCGGTTAGAATTAATACAACAGTAAAGGGAGATTAACCATGGCAACAAGTGTTGATGATGTAACTGAGGCGATGAAGGATGTTGTTGATCCTGAACTTGGTATCAATGTTGTGGACCTTGGTCTTGTATACGATGTTATGGTTGATGAAGCTAACATTGCAATACTGAACATGACCCTTACATCTGCCGCCTGTCCTTTGCAAGATGTCATCGAAGATCAAACTCGCGCGGCTCTTGCTGGAATGACAACGGATGTGAAAATCAATTGGGTGTGGATGCCGCCTTGGGGTCCAGACAAGATTTCTGATGACGGAAGAGAACAGCTGCGCGCTCTCGGCTTTACGGTTTAATTATGTCGATGCATGCAGCGTGGATGACCCACCGCTCAATGACAGCTGATCCTTCAGTGAAGGAACAAAAATTAAAGCCTGGCACGGTTAAGCGCATTTTTAAATTTGCGCTGCCATACCGAACCAACATCTTCATATTTCTTGCTACCGTTATTGTTGATGCTGCTTTAGTAGTAGCGACGCCACTTCTCCTTAAACAACTAATCGATGATGGCGTTATTCCTAAAGATGGTGCAGTGGTGACAAAACTTGCAATATTTGTTGGCCTGCTTGCTATTGCAGATGCAGGTTTTAACATGTTGGGTCGCTATTTCTCATCACGAATTGGTGAGGGTTTAATTTATGATCTCAGATCGCTGGTCTTTGCCCATGTGCAAAAGCAGTCAATAGCTTTCTTCACCCGCACACAGACTGGCGCACTGATTTCAAGAATTAACTCAGATGTAATGGGTGCTCAACAAGCCTTCACCGCAACGCTTTCAGGAGTTGTCAGTAATGTGGTGAGTCTGTTATTGGTCGGCATAACCATGCTGATCTTGTCGTGGCAAATCACCATATTTTCACTCCTTTTACTTCCAGTATTTTTAATCCCAACTAAGTGGGTTGGACGAAGACTTCAGTCTCTAACTCGTGAGTCATTTAACGTCAACGCTGAGATGTCTAGCACTATGACTGAGCGCTTCAATGTCTCTGGAGCGATGTTGGTTGCTTTGTATGGTGAACCAGATCGCGAGCGTGAATACTTCAGGAGTCGTGCACGACGAGTTGCCGATATTGGTATCAAAATGGCGATGCTCAATAGGCTCTTCTTTATCGCACTGACAAGTGTTGCAGCAATTGCGACAGCTTTTGCATACGGCATTGGTGGACACCTAGCAATTAATGGGGGAGTAACTGTAGGGACTCTTCTGGCCATCACCGCTCTATTGGCACGTTTATATGGTCCTTTGACGGCTTTATCTAATGTACGCATTGATGTGATGACATCCCTCGTATCTTTTGAGAGAGTATTTGAAGTGTTAGATCTTGAGCCGATGGTCAAAAATCGTGATGATGCAAAGGTGCTTGTTACAAAAGAGCCACGCATTGAGTTTCAGAATGTTAATTTCTCATACCCTCGTGCCGAAGAGATTTCACTTGCATCACTTGAATCTGCCGCTAAAGCTGAAACAGTTCAGAGTGGTCAAGTCCTTCGCAATCTTTCCTTTGTCGCGCAACCCGGCACAATGACGGCGCTAGTTGGTCCATCTGGTGCTGGGAAAACGACAATCAGCGCTTTATTGCCCCGTCTCTATGATGTCACTGAAGGTGCCATCAAGATTGATGGAAACGATATTAGGGAACTGACTCTTGAGTCATTGCGTGATTCGATTGGTGTTGTTATGCAAGATGCACACTTATTCCACGAATCTATTGCCGAAAATCTTCGTTATGCAAAGCAAGATGCAACAATCGAACAGATGCAAGCCGCATGCGAGGCAGCGCAAATTTGGAAGTTAATCGAAACTTTGCCGAACGGCTTAGACACGATGGTAGGAGAGCGTGGGCACCGACTTTCGGGTGGTGAAAAACAGCGTCTTGCGATTGCGCGGTTACTTTTGAAGTCTCCTGCAGTGGTAATTTTGGATGAGGCAACAGCACATTTAGACTCTGAAAATGAGCAGTTGGTTCACGCCGCTCTTCAGACCGCGCTTAGGGGGAGAACTAGCATTGTCATTGCACACCGTTTGAGTACTGTGCGAGAAGCTGATCAAATCCTGGTTCTAGAAAAGGGTTCTATTGTCGAACGCGGTACGCATGAAGAACTTGTTGCAAAGGGTGGCCTTTATGCAGACCTATATAACAGACAAGATTTAACGGGTGCGGCGAATCAAGATTCTTCCGTAGATAACTAACCCAGCAAAGAAAATCCATTGCAAGGCATATGCCATGTGCGGTCCATCGCTTAGTTCTGGTAGTTGAGCAGTTACTTCTGGAGTTAGAGAAGGTTCTGAACCAGACAAAAGATCGATGTAGAACTTTTCGGTATCTAATTGAGACTGTGCATTGAGTTCTGAAACCAATCCTTCACCTTCACTAGGGAGCGCGAAAAACGATCCCCGAGGCAACGATGAATCAAGACGAAGTCGCCCGGTAATTGCTACCTCGCCTACAGGCAATTTAGTGACAATGGGAGGAGTAGTTGCGGTTGCACCAGCTTGGACCCAGCCACGATCGACCCAGAAGTTTTTGTTTTGATTTGATCTAAATAGTGTCAGAACTTCATATCCGTATTTGCCGTCGTGGTAACGATTTCGTAGCAAGATCTGTTTTTCGTCATCAAAAGAGCCAAAGACTGAAACTGTCTGCCATTCATAATCAGGTAAATTTCCTGTCACGGTAATTAGCTCAACAGGTGATTGCTCGATGCGCTCTTGAATCACGGCGTTACGAGCATGTCGATCAACACCACGATGATATTGCCATTGGGAACCCCACAGACAAAAGATAATTAAAACAAGTGCAATCAGCGATTTGAACAGAGCCCATGGCTCTTTTGCTTTTTGAGGTGAAGTCATCTTTAGTCGAGAGCGAGTGGTTTATCTTCGACTACGTCTGCACCGCGTGTAATGGTTTCACGGCCTGCATTGGCGATGACCACTGCGAAATAGGGCAAAGTCACAGCGCCCAGAAGAGCAAACCATCGATAAGGACTAGGCAAAATTACGGTCAAAATAAAGCAGGCGGTTCGAATCATCATTGAAATGAAATATCGCTTTTGTCGGCCGGCTTGATCACGAGTCAAGGCTTGGGGAGCACTTGTGATGTCGTAAATCTTCTTTTCTTTAGCCATGTGAGCAAGGGTAGTGCTCGGCGCGCACCTTTGCTTCTTTTGTTTACTCGAAGGTAGCCAGTAGGTTTTGACCATGAGTTCAATTGCCTTAGTCACGGGCGGAAATCGTGGAATCGGATTAGCAATCGCGCACTCCTTAAAGGCTGCTGGCCATGACGTTGTGGTTACTTATCGAAGCGGAAATCCACCTGAAGGTTTCAAATCTGTGCAGATGGATGTAACTGACTCTGAGAGCGTCGATGCTGGTTTTGCTTCAATCGAGCAACAGTGGGGAACCGCAGAAATTATCGTTGCTAACGCCGGCATCACAAAAGATGGTCTCGTCATGCGAATGAGCGATGAAGACTTTGAGTCTGTGATTGATGCCAACCTGACGGGAGCATTTCGTGTTGCCCGTCGAGCTACAAAGGGCTTGTTAAAGTTAAAGCGCGGTCGTCTTATATTTGTGGGTTCAGTAGTTGGAGCTGTTGGCTCTGCAGGACAGGTCAATTACTCATCTTCAAAGGCAGGCTTAGTCGGAATGGCACGCTCTTTTGCACGCGAACTTGGTAGTCGTGGCATCACAGCAAATGTAATCGCTCCGGGATTTGTTGAAACAGATATGACTGCAACACTAGATGAAAAGCGCCGCACTGAAATCGCAGGATCCGTACCCCTGGGGCGGTTTTGTACAGCAGAAGAGATAGCTGATGTCGTAACCTTTATTGCATCACCACAAGCAAGTTATATCTCTGGTGCGTTAATTCCAGTAGATGGCGGATTAGGGATGGGACACTAAATGGGAATTCTCGAAGGCAAAAAGATACTCGTCACCGGAGTTCTGACCGATGCTTCCATTGCATTTCATATTGCTCGCCTTGCACAAGAACAAGGCGCAGACGTTATCTTGACCGGTTTTGGCAGAGCACTTTCATTAACCACACGAATTGCAGGACGTTTACCTAAGCCTTGCCCCATCATTGAGTTGGATGTAACAAGTGATGCTGATTTAGCTGCCCTTGAATCGCGCGTCCGTGAACATTTTCCAGATGGCCTAGATGGCGTTGTGCACTCAATCGGCTTTGCTCCCGAGGCAGCCCTTGGTGGTAACTTCTTAAATACCAAGTGGGAAGATGTTGCAACTGCCGTTCAGGTTTCTGCCTTCTCTCTTAAGTCATTGACTATGGCTGCGCGTCCACTATTTAATGGTGGGGGATCAGTTGTTGGTCTTGATTTTGATGCCCACGTTGCGTGGCCAAAGTATGACTGGATGGGTGTGGCAAAAGCTGCGCTGGAATCTACTTCTAGATATTTAGCACGAGATCTTGGCGCAGAAAATATTCGCATTAACTTAGTTGCAGCCGGTCCTATTCGCACCATTGCTGCCAAATCGATTCCAGATTTTGAACGCTTTGAACATCTTTGGGATGAGCGCTCTCCAATGCGTTGGGATGTTAATGATCCTGTTCCAGCGGCTCAAGCTGTGGTTGCTTTGCTATCTGATTGGTTCCCCAAGACCACGGCTGAAATCATCCATGTTGATGGTGGCTTCCATGCCATGGGCGGCTAAGCCTGCGCTCAGGCTCAATTTCATCTTTTCCCAGTAAGCGGGTAATCTTTGCCCTAGACCAGTGGCGTTACAACCACTGCAAGAGGAGTTACCGCTCCCACCTTCATCGCCACTAGTGCGGGCTGGTTTGTCGGATAAGAGAATTTAGTTCTCTTGCCCTTGCGGTTTTCTTTTGCAGCGCTGTAACACCAAAGCGTTAACGAACCGAAGGAGCACAAAGTCACCACTGAACCGCGCATCAATGATCGAATTCGCACACCCGAAATTCGTTTGAT
>JBIJAA010000045.1:0-6476 GCA_044346015.1 Candidatus Planktophila sp. | reverse complement strand
GTTTTTGGATTGTAATTACCGGTTCCTATGTGACAGTACTGGCGAATCCCTTGTGGTTCATCACGCACGACCAATGAAAGCTTTGCGTGGGTCTTTAGTCCCATCAAACCATAGACAACATGCACTCCCGCAGCTTCAAGCTTGCGTGCCCAACGAACATTCGCCTGTTCATCAAATCGCGCACGAATTTCGATCACTGCAACAACTTGCTTACCCGCTTCTGCTGCTTCAATCAAAGCTTCGATAATGGGTGAGTCGCCCGATGTGCGATACAACGTTTGCTTGATTGCTAGAACATGTGGGTCTGTTGCTGCATTTTCTAGGAAGTGCACAACGGAGGAAGTAAAGGATTCATAAGGGTGATGAAGGAGAATTTCACCTTGGCGAATTGCAGAGAAAAACAGGTCGCTATCTTCAGGATCCACCTCTGACAGGGCTTTTGCCGTACGGGACCTAAAGGGTTCGAACTTGAGTTCAGAGAAATCAAGATCTGCGATTTTGTGAAGGGAGGTCAGATTTAGAGGCGCACTTACATGGAAAATGTTTTCTGCACCTATCCCTAACTCTGATCCAAGTTTTGAAACCAGTGCCTCATCAACACCATCCTCAACCTCAAGTCGCACTGGTGGCCCAAATCTGCGACGCAACAACTCTTGCTCAAGTGACACGAGTAAGTCTTCTGCCTCATCCTCATCAAGTTCAATATCTTGATTACGTGTTACACGAAATGTGTAGTGATCTTCAATGGACATACCAGGAAACAATTCTTGCAAGTGTATTGAGATTAAATCCTCTAGCGGCAAAAACCGGGTAGATCCAAACTTTGCAGTTGCAATAAATCTGGGCAAAACTTCAGGAACTTTGACTCGCGCAAAAAACTCTTCCTGCGTTGCTGGATTCTTGACCATGACTGCAAGATTTAGAGATAGTCCTGAAATATATGGGAAGGGATGAGTCGGATCAACAGCTAATGGTGTTAGGACGGGAAAAATGCGATCTTCAAACAATTTTGCGACATAATTTCTTTCAGTTTCATCTAACTGATCCCATTTTACAAACTCAATTCCCTGCTTTTTAAGTTCAGGTAAAATCTCATCATGTAAGGTCTTAGATTGACGAGCAACTAACTCATTGACCTTTGTGCTAATCAAGGCCAACAGTTCTTTCGGCTTATGCCCAGCCACATTTGCTGCTGTAACATCATTTTCGATTTTGCTCATTAAGGTTGCAACGCGGACCATAAAGAATTCATCCAAATTAGAAGATGAAATTGCTAAAAAGCGAAGCCTTTCCAGAAGCGGAACTGTTGAGTCTTCTGCCAGTTCAAGAACCCGCTGGTCAAAGGAGAGCCAGCTGATCTCTCGATCGGTCAGGTGCTCGATTTTCATGACCAAATTCTCTCGCGGCTGGGTGAACAACAGGTAATCGGAGTAAGGACAGGGGCTAAACCAACCCCTGATTTCACGCTCAGCGAAGGTGTGCTTCCCCTCATTTCCTGAGAGACTTCCCTCCGTGATTAACAACTATTGGATGAGCCCAGAGACCACCTCTGTGAATCGTCTGCCAATGCTCAACATCGAACATTTTGAGCAGATTTCGCTGGATGGGACTTGGCGTTTTCAGTTGTTGCATAGTCCCACAGAAAAAATCGGCAAGCGTTGGGCATCAATACCCGTCCCTGGTTTATGGACAATGCAGGAACCCTCTGAAGTTTTCTTTGATAAACCAATTTACACAAATACGCAGATGCCTTTCGAAGAACATCCTCCTTTTGTTCCTGTAGAAAATCCAACTGGTGTTTACGAACGTGATTTTGAAATCCCAAAGAGTTGGAATGGCAAGAGAATTGTCTTACAAGTTGGTGGATATGAATCTGTCGCGCTTGTTTATATTAATGGCGAGGAAGTGGGTCTTTCAAAAGATTCTCGACTTGCAGCAGAATTTGATGTCACGCAATTTGTTCAAAGCGGAAACAATGTATTGCGCATTGATGTCACTAAGTGGTCAGATGCAACATTTATTGAAGATCAAGATCAATGGTGGCATGGTGGCATCACGCGTTCAATCAAGCTTTACGCAACAAACAAAGTTTTTATTGAACGATTTAAGGCAACTGCTGGTTTAGAAAAAGATGGTTCGACCGGAACCCTAGATATTGAAGCTGATTTGGGTTCGCTAGATAATCTCTCAACAGATGGATACACACTTCGTACCTCAATTACAGAGCTGCCCAAGGTAAAGAGTGCCAATCTCTCTAAAACTGTCAAAAACTTCACATCACCGAAGTGGACTGAAAGAGATGCTGATCTGAAAAAGCGGAGTGATGATTACTTCCACGGAAAGTATTGGCATGGAAATCTGCCAGCAGATGCAAAAGCTGCCATCATGGAAAACGAACCTTGGCCACATGGAAAAGTCCGTCTAGAAACCCGAATTTCAAAGGTAAATCCTTGGTCTGCTGAGGCCCCAAACCTTTACACCCTGCACATTGAACTGATTGACCCGCAAGGAGTTGTGATTGAAGTTTCACAGCAACGTATTGGTTTCAGATCCATTCAAATTAAGGGCCAACATTTCCTTATTAATGGCCAACCAATCATTTTCTATGGAATCAACCGGCATGACTTCAATCGATTTACGGGTCGCGCATTAACTCGTGATGATATGCGTCAAGACTTGCTGGAACTAAAGCGCTGGAACTTTAATGCCGTGCGCACATCGCATTATCCAAATGATGCAGCATTCTTAGATTTGTGTGATGAACTAGGTTTTTATGTAATCGGGGAAGCAAATATTGAATCTCATGCCTTTATTTCATCAATTTGCGATGACACTAGGTACTTAAGTGCATTCGTTGATCGTGTTGGCCGAATGGTTCAGCGCGATATTCATCATGCATCTGTTGTGATGTGGTCACTAGGCAATGAATCCGGCGCAGGAACTAATCACGAAGCAGCTGCAGCATTTGCGCGAAACTTTGATCCATCACGTCCATTGCATTATGAGGGCGGAATTCGGGGCAACTGGTCTGGTAGTCATTCATTGACAGATGTGATCGCACCCATGTATCCAAACATCACTGCGATAAAGGAGTATGCAAAATCTCCAAAAGCTGATCGTCCATTAATTATGTGTGAGTACTCCCATGCGATGGGAAATAGCAATGGAACTTTGGCAGAGTATTGGGAAGTAATTGAATCAACACATGGCTTACAAGGTGGATTTATTTGGGAGATGTGGGATCACGGACCAGTCCAGACATTGCCAGATGGTTCAAAGCGAAATGCCTACGGCGGGGATTACGGCGAGACTAAACATGATGGCAATTTCTGCTGCGATGGAATGGTCTTTCCTGACCGTACCGCTAAGCCTGCAATGCACGAATTCAAGGCTATTGCAGCCCCGGCCGTGGTCACAGGAGTTAAAGGATCAGCTGGCCAATTCAAGATTTTTAACAAGAACTTTTTCAAGGATTTAAGTGAATATCAACTTCAGTGGTCAATTACTTGTGACGGAATTGTTCAAGATAGTGGAGTTGTAAAATTACCTAAGGTTGCACCTCGTAAAACCGCTAATTTCAAAGTTTCATCCAAGAAGTTAACCAAGGGAACAAACCGTGGGGAACGTTTCATTACCTTCTCACTCCTCTGTGTTGAAAGCACTCCTTGGGCATTACCTATGTCAGAAGTTGGTTGGAGCCAGATCGCATTGCCATCAACTGCATTAGCTCCTGCTAAAAAGGCAAAAGAGCTGGGCGATATCGTCGATGAGCATGGACAAATTATTTTGCCTTACGGCATCGTTGCACCATCTATTTCTTTATGGCGTGCACCCACAGATAACGACCGCATCGGACATATATCAAGTAAGTGGGAACAGTACGGTGTTCGCGAAATCTCACGGACTGATTGTGTGATCAAACAAACTCCTACTTTAATCAAAGTGATTAACACATGGCAGACAAGTACCGGTGTTTCTTTCAAGCACACACAGTCAATAACTCCAGTTGTTGATGGATTTACAGTTAAAGAATCTGTAACTATTCCAAAAGCTTTCTCTGATCTTGCGCGGGTTGGAACTTTGTTTGAACTAGATGGTTCCTTAAGTGATCTAGTCTATTTCGGCACCGGTGCACATGAGTCTTATCCAGATCGCAAGATCGGTCGCATCGCACGTTATGTTTCAACAGTTGCAGCTCAATACATTCCTTATGTCCGACCACAAGAAAATGGTGGTCATGCTGCAGTTCGTTGGTTTGAGGTTACAAACTCAGCCGGAAATGGTCTGCGCTTTGCTATGAGCAAGCCGGCTCAAGTGTCCGTAACGCCTAACAGAGATGCAGATTTGGCCGATGCTACTCATGATGTGGAAGTCAAAGCATGTGGAAATACAGTTGTCCATATTGATGCCGCCCATCGTGGAGTCGGAACCGCTTCCTGCGGTCCAGATACTTTAGATAAATACATCATCAAGACCGGAGTTCACACTTGGGAGTGGACTGTAACTCAGATTTAAACTAACAAATTTTAATCTAAATGTGTCAGCGGCCAATAAATTGCAGTCGGATACTTACATGTTCGCCCATCACCAGATGATTTTCCGCGTGCACGTCTCCACATCCAAGGAAGTGCGAAAGTTACGAACCAAGCAATTGTTATTGCCGACTTAACAAATTGTGGTGTTGGCTCCTGAGGTGCCAATGGTCTGCGCCATGATGGGTCAAAAGGCAGTTCAATTCTTTCCAAAACTGCTTGAGCAACTCGATCATGCCCCATTGGATTTAAGTGCAAACGATCAAAAGCTAAGAAGCGTGGATCTTTAAATGCTTCTTCTTCATTTGCATCACAAAGAATTGCTCCAACTTCATCTGCCATAGCACGTACATTCTCGTTGAATATTTTAAAACGAGCTTGCCAAGACTCAGCAAGGCGGCCAGTGCTGCCGCTATCTTCAAGAACCGTAAACAGCATTAACGTGGCACCAGAAGCTGCGATTTTTCGTACCGCTTCTGCATACATAGGCAAAGTTACGTTGGGATTAAACTTCGGACGAATTACATCGTTTGCACCAGCATGGAAGGATATCAATGTTGTCTTGTCAACAACTTGTGCGATCGCGGGTTCGATCTGTTCATCGATGACCTGCTTCAACAATTTGCCACGTATAGCTAGATTGGCATACTGAAATCCTTCTTGATTGGCAGCCATAACATCGGCGACACGATCTGCCCATCCACGATATTGACCATACTTTTTCTCATCACACATGCCTTCGGTAAATGAGTCACCTATGGCGATAAAACGATTGTATTTCAAGGTTTTTACCTACTTTGTACGACGTTGCTGATCTACGTGGAATAAAGCGATTGAAGTTGCAACACTTGCATTAAGTGACTCAGTCGTGGCACTGATAGGAATCGAAACGACTAAATCGCACTTTTCTTTAGTTAGTCGTGCAAGACCTTTACCTTCAGAGCCAACAATGATCATCAAAGGCTCAGTTGCTACCTTCATGTTACTAATGATGTCATCTGATTCGCCATCAAGGCCAACAACAAACATTCCAGCCTTTTTAGCTGCATCAATGGTTCGTGCAAGATTTGTTATCTGTGCAATCGGCAAACGAGCTGCAGCGCCAGAAGATGCTTTCCAGGCTGATGCTGTCATGGTTGCTGCACGACGTTCAGTCATGATTACTCCTGCTGCCCCGAATGCTGCAGCAGATCGAATAATTGCACCGAGATTACGTGGGTCTGTAACGCCATCTAGTGCAACGATTAATGATGGGTGCTTTGCGCGCTCCATGATTTCTTCAAAACTTGAATACTGGAAAGGCTTGATCGCAAGAATAATTCCTTGGCTATTAGGTGAAATGCCTTCTACTTCGGCACGATGTGCTTCACGAATCGGTAAGCCATAATGCAAGGCAAGTTTTAAGCTTTCGGCAACACGATCATCAACATCGATACTACGCGCAACCAATAATTCTGTGGATGGAACGTTTTCACGAAGTGCTTCAAGTACCGCGTTACGCCCTGCAACGATTTCACCACGAGGGCGATCGCCCTTTGCTACGCGAGGAGAACGAGTCTCCTTCTTTTCTGCAGCTTTCTTGCGCTTTGCAGCGGCGTGATAGGGACGATCTTCAGCCTTTGGAGTTGGACCTTTTCCTTCTAAGCGTCGCTTGTTGTTTCCACCAGTACCGGCAGATGGTCCCTTTTTTGATTGGCGGATAGCGCCTTTGCGGGATGAATTGCCAGCCATGATCAGATCTCGTTTCAGTAATTAATTAATAGACCAGCGAGGTCCTTGAGCAGTGTCCTCAATTGTAATTCCTAAAGCGGACAAGCCATCACGGATGGCATCTGATGCAGCGAAATCCTTACGCTCACGAGCAGATGCACGCTCTGCAAGAGCAAGCTTGATGACTCCATCTAGTGCTTCAGTTAGATCTGAGCCACCAGATGTGGCAAAAGC
>JBIJAA010000013.1:0-23939 GCA_044346015.1 Candidatus Planktophila sp. | reverse complement strand
CTTCGATAGTGAAAGGCTCAGATCCAAAGGCAGCTACTTCTCCAGGTAATAAACCCATGACATATTCAGTGACCTGGTTTGAGTTTAGGTCCCCGCCAATACCGCCTACTAGATTGCCAAAGGGATCTAAAACAGTTACCGAGATAGAGGTTGGAACACGGTTAAGCGGCGTTGTTGCTCGCGCAGCCTGTGGGCCACGGTCATCGTCATCATCGTCGCGAGCGATACCAGCTTGGTCAAGACGATCAGCAGTCCCGTTAACAACACTGAGTAACTGATCATCAACTTGATTAATCAAATAATCTTTTAATAAAGCTTGTGCACCAAAACCGGCACCTAAAAACCCGAAAGCCGAAAGAACAAGTACGCCAACCGTTAAACGATTACGCAGACTTGAGTTGGCATACGGGCTCTTCATATTTTATTTTGGCGGCATTCTCAAGCGATAGCCAACTCCGCGGACTGTGTGGATCAATGGTGGATCAAATGAATCAACCTTCTTGCGAAGATATGAAATATAGGTTTCAACAATTCCCATGTCGCCACGGAAATCGTATTGCCACACGTGATCAAGGATTTGTGCCTTTGACACAACGCGATCAGCGTTGATGATTAAGTAGCGAAGCAAAGCAAACTCTGTTGGCGAGAGATCAAGCATTTGACCAGCACGACGAACTTCATGTGTTGCCTCATCTAATTCAAGATCAGCAAAGCGCATTTTTTCATCATCGATCTCAATGTGATCAACACCTGTGCGACGGAGAAGTGCGCGCAGACGAGCAACAAGCTCTTCTAGTGAAAATGGTTTTGTCATGTAATCATCGCCGCCAAGGGTTAAACCCTTAACTTTGTCTTCCATGCCATCTTTTGCTGTTAGAAATAGCACGCCGGTGTCGACGCCTTCGTTGCGAATCTTTTTACATACTTCAAAGCCATCAAGATCAGGCAACATGACATCTAGAACCATCGCATGTGGCTTGAAATCTTCTGCTACACGTAGAGCCTCGGCACCATTAGCTGCGGTGCGGACATCAAAGCCAACAAATCGAAGGCTGGTAGAAATTAACTCGCTGATGCTGGGTTCATCATCAACGACAAGAATGCGTTGTGCGGTTTTCTCTGTTGTAGTAGTCATGGCTAGACAATGCTCTCACAGCCTGAAAGTTTCCTGAGAACGGGTGGAAATTACGCCTAATCTTGCTTGACTGAGCGCAGCAAGACCTGGGCAACATCTAAGACTTCAACGGCTGACTCCTTGGCGTTCATACCGTCTGAGGTCATCACGCGACAGAAGGGACAAGCAACAGCTAATTCAGTCGCACCAGTATTGATCGCCTCTTCAACACGGTTGATGTTGATGCGGGTGCCAATTTTCTCTTCCATCCACATACGTCCACCACCTGCGCCACAACAAAATGATCGTTCCTTGTTACGAGGCATCTCAGTTAGATCCGCACCTGTTGCTTCCAGAATTTCACGCGGCGGTTGGTAAATCTCATTGTGACGACCTAGGTAGCAAGGATCGTGATAGGTCATTGCAGTGTGTGACATCTTGATTGGAATCAAACGCTTTTCACGGAGCAATTGATTCAGTAGCTGCGTGTGGTGAACCATTTCAAGTTCAAAGCCTTGCTGTCCATAATCTCGACCGATTGTTGTGAAGCAGTGAGGACAGGTAACAACAACTTTCTTCTTACCCTTAGGACGATCACCAAAAGCTTCTTTAAATGTTTCAATGTTTTCACGGGCAAGGATTTGATATAAAAATTCATTTCCGGCGCGACGTGCCGGATCTCCTGTGCAGGTTTCCTTTTTACCAAGAACAGCAAAGTTCACACCTGCCATATACAAAAGTTCTGCAACGGCCTTAGTAGTTTTCTTTGCACGCTCCTCATAGGCACCAGCACAACCAACCCAGAACAAGTATTCAACATCATCTGGTAGTTGACCTTCAATAACATTGACCGGGAAATCACATTCTGCAATCCATGCTTCACGATCTGTGCGATTAGCACCCCAGGGATTTCCAGTCTTTTCTAGATTTCTAAATGTTCCACCAAGTTCTGATGGAAACTCTGATTCAACTAAAACCTGGAAGCGACGCATATTAACGATGTGATCAATATGTTCGATATCAACTGGGCACTCATTAACGCATGCACCACACGTTGTGCAGGACCACAAGACATCTAGGCTAATCGGTGAATTTTCCCCAACGAGTGCTTCATTTTCAACGGTTTTAGCAAAGGCGTGATCACGCATAGCCATGATTAATAGCTTTGGTGATAGTGGTTTTTCAGTGTGCCACGCAGGACATTGTGATTGGCAACGACCACATTCAGTACACGATGTCATATCCAACAATCCCTTCCAGGATATGTCGGCCCGTGTACCTAAACCAAAGACATCGTCATCTTTGGGATCTTCAAAGTTAATTTCTTCGCCATGTGACAACATCGGTGGTAGCGCGCCAAGTGATGATGTGCCATCAGAGTTACGACGATAGAAGATGTTAAATGGTGCCAAGAATCGGTGCCAAGCAATACCCATTGTCAGATTAGTTGCGATGACAATGAACCAGGTCATTGATCCAACAATCTTAATAGTGGCCACAATCTGGATCCACGAGGTTATTTGTGAGGTGCTCATTGAATTAAACATGTCGGCGATAAACCATGTGGTGATGTAGTGACGATTCCAAGTAGTCTCATCAGATAATGCACCTTCGAGTCCGCGCAGTGCGATAACGCAGAAGACGATAAGTACGATGGTGAATTCAACGTAGTAAGCCTTTGCATTTCCAGAGCCAGCAAAGCGTGAGCGCTTGTTGCCGAGGCGTGTTACCTGGCGAATGCCAATCAGTGCAACAATTCCAACACCAGTTGACCACGCGACTAGTTCGGTGATGAATTCATAGACCCAAAAGTGTCCAATAATTGGCAAAGCAAACTCAGGATTAATCAACTGTCCATAAGCGGTAATTAATGTGCCAAAGAGTGCGAAGAAGCCAACCATGACAAACCAGTGTGCAAAACCAACGACAGTAAAGTTGAGCATCTTTGTGTGTCCAAAGATTTCGCGAGCTGCCATACGCAACCGCTGCAACTTGTCGTTACTTCGCGTTGGATCTGGCTGACCCTTCTTATAGATACCGATCAGCGCCTTTGTGCGAACAGCAAGAAGGATGAGAGCTACGAGGGTGATGCCATAGGAGAGGCCTGCCAGTGCAAGGTTCATAGGGAGAGGGTAGGGAATAAACCCTCTCGCATGCGTGTTCAACCTATTAGAAACCTGAGTCGCAGCGGCTCAACCTTTTGAGTACAATCGACTCAGGTTCAATAATCCTCGACCCTAGATCAGGCTCGAGAGGGATAAAAGGAGCACACATAATGGCTAGAGCAGTCGGAATCGACCTCGGAACAACCAACAGCTGCGTATCTGTCCTTGAAGGTGGCGAGCCAACAGTTATCGCCAACGCTGAGGGGGCGCGCACAACCCCATCCATCGTGGCATTTGCCAAAAATGGCGAGGTTCTTGTTGGTGAAGTGGCAAAGCGTCAATCAGTAACAAACGTAGATCGCACAATCCGATCCGTTAAGCGTCACATGGGTACTAACTGGACCATCGATATTGATGGCAAGAAGTACACCTCACAAGAAATTTCAGCACGCGTTCTACAAAAGCTAAAGCGCGATGCAGAGGCGTATTTGGGAGAGACAGTAACTGATGCAGTTATCACTGTTCCTGCATACTTTAATGACGCGCAACGTCAGGCAACAAAAGAAGCTGGCGAAATCGCCGGCCTTAATGTTCTTCGCATCATTAACGAGCCAACTGCAGCAGCGCTCGCATACGGTCTTGATAAGGCTGACAAGGAACAAACAATTCTTGTCTTCGACCTTGGTGGCGGAACATTTGACGTTTCACTACTTGAAATCGGCGATGGTGTTGTTGAAGTTAAGGCAACTAACGGCGATAACAATCTAGGTGGAGATGACTGGGATCAGGCACTTGTTGATCACCTAGTACAAACATTTGGCGCTGCTAATGGAATTGATTTAACAAAAGACAAGATGGCAATGCAACGTGTTCGAGAGGCTGCCGAAAAGGCAAAGATCGAACTTTCATCATCACAATCTGCATCAGTCAACCTTCCATACATCACAGTTGATTCAGAAAAGAATCCACTGTTTATGGATGAAACAATTACACGCGCACAATTCCAGCAATTAACTGCTGCATTGTTAGAGCGTTGCAAGAAGCCATTCCAAGCAGTTCTAAAAGATGCTGGAATTCCTATTGCAAAGATTGAATCTGTAGTTCTTGTTGGTGGATCAACCCGTATGCCAGCTGTTGTTGAATTAGTGAAAGAACTAACTGGCGGCAAAGAGCCAAATAAGGGCGTAAACCCTGATGAGGTTGTTGCAGTTGGCGCATCCCTTCAAGCCGGTGTTTTAAAGGGTGAAGTTAAGGATGTATTGCTCCTAGATGTAACCCCGCTGTCACTTGGTATCGAAACCAAGGGTGGGGTCATGACTCGCCTAATCGAGCGAAACACAACAATCCCAACAAAGCGCAGTGAAGTATTTACAACAGCTGATGACAATCAGCCTGCTGTGCAGATTCAGGCATACCAAGGTGAACGTGAAATGGCTGCTTATAACAAGAAGCTAGGAATGTTCGAACTCACAGGTTTGCCACCCGCACCACGTGGAGTACCACAAATCGAAGTTACATTCGACATTGATGCAAACGGAATTGTTCATGTGTCTGCAAAAGATCTTGGAACAGGTAAAGAGCAGAGCATGACCATCACTGGTGGATCTGCATTATCCAAGGAAGAGATCGAGCGCATGATGGCCGATGCCGAATCACATGCTGAAGAAGATCGTCAGCGCAAGGAAGAGGCAGAGATCCGTAACGCAGGAGATTCTCTTCTTTACTCAACCGAAAAGTTCATTAAAGACAATGAAGAAAAGTTGTCACAAGGTGAGGCACTGGAGAAGAAGACAGAGACAGAAGCTGCTCTCGCAGAACTCAAGACCGCTCTTGGTGGTTCTAACTACGAAATGATTAAGTCTGCAACAGAAAAGGTTGCAACTGTTAGCCAAGCACTTGGCGCAGCGCTATATGCAGCGGGTGCAGCTACCGAAGGTGAAGCAACACCTCAAGAAGATGGTGTTGAAGATGCTGAAGTAATTGAAGAAGAACAAAAGTAATGTCAGAAGAAACTACGGAACAAGTAGTAGAAGAAGTTGTTGAACCGGGTCAGGAAACTGACCCGGTTGCAACACTGACCGCGGACTTGCAACGACTACAGGCAGAGTATGCAAACTACCGAAAGCGTGTTGAGCGCGATCGCGCAGTTGCCCATGAAAGCGCAATCGGCGCCGTTCTAACAGAACTCCTGGCACTCCTTGATGATGTTGATCGCGCAGAACAACATGGCGAACTATCGGGAGGCTTTAAAGCGGTAGCAGACCAGCTAAATTCAATAACTTCTCGCATTGGCCTTGAAAAATATGGCACAGAAGGCGAAGCCTTTGACCCACAGATTCACGAGGCACTCATGCATGAGGAATCAGCTGATGTTGAAGTACCAACGGCCTCAAAGATTCTGCAATCTGGTTACAAATACAAGGAACGCATTCTGCGTCCTGCACGTGTATCTGTAACAGATCCAGCGGGAGCGTAATCAAAGATGGCAGCCAAAGATCTCTATGAAAAGGACTTTTATAAAGTTCTTGGCGTAGACAAGAAGGCTGCCGCCGATGAAATCAAAAAGAAATACCGCGCACTTGCTCGTGATCTGCATCCTGATAAAACAAAAGGTGATGCGGAGAAAGAAGAAAAGTTTAAGGCTGTTTCTGAAGCCTACGAAATCCTGTCAGATGTAAAAAAGCGCGCTGAATACGATGAAGCACGATCGGTGTTTGAAAGAGGCGGCTTTCGTGCCCCACAAGGCGGTGGATTTCAAGGCGGAGACTTTCATGATGTTTTTGGCGGTGGAAACCCACAAGATATTTTTGCGAATCTATTTGGTGGCGGCGGTCGACGCGGCCCGCGCAAAGGCCAAGATCTACAAACAGAGGCAACAATTACATTTCGCGAGTCTGTATTTGGAACGACACTTGATCTTCGCTTAGCAACAGATCGTGGCCAAGCACAAAATATCTCTGCTCGGGTTCCAACAGGTGTCAATGATGGAGCAAAGATTCGAGTTAAAGGAAAAGGCGCTCAAGGGGAAGCAGGTTCTGGCGATCTCTTCATTCAACTACATGTGAAGCCACATCCAATCTTTTCTCGCAAAGGTGAAAATTTAATGATCACTTTGCCCGTTACATTTGCCGAAGCTGCATTAGGCGCAGACATTAAGGTGCCAACTATGGCCGGTGATGATGTAACAGTTCGTATAGCACCTGGCACACCCAACGGTCGCACACTTCGCGTGAAGGGTCGTGGCATCACAAAAGGGAGCACCACAGGCGACTTATTGGTCACCGTTGAGGTGCAGGTTCCACAACGTATTGATGGAAAAGCTCTGGAAGCATTGAAATCATTTGCTGAAGAAACAGCAACAGAAGATGTTCGCTCTGATTTTACAAATAAGGCAAAAATATGAGTGATGACATAAAGAACACACAACCAGATGATGATGCTGGCGTCTATGTGATCTCAGTTGCCGCAGAAATATCTGGCATGCACCCGCAAACATTGCGTCAGTATGACAAATTAGGTTTGGTATCCCCATCACGCACCGAAGGTCGAAACCGTAGGTATTCACTAAGAGATATTGCACTTCTTCGCGCAGTACAAAAGCTTGTTGGTGAAGGAATTAACCACGCTGGCATTAAGCGGATCATTGAATTGGAATCTGCAGTTGCAAATATGGCTGTTGAGGTCGCACAACTTCGTATTGAAGTCAATGCTCTCATTGAACAAAACCCACCTAAAGGTTTAGTAGCCCGCCGTAAAAATGAAGTTATTGTCTACAAAGAAGATTAATTCAAACAGTTAACTCGACCTGTCCACGTTCCAAGGGTTGGGCCAACTGGTGATTTCAAAACTTTTTCAATAACTGTGGCATAGACATCTCGGAAATCAGTTGTCACCGCTAAATCACCTTTGTATAGATTCTTGAGTGACGGTTGTTCGCCATAGAACCCACCCTTAACGCCATTGCCAACAATAAACATAGGGCCAGCTGTTCCGTGATCTGTTCCATCTGATCCGTTACCAACTACTCGACGACCAAACTCGCTATAAACCATGATTGTTACATCGTTGCTTCGTGTGGTTGCTTTGAGTTGACCCATAAATCGTGACAAGGAATCAGAAACAGTTCCAAGAAGTGATGCTTGAGCATTTGCTTCATTGGCATGGGTATCAAAACCACCCAGAGAAACAGACCAGACCTTTGTTGGAGATCCTGCAGCAATGAGTTTTGCAACAACATCTAGCTGCTGGGCTAAATTGCTATCTCCACCAGCGTTTCCGCCATTAGTTGTGGGCAAATCTGGGCTAACAGGGGCAGGCATCTTAAGCACAGGTTGCACACTGCTTGAAACAGTAAAGAGATTGCGCATTGAGGTGGCAGCAGCAGCCATTAACTTTGAATCCTTTTTGACAGGTGTGGAAAGTTTTTGGCACTGAATTGCTAAATCACCTTTAGGAATAACCAATCCGCCAAGAGGAAGTGCTGATCCAGATCGCTTTGCACCGGCTAACAACGGTGGCAAAACTGAACCTAAAGAAATTGCAAGCATTGAATCTTCTGGTTGTGAATCAACCCAACGACCAAGCCAGCCCGTTGAAATATTTTTGGCAGGAGATGCTGTTTGCCACTTAGCCATAGATGAAAAGTGTGAATGGTCTGGATTGGGATAACCAACACCACGAACAATTGCTACCTTGTTTTGATCCCACAAAGCTTTCAAGCCCTTCATTGCAGGATTGAGCGCAAGTTCAGCATTGAGTGGAAGTACAACTTCTGGCTTGTATGCAAGTTCTGGTCGTAGTGAGTAATACAAAGGATCTGTGTAGGGAACAACAGTGTTTAATCCATCATTGCCACCATACAAAGTTACAACGACAAGAATTGGAGTATTGGCTGGTAGTGGTCGATCAATTGCAGCTTGTGCGATGTCTTCTAGGCTGAGCAATGGTGCTGCAGCACCAACTGCAACCGCACCTGTTGTTAGCTTAAGAAACTTTCTTCTGGTTACTGTATCCATGGTCGTCTCCTATGCACTCACGATAAATTCAGGGCTACACAAAGCAAGCAAAGCAAACTGGGCTGGATCAGCTAAAGATGCGCGCAATGTTGTTTGTGTTCGTGGACTCCACTCAGCAACACCTAACCAATCTGCACTTTTAACTACTCGTAATCCGACAGGAATCTCTTTGAGTGCTCGCAAATCACTTTGTTTAATCAACCAGGCTGCAAATGCGATTCGATACTGCGCTGTGGCAGAGGACAACCACGCCTCAGCCGCAGGCCAACCACCCACATTTGGTGGGTTAAAGGGGACTTGGCCTAACTTGTCTAAGTAATTAAACAGTTGTCCAGGTGTCTTCAGATTTGAAGGAGTTAACTCCAGCGCTCTACACGCTGCGATAAACCATTCAACAGGTGCTTTCACCATATCGTTTTTGGGATCCCTGATCGCAGGATCATTTGCCATAGCTTTAACCGCCGCAGAAATATCTCGGCCAGCAAAGGCGCTCTTGGCAGAAAAAGTTCCTGGCATTGCTTCTGTGCTTGAAATGAATCGGTACCACAAACGCTCTGCAATAAATGTTGCATTATCTTCTCTGGCAACCAAGAAATCTGACAAAGTCTCACCAGTAAATGTCTGGGTTTTTCCTAGAATGGTAACTGGATTTGCGTCATAGCGTTTTGCGTTGAAAGTTACCGTGCCACTGCTTTTGTCAACCTGATATCCAGTCAACGCACGTGCTGAGGCCTTAACGTCATCTTCTGTATAGCGACCAACACCTAAAACAAAGAGCTCCATTAACTCGCGACCTAAATTTTCGTTAGGTGATTTTGCTGTGCTCTCTTGTCCATCCAACCAAAACTGTAATGCAGCATCATTAATCATGGCACGTGACATTGTTTTAAAGTTACCTAAACAGTTGGCGCGCAAGGTTTCATTCTGCTTAAACATAGGCATCGCATAATTAAGTTTTTGAATCGAAGTTGCCCAATGTCCATGCCAAAACCAGGTCATACGTTCTGTTAAACCATGATCGCTCATCGCCATGCGATCTAGCCACCACAGTGACATTTGCTGGGTTTGATTTCTCAAAGCAATTGAAAAGGGAACAATTTCTTTTGAGTTAGCAGCAGGGCGCTTTCCTAAATCTGTAATCTCAGGAGCGATAACTGCCGCCGCACCCGCATCAACTGCCGGAACAGTTAATACCTTTGCACGGGTTGCATTAACACCGTCTTTGATAGCTTGTGCATATTCACCTGGGCGAGGTCCAAAGCCAAAGCGTTGCAATAATCTGGAGGTCTCTAACCTCTGTGGATTCATGTGGCAACTGTAGAGATAGATACTCGCCGCGGTAAGGTTAAAGCATGAACTCACATGAAACTCTAAGAGAACAGATTCTCACCAAGGCCGTTGTGCATGGAAAAGTCATTCTCTCCAGCGGCAAAGAGGCCGATTATTACGTAGATCTGCGCCGCGTCACATTAGATTCACAGGCAGCACCACTAGTAGGTCAAGTGATGTTGGATCTAACGCAAGATCTTGATTATGAAGCAGTTGGTGGATTAACACTTGGCGCAGACCCTGTTGCAGTAGCGATGATGCATGTGGCAGCAGCACAAGGAAAAAAGATTGATGCATTTGTAGTGCGCAAAGCAGAAAAAGCACATGGCCTACAACGCCGTATCGAAGGACCTGATGTTAAAGGCAAGCGAGTATTAGCAGTTGAAGACACATCAACTACTGGTGGCTCAGTACTAACAGCAGTAGAAGCTTTAGTTGAAGCTGGCGCAATTGTTGTTGGCGTTGCAGTAATTGTTGAACGGGGCGCAGAACCAAAGATTAAAGAAGCAGGGTATGAATACCGTGCGGCATATCAGTTATCTGACTTAGGCCTATAGCGTTTTGATTGCCACTCTTTAAACATCTGCAGAACCAATGGAATTGAAGTTCCTAGAACAATTAAAGTAACAATTCCAGCTATAAAGTAATCGCCATTTTCTTTAAAGACTTCTACGTTTCCTAAAAAGTAACCAATACCCATTGCAACTTGCGTCCAAATGATTGCACCAATTGCATTCCATGTAGAAAATGTCTTGCGATCTAATTGCACAACACCACACACCGGATTAATTAATGTCCTGGCAAATGGAATAAAGCGGCCAAAGACCAATGCCTTTCTAGGACCATACTTAACGAGCCACTTTTCAATCTTTTGAACCATTTTTTGATTAAAGAAACGGCTATCTGGTCGATCAAAGAACTTTCTTCCGTATGTCCGACCAAACCAATAACCAACTTCACCACCGACAATTGCTGCAACTGGTGCGAGAGTGAATAAAAGTGGAGTTGAAAGCTTCGCATCACCCAGCGCGGCAGCCCCAGAGTTAGATGCAGCGATACCTGCTAAGAAAACAACCTCTCCACCAGGGAAAACCAAGCCAATTAATAAGCCTGTTTCCATGAAAATGATGCCAAGAACGCCGATCAGCCCAAGCGTTGAGATTACAGAATCGGCATCTATAAGGTTCATGAGGGGCAGGCTATCTCACGCCAAGTTGGGCGTAATAGATATGTGTAATTTGCCTAGAACGGGGTCTCCTGACCTACACTTCACCAGTCTCGCGCCTGACCCTCGATTTAGGGCGCCACGAACTCCAACGGAGGAGAACCTATGCCTGATGTAAGCACCCTAGCCAAGGTCCAAGTGGTCGGAGCCAATCTGACATACGTCTACATCGTTCTAGGAATTTCCCTAGCTGCGCTGGCAATCGCCTACGCCTTGCGCGCTCAGGTATTGGCCGCAAGTGATGGCACGCCAAAGATGCGTGAAATCGCAGAAGCGATTCAGGAAGGCGCAGCTGCATTCTTGGCTCGCCAGTTCCGCACCCTTTCCTACTTTGTAGCAATCGTATTTTTCTTGTTATTGGCACTGCCCGGTGATGCTGAAATTCGCATCGGCCGATCCATCTTCTTCCTACTAGGTGCAGCATTTTCTGCACTAGTTGGTTACAACGGTATGTGGCTTGCAGTGCGTGCAAATGTTCGCGTTGCAGATGCTGCTCGTAATAAGGATGGCCAGAAGGCTGTAAAGATCGCCTTCCGCACAGGTGGCGTAGTTGGTATGACAACAGTTGGTCTTGGACTTATCGGTGCCTCACTTGTTGTGATCATCTACCGCGAGAATGCACCAGCAGTTCTTGAAGGCTTTGGTTTCGGCGCAGCGATGCTTGCCATGTTTATGCGCGTCGGCGGCGGAATTTTCACAAAGGCAGCAGATGTTGGCGCTGACCTAGTCGGTAAAGTTGAAAAGCACATTCCTGAAGATGACCCACGTAACGCAGCAACAATTGCTGACAATGTTGGTGACAACGTTGGTGACTGTGCTGGTATGGCTGCAGACCTGTTCGAGTCATATGCGGTAACTCTTGTTGCAGCGCTCATTCTTGGTAAGGCAGCATTTGGTGATGCTGGTCTTGTCTATCCATTGATCGTTCCAGCAATCGGAACCATCACCGCGGTAATCGGAATCTTCCTTACAAAATTGCGCAGCACAGATAAGTCAGCAATGACAGCGATTAACCGCTCATTCTTCTTGTCAGCGGTTATTTCTGCGGGACTAACAGCGCTCGCAACATTTACTTACTTACCTTCTACATTTACCGAACTAACTGGTCTTAATCTTAATGAAGAAGACAAACTAGCATTGGCAAATTCAAACCCACGCATCATTGCAATTAGCGCAGTGTTAATTGGTATCGCATTAGCTGCAGCAATTCAGGTACTTACTGGCTACTTCACTGAGACAGGAAGACGTCCAGTAAATGATGTTGCAGCATCATCTGAAACAGGCGCAGCAACAGTTATTTTGGCGGGTATTTCAGTTGGTTTTGAATCAGCGGTATATAGCGCACTCCTCATTGCAGCAGCAGTGTTTGGCGCATTCCTACTAGGTGGCGGAACAATTGTTCTTTCACTCTTTGCAATCGCTTTGGCTGGAACAGGATTGCTCACAACTGTGGGTGTAATCGTTGCAATGGATACATTCGGACCAATTTCAGATAACGCACAAGGCGTTGCTGAAATGTCAGGTGATGTTGGTGGCGAAGGCGCAGAGATCCTTACAAGCCTTGATGCTGTTGGTAACACAACAAAGGCGATTACTAAGGGAATTGCAATCGCAACTGCGGTACTTGCTGCAACAGCGTTGTTCGGTGCATTCACAGATGCAATCAGGACAGCTGTAGAAGATGCAGGAAAAGTTGCAAAAGATCTTGCTTTCCAATTCCAAGGTGTTCTAGATGTCGCTGACCCTCGTAACTTGGTTGGTTTGATTATCGGAGCAGCAGTTGTGTTCTTGTTCTCAGGTCTTGCAGTTAACGCGGTATCACGCGCAGCTGGCGCAGTTGTTGTTGAAGTTCGCGAACAGTTCCGCTTGCACCCAGGAATCATGAAGGGAACTGAGAAGCCAGATTACGCACGCGTTGTTGATATCTGTACTCGGGATTCACTACGTGAACTTGTTACTCCAGGATTGCTCGCTGTTATGGCACCAATTGCTGTTGGTTTCGGTCTTGGTGTGGGCGCACTTGGTGCCTACCTTGCCGGTGCAATTGGCACAGGAACACTGATGGCAGTATTTCTTTCTAACTCAGGTGGTGCTTGGGATAACGCTAAGAAGATGGTTGAAGATGGCCATCATGGCGGAAAGAACTCTGATGCACACGCAGCAACAATCGTTGGTGACACTGTTGGAGATCCTTTCAAGGACACAGCAGGTCCAGCAATTAACCCACTTATCAAGGTAATGAACCTGGTTGCTTTGTTGATCACTCCAGCAATTGTTTCATTGGCACTTGGTGGCGGCTCAGGAAAGAGCACATTGATTTCATTACTTGCTGTTGCGGTGATTATCGGTGCGCTCATCCGTAACCGTCGTCAAGCAACCTCAATTTCTGTCTAAGTAGAAAGACTTCCCCACTTTCTTATGGCGAAAGCAAAGACCGACCTGATCAAGCTGGTGATTGTTGAATCACCAGCAAAGGCCAGAAAAATTGGTGGATACCTCGGCGACGGATATGTCGTCGAGGCTTCCGTCGGTCATATTAGAGACCTTCCTCAGCGTGCAGCTGATATTCCTAAAGAATATAAAAAGATCGCCTGGGCTAAAGAGGGCGTGGATATTGAAAATGATTTTGCGCCTCTCTACGTAATTAACCCAGATAAAAAGGCAAAGGTCGCCGAACTAAAAGCGTTAATGAAAAATGCTGAAGAGTTGATTCTGGCAACGGACGAGGATCGCGAAGGCGAAGCGATTGCTTGGCACTTAGTAGAAGTGCTTGAGCCAAAGATCCCGATCAAGCGCATGGTTTTTAATGAAATTACAAAGGAAGCAATCCAGGCTGCAGTAAATGACACCCGCGATCTTGATTATCACTTGATTGACGCACAAGAAACACGTCGCGTATTAGACAGATTGTTTGGCTACAGACTCTCTCCTGTTTTGTGGAAGAAAGTTATGCCACGAATTTCAGCAGGCCGCGTGCAATCAGTTGCCACCCGCCTAATTGTTGAAAAAGAGCGCGAACGCATGGCCTTTATTTCAAGTGCTTGGTGGGATTTAGCAGCTGTTACCGCCCTTGGCTTTAACGCACGCTTACTAGAAGTAGATGGCAAAAAAGTAGCAGCAACAAGTGACTTTGGGGCAGATGGTGCGGTTAAAGAAAAGTCCTTAGCAAATATTTTGTTATTAGATGAAGCAAGTGCGCGAGGTTTAGTTGATTCATTGAAGAGCAGTGATCTAACTGTTAAATCAATGGAGGAAAGTCCTAGAACAGAGCGACCAAAGCCGCCATTTACAACTTCGACTATGCAGCAGGATGCAGGTAGCAGACTTGGTTGGGGCGCACAGATCACGATGCGTATCGCACAGAGGTTGTATGAAAACGGATACATCACATACATGCGTACCGATAGCGTTAACTTGTCACAACAAGCGGTAACTGCTGCGCGTAATGCTGCAAAAGCTTTATATGGCGCAGACCATGTTGCAGATGCACCTCGCACCTATGTTGGCAAAACCAAGAATGCACAAGAGGCACACGAGGCTATTCGTCCGGCAGGGGACACATTTAAAACTCCTGGTGAGTTAGCACCTGAGCTCTCACGTGATGAGTTTGCACTCTATGACTTAATTTGGAAGCGCACAGTGGCATCACAGATGGCAGATGCTAAGAAAATGCAGATGCGGGTTGATTTTGATGCCACTACAAATGATGGCAAGGCAACAATTTTCCGTGCCAATGGATCGGTTATTACTTTTCCTGGCTTCCTTGCCGCCTACGATGACATTGCCAGTGAAGAAAACAAGGATGAAGAGACAGAGGACAAGCGCCTACCAGCAATGACACTGGGCCAAGCCGTTAAGGTCAATGAATACACATGTGAAGGCCATGAAACAAAGCCACCTGCCCGATACACCGAACCAACACTTGTTAAAAAGCTAGAAGAGTTAGGTATTGGTCGTCCATCTACTTTTGCATCAATTATTCAAACGATTCAAGATCGCGGATATGTCTATAAGCGCGGCCGCGCATTAGTTCCAACATTTCTTGCTTTTTCAGTGACCGGCTTGCTTGAAACCCACTTCACAAAGTTGGTTGATTACGAGTTCACAGCCTCAATGGAAGAGGATCTAGACAAGATCGCATCAGGTGAGGCTGGCCGTGTTGATTGGCTCCGTGATTTCTTCTATGGCGTTGATGGTCAACCAGGACTTAACGAACTATCTGCAGACCTCGGTGTGATTGATGCACGTGCCACAAACACTATGAACTTGTCTCCAGAAATTGAAATTCGGGTTGGTCGCTATGGCGCATATCTGCAAGAAAACAAAGAAGGCGAAGAGCGCAAGCTTGCAAACATTCCTGAAAACTTAGCCCCAGATGAGTTAACACTTGCTAAAGCAATTGAGTTATTAGCAGCCCCTTCCGGTGAGCGCGAACTCGGAATTGATCCTGCAACTAACTTACCGATCATTGCAAAGAGTGGCCGCTTTGGTCCCTACATCACTGAAGTTCTGCCAGAGCTACCAGTAGAGCTAACAGCATCTGGCAAGAAGAAAAAGAAAAAAGCTGATGCGCCAAAGGCAAAGACAGCCTCACTTCTTTCAACAATGACCTTAGATACCGTCACATATGAAGATGCGTTACAGCTGCTTTCTTTCCCTAGAACGCTAGGTACCAACAGTGCAGGTGAAGATATAACAGTACAAAACGGTCGCTATGGTCCATATCTAAAAGCTGGCGCAGATTCACGCACCCTGCCAAGTGAAGACCATCTATTCACAATGACATTAGAAGAAGCACTTAATATTTATTCACGTCCAAAGGAGCGACGTCGCGGTGTTGCAAAGCCTCCTGTTAAAGAACTTGGCGTTGATCCAATTTCACAAAAGGCGCTAATCATTAAAGATGGCCGCTTTGGTATGTATGTAACTGACGGTGAAACCAATGCAACTCTGCGTCGTGGAGACACAGCAGAGGGAATGACATTAGATCGCGGTCTAGAGCTACTTGCGGGCCGGCGTGCTTGGGAAGCAGAGAATGGCCCATCACCAAAGAAGGCACGCAAAAAAGCTGCAGCAAAGCCTAAGAAGGGTGATACCGCACCGACACTTACAAAGAACGTTGTAAAAAAAGCTGGGGCGAAGAAGGCTGCCAAGAAAGTAGCATCAGGTAAAGCAAAGAAAAAAGCTGAGTAGTTACTTCAATCCAGGAGAAATAACTTTTATTCCAAGTTTTTTGGCGTTTGTAATCATTTGCTTGTCGTAGGTAATGAGGCCTTCAACAGTTTTTGCTAAGAATAATACTGTCGCCACATGGATTGCATCCAAAGATCTCAGAGTTATTGAGGGATTAAAGTTTTCAGCTGTGCTCAGCACAGATGTGTTTACGGGGGTTACATCAATCCCACCCAAAATTACTTTGGCATCTGCAACTCTTTCGGGAGCAATTTTGTGAAGTGTTCGAATCACCTCGACACGAGTAAGTACAGAGCTCTTTATTGTGAAATTGATAAAATCTGTGAGGGCAGCAGATTCCTTTTCTGCAATGAGCAATTTGAGAATTGCAGAACTATCCAGATACCAAGTCAATATCGTGCCTCTGCGCGGATCTCCATCAGAAGCTCTGTTGAAGTCTTCTTGCCTTTCAATTTAAAGGTTGGCATTTTGAATTTCTGAATAGGATTTTGTGCTTGGATAATTAACCCAGCAGCAATATATTCTTCATACAAAGATTTTGTGATTGGTATTAACCGCGCAACCGGAACACCATGTTCTGTGATCTCAAATACGACACCTTCTTTTACTTGGTCCAGAATCTGAGAAGCAGACTGGCGCAGTTCACGCACGCCAACCTTGTTGGCTGGAATAGATTTATCTATGATTTTCTTAGAGGGCGTAACCTTCTTTGTTTTTTTAGCAGCTGTCGTCATGGGAGAAAAGTAGCACATATGTGTAATTGTGCTACGCAGATAAATGCCAGTTAAAAGGCCTCTGCAGCCTCTTTAAGCCCAGTTCATGCGCAAGATAGACTCTCGCCATGGCTAAGACGCTCCCAACCCCTGCCGCCCCTGCGCAGGAAGCAACTCGAAGTGTCTTGGCAATTAAACCTTTTCGCAGGTTCTGGAACGCGATGCTCTTTTCTTCATTGGGAGATTGGCTGGGTCTTTTAGGAACAACTGCAATGGCTCAAGAACTCTCTGGTGGTGACTATGCAACAGCAAACTTTGCCATCGCAGGTGTCTTTATCGCTCGCTTACTGCCAGCTGTTTTCTTGGGTCCACTTGCGGGTGTGATCGCAGACAAACTAGATCGACGCAAGTTAATGGTGACCTGCGATGTTTTGCGCACCGGGCTCTATATCTCTATTCCTATTTTTCACAACTACCTATGGCTCTACACCGCAACAGTCTTGGTTGAATGCATAACCCTGTTCTGGTCACCAGCTAAGGAAGCCTCAGTACCTAACTTAGTACCACGCGAAAAGTTGGAATCGGCAAATCAACTCTCATTACTTGCTGGCTATGGCACCGCACCCATCGCAGCCTTGTTCTTCACCTTTCTCTCTCTTTTCACATCAGCGATCAACGCGACGTTTGGGATTGAATCCACGGCAGTTGATCTCGCACTCTATGTAAACGCACTGTCATTTGTTTTTGCTGCTTTCACAATCTGGGGATTAAAAGAGATTCCTAAAGGCGCTGCAGCAAAACATGCAGCAGAAACAGGAATTCTTAAATCTCTTCTCGAAGGTTGGAAATCAGTTTCGGGAAGCAGATTAATTCGTGGCCTGATCGTCGGAATGGTTGGAGCCTTTGTTGCAGCGGGCGCAGTCATTGGTTTAGCAAGAACGTTCGTTGGCGACTTAGGCGGCGGCGAAGCCGCCTATGGTGTTCTCTTTGGCGCTGTTTTCACTGGGCTTGCCGGTGGTATTGCATTTGGTCCAAGGGTATTTGCGCAATTTTCTCGCAGGCGTTTATTTGGTGCCTCCCTTGCAATTAGCGGTTGTTTCTTAGTCGCACTTGCTCTAATCCCTAACCTGGTTTTAGCGGTCCTTATTGTGGTTATCTTGGGTGCATTTAGCGGCATCACCTGGGTAACAGGCTTCACGATGCTGGGCATGGAGGTTGCAGATGATGTGCGCGGGCGCACCTTTGCCTTCGTCCAGAGCCTTGTCCGTGTGGTTTTAGTAGCTGTTCTAGCTGCCGCGCCTCTGATCGCAGCAGCTGTTGGTGAGCACACCTTTAAATTCCGAAACGTTCAAGTCAGCTATAACGGCGCTGCCGTAACAATTTTCATTGCAGGTCTCTTTGCAACTCTGATTGGCCTTGTTGCCTATAAGCAAATGAGAGATCGCCCCAACGTTTCTTTGTGGTCTGATATTACAAATGCGATCAAAGGCGAACTTGGGAGTATTACCCGCGCACCAGCAAAAGGTGTCTTCATAGCCTTTGAAGGTGGCGAAGGAATTGGTAAGTCAACACAATCTAAATTACTAAAAGCCTGGCTAGAGCAAGAAGGCGAAACTGTAGTTCTCTCTCGTGAACCAGGCGGAAGTGATTTAGGAATCGAGATACGAAAAATTCTGCTCTCACATTCGACCGGAGAGATCAGCCCACGTGCCGAAGCTCTCCTCTATGCTGCAGATCGCGCACATCACGTCTTTAGTGTTATCCGCCCAGCACTTGCTCAAGGCGATGTTGTTATCTCCGATCGCTACTTTGACTCATCAATTGCATATCAAGGAGCAGGTCGAGTCTTAGAGCCTGGCGAAGTGGCACGAATATCTAGATGGGCAACAGAGTCTCTCTTTCCAACCCTGACAATCGTTATTGACTTGCCAGCAGAGATTGGCCTTGGTCGCTTAAAGAGTAAAGATCGCCTTGAAGCACAACCAATAGATTTCCATGAACGTGTGCGCCATGAGTTCTTGCAGTTGGCCTCCCTTGACCCAGAGCGCTACTTCATCATCAATGGCAATAAATCTATTGAAGAGATCCACACTGCAATCATTACTCGGGTCAGTGAAATCGCTGCTCTTAAGCGCAACGCAGTAGAAGACAAAGGAAATCTCTTACTTCGCCCTATACGAGCAGCAGGCAAAGAGGTTAAAAAGATTGGTAATACCGCATCAAAGGCTGTTAAAAGTAGATCCAATTCAAGCAAGTCAGTTAAAGCCAAACCCACAAAGAAGAAGCCAGCTGCTAAAAAGTGAGCGTATATAGCGACCTTGTGGGCCAAGAGCATGTTGTAGAGATCCTGCAAAAGGCGGTTGCTGCCACGCGCAGCGGAGAAGAAACTCAAGAGATGACCCATGCCTGGGTCTTTACCGGCCCACCAGGATCAGGTCGATCATCTGCTGCAGTGGCATTTGCCCAAGCACTTGTCTGCACCCATGATGGTTGCGGCACATGCAATGAATGTAGATCAGTTACTAATGGCGCTCACCCTGATGTGGAAGTTATTCGCACAGAAGGTCTGTCAATCAAGATCGATGAAGTCAGAGAATTGTTAACACGCGTTGCCTGGGCACCATCTATGGGCGGCTGGCGCGTTGTTGTCATGGAGGATGCTGACAGACTCACTGAGTCAGCAGCTAACGCACTCCTTAAAGCAATTGAAGAGCCAGGCACCAGAACGGTCTGGCTACTGTGTGCACCCACCTTGCATGATGTGCTGCCGACTATCCGCAGCCGTTGTCGTCATCTCCAACTTGTTACGCCATCAACACAGGCTGTTGCACAAGTGCTACAAAACCGAGACGGCATCTCACCTGTCATGGCAGATTTTGCTGCACGAGTCTCACAGGGTCACATCGGTCGCGCTCGCTATCTTGCCAACAATGAATCAGTGCGCAACACACGAAACACAATCATGAAACTACCTCTTACCTTGCAAGGAATTTCATCTGCCTTTGCCGCAGCACAAACCCTGGTTGATCTGGCAACAGAACAGGCAACAGCGGCGGCAGAGCTGCGTAATGAGAAAGAGATAGATGAGCTCTCTCTTGCCTATGGCAAAGGTGCCACAGGCCGCGGCATGGCAACTGGTGGCAGCAAAGCAATTAAGGATTTAGAGAAAGAGCAAAAAACCCGCCAAACCCGCATGATTCGTGATGGTTTAGATGCCGCGCTTCTTGATATTGCAACCTTCTATCGCGATGTGATGATGGTTCAAGCAGGTGCTAATGATGCGTTGATTAACAAAGAGCTAGAAGAAGAAATTAGAGCGGTAGCTATAAAGGCAAAGCCACAATCAACAATCAAAAAGATTAACGCCATCATGGATGCCAGGACTAACCTGGGCCATAACGCAGCACCGTTGCTGACGGTTGAAGCGTTGATGTGTGTGCTTGCCCGCTGATTTAGTTGTGTCTGTAGATTTCGCGACGATGGCCAATAGAGATAACTGTAACTGTCAAAATATTATTGTGGATTTCATAAACAATTCGATAGTCACTGGCGCGAAGCCGGTATGTATCCCGACCAACTAACTTCTTCGTAACAGGCGGAAGTGGGTTGCTTGCCAAAGTTGTAATCGCTCCTTGAATTCGAAGTTGCATCTTTTTAGGCAACTTCGATAAAGATTTTTGAGCCGCAGGTAAAATGATGATCTGATACTGAATCAAATCAGCTTCAAATCTTTTTGCACTTGCTCCCAAGGAATACCAGGACTCTTATCCAACATCGCCTCATCAACAGCAGCGATGTCCTCTAGTTCTTCTTGCGCCAAAACAAGCTCTTCAAATAACTCGGGACTAATCACAACAGCTACATCAACACCATGTCGTGTGATCCACACAGGCTTTTTTGCAGCTTGATTTAACAGAGCAGGAAACTGCTCACGTGCTTCCGTGACTGATAATTGCTTCATGGCAATAATGTACAGAAATACTTTAGAAATGTACAGATTACGAATCATCCAACCCATATCTACAGCCCCTCGAATAGTTAATAGGCACAATCCCAGGGTCAGCTGACAGCATCACTAGGTTGTCCCCAGGCAGCCATAAGGGGCATATCTGTGGGGTCACGACATCAATGAGGTTATATTTATTTTGAGTAGTCATTTCTCGCCTAGTGCTTGTTTTTGCATCGTGCCGCGATTAACCTTTTCTCAATAAGAACCGCAATAGATATATAGGGACAAAAATGACAAACAACGGATCCCGTTGGTCAGCTTTTTGAACTGGTGTATCTATTTCATACTTGGCTAGTGATTGAATTAAATATTGCTGTTGTAAAAATTGCAGAAATAGCGAACCGAGAAACCTAGGAGAGTGCTTATGCTAGTTAAATCCCGAAATGTGTTCTTGGTAATTGTGCTCTTATTTGCTTCGATCACACAAACTAGCTGTGGCTCAGGAAGCTCAGATTCATCATCAAGTTCAACCGAATTTGAAATAGAGGAAGAAGTTGTAGATTCTGGTTGGACCGCAACTGAAGGTGATGATGGCGATGGGTATGCAGTTACATGTAACTTTGATGGTGATGAAAGTCAGGGGGATCTAGTCAGTTGCTCGGTGTATTGGGATGCACAGAACACATCAAATATTCCCCTGGATTACTACGGATACACATACTTGGTCGTTGATGGCTCTATTTATCAAACCGCAGATGGATATGCAGATTTGAGGACAGTAAATCCGGGTTCTTACGCAATCGCTGGAGCCTCTAACAGATTCTTAATTCCTTACGGAGGAACCATAACTGCCCTCTTCAAAGCCAATGGCCCAACTGACACGCATATTCTTGACCTGCCGCTTTACGTCACCATTACTAACGAAGGTTAAGGCTTATTACTCCCACACAGGGCTTTGCACGCTGCTACCAAGCAAGGAAATCTTCGGATACAACACCGAATATCCCGGAAGCGTGCTTTTAATCTGGGCAAGGATGTCTGGCTCAGCAAGGATCAGCAGAAATCCACTGCCTCCTGCCCCGCATAATTTATAACCAACATCAGAAAACTTACTAAGAACTGTTTCAACTGATTGCACAATCGGAGATAGCTCACTGGTAAATCTCTTCTTATAGCCCCACCCAAGAGTGACCGCTTCTTTTATGGTGTCAAATGTTTGCACTGGAGTTAAATCATCAGAAAAAATCCTGCTTGTCTCTTGGAAGAGATCAATAGTTTCCTTTAAGTAAGAATTTGATTTACCAATCTCACTTTCCGTGACTGCAGCATGAGTCTCTGAATCTCTTGTTTCCTCTAACCAGATTAACATTTGACGCTCTTCAAGGTATGTAACAGCATCCTGGCTGATTAATTTTGGAGAGACCTCCACACCACTTTGCTTAAACTCATACTTTCTAAGTCCCCCAAATGCAGCAACATAATGATCTTGGATCCCACCAGGTTCTTTAAGTTCCTCTCTCTCAACCCGCACGGCTAACTCTGCTAAAACATGTGGGTCTATCTCACCAGATTCTGCATTAAGTATTAAGTGAGCTAAGCCCACAGCAAATGATGAAGAGCCACCTAATCCAACCCCAGAGGGCAGATCTGAAAATGTTCCAAAGTTTGTTTTCTCTGGCCAATTACGTAGTTTGAGCATCTCACGCAACACCGGGTGCTTTAGCTCGCCAATTGCATTAACGCTCTCAGTTTCGCGATATGTAAATCTGATCTGCTCTTTTGCAATGGGGGACAACTTATGAGAGTAGATATACACATACTGATTGATTGCTGCGGCGATAACGCCGCAACCCTCATTGTTTAAGTAATAACTTGGATAATCAGTACCGCCACCCACATAACTAATACGCAAAGGAGTCTTAACTAGCTTCATGTGAGCGACTCCAATCCTGCACAACCTTAAAGATGTTGCTATGAGCAACATCTAAGTACTCGATTTTAGATGCTTGCGCAGCCACCTGATCACTCTGTGTGTCTCCCACAAAGACAATAGGGCTACCTAGACCACTGCCCTCAATAGCCTCAAACAAGCCTGTCTTAGGCTTTCTGCACTCACAATCTGATGATTCAAGGTGCGGACATATAGCAATCAGATCAATCCCACCTGCCACAGCCAGCTGAGACTTCAGCTCGGCATTAAATGCCATTAACTGGTCTAAGGAAAACTTCTCAGTTTCTAGCCCTGCTTGATTAGATGCAATTGCCACACCAAATCCCAAGCCCTTTACCAAGGCAATTGCATCTATTGCGCCTTCACGAAATACCAATCGCGCCTGATCATTGTGTTGTCCAGCATCCTCAACCAAGGTGCCATCTCGATCAAAGACAACAACTCCTTGTGGGAAATGTGGCAGCTCTGCTGTTGCAGGATCCAGAATGGGTCCAGGAGGAAACTTCACGGTGTGTAGTGTTTTCTCTTTATGCAAGCAATGATGATTCGATTAACTCACACAAAACATGGCCAATGGCTGTGTGAGCATGTTGGATCAACTCTGTTTTAGTTGAGGCAACCTTTATTACAAAATCACCCTGACTTCCTGAGTACTTTGTTGAGGTAAGGATTACAGATCTCACACCCAGCTCCTGTGCCTTCTCAACAGCGTTGATAACACTCTTACTATCTCCAGATGTTGTCAGCGCAATCAAAACATCACCTGGACGAGCAAGACCCTCTAGTTGGCGTGAAAAAACAAACTCAAAGCCAAAATCATTAGAAATAGCAGTCAAAGCAGATGTGTCTGTGGTGAGAGCAATAGATGCAATTGCTTTTCTTCCGTGCTTGTAACGCCCAATTAGTTCTGCTGACAGATGCTGAGAGTCAGCTGCCGATCCACCATTGCCGCACCAAAAGATTGTGCCGCCAGCTTTTAGGCTTGTAATTGCTACCTCGGCTACTTCGGCGATCTGGGCAGAGAGCCCAACAGTTGAGAGAATAACTTGGCCTGCTTCTTGTAAGTGGCTTTCAATACGCTCCACATCATTACTCTTCACTTTCGAATTCTACTGTCCCGATTTCCCCCATCACCGCCACAATTTCACGCTTAAAAACCCCCTCCATAGGCGGGGGAGATGGTAATGAGCACCCCCTTTCATAGGGCAAGATTTCCCTATGCGCTTAGACCATGTCTCATATGTAACTTCCCATGATCAACTAGCCGACACCGTTCAACGCCTGGGCTCACGCCTTGGTAGCACCTTTGTTGATGGCGGAGTCCACCCACGCTTTGGCACACGCA
>JBIJAA010000012.1:0-24232 GCA_044346015.1 Candidatus Planktophila sp. | reverse complement strand
CGCGTTGGAATGCCAACAGTGACAGAGCGTTGGTTGGGCGGAATGCTTACTAACTTCCCAACTGTTTACAAGCGTATTCAGCGCCTGAAGGAGCTAGAAGCTCTAGAAGAGAAGAACGATCTACTTCTCACAAAGAAGGAACTTCTTGTTCTTCGTCGCGAACGCGAAAAACTATTTAAGAACCTAGACGGAATTCGTCACATGACTAAGTTGCCTTCAGCAATTTGGGTTGTTGACACAAAGAAGGAGCACCTAGCAGTTCAGGAAGCCAAGAAGCTTGGTATTCCTGTTATTGCTATCTTGGATACAAACTGTGACCCAGATGAGGTTGATTACAAGATTCCTGGTAACGATGATGCAATCCGTTCAATCGACTTACTAACACGCGTAATCACCGATGCAATTGCAGCAGGCCTACAGGCACGTTCTGCAACTGTTAAGGCTGAGACAAAGAGTGATGCTCCAGCAGAAGTTGCTGCGGGCGAGCCTTTAGCTGACTGGGAGAATGAAATTCTTGCCGGTACTCCAGCAGAAACTCCAGTTGTTGCAACAGAAGAAGCAGGTGCATAAGTTGGCTAATTACACAGCAGAAGATGTAAAGAAGCTTCGCGAAGCAACTGCTGCGGGAATGCTTGATTGCAAGAAGGCACTTGATGAAGCAGATGGCGACTACGCAAAAGCGCTAGATCTCATTCGCGTGAAGGGACTTAAAGGCGTTACCAAGCGCGAAGGTCGCCTCACATCAAACGGCGCAGTTGTTGCAAAGGTCGAGGGCAACCTGGGCGTGATGCTAGAACTGAACTGCGAAACAGATTTCGTTGCAAAGGGTGAGCGTTTCGTGGCACTTGCAGATGAGCTTCTTGCTCACCTACAAAGCGCACAATCTGATTCAGTTGAAGCATTCTTGGCTTCAACAATGGGTAATGGCAGCACAGTGCAGTCAACAGTTGATGATGCAAATGCAACACTTGGCGAGAAGATTGAAGTTCGCCGTATTGCTGTTATCAAGGATTCACCAGTTGGAATTTATCTGCACCGCACAAGCCCAGATCTTCCACCTCAGGTTGGTGTGTTGGTTGAACTTGTTAAGGATGCAGCAGATGTTGGTAAGGACATCGCACAGCACATTGCAGCATTTGCACCGCAATTTGTTAATCGCGAACAAGTACCTGCTGACCTCATTGAAAACGAGCGCCGTATTGCAGAAGAGACAGCGCGCGAAGAAGGCAAGCCTGAGGCTGCTCTTTCAAAGATCATCGAAGGCCGAGTGGCTGGTTTTGTTAAGGAAGTTTCCTTAATCGAGCAGTCATTTGCTAAGGATGCAAAAAAGACTGTTAAGCAGATCCTCGATGAGGCGGGAACAGCTGTTAAGGCTTTCTATCGCTTCCGCGTGGGTCAATAAGGACTAGGTCGGATCGCTTAGACTTAGAGTAACAACCCAGAAGTTAAGAGATTAAGGAGCACTCATGCCCGGTACAAGAGGTACGTATCGCAGAGTGCTCCTTAAACTTTCTGGTGAAGTTTTTGGTGGAGCTAAAGGCATCGGTGTTGATCCTGATGTTGTGCAAGACATTGCAAAGCAAATCGCAGATGTTGCTCGCAGCGGCGTGCAGGTAGCAATCGTTGTAGGTGGCGGTAATTACTTCCGCGGGGCAGAACTTTCACAGCGCGGAATGGATCGCTCTCGCGCCGACTATATGGGAATGCTCGGAACAGTGATGAACTGTTTAGCACTTCAAGATTTTCTAGAAAAAGAGGGTGTGCAAACCCGTGTCCAGACAGCAATCACAATGGGACAGGTTGCAGAGCCATACATTCCATTGCGCGCTATTCGACACCTTGAAAAGGGTCGCGTAGTAATTTTTGGTGCTGGTGCCGGAATGCCATTCTTCACAACTGACACAGTCTCGGCACAGCGCGCACTAGAAATTGGCGCAGAGGCACTACTGCTTGCAAAGAGCGGCGTTGATGGTGTTTACAGCGCGGACCCAAAGAAGGATCCAAAGGCCACAAAGTACGACACCATTACATATGATGAAGTGCTATCTAAGTCTTTAGCTGTTGCAGATGCTGCAGCCTTTGCACTGTGCCGCGAGAATAAGTTGCCTATAGTGATTTTTGATTTAATGGAAAATGGAAATATCGGACGCGCAGTTCGCGGTGAAGTAATTGGAACTCTTGTCGCATAAGCGACAGGTTGTAGTAAGAAGTAGTAAGAGGAGCAAGGACCATGGCAGATGTAGCAAGCGCTCTCAAAGACGCTGAAACAAAGATGAACAAGGCCGTTGAAGTAGCAAAAGATGACTTCGCCACTGTTCGCACAGGTCGCGCACACCCATCAATATTTAACAAGGTAATGGTTGATTACTACGGCACCTACACAGCCCTGTCACAACTTGCATCTATTCAAGTACCAGAAGCACGTATGGCACTTATCTCTCCATTTGATAAAGGGGCTATGGCATCTATTGAAAAGGCTATTCGTGAATCAGATCTAGGCGTAAATCCTGGCAATGATGGCGTAGTTATTCGGGTTAACTTCCCTCAGTTAACTGAGGAACGACGCAAGGAGTTCATTAAGGTTGTTAAGGGCAAGGCTGAGGACTCAAAGATCGCGATGCGCAATATCCGTCGCGCAGCAAAAGAGGCGATGGAGAAGATGGAAAAAGATGGGGATATTGGAAAAGATGATTTAGCTCGAGGTGAAAAAGAGCTAGAAAAAGTAACTTCAGATCACGTTGCAAAAATTGATGACATGCTCAAGCACAAAGAGGTTGAACTCCTCGAGGTTTAAGGGGTTCACATATGTCCGACATCCATTCGATAAACGAAGCGATCAATAAGAAGGCTGGGCGAAAGCTGCTGCCATCTATTGGCGTTGGTTTGTCATTGATCGGACTTGTTTGGTTTGCATTGTCATATCAGCGAGAAATTTTCGCAATTGTCGTTGCAATTGCAGTGATTTTGGGATTACGAGAAATCGTTCGCGCTTTTGCTGCTAGAGCAATAGCGATCTCCTTTAACACCTTGACTCTTGCTGCAATTGGATTGGCATATGCATCCTGGAAAGGTGGAGTTGGGGGATTGGCAGTGGCAACGGCGGTTGCTATCCCTCTATTGCTGATTCGAGCGTTAATGCAGGGACCGCAGGGATTTGTAGCAAAGGCGACTGCCACAACTTTCTCTCTTTTGTACTTACCATTTTTAGCAGGATTTCTTATTTTGCTAGCTAGACCAAGCACGGGATTTCAGCGAGTAATGACCTTTGTCGTGTTGGTTGGATGCAATGACACCTTTGGATACATCATCGGTGTTTTATTTGGCAAGCACCCCCTAGTGCCAACTATTTCCCCTAAGAAAACTTGGGAAGGTCTAATTGGTTCAATAATCTTTACAGTTGTCGGTGGCTGTTTAGCTTTTCACTACATCATGGATATGCATTGGTGGATTGGCATCATCGTTGGCTTGATGATCGTCTTTACTGCAACTTGCGGTGACTTAATTGAAAGTGCGATGAAGCGGGACATGAGCCTTAAAGATATGGGAACGCTTTTGCCTGGCCATGGCGGGATGCTAGATCGCCTAGATTCAGTAGTTTTATCCGCACCTGCCATGTGGTTGGCACTTGAATTAGTAAAGCGTTACCTGTGAGCGGGCAAGTTCCAGAAGTAAAACTGGTTTTTGATGAGCCGGTTCAACGAAAAAAAGCACCTAAGCATTTAGCTGATTTTTCTCCGACAGAACGTAAAGTGTTTGCAAAGGAGCTTGGTTTTGAGCCATTCAGAGCCTCTCAAGTAGCAACTCATTACTTCAGTCATCTGTCGAGTAATCCAGAAGAGTGGACAGATATTCCTGCAGCAGAACGTCAATTGATTGCAGATGCTCTGACCCCTCAAATGATTAAGTTAGTAACAACTCGCACAACAGATAACGGGATGACGAGAAAGGATTTGTGGAAGTTACACGATGGTGTTTTAGTTGAAAGTGTCTTGATGCGTTACACCGACCGTGTAACAGTCTGTATTTCCTCGCAAGCAGGATGCGGTATGAACTGCCCATTTTGTGCAACTGGCCAAGCCGGTCTAACTCGAAACTTATCTGCAGCTGAAATTACAGATCAGATAGTTGCTGCGGCTCGTGCTTGTGCCAATGGTGAACTACCGGGTGGGCCAACACGACTTTCTAATATTGTGTTTATGGGAATGGGAGAACCCTTAGCAAACTACAACGCTGTTGTGCGCACACTGCGCAACATAACTGATGCAAACCCTGATGGTCTTGGAATTTCTGCTCGTTCAGTTGTTGTTTCAACCGTTGGACTTGTGAACGGTATTGAAAAATTGATGGATGAAGGCATTAACTGCACATTGGCAGTTTCTCTTCACACGCCAGATGATGAGCTTCGCGATTCATTAGTTCCAATTAATAATCGGTATAACGTTCGTGAAGTTTTAGCGGCAGCAGATGCTTATGAAAAGAAGACAGGACGTCGCTATTCCATCGAATACGCCCTGATCCGGGACATTAACGATCAATCTTGGCGATCAGATTTATTGGGTCGCTTGTTAAAAAACCGTAATGCCCACGTTAATTTGATTCCACTTAATCCGACGCCTGGTTCTAAGTGGACCGCATCTCGCCGGGAGGATGAAGCAGAGTTTGTTCGGATCCTAGAAAGTTATGGGGTTCCCGTCACAGTTCGTGATACCCGAGGCCGCGAAATTGATGGTGCTTGTGGCCAGTTAGCAGCGGCGGAGAAAACCTCGCCTACTAGTTAGATTTAAGGGAAATTGCTAGGCTCAGTCACATGAAAAAGCTCAGTAACTTTGTGAATGGTAAGTCTGTTGATTCAACATCAGGTGAGACCACAACCCTTGTAAATCCTGCGACAGGTCAGCCTTTTGCAACAGCCCCTAATTCAAATGCGGCAGATATTGATGCTGCCTATAAGGCGGCAAATGATGCTTTTCCTGATTGGCGGGATTCAACACCATCCCAGCGTCAGCGCGCACTGCTAAAGATTGCAGATGCGATTGAAGAGCGCGCTGAAGAGATCATTGCGATTGAATGTGAAAACACAGGTAAGCCAATTTCACTGACAACAACGGAAGAAGTTCCACCGATGGTGGATCAGATCAGATTCTTTGCAGGAGCTGCCAGAAATCTAGAAGGAAAGTCTGCCGGTGAATATATGCCTGGAATGACTTCAATGATTCGCCGGGAACCTGTTGGAGTTATTGGTCAGGTAACACCATGGAACTATCCAATGATGATGGCGGTTTGGAAATGGGCACCTGCGATTGCAGCTGGTAACACAGTTGTTCTCAAGCCAAGTGATACAACACCTGCTTCAACTGTGTGGATGGCCAATTTAATGGCAGAGTTTTTACCTGCAGGTGTGTTCAATGTTGTCTGTGGCGAACGCGAGACAGGTGCAACTCTTGTCAATCATGCACGTCCAGACATGGTTGCAATTACTGGGTCAGTTGCCGCAGGAATTAAGGTTGCAGAATCTGCTGCCAAGCAATTAAAGCGTGTGCATTTAGAATTAGGTGGTAAAGCACCAGTTGTAGTTTTTGCAGATGCAGATCTTGCAGCCGCTGCCGAAGCAATTGCAGTTGCTGGCTACTTCAACGCAGGTCAAGATTGCACCGCAGCCACGCGCGTCATCGTTCAGGACTCTGTGTATGACGATTTTGTAGCCTTGATTACTGAACAAGCCAAGCAGATTGCTATTGGCGCACCTGCCGATGAGGATGTTTTCTTAGGTCCTGTTAACAATGTGAATCAGTTGGCCCGTATTACAGATCTTTTATCCAGGGTGCCAGCACATGCTCAAGTAATGACAGGTGGCAGCGCCCTTGATCGACCTGGATTCTTCTTCCCAGCTACCGTGATTGCTGGGTTGCAGCAGTCCGATGAGTTGATCCAGAAAGAGATCTTTGGGCCGGTTATTACCGTTCAAAAGTTTTCAGATGAGGCCCAGGCTGTGGCTATGGCCAACGGGGTTGAGTACGGCCTTGCTTCAAGTGTCTGGACCACCAACCACGGAACCGCCATGCGCATGGCCAAGGCCTTTGACTTTGGCTGTGTCTGGATCAATACCCACATTCCGATTGTTGCCGAAATGCCACATGGGGGATTCAAGCGCTCGGGATATGGCAAGGATCTCTCAGCGTATGGATTTGAAGATTACACGCGAATTAAGCATGTAATGAGTAATCTGGGGGCGTAGTATTTCCCTCTGTTCGACCAACTAACTAACAACCCACAGAAAGCTTGAGGCTCGGTAATCCGACAACTAGCTTGTGTTTAACCCTTAAGGAGTAAATCAGTATGTCAAAAGAAAGTTCACTCTCACCAGAAGCAAAATCGATTATTGGTGCAATGGTTTCACGCCGCGGACTACTCGCGGGCGCAGGCGGTATAGGAGCAGTGGGATTGCTCTCTGCTTGCGGTGGAGGATCAGATTCAGCAGATAGCGCTAGCCCAGTTCGTTGGGGTAACTGGCCGTTGTATCTAGATTATGACGAAGCTACAGGTAAGTACCCAACACTTGAAAAATTCACCGAGACAACAGGTGTAGCACACAAGTATTTTGAAGATTACAACGACAACAATGAATTTTATGGAAAGGTCCAAGCCCAGCTTAAACTCGGCGAAGATATTGGTTATGACGTTGTAACACCTACTGACTGGATGGCAGCACGTTGGATCCGACTTGGATACACACAAAAATTTGATGCAGCCAACATCCCTAATAAGTCAAACATTCTTGAATCACTTGCAGCACCATCATTTGATCCAACTCGTGAGCACTCCTTAACATGGCAAGGCATTATGGCCGGCTTTGGTTGGAACGTTGAAAAGAATCCAAAGGGAATTAACACACTTGACGAACTCTTTGCTCCGCAGAATAAGGGAAAGATTGTTGTGCTCACAGAAATGCGCGACACAATCGGAATTATTCTTCTTGCTCAGGGAGTAGATCTTCAAACAGTCACAGAAGATCAATTCATGAACGCAGTTGATTTCATGGCTAAGAAAATTAATGATGGATGGATTCGCGGCGTTAAAGGCAATGAATACGCTGTGGACCTCACATCAGGTGATGCCACCGCTGTCATCGGTTGGTCTGGCGATATGTTTATCTTGAAGGCTGAAAACGAAGGAAAGTTTGACTTTGCAATTCCAGAGTCAGGCGGAACAATTTCAGGTGATAACTTGATGATTCCTTCGACTGCATCGGCTGAGGCTAAGGTAAGTGCTGAGAAGTTGATCAACTTCTATTACGACCCAGCGATAGCAGCAGAAGTTGCGGCATATGTTAACTATGTGTGCCCTGTTAAGGGCGCACAAGCTGAGATGGAAAAGATTGCTCCAGAACTTGCGAGCAGCCCATTCATCTTCCCTGACGATGCAATGTCAAAGAGACTCAACGTCTTCCGCTCACTTACTCCTACAGAAGAAACTACTTGGACAGAAGCATTTGAAAAGGCTGCCGGCAACTAGTGGTTGACGTTTCATCTGCAACGCACGGCGACTTACGTCTGACGCGTATCACAAAGACGTATGGAGATTTCACGGCAGTTAATGACTTGTCATTAACAATTCCTGAAGGTTCATTTTTTGCATTACTTGGACCTTCAGGATGCGGTAAAACTACAACCTTGCGAATGATCGCAGGGCTGGAGGAACCAACTGTTGGAAGTATCCATTTAGGTGAAACTGATATTACGACTAAGCGTCCCTATCAGCGTCCGATTAATACGGTTTTCCAAAACTATGCACTGTTTCCTCATCTAACAATATTTGAAAACATTGCGTTCGGATTGCGCCGTCGTGGAATCAAAAATGTCGATGCAGATGTAAACAAAGTCCTTGATCTAGTAGAGCTACCTCACCTTGCTCAGCGTAAGCCAACACAATTATCTGGTGGCCAGCAACAGCGAATTGCGTTAGCACGCGCGATAGTAAACCGCCCAGCTCTTCTATTACTCGATGAACCATTAGGTGCGTTAGATCTAAAGCTACGTCGCCAGATGCAGATCGAACTCAAATGGATTCAGCGAGAAGTCGGACTTACTTTCGTCCACGTTACCCACGATCAGGAAGAAGCCATGACAATGGCTGACACCATCGCCGTTATGAATGAAGGCGAAATTGAGCAGATGGGTTCTCCTGCAGATCTCTACGACAATCCAGAAACTGCCTTTGTCGCCAATTTCTTGGGTCAATCAAATCTCATCAAGGGGCACATCGAAGGAACCGATGGTGACAACTTAGTAGTTGACCTGTATGGCCAGAAAATTTCGATACCTAAGAATCGAAGCCATGCGGTGGATACTTCGGTTTATGCGGGCATTCGTCCTGAAAAGTTCCGCATCTCACTTATAGGAACTCCTACCCGTGGAAACATCTTGACTGGTGGTCACGTTGAAGATGTTTCCTATATCGGAGTTTCAACTCAGTACCAAGTAACAATGCCTTGGGGACAAGAAGTTATCGTCTTTGAGCAAAATGATGATGGTGTTCCACCATTTGATAAGGGCGATGAGGTTGTAATTTCTTGGGAGCCTAACTTCACTTTTGCTCTGCGCGGCGATGAAGATATCGAAGCAGGCCTTGAAGTTAATCCTGAGGATCCAGACGAAGAATGATTAAAGCTTTGTCCAGGGTTAAGATGCCTTACCTGTTGCTGTTGCCAGGCTTTCTATTTCTCTTCACCTTTTTTATTTTGCCGATTATAAACTTGGGTCAGGCTTCAACACAGACACGAATTATTGGGGCAGAGGATGATTTATTTGAACAGACTTGGCAATTTTCAAATTACATAACCGCTTTATCGGAGAACAAAGAACAGTTTTCACGCTCATTCATCTTTGCGCTATGTTCGACCATTTTGGCTCTAGCAATTGCCTACCCATTGGCATATGCAATAGCTTTTAAATCTGGAAAGCTTAAGAATTTTCTTTTGGTATTAGTTGTTGCACCATTTTTTGTCTCATTCTTGCTTCGCACATTTGCGTGGAAGCAGATCCTCGGCGAAGAGGGATTTGTATTGCCAACGCTTCGAAGTATTGGTCTTATTAGTGCAGAAACCACAATAACGACAACGCCACTAGCCGTGATTATGGGAATGACCTATAACTTCTTGCCATTTATGGTTTTACCCCTATACGCATCTTTAGAGCGTATAGATCCACGCACAATGGAAGCTTCGGGCGACCTATATGCAAACGGCATTACAACTTTTCGCAAGGTGACATTGCCATTGTCTATGCCAGGTGTGGTTGCGGGAACATTACTGACCTTTATTCCTGCGGCTGGTGATTATGTAAACGCTGACATTTTGGGTGGTCCTAAGACAACCATGATCGGAAATGTCATTGAATCCAGATACTTCAGTCGTGACTATCCGACAGCCGCGGCACTGTCCTTCACGTTAATGGCTGCAATTTTAATTCTTGTTACTCTCTATATTCGAAAAGCCGGAACGGAGGAGTTGGTGTGACGACTTTGAAAAAAGATTACGCAACAATTCCTACAATTCCGTTTGAGGCACGTGTTTCGCGTTGGTTTGGACGCAACCTGATTCGGATTTACGCTGCTTTGGGGTTTAGCTGGCTCTTTATTCCTGTGCTCTACACATTTGCTTTTTCATTCAACGATTCAGGGAAATCCAATCTAGTCTGGCAAGGATTTACTCTAAAAAACTGGCTGAATCCATGTTCTACCCCTGAGGTATGTGCCGCACTTGGCAACTCCATTCAAATTGGATTACTTTCAACAATCTTTTCGACCATTTTAGGAACCATGATTGCATTTGCTATTGGTCGCTACGCATTCAGAGGACGTTCATCATCTAACCTTTTGGTCTTTTTGCCCATGGCAACTCCAGAAATTGTTTTAGGTGCTTCTTTGCTCTCACTATTTTTAGTTTTTCAGATTAATCCCGGTTTTTGGCCAACAGTAATTGCTCATGTGATGTTCTGTATTTCATTTGTTGTAGTTACGGTCAAGGCACGCATCGCATCTCTAGATCCACGACTGGAACAAGCAGCGATGGATCTCTACGCAAATGAGTTCCAAACCTTTAGACGGGTGACGCTGCCTCTCGTTGCACCTGGTATTGGAGCCGCAGCATTACTTGCCTTCAGTTTGTCCTTTGATGATTACATCATTACAAGTTTTAATTCAGGGACTTTAAAAACATTTCCTGAGTATGTCTACCTATCCTCTAAAGCAGGCGTTCCTGTGGAGGCTAATGTGATTGGTTCGGCCATGTTTATCTTGGCATTGCTTATTGTGATTGCCGCACAATTTGTTGGTCGTCGAGTCAAGGTTTCTAAATGACCAACCACGGCAACATGTATGGCCCTAGTTTCACTTTTTTAGGGATACCAAGTTGTGATTTAGAAGATCCAAAAAGTTATGAAGGTGCCGATGTAATTATTGTTGGCGCACCAATAGATAGTGGAACCTCTCACAGATCTGGTGCCAAGTTTGGGCCACAAGCAATTCGCGGGGGAGATTACCTACCGCATGATGGTTCAAGACCACATCTAGCATTACGTACAGATGGATTAAAGGATTTAAAGGTTTTAGATGCTGGAGATTTGTTGATGCCAGGTGGAGATTTAGTTGCCTCACTTGCCGTGCTTCGTGAAGTGACGGAAAAGATTTCACGTGCAGGAATTATTCCTGTTGTTCTTGGTGGAGATCACTCAATTGCTTCGGCGGATGTAGCAGGGATTGCAAACCACCTAGGTCAGGGCAAGGTTTCGATGATTCACTTTGATGCGCACGCTGATACTGGCGAAGATCAATTTGGAGCCTTAGTGGGTCACGGAACTCCTATGCGCAACCTGATTGCTAACGGACATGTTCGCGGAGATCGATTCTTGCAACTGGGATTGCGCGGATATTGGCCAGATGATGCGACCCTTAATTGGATGCGTGATCAAGGAATGCGATCTTATGAAATGACCGAGATTCACCATCGTGGTTTAACAGCTGTTCTAGATGAATCATTTGCGACATTAATTGATGGGTGTGATGGTGTTTTTCTTTCTGTAGATATCGATGTTGTTGATCCTGGAATGGCACCTGGGACAGGAACGCCAGAGCCAGGGGGAATGACAAGCCGTGAGTTACTTGAAGCGGTTCGACGTATTTGCCTGGAGCTTCCTATAGTCGGGATTGATGTTGTTGAAGTAGCCCCACCATTTGATACGGCAGATATAACTGCAATTCTGGCTAACCGAGTGGTTCTTGAAGCCTTAAGTGCAATTGCAAAGCGCAGATCTGGTGGGAATTATTTAGCCACTCAGAATCTTCTAGATCGATAACCACCAAATTCTCAAGATGTCAGCGGTATCGTACATACTTTGGTGCAACTTCTCACGAATAGGTAATTAATGGAATTTCTCGGAATGCTCGCCTTTGTTGTTGCGCTGCTTCTTTCTGTCATGGTGCATGAGTTTGGGCATTTCATTACAGCGCGTCGCTATGGGATGAAGGTTTCAGAGTTCTTTGTGGGATTTGGAAAGAGAATTTGGTCTGTTCAGCGGGGAGAAACTGAGTTTGGCGTTAAGGCGATTCCAGCAGGAGGATATTGCAAGATTGAGGGGATGACACCTAATGATGCGATGCCCGAAGGTCAAGAACATCGTGCCTTTTACAAAGCATCATCTGGCAAGAAACTTGTAGTACTTGGTGCAGGATCGTTTTTGCACTTTGTGCTCGGATATATATTGCTTTTTATACTCTTTGCCGGGGTTGGAACAAATCAAGTATTGCCAGTAATCGGTGAAGTTATTTCAAGTTCTGCCGCACAATCTGCCGGAATACAAGTTGGCGATGAAGTAATTTCAATTAACGGCGTCAAAGTGACTGCTTGGTATAAAGATGTGGAAAGAATTCGCAATTCGCAGGGCAAGGAATTGACGCTCGAATTGCTCCGAGATGGCCAGAACATCACAATTACTGCAACGCCTCGATTAACAGAAGTAGATGGAACAAACCGTTTTGTTCTTGGAATTGTTAACACAGTTGGATTAAAGCGGTCGGGCATCGTGGAATCATCATCTAATGCTTTTACAGTAACTAGAAGCTTAATCGTGGAAAGTGTGAAGTCACTTGTTTCATTGCCTTCAAAGATTCCAGCGCTGTGGGGACAAACTGTTGGTGGTGAAGAACGTGATGCAAATGGTCTTGTCGGTGTTGTTGGTGTTGCAAGAGTTTCTGGAGAAGCAATAGGCAGCTCTGAGCTAACTGGATCTGAGCGCTGGGCAACCTTCTTGTTAATTATCGCCAGCCTAAACATCTTTGTGGGAATATTTAATCTCTTGCCAATCCTGCCATTAGATGGCGGACATATGGCAGTTGCAATCGCTGATGAAATTCGCGCACTATATGCACGGATGCGTGGTCGGGTACGTCCTGCCGCTATCGATGTGACCGTATTAACCCCAGTAACAATGGTTGTTTTTGTCATTCTTGCATGTTTAACATTGCTTCTCTTGGTTGCTGATGTCATTAATCCGGTGACCCTGAATCTTTAAGCAAGCGAATTAGGCTTTAATTCGGCGGATTTCCCTTGGGTAGTGCAGAATAAAGCCATGGTCGATCTCGGAATCCCAAGTGCACCACCTCCAACATTGCACCCTCGTCGCAAGACTCGTCAGCTCAAAGTTGGCTCTGTTGGGGTAGGTAGCGATTCTCCGGTGTCTGTTCAGTCAATGTGCACAACCCTTACGGCAGATGTAAATGCAACATTGCAACAGATTGCAGAGTTAACCGCATCTGGTTGCCAAATTGTTAGAGTAGCGGTGCCTAGTCAAGATGATGCTGACGCACTTGCTCAAATTGCAAAGAAGTCACAGATTCCGGTTATTGCAGATATTCATTTTCAGCCAAAGTATATTTTTGCTGCAATTGATGCAGGATGTGCTGCAGTACGCGTTAACCCTGGAAACATTAAGCAGTTCGATGACAAGGTTAAAGAGGTTGCAAAGGCTGCAGGAGATGCTGGAATACCAATTCGAATCGGAGTCAATGCTGGTTCGCTAGATCCACGTTTGCTTGCAAAGTACGGAAAAGCAACACCTGAGGCTTTAGCTGAATCTGCACTATGGGAAGCATCCTTGTTTGAAGAGCATGGTTTTTCTGACATAAAGATTTCTGTTAAGCATCATGATCCCGTAACAATGGTGAATGCTTATCGAATTCTTGCGGCTAAGTGTGATTATCCATTACACCTTGGAGTAACAGAGGCTGGACCAATCTTCCAAGGAACAATTAAATCTGCAACAGCATTCGGAATTTTGTTGGCAGAAGGCATTGGCGACACGATTCGTGTTTCACTGTCAGCTCCGCCTGTTGAAGAGGTAAAGGTTGGAATCTCAATTCTTGAATCTCTCAATTTGCGTCAACGCAAACTGGAAATTGTCTCCTGTCCTTCATGTGGCCGCGCACAAGTTGATGTCTATACATTGGCTGAAAAAGTTCAGGCTGGTTTGCAAGGTATGACTGTGCCATTGCGCGTTGCAGTTATGGGCTGTGTTGTTAATGGACCTGGTGAAGCTCGTGAAGCCGATCTTGGTGTTGCATCTGGAAATGGCAAGGGTCAGATATTTGTTAAGGGACAGGTGATTAAAACTGTGCCAGAAGCACAAATCGTGGAAACTCTTATCGAAGAAGCGATGCGTTTAGCAGAAGAAATGGAAGCCGCCGGAGTTGCTTCAGGGCAACCTTCAGTTGATGTTCGGTAGGGTTTACCCATGTTGAAAATGTCTACGCTATTTTTGCGTACTCTTCGCGACGACCCAGCAGATGCTGAGGTTGCAAGCCACAAGTTATTAGTTCGCGCTGGCTATGTCCGCCGAATTGCTGCAGGTATTTACTCATGGCTTCCGCTGGGAGTGATCACACTTCGAAATGTTGAACGAGTAATCCGCGAAGAAATGGATAAAGCCGGTTTTCAAGAGGTGAATTTTCCAGCGTTATTGCCGCGCGAAGCATATGAAACCACTAACCGATGGGAAGAGTACGGTCCTTCACTTTTTCGTTTAAAGGATCGCAAAGGCGGAGATTACCTGCTGGGGCCTACACATGAAGAGATGTTTACCCTGATGGTTAAAGGTGAGTACTCCTCATATAAAGATTTGCCGCTGAGCATTTATCAGATTCAAACAAAATTCCGCGATGAAGCACGCCCACGTAGTGGAATTATTCGGGGCCGTGAATTTGTTATGAAGGATTCTTACTCATTTGATATTGATGATGCAGGTCTTGAAGTCTCATACCAAAACCATCGTGAAGCTTATGTAAAAACTTTTGATCGCCTAGGGATGAAGTACAACATTGTTAAGGCAGTTTCAGGTGCAATGGGTGGATCAAAGTCTGAAGAGTTTTTAGCACCTTGCACGACAGGTGAAGACACATATGTTTTGTGCCCTAAGTGTGGTTTTGCAGCAAATGTAGAAGCGATGGTTACAAAGGTCGATGCTGAAGATTTTTCAAAGACTCCTGCAATGGAGGATTTTGACTCTCCCAATACGCCAACGATTGATTCTTTAGTTGAGCTACTCAATGCCAAGTTTGGTGGGGGATTTACCGGGGCTAATACATTGAAAAATGTAATGCTGATGGCAGACAACAAAGCCGTATCCGTACTAGTTCCTGGAGATCGAGAAGTTGATTTGAAGCGTTTCCAAGAAAACCTTGGTGGTGTTCATGAGCTTCGAGTATTTGAAGATGCAGATTTTGCAAAGTTCCCTGGCCTAGTAAAGGGATATATCGGACCACAAGATGCGAAGAAATCTGGAATTACTGTTTATGCAGATCCACGTGTTGCACCTGGAACTTCATGGGTAACTGGTGCAAACAAGAAGGATCGTCATGCTCGAAATGTAGTCAATGGCCGTGACTTCACACCTGATGCATATGTGGAAGCCGCAGAAGTGCGCGCAGGAGATGCATGTCCAGAGTGCGCAACACCTATTGTTATTGACCGTGCAATTGAAATTGGTCATATTTTCCAACTTGGTCGCAAATACGCAGAAGCACTTAATCTGACTGTTCTTGATCACAATGGTAAGTCCCAAGTTGTGACTATGGGTTCATATGGAATTGGTGTAACGCGCGCAGTAGCTGCAATTGCTGAGCAAACCCATGATGAGATCGGCCTTAACTGGCCAGCAGAATTAGCCCCTGCCAAGGTGCACATTGTGGCTGCAGGTAAAGATGACCTGCTCTTTGATACAGCATTGAAGTTAGGTACTGACTTAGAAGCCCAGGGGATCTCTGTGATGTTAGATGATCGTCGTGATGCAAGTCCTGGCGTGAAGTTTAAGGATGCTGAATTGATAGGTAATCCAATTATTGTCGTCGTAGGTAAAGCACTAGCTGAAGGTAATGTCGAGGTTCGTGTTCGCAAGAGCGGTGAGAAACAAGAAGTTGCACTTACTAGTGCGGTTTCATCGATCGCAGAACTTCTTAAGTAATCGTGTTTCACGATTTAACGATTGCAACAGCACTTTTTCTCCTAGCGGCATCTTTTTTTGCCGGCTTTATTGATTCAATTGCAGGTGGAGGCGGATTAATCCAACTTCCAGCTTTGTTGATTGGTTTACCAAAATCCGACACCGCCGAAGTACTGGGTACTAATAAGTTGTCATCAATATTTGGTACGAGTACTGCTGCAGCTTTATATAGAAAACAAATCAAGCCAGACCCAAAGGTATTGCTTGCAATGGGTCTGCCCGCCTTGCTTGGTTCTGCAGGGGGAGCGATGCTTGCCTCAAAAATTCCAACAAGCAGCATGCGGCCGATGGTATTGGTGCTTTTGATTGTTGTGGCAGTTTATACATGGTTTAAACCTGATCTTGGAAAGTTTGAAAACCTTCGACATCTACCAAAACGCAGAATCCAGATTGCGGCTCTTGCTGGTGTCATTATCGGTTTCTACGATGGAATCTTTGGTCCAGGAACTGGATCATTTTTAATGCTGATTCTGGTTGCATCTCTCGGATATGCCTTCATCACCGCCTCTGCAATTGCCAAAGTAGTAAATGTCGCCACAAATGTTGGCGCGATTATGGTTTTTGGAATCAATGGCGCAGTAATTTGGCAAATCGGCATCATCATGGGGGTTGCAAATATCTCTGGAGCAATAATTGGTGCTCGTTTGGCAATTAAAGGCGGCTCAACTTTGGTGCGCAAAGTCTTCCTGCTGGTTACTGTGGCGTTGATCGTAAAGGTAGGAATTGCAACCTTTTAATTGTTCGCGTTACACTTTGCCCACAACTTAATAGAAAGAAGATATTCATGGCCCTTAAAGATTCAATTGCCGATGCAATCAGACCTGCTGTAGAAAACGCGGGTTTCTTTCTAGAAGATGTCTTCACAAGTAATCCTGGTAATCACCGCATCGTTACCTGCATGATCGATGGTCTGCAGCCACTTAGCCTTGATGAAGTAACAGTTGTTAGCCGTGAAATTTCGGCCATTCTTGATGAATCACCGCTATTGACTGAAGCTTTTACCTTGGAGGTAACTTCACCTGGCATCGAGCGTCCGCTCACCTTGCCTCGTCATTGGACGAAGAATTTAACGAGAATTGTTAAAGTAACACTCAACGATGACTCTGAAGTTTCAGGTCGCTTGACCGAGTTTGATGATGTCAGAGCAATTTTGATTGAGAACATTAAGGGTCGCATGAAGACTCATGAAGTTGCATTTGCAGATATCAAGCGAGCACATGTTGAGATTGAGTTTAATCGCAAGGATGAGATCTAATGCATGTAGAGATGTCGGCATTAGCTGCCCTTACAACTGAAAAAGATATTCATCTAGAAGATCTGATTTATGCAATCGAAGTTGCAGTACTTGGTGCATACAATCAAACAGAAACAGCTAAGCGTCATGCCAGAGCACATCTAGACCGCGAAACCGGTGAGATATCAATTCTGATTCCTATCTTCGGTGAAGACGGTACTCGTATCAGCGAAGAAGTTGATTCACCTGATGGATTTTCTCGTGTTGCAACATCTACTGCGCGCCAGATAATTAAATTAAAGATGCGTGAAACCAATGACGCAGAAATCGTTGGCGAGTTCACGGCATCAGTTGGAGATGTTATTTCCGGTGTCGTGCAACAGGGGCGTGATCCAAAGATGATTAACGTCAACCTTGGCCGCGTTGAAGGTCGCATTCCACCACAGGAACAAGTTCCGGGTGAGGTTTATAACCACGGCGATCGAATTAAGTGTTTTGTCGTGGAAGTAAAGCAAGGGCTAAAGGGACCAGAGATTATGTTGTCTCGTTCTCACCCAGCACTTGTTAAGCAACTATTTGCATTTGAAGTTCCAGAAATTAATGATCGCATCGTTGAAATCATGGCAGTTGCTCGAGAAGCAGGTCATCGCACAAAACTTGCAGTCAAAACACATCGCGCGGGTGTTAGTGCAAAGGGTTCATTGATTGGTCCGATGGGATCTCGTGCGCGGGCTGTGATGGATGAACTTCATGGCGAAAAAATTGACATTGTCGATTGGTCTGAAGATCCAGCAGAGTTTGTTGCCGCAGCACTGGCCCCTGCCAAGGTCAGCACAGTTGAAATTACCGATCTTTCAACACGCAGTGCAAAGGTGATCGTTCCGGATTATCAGTTGTCATTAGCCATCGGAAAGGATGGACAGAACGCGCGCCTGGCTGCGCGATTGACTGGCTGGCGTATTGATATTCATCCTGACACAGTTGTGCCCGCTGCCACAGACGGCGCATTATGAGAACAAGGCTCTAATTGGATACCATGAGCCAGTTGGATTCGGGTTTTCCGGTACGTAGCTGTATTGGCTGCCGAAAGAAATCCAACCCAACAGCATTAATTCGAGTGGTTTTGATTGATGGAAAAGTTATTCCAGATATCAAGGGCGGTGCTCCAGGTCGGGGCGCTTGGCTTCACAAGAAGTGTGCAGAAGGTGCGATAAGTCGAGGCGCGTTTCGTTTTGCTTTCAAGCAAGATGTGGCGATCGATGTATCGGAACTTCTGAAGTTTCTTGAAAGCTAGTTCAAATTAATTACTTACAACGAATGGATATGAAAGATATGAAACTCAAATGAGCTCGTTAGAACTATGAGGTCGTTCAACTAAGGCTTGCATTTGAGAAAATGCGGGCCAAGACAGGAGAAATGTGTCAAAGGTCCGCGTACATGAGTTGGCAAAACAACTCGGTATGGAGAGCAAGGTTGTCCTTGCAAAACTCCAAGAAATGGGCGAGTTTGTTCGCTCCGCATCATCAACAGTAGAGGCACCAGTTGTCCGCAAGTTGATTGAAATGTATCCCGATGCAAAACCGGTCGAGGAGAAAAAGCCTGTCAAAAAGGCTGCAGCAAAGAAGGCTGCAGCAAAGCCAAAGGGTGAAGTCAGCGCTGAACAAGCAGCCGAACTTGCAGCCGAACTTGGCGTAGACATCGAAGCGCTCAAGCTTGAACAAGCAAAGTCAATTGCTAATAAAGAAGAGGCTGCCAAGCATGAAGCAGCAGATCGTGCAGCAGAAAATGCCGCGCCTACAGCTCCAGCAACACCTGCGCCTCGTCCAGGTAACAATCCATTTTCAACAGGTGGTGCGGTTCCGCGTCCACCTCGTCCAGGCAACAATCCATTTTCAACAGGTGGCGTAGTTCCACGCCCACCACAACGTCCTCAGGGTTCTCAAGGAACTGGAGCACCACGTCCAGGAATGGCTGGATCTCGTCCAGGTTCTGTTCGTCCAGGATTTGCTGCACGTCCAGGCGCACCGCGTCCTGCATCAGGTGGCCCATCAACAGGTTCAGGATTTCCACCACGTACAGGTGGTGCACCATCATCTTCTCCATACAAATCAAATACACCAGGTGCAGGTGCACCAGCTGGTGGTCCACAACGTCCAGGTGGCGGTCGTCCACCACAACGTGGTGGCGCAGGTGGAGCGTTCGGAAAGAATGCAAGTAAGAAATCAGGTCGTAAACAAAAGTCTCGTAAGGCATTGCGCGATGAGTTCGACAATATGCAGGCACCACAACTTGGTGGCGCAGTTGTTCCTCACGGTGATGGCAAGACGCCTATTCGTATGCGTCGCGGAGCATCATTGGCAGATTTTGCAGACAAGATTGGCGCAGATCCAGCAGCACTAGTTGCAGCACTATTCCACTTAGGTGAAATGGTTACAGCAACACAATCAGTTGATGCTGATACCTTTGAAATTCTTGGTGTTCAACTGGGATATAACATTGAAATTGTTAGCCCAGAAGATGAAGACCGCGAATTACTTCAAGACTTCGACATTGATTTAGCCGGCGAACTTGATGATCTAGATCCAGACACATTGGTTGCACGTCCACCAGTAGTAACTGTTATGGGTCACGTTGATCACGGTAAGACTTCTCTGCTCGATGCGATTCGTAAATCTGAAGTTATGAAGGGTGAAGCAGGCGGTATTACCCAGCACATTGGCGCATACCAAATTCACCATGATCATGATGGAACTAACCGCGCAATTACATTTATTGATACACCAGGTCACGAGGCGTTTACCGCTATGCGTGCACGTGGTGCAAAGGTGACGGATATCGCTGTATTAGTTGTTGCAGCAGATGATGGAATCATGCCTCAGACAATTGAAGCGTTAAACCATGCACAAGCTGCAGATGTTCCAATTGTGGTTGCTGTTAACAAGGTTGATAAAGAGGGTGCTAACCCAGACAAGGTTCGTCAGCAACTTACTGAGTACAACTTGATCGCAGAAGAGTACGGCGGAGACACAATCTTCGTAAACGTTTCTGCAAAGGCTGGTATCGGTATTGATCAGTTGATCGATTCAATTCTTCTAACTGCAGATGCCGCAATTGATCTTCGCGCAGTTGCCGAAGATGATGCTCGTGGTGTTGCTATTGAAGCCCACCTTGATCGTGGTCGTGGTCCAGTTGCAACAGTTCTAGTTCAACGCGGAACACTTAAGGTTGGCGACGCAATCGTTGCCGGAAGTGCCTTTGGTCGTGTTCGTGCGATGTTGGATGAAAACGGCGACAACGTTGCAACAGCAGGTCCATCTCGTCCAGTTCAGGTACTTGGATTCACATCTGTTCCAAGTGCTGGCGACACATTCCTAGTTGCTGATGAAGACCGTACTGCTCGTCAGATTGCTGAAAAGCGTCAGGCTGCAGAACGTAATGCACAGCTTGCTAAGGCTCGCAAGAAGGTTTCATTGGAAGACTTCATGGAGCAATCCAAGATTTCTACACTTAACCTCATTCTTAAGGGTGACGTTTCTGGTTCTGTTGAAGCGCTAGAAGATGCATTAATGCAGTTGGATGTTGGCGCAGAGGTTGATCTTCGCGTTATTCACCGCGGTGTTGGTGCAATTACCAAGAGCGATATTACTTTGGCATCTGCCTCTACTGCAGTTGTGATTGGCTTTAACGTTAAGCCAGAACCACAAACTGCAATTTATGCTGATCAAGAAGGCGTTGAAGTTCGTTTCTACTCAGTTATCTACAATGCAATTGAAGAGATTGAGCTTTCCCTTAAGGGCATGCTCAAGCCTGAGTACGAAGAATCAATCATCGGTAGCGCTGAAGTTCGTGAAATCTTCAAGTCTTCAAAGGCTGGAAACATCGCAGGTTCCATTGTTAAGGATGGAATCATCCGTCGTAATGCAAAGGCACGTATTTTGCGCAACGGAGCTATCTTGGTTGATAACCTCACAATTGATTCACTCAAGCGATTTAAGGATGATGCCACCGAAGTCCGTGAAGGATTTGAGTGCGGTATTGGACTTGGCAATATGAAGGAGATCTCGCAAGGCGACATCATTCAGTGCTTTGAGATGGTTGAGAAAAAGCGAGCATAAGCAATGGGTCAATCACATCGCACATTGAAGGTCGCCGACCGCATCAAGGTAGTAGTTGCAAACCTACTTGAGACAAAGATTAAAGATCCACGTCTTGGTTTTGTAACTGTTACCGATGCGCGCGTTACTGGCGATCTTCAGCAAGCCTCAGTGTTCTACACAGTCCTTGGTGGACTAGATGAGCGCGCAGCAACTGCTGCTGCATTAGAAAGTGCTAAAGGTGCCATTCGTTCAGCACTTGGTCGTGAATTAGGGCTTCGCATTACACCCAGCATTGAATTCTTTGAAGATGGATTACCTGAAAGCGCACTTGCTCTTGATTCTTTGCTTGCAAAGGTTCATGAGCAAGATGCACAGGTGGCAGAGCTTCGTAAGAATGCGCAGTATGCCGGGGGAGAAGATCCATACAAAGCTCCACGTGTAATCGACGAAGAGTAGCGGCGCAAAATAGTGCACGAGCATGGTTTTCTGGTTGTAGATAAAGAACCAGGTATGACAAGCCATGATGTGGTTGCAATTGCACGGCGCGCACTCGGTACTCGCAAAGTTGGTCACGCCGGAACTCTTGATCCAATGGCAACAGGAATATTAGTTCTTGGCTTTAACAACGGAACCCGCTTGCTCCAATACATCACCGATGGCGACAAGTGCTATCAGGCAACTGTTGTTCTAGGTGCTGCAACCGTTACCGATGATGTTGAAGGTGAAGTAATTAGTACAGCAGACACCTCTGTAATTACAGATACTCAGATTCACGATGAGCTCTCAAAGATGCGCGGAACAATCATGCAACGTCCAAGTTCGGTTTCGGCTGTAAAAATCGATGGTGAGCGTGCTTATGATCGAGTTCGATCAGGTGAAGAAGTTGTTTTGCCTTCCCGCGAAGTCACAATCTCGCAGTTAGATGTTTTAGAAATTCGACGCGTGGAAAAAGGAATTGAGATAGATATTGAAGTGACATGCTCCTCTGGCACATTTATTCGCGCTATTGCCCGTGATTGTGGTGATGCGCTGCGCGTTGGTGGACATCTCAACTCGCTGCGTCGTTCACGTGTTGCGGGCTTTGCCTTAGACAGAGCGGTTAAGTTGGAACAATTAAAAAGCGGAGATTTCTCCACCTTAGATTTAGCCGATGTGGCTCGTGCAACCTTTCCGACACGGGAGATCCAACTGGATGAAAAACATGAACTCTCATTTGGTCGCACATTGGTGGCTAATCCAGATGATCAAATTTATGCCGGAATATCTGCAACCAATGAGTTAATTGCCCTACTGCAAAACGTAGGTGGCAAGGCTAAGCCAATCGCCGTATTCGCAGCAGCGCAGTAACTCTGAGACAATAGACCTATGAGCATCGTCGTAATAGGAAACTTTGATGGAGTCCATAAGGGGCACCAGCGGATTCTTAACCGTGCCAAAGAAATTGCAGCTGATGAAAAGATTGTGGCTTTGACCTTTGACCCACATCCAGTATCTATTTTTGCACCAGAGCGAACACCTACTTTACTGACTATCTTGAGCGACAAGATTGAGCTCTTAAAAATTCATAACGCTGATCAGGTGGCGGTAATCAAGTTCACCAAGGAGTTTGCGGCAATGGCTCCCGAAGAATTCGTCAATAAGGTATTAGTTGAACAATTGAAGGCGACCACAGTTATTGTCGGCCAGAACTTTACCTATGGATTTAAAGCTGGCGGCAATGTTCAATCTCTAGCCCAGCACACCGAATTTGAAACTATCGTGTTGGATTTGCAATCAAATGCTGAAGAAGCAATCTCTTCAACACGAATTCGCACAGCAATTACAAATGGTGATGTTGAAAGTGCACGCGAAATGTTGACCCGGCCGCACCGCCTAGATGGCATTGTTGTTCATGGAGAAAAACGTGGTCGCGAAATTGGATATCCAACTGCAAATCTTGGAAACATTGATGGGCAGACAATTCCAGCAGATGGTGTGTATGCAGGGTGGCTAACAGTTGGAATTGATCGTTGGCCTGCAGCAATTTCAATTGGCACTAACCCAACTTTTGAAGGTGTTCGTGGTCGCCAGGTCGAGGCATATGCACTTGATCAAGTGGGTCTTGATCTCTATACAAAGTCTGCAACTATCGAATTTGGGTGGAGACTTCGAGATACATTGAAATTTGATGGTCTTGAGCCATTGCTGGAACAAATGGCAAAGGATTGTCTAGAAGCCCGCAGATTGACCGAGCTCTAAGCGGGCAAATTCACCCGATTTCACCTATTCATAGGCGCGCTGGTAACCTAGCCCTTCAGTCGAGATAGCGAATCTTTCGTGAATCAAACCGAAAGAGCCTCGTGCTCAGTAAACAAGGAGAACAAGAAATGGCATTAACACCAGAACTAACGAAAGAAATCATTGCTCAGTACGGTTCTACTCCTACTGACACAGGATCACCTGAAGCTCAGGTCGCTCTACTTTCAAAGCGTATTGAACAAATCACGGAGCACTTGAAGACTAACCCACATGATCACCACAACCGTCGTGGTCTTTTGTTGCTAGTTGGACGCCGCCGCCGCATTCTTCAGTACCTAGCAAAGACAGACATCAATCGTTACCGCGCAATTATCGAGAAGCTCGGTATTCGCCGCTAATTAAGTAAACACAATCTGCCGTAGAGCAATGGTCCTCGGTAGTGGTTTCCGCGCTAGAGATTTAAAGCGCGTGAACTTCGATCGAAGATTCATTCTCTTGGCAGATAACAAGGTTCGATAATTTTGTCGCGCCTTTCAATCTACAAAGAGGAGGACCCATGGAGGGTCAAGAGGTTCAATCAGCCGTTGCAATTATTGATAACGGAAAATTCGGAAAACGAGAAATTCGTTTTGAAACAGGTCGCCTAGCGCGCCAGGCAGCAGGAGCTGCAGCAGTTTATCTAGATGATCAAACAATGATCTTCTCAGCTACAACTGCATCAAAAACACCAAAGGATCAATTTGATTTCTTCCCTTTAACAGTTGATGTTGAAGAGAAGATGTATGCAGTTGGTCGTATTCCAGGATCATTCTTCCGTCGTGAAGGTCGTCCATCAGAAGATGCGATTCTTACTTGCCGTTTGATCGACCGCCCATTGCGTCCATCATTTGTTAAGGGACTTCGCAATGAAGTACAGATCGTTGTGACAGTAATGGCACTAGATCCAGATCATATGTATGACGTTATTGCTATTAACGCTGCATCGATCTCTACACAACTTGCTGGCTTGCCATTCTCTGGTCCAATCGGTGGCGTTCGCGTTGCATTGATTGAAGGTCAGTGGGTTGCATTCCCTAACCACTCACAGGTTGCTAACGCAGTCTTTGACATGGTTG
>JBIJAA010000044.1:0-7025 GCA_044346015.1 Candidatus Planktophila sp. | reverse complement strand
CGAACATCTACCCACCCGGTAAAAAGATTCTTGGCATTCCATTCAGATTCGCCGTGGCGGAGAAGTACTAGTTCGAAGTTAGTCATGATGGCAGTCTAAACCAAATGCTTGAAAGCATCTAAATTAGCCAGGGATTCGCCTCGTGAAACCCGCCAAGCCCATTCACGCCGGATGGCATTAGCAAATCCAAGTTCAAGCAGTGGATTAAAGGAGCTGTCGCTGTATTGCAAAACAGAACCAACTAATCGATCAAGTTCGCGATCAGTAACTGCAAACAATGGCAGGCGGCCAACCAAGAAGATGTCGCCTAGTTCGTTGGTGGCAAAGGCAATTCCATACATGCCAGCATTTTTTAGCATGCAATATGCGTGAACACCGGCTTGATTGTCATCTGGTTTGCGGATCACAAAGGCGTTAATACTTAATGAATGGTCTCCAACGATCAGCGCGCAATGGGTCTGCAACTTCTTTTCCCCAGGTAGTGAGACTAAGAAGGTGTTGGCATCTTTGCGCTCATATTCCAGGTCATGTGAATCTAAAAACTCTTCAATAGTGATGCGTGGGTCGATCGCGGCCATTTACGCTTCCAGTGATTTGCGGGTCTGCGTAATAACTTGATCGTAAATGTCTAATGTGCCGCGGGCTGTTGCATCCCACCCAAAGTGTGATGCATGTTCAATTGCGCCCATTGAAAGTAGGACGCGGCGCTGTGGCTCTTGTAGTAAGCGTGCAATAACAGATGACCAAGCCTTGGGATCATGACCATCGACTAAAACACCTGAAATACCATCAGCAACTGCTGTGCGAAGCCCACCAACTGCTGTTGCAACAACTGGTGTGCCACATGCCTGTGCTTCCAGTGCAACTAATCCAAAGCTCTCGCTATAACTAGGGACAACTACTAAATCTGCTGCTCGATACCACTGTGCTAAATCCCCACGTGCAACAGGGGGTGCAAATCGCACAACATCATCGATTGCAAGCCATGTTGCAAGCTCTTTTAAGCGATCGACTTCTTCCGTGTTAGCACCTGAGGCGCCGCCAATTACATTGACAATCAACTTATTGCGCAGCAATGGTGAGTGCTTAACTAATTCACTGGTTGCACGGATTAAAACCTCTGGACCCTTGTGGGGCTGGATGCGACCGACGAAGGTAACAACTAATGAATCTTGGGGAAGGCCAACAACGATGCGTGCTGCGCTACGTCCTTGACCAGGTGTAAATGTATAGAGATCCACACCTGGGGCAACAACGTGCACGATGTCTGGGCATGCATCATAGAGAGAAACAAGACTGGCAGCTTCGGCATCGGTGTTAGCAACTAAAGCCTGTGCCGCAGCAACAACTTGTGTTTCACCCTGCACGCGAATCATTGGCTCAGGTGTTTCACCTTCGGCTAAGTTCAAATTCTTAACACGGGCCATAGTGTGCATGGTGTGAACTAGCGGAATTCCAAGCTCTCTGGAAGCAGCCATCGCAACTTTTCCTGAGATCCAATAATGTGAGTGAATTGCATCGTAATTTTCTTCTTTGATGATACGTAAAAACTCTCTCGACAAGCCCGCAATGTGTACCGGCAACTGCTCTTTAGTGAGTGTTCCATGTCCACAATCAAAGTAGCGCACGCGCACACCCGCAGATATCTCAACAATGTCTGTTTCGCTTGCATGTGTACGACGAGTAAAGATGTCGACCAAGACACCCATAGCGGCCATGCGTTGTGCGGATTCGACGACATAGATATTCATGCCGCCGGCATCACCAATACCTGGTTGTTCCAGGGGTGATGTGTGCACCATTAATACTGCAATGCGCCCGGTCATGCTCGTAAGGGTACGCGCACCTAGAAGGTTGCGCGAATGATGCCCACTGGCAGGCCTGCACCCAATGTATTAACGGGTACCTCCTTCGCATCAACGCCAAATTTTGCAAGGGCAGCTGTAGTTATTGCTGGCATAGCACGTGCATTGCCGTCACTAATTTTGATTGCCAATGTGCGGCCATCAGCAAGTGAGGTGACATTAACCGCCTCTGCGCCATCTTTCATAAACAAACCTGGGATGTTCTGCATCATTCGGGTAGAAAGACGACCAGGACCAGAAACCATTTCTGGGTAATCACGGCACGCTTGTGCAACTTCTTGATGCACTGGATCAGTGCTGATTGTTAAATTACGAATAGCGCGAGCAAGGCCCAGTAAGGAAAATAGAAATAGCGGAGCACCACATCCATCAACACTGACACCTGCGACTTTTTCACCGCTCATTTGCTCTACTTCACTCTTTATTGCGAGTTGCAGAGGATGGTCTGGGTTTAAATATGAATCAATTGGCCAGCCATTTTGAACACATGTGGCAAGCATTCCTGCATGCTTTCCACTGCAGTTCATGGCAAGACGAGTTGGTTCAGAGATGCGACGTAATTCTTCATCAAGCGGGCGATCTAAAATGCATTGCAGGGAGTGCTCATCAAGTCCGGCCTTTGCCAGGATAGATTTAGTTGCGGTTTGGTGCATCGCAGTTCCGGCATGTGAGGCGCACACCAGAGCTAACAAACGTGGTTCGATATCTAAACCAGCACGCACCATTGCTGAGGCTTGAATTGATTTAAGAGATGAGCGTGAGTAAACATTTAGTGTTGGATCACCTTTTTGAAAAAGTATTGAGCCATCTGCGTTAAGTAACACCATGTGACCTGCATGAACAGATTCAACAACTCCGCCGCGCGTAACTTCAGCTAAAACTTCGCCCAGCATTATTTGCTCCACATTTAATCTGATTGACGCTCTAATGAGGACCAAACGTGAGCTTGTAATTCTTGGCCTTCAGCAGCCATGTCATATGCATAAAATAATTCACCTGCAACAAGTCCATACAAACGCACGCCTGCTGTAACAATCTTTGCCGATGGTGCTGAATACCCTTGATCCATTACCAATTGAATCTTTGGACCATCAAAAGTTCCAACCCAACCTTCGGTAATGCCGGTGCTGTGTGAAATCAAAACTTCTAAAACGTTGTTGGGCTTAACGCGCCAGAAACCAACCTCAGATGATGCGGGGCGAATGATTTCGCCTTCTGCATCAATAATCCACGAGCGTGAAAAATAATTAAGAAAGTTGCGACCATCGTGGTTAAAAACAACTTCTGAGGCGAACTCAAAGCCTGGAATTGTTGGGTACTCACCGCGACCTTTTCCGCGCCATGTGCCAACCATCCACGCCAATGGATTTAGATCTGGATGCAAACCTTCAGGGATTGTAAAAACCATTAGGGACGTTGCCTCCAGTTAGTGGTTCGTCGCGCCTGTGATTGGCGACCCTTAAATGAATAAATGATGAGTGCCACACCCAACACAATGGCAACAAGGCCAAGGAATATCGATGTGAACAGCTCCATGGCCTAAGAATAGCGGTTAAACAATTACCTGCTGCGCGGCAGGAACTCCACCAACGCTTAGCGTTGCATCAATTGGCGTATTTCTTTTCACTACTGCCAACGCAATTGTTCCTAATTCATGGTGACGGGCAACTGTGCCAATAAATCCAACAACAATTCCATCATTTTCTATCTTTGTGCCAACGGCTGGAAAGCCAACATCGCTGCCATCTAGGTGCAACATGACCAATCGCCTTGGTGGATTACCCAAGTTATATATCTTTGCCACAGTTTCTTGGCCGCGATAGCAGCCTTTTTTCATGTGGACAGCGCCATTGAGAACGCCAATCTCATTAGGAATTGATTTGTGATCTGTTTCAAAACCAATGCGGGGGCGGTGTGCAGCAACTCTTTCTGCATCCATGGCCCAGGTACCAACCTGTGTTGCAACCCCACCAAAAGTTTTCTTCATTGCTTCCAATTCATTACGAGGCACTAAAGCAAAAGGTCCACCGATAGCTGTTGGAGCTCCGGGTGCTCGCAAAACTGCGTATTCATCACTTGCATCTTTAACTTCAACTCGAAGCATGAACTTCATCTTTGTTAAGTACTCAATGAGTTGTTCTGAATATCCTGGATCTAGAACTAAAAATGTTGAGGTTCCATCATCGACAAGATTAAATTGAAATTCGATGTGGCCTTTTGCATCTAAAATCATGTTTGGCATCCACTCGCCTGGCTGTAGATCGCTAACGAATTGCGTAGTTAGATCATGCAACCACTTCAAACGATCTGCGCCACTAACGGCGATAATGTTGTGATGGGATAAATCTGCCCACGCAGTTCCGGCTTCTAGCGCTCGTTGTTCCTTTACTGGTTCGCCGAAATGCCAAACAGCCCCTTTATCCGGACCAGCTTCAACTAATACGGCGCTCATGCGCTAAGAGTAGTCCTATGGTTTAACGCATGCAGCACAGGTGCCATACACAGCAAAGTGCGTGACATCTGTTTTAAAGCCGTAATCATCGGCCAAAGCATTTACAAAGTTTGCTGCTACTTCAATCGGAGCATCTCCCACAGATCCGCATGTGCCACACACTAAGTGCAGGTGTGTTAACTCTTCAGCTGCGTGATAGGTAGCACCACCATGACCTAGGTGGGTGTGTTGCACAAGACCAACATTTTCAAGAGTTTCAAGGTTGCGATACACAGTTGAAAGATTGATTCCAGGATGAGTGTGGCGAACCTTTTCAGCAACCTCTTCAGGTGTTGCGTGGCCAAGAGTGCGCACGGCAGCAAGTACCAGCTCGCGCTGTGGTGTTAAGCGCAAGCCCTTTTCATGAAGTTCATGTTTTGCAGCCATATATAAAGCCTACCCTTACTTGCTAAGAGCGCGAAGTAGGAGAAGGTAGATCTCGCACCCAAGACAGAAGTTAAATGCTGCATTAAGAAAAGCTGCGCCTAAGGCGAAGGCAACTGCCACAGTAAAGATCACATTAATACCAGAGAGAGCTCCACCGATTGCGACTAATGCAAAGATCAATCCAACACTCTGTGCAAACTGTGGTGGGCGAACATCTTCAGCCGGTGCTTCACCTTTAAGGCGAGGCTTCACAATGCTCTTGTAAATGAATGCATATGGGGTGAACTGTGGTCCCTTAAATGCACCGATCGCAAAGACAATAGCTTGTGCAACTATCACCCAAAGATTATTTGTGGCTAGCGCGGTTGCTAGTACAACTGTTGTAATAACGGCGCCAAATCGTGGGCCACGTGCATCGATAATTGTTGAGTTCTTTTTTGAATCTAAATCTTGTGTCATTTTAATTCCTTGTTGTTGATGGATTAATTGTTAAATGAAGAAACAATTAGCCAATACACAAGGATGCAGTCATACGGCCGTAATCAATTACGCGGCGCTTAGTAGCTGCTAACAACATATGCTAAGAGTAAAGAGGTTGCAGTATTTTCGCGAGTTGCAACTAATTCGCATTAACGAATGGCTGAAATTGCGCTTAAAACCTGGTCCCGTTTAGGTGCACCCATAGCCCGGCCGACTTCATGGCCATTGCGGTCTAGGAACAAAGTTGTTGGGGTGCTTCGAATATCTAGTTGACGCACAAGTTCCAAATTAGCCTCAGCATCGATCTCAACATAAACAACATCACTCATACTGTCGGTGACATCTTCAAGCAACATTCTGGTGGCCCGACATGGACTGCAGAAGGCTGATGAGAACTGGGCCAGGGTCGCACGAGAGCCCAAAGCCACACCGATCATGCGTTCGGTGATCAACCCCTTGTCTGACTTAACAACTACACGCCCACTCATGCGCTTGTATCGAAACCCAAATGCCGTTGCTATCACAAGGACGATCAGGATTGGAAGCATAGATTTCACAGGGGTAGTCTGTACCAATGGCGAGAGTTCTTCTACTTACGAACACTCTTGGTGCCAGCGCAGAAGTGCTTCCTGCACTTGGTTTGCTGCAGCATCAAGTTCGCATCCTGCCTGCCGAAGCAAGCGTCTTAGTTGATGCACCTGACGCTGATGTTTTACTGATTGATGCACGCCGTGATCTGCCAGCTACTAAATCTTTAACAAAACTGCTCAATTCAACTGGCGTTGGTTGTCCGATTATTGCAATCACAACTGAGGGTGGATTAACCGCAGTTAACGCTGACTGGGGAATTGATGATGTCATTCTTGACACAGCAGGACCTGCCGAAGTAGATGCCCGTATTCGCATCGCACTTGGAAAGCATGCAATTGAAATGGTCGCAGCAGATCCTCACAGCGGAGAAATCAGAAGTGGTGAAGTAACAATTGATGAATCCACTTACACCGCCCGCCTTAAAGGCAATGTTTTAGATTTAACCTTTAAAGAGTTTGAACTATTGAAATACCTCGCCCAACACCCAGGGCGTGTATTTACTCGTGCGCAGTTATTACAAGAAATTTGGGGGTATGACTACTTCGGTGGAACTCGCACAGTAGATGTTCACATCCGTCGCCTGCGCTCAAAACTAGGTCCTGAGTTTGAAGCGATCATCGGCACAGTTAGAAATGTTGGATACCGCTTTACTGTTGATGCCTAATCATGCGCCACATACTTAAACTCCATCGCGATCTCAACGCTGATTCCCTGCCGCAAGCAGATCACGATTACACGATCGAAACCTTTAATCCTGATATTCATAAACAACAATGGCTTGAACTCAACAATCACATCTTCTCCCACCATGCAGATCAAGGTAATTGGGCGATGCAAGATCTTGATAACCGCATTGCAGAACCTTGGTTTGATGCGCATGGATTCTTTCTAGCAACAGAAAATGGCGTCATAGAAGGATTTGTCTGGACCAAGATCCACCAGGACCTCATTAATCAAGATCCAGTAGGTGAGCTCTATGTAGTTGGCACACACCCAGATCACGCAGGTAGAGGTATTGCCCGCGCTTTATCTGTTGAAGCGATCAATTACCTTGTAAATAAAGGACTAAAGCATGCGATCTTGTATGTTGACGCCGATAATGAAAAAGGCTTAAAACTATATGGATCGTTAGGGTTTAACTAACGAGCTAAGAAGATTTGCGAAACGGTCTTAGCCAGAATAGGTGAGGCCTCATTCCAACTTATTCCATA
>JBIJAA010000011.1:0-25466 GCA_044346015.1 Candidatus Planktophila sp. | reverse complement strand
CCGCTGGAGTTACAGCATTTTCACTAGAACTTGTTCCACGTATTTCACGTGCGCAATCAATGGATGCATTAACTTCACAAGCACTCTGTGCCGGATATCGCGCAGCAGTAGTTGGAGCAGAACTATCTCCACGATTCTTCCCGATGCTTATGACAGCGGCTGGAACTGTTACTCCGGCACAAGTTTTAGTACTTGGTGCTGGTGTTGCTGGTTTGCAAGCAATTGCAACATCACGTCGATTAGGAGCAGTCGTTTCTGCTTACGATGTCCGCCCAGCCTCTGCCGATGAAGTTCGTTCGATGGGTGCAACATTTATTCAACTAGAACTCGAAGCACTAGAAGGTGCTGGTGGTTATGCCCGTGAGATGACAGAAGATCGCGCGGCAAAGCAACGTGAACTTTTAACACCATACATCGCAAAATCTCATGTTGTAGTTACGACTGCGGCAGTCCCAGGTCGCCAGGCACCACGTCTGATGACTCAAGCCATGGTCGATTCAATGGCTCCAGGAACAATCATTGTTGACTTGGCCGCCGAAACTGGTGGAAATGTTGAAGGATCAAAACCCGGTGAGATTGTTGAAACTGCTGGCGGTGTTCGCATTTGGGGCGGTAAAGATGTTCCTAGTCAGCTGCCGTTTCACGCATCATTTTTATACTCACGAAACGTAGTGAATCTGTTGACTCTCTTCACTACTCCTGCAAAGGATGATCAAAAAGTTGCATTTAATCTGGATTTTGAGGATGAAATTATTAATGGCGCCGCAGTAACTCATGGCGGATCACGAAGAGGAGCTCAGTAATGGATGCGATGGCGATTGTTTCGATTTTCGTTCTCTCTGTTTTTGTGGGCTTTGAGGTAGTTTCTAAGGTTTCTTCAACTTTGCACACACCGTTAATGTCAGGTGCCAATGCAATTCACGGAGTTATCTTGGTCGGAGCGATCATCGTGGCCGATCACAGTAAAACACCTCTTGAGTTAGGCCTTTCTATTGCTGCAATTATTCTTGCAACTATCAATATGGTGGGCGGATTTGTCGTAACCGACCGAATGCTTGAAATGTTCAAAGGAAATAAGAAATGAGTCGCACCGTATATGACCTCATTGGCTTAGCCGCAGGTATCGCATTCATTCTTGCTCTTAAGGGTTTGTCACACCCAAAGACTGCTCGTCGAGGCAACTTAATTGGTGCCTTTGGCGCTGGGTTAGCAACCCTGGTTGTCTTCTTCTACTCCAACGAAGAATCTTCACTGCCGCTGAACAATCTCGGTTGGATTCTTGGAGCAATCGCAGTTGGCCTTGTCATCGGAGTTCCTGCAGCTCGCAAGGTTCAAATGACCCAGATGCCACAACTAGTTGCACTATTTAATGGTGTGGGTGGTGGCGCAGCAGCCTTGGTAGCAATTGTTGAATATTTAAATCTCGGCGCAAAAGCATCGACACCTGTTGTTGTATTCACGGTCTTTACAGTCATTGTCGGTTGCGTGTCATTTAGCGGATCAATCATCACCTTTATGAAGCTACAAGAGTTGATGACAACTCGGCCTGTAATTTTCCCTGCGGGCCGCTTTATTATTGCTGCGACATTAGCTTCCGTGCTTGGTGTTGGTGGATGGGTCGTTAACTCACTTGGTACAACCCCGCTCTTGGTTTTAGCTGGCTTGTCTTTGCTTTTCGGAATCTTGTTTGTACTGCCAGTTGGTGGCGCAGATGTCCCAATTGTTATCTCACTACTTAATGCATTCACCGGTTTGACTGTGGCAGCAAGTGGTTATGTACTTGATTCAACTTTATTGATCATTGCCGGAACACTTGTTGGTGCATCAGGAACTATCTTGACTCGCTTGATGGCAGAGGCCATGGGACGTTCATTATTTGGAACACTGTTTGGCGCATTCACAGCAAAGCCACAAGATGTTGCAGCAGCTGGTGAAGAACGTCCAGTTCGTTCAGGTTCACCAGATGATGTTGCAATCCTGCTTAACTATGCCCGTCGCGTTGTGATTGTTCCTGGTTTTGGACTTGCTGTTGCGCAAGCACAACACACAGTTCGCGAATTAGCTGACTTAATGATTTCAAAGGGCATTGATGTTGCATATGGCGTTCACCCTGTTGCAGGTCGCATGCCAGGTCACATGAACGTGCTTCTTGCAGAAGCAAATGTTCCATATGATCAATTGCAAGAAATGGATGAAGTAAATCCAACGTTTGGTCAGACAGATGTTGCAATCGTGATCGGTGCTAACGATGTTGTTAACCCTGCCGCACAAACAACTCCTGGGTGCCCAATTTATGGAATGCCAATCCTTGAAGTTAATAATGCTGCCAACATCATCTTCTTGAAGCGTTCAATGCGTCCAGGATTTGCTGGTATTGAAAACGAGCTTCTTTACGACCCAAAGACAATGCTTTTGTTTGGCGATGCCAAGGCTTCGCTCACCAAGGTCGTTTCAGCGCTCAAAGCCCTCTAATTTAAGTGTTGCAGGTAGTTGAATCTTCAACTATTATTGGACTCTGAACTAAGGAGAGTCCAATGCCTGCAGTAACCGTCAGAGACATCACCGTATTGCCGCGTGTGAACGAAGTTGTTGGCGCACGTGCTCGCACAGTGAAAAGCATTACGACTGCCCCACAAGGTTTTGAAGGCGAAGGCTTTCCTGTTCGTCGTGCATTTGCTGGTGTTGATATGGCAGAACTTGATCCATTTATTCACTTGGATCAAATGGGGGAAGTTGAATACGCACCAGGGGAACCAAAAGGAACGCCTTGGCACCCTCATCGCGGTTTTGAAACCGTTACCTACATTATTGATGGAATCTTTGATCATCAGGATAACAATGGTGGTGGCGGAACAATTTCAAATGGCGACACCCAATGGATGACAGCTGGTGCGGGAATTCTTCACATTGAAACACCCCCTGAAAGTTTAGTTATGTCTGGTGGTTTGTTCCATGGTTTCCAGCTATGGGTGAACTTACCGGCTGCAAAGAAGTGGTCGCCTCCTGCATATCAGGATGTTCGTGCAAAAGATGTCGCGTTGTTGTCCTCTTCAGATGGTGGTTCATTGTTGCGCGTCATTGCTGGTGAAGTTGCTGGACACTTTGGCCCAGGCTCAACGCAAACTCCAATTACTTTATTGCATGCAACTGTTGCAGCTGGTGCAGAACTACGTTTGCCATGGCGCAAGGATTACAACGCACTTGTATACACAATGGCAGGACATGGATTTGTTGGCGATGAAGCTCGTCCCGTGCAGATGGGTCAGTTAACTGTCTTTGGTGATGGCGACACAATCGTTGTGCGCGCTGCTAATCAGCAAGAAGCTCGATCTCCTGAACTTGAACTATTTATTCTTGGTGGTGCACCAATTAAAGAGCCTGTTGCATGGATGGGTCCTTTTGTTATGAACACAAAGCGCGAAGTTCTCCAAGCTTTTGAAGATTTCCAAAAAGGATTGCTTGGTTCAATTCCTGCTATTTATAAGGATGATGCCAAGCCAAAGACGCCCCTAAACCGCAGCGGAGATGGTTCCAAGTTAGGCGCGGATGTGCTTGATGTGCATGGTGCACCGACTGATCTACAAGAAGGTTAATTAACCTGCGATACTAGATAAGTGATCTGGTGGCCAACAGAAGTACCTACCTTGCAATATGGATTGATCACGCTTCGAAAGCCTGAAGAACGAGACATAGTTCCGATCTTTGAAGGTGTCCAAGATCCCTTGATTCCAAAGTTCACCCGCATCCCAGCTAATTATCAAATGGCTAATGCTGAACATTATGTTCGTGAACGCTCTCCTAACGGCTTCACCATGCAGACAGAAATTCAATTAGTCCTTGAATACGATGGAAAATTTGCAGGTGCGCTCTCTTTCCACACACTACTTCTTGAGGAAGCTAAGGCTGAAATCGGCTATTGGTTAACTGCCGATACTCGTGGTAAAGGTGTAGCAACGGCTGCGACCAAACTTCTGACTGGATACGGCTTTGAAACAATTGGTTTCCACCGGATAGAAGCGCTCGTCGTGGAATCAAACAAGCCATCTTTGAAGGTTCTTACAAATGCCGGATATACACAAGAAGGTGTATTAAGAGATAAATCTTGTTGCGCAGATGGATCTCGTGAAGACATGATTCTATTTGCAGCACTTAGACATGAGTGGGGAGTCTAATAGTGGAATCACTAGCCATCCTCGGCGCAATTATCGTATTCACTCCAATTATCTCTGCACTAATTGCGCTTCTACTCTCTTTGCGCATTTTTGTTGTCCCCATCAATTCTTGCTCGAAAAATGTAGCTCTACTTCTCACAGTATTCAGACGCATAATTCAAGGTTTCTTTTTAGTTATTTGCTTACTTCTGGGGATGTTTCTACTCTTTATCGATGTTGTTGCACTCAAGTTTCTTGGGCTTTTTTCTCTTGCACTGCTTTACTTGGCTCTACACCTTGAGTATTTTTCTAAAAACTCTAACTTTAGAAACAAACAGAAGAGTTTTAGAAGCAAGGGAGAGCCTCGTATTTACAGCGCTGACGGCACGGAAATTGTTCGCGCCAAGCAAGTAAAACGCTTTGGAAGATCTTCAGGACGCGATGGTCATGGCCCAGGCGGGCAACATTAGTTTTGAGGTCGGTTTCTAATCCATTTCGACAACCTCGCCGAACCGATACGCGTGCCAATAAAAATGTGGAATTCAGTAAACCGCTCTGTATTTGACTAGTCAATTCTGCCATACTAGGAACTCAAGCACCTTTTTCCCCGTGTGCAGAGGTGTTACTCTTTCAAAAACTACCCGAAAGGTTGAAAATGTCTGAAGCAAATAATGCTCCTAAAGATGCACAGCGACCATGGTTTAAGAAAAAGCGATTTTGGGCCATTGGCGTTGTGGTACTCGTTATCGCGATGCAAGCCGGTGGTGGATCGTCAGATTCAGATAATTCTGCCACTGATACCGCTACTCAAGCTCCGGCAGAACCTGCTACGCCAGTTACTGCGGAAGAATTGATTGCCGCTCTTGAAGGCAACGCTCTTAATGCGAAGACAACTTGGGAAGACCAGAGAGTAAAAATCACTGGCATTGTGTACAACATTGATGCCTCTGGTGATTACTTCTCATTGCGCGGAGACGATGAATTTTCGTTCATCAACGTGACTGTGAATATCGATGAGAGCCTTGTTGGTGCTGTAAGTGCTTTCACGATTGGACAAGAAGTAACCGTGACTGGAAAAATCACAGGAGTCGGTGAAATTTTGGGCTACTCAGTAGATGCTGAAAGTATTCCTTAATAAAAATATGTAAGTTAAAAGAACTATACAAAAAGGTCCTGAGGAATCTCAGGACCTTTTTGTATTTCAAATTACTGTGATTAAAAAGCAATTAATCACGTGCTGTGTGGAGGTGCCGGGAATCGAACCCGGGTCCTTCGGTATTAAAACAGGGCTTCTACGGGCGTAGTGTGATTATCGCTTTCTCAGTCCCGAAGTTTTTACACACATTTCTTCGACGAACTCAGTTGCAAAACTGTTCTCCTTCATCGTCTGCAACACCAATGAAGTGAAAAGCCCCCTAGTCGACGCTAGATTCCAGGTCGAGAGCGGCACCTGGGCTAACGGAATCACAGTAGCTTATGCAGCTAGTGTGTATTCAGACTTTTTAAGGTCTGCAGTTATTTTTTGCACGGATTATTGGTTTACGAGATCATTCCGGCTTCCTCGGCCCGCTTCCCCTGGCTCAACATCCAAAGTCGAGACCGTTCACCCCCAAGATTTAATGTGCTTTCACACATACAACTTGGAGAAAAAGAAACGTAATTCTTTTCCCCTATTTAATTGTCAATTTCTTGCGCCGTCGCAACGTTGCCTCAAAAATTGAGGTATCGAAGCGGCGGTAGAGTAAGTGTAAATCAGAAAAGCAAGAAGGTGTTAATCCTCATATTTTGAAGCGGCACGATTGGCTTTACCGCTCAAAGTACGAGAGACAACCCGGGAAACTTCACGATCAGCCTCACGCTCCTTAATCGCTTCGCGCTTATCGTGCGCCTTTTTACCCTTAGCAACAGCGATTTCGACCTTGGCTCGTCCATCTTTAAAGTAGAGCTGCAGCGGAACAAGGGTTGTTCCTGAATCCTTCAGTTTTCCAATCAACTTGTTGAGTTCATTCTTGTGAACCAAAAGTTTGCGATCGCGACGTGGTGTGTGATTAGTCCACGTTCCTTCTGTGTATTCAGGGATATGAACGCCCATTAACCACAATTCACCATCATTAACCATGGCGAAGCCATCAATGAGGGATGCGCGCCCAGCACGAAGTGACTTAACTTCAGTACCAGTAAGCACTAGTCCGCACTCAATAACATCAGAAATTGAGTAATCGTGACGTGCTTTTTTATTTTGAGCAATGACCTTGCGGCCTATCTCTTTCACCATGCCGCATCACCGCCCTTATTGAATGCATCCACGTATTGGATTGCAGGACGCAATTCTCTCATTACCAACCAATGAGAGTCGCCAAGTTGCTTGGAATTAGACCTTTAAGTGACGGCGAAGGGTGATGACTGAGGCCAGAATAGACACGACTAGGCCTGTTGCCAACAACCAAGCAGAAGCCACCCAGACCTCGCCCCAACCAAAGAATTTTGTGAAGGTTAGAAGCGGAGCAACATTTGAATCAATCACACTCTTTAACCCCGCAAGTAATCCCGTTGCCAAGCCCCACCCAATAACGGCTGAGATAACACCTTCCAGTAAGAAAGGAAGCTGAATCGACCAAGAGGATGCACCAACTAGTTTCATTACACCGGTTTCACGTCGACGATTAAATGCTGCAATACGTAAAGTGTTTGAAATCAAAAGTGCCGCGGTTAATACAGATGCTAATCCAACTGCCAATGCACCATTTCGCAGCACACCTAATAACTTAAAGAATTTTTCGAGAATTGTACGTTGATCCTGAACTACATCAACTCCTGGTCGGCCACTAAATGCGCTAACGATTACTGCAAATTGAGTTGGATCCTTTAACTTAACTCGGAAGGATTCTGGCAACTGATCTGCTGTCACATTTTGAGCGATCGCTGAATCCTTAAACCGCTCTTGAAAACGCTTGAATGCTTCTGATTGTGATTCGTAGAAAACACTTTCAACGACAGTCATATCCTGAAGATCCTTTTGGATGGTTATGCGTTGATCGGCTGTAATAACACCTGCTGCACAAGACGGGGAATCTGAGAGATTTCCACACAAGAAAACAGAAACTTCAATCTTGTCATACCAATAATCCTTCATTGCACCGACTTGAGCATTTGAAAGAAGCCCTATACCCAGCAATGACAATGAAATAGCTGTTGTTACGACAACTGCAAAAGTCATTGTGAAGTTGCGACGAAGTCCAATTCGAACTTCACTCAGAAGAAATCTTGCGCGCATGTGTGCTCTCCTTTAGCCCGTGTATCCATAAACACCACGAACTTGGTCGCGGATTACATGTCCTGCATCAAGTTCAATAACGCGCTTACGCATTTGATCCACAATGCCTGCATCATGTGTTGCCATCAAAACTGTTGTACCTTCACGATTAATTCGGTCCAGCAACTTCATAATGCCCACAGAAGTTGCTGGGTCTAAGTTTCCGGTTGGCTCATCTGCAATCAAGATCGGTGGGCGACTAACGTATGCGCGTGCAATTGCCACGCGCTGTTGCTCGCCACCTGAAATCTCAGAAGGTCGGCGATCTCCCTTATCTTCCAAACCAACTAGTTCTAAAACTTCCGGAACTTCACGATTAATTTCTTTCTGTGAATATCCCAGTACATGCAATGTAAAGGCGACGTTTTCAGTAATTGTCTTATTTGGGAGCAATCGGAAATCTTGGAAAACTGTTCCGACAGAGCGACGAAGCTCTGGCACCTTGTGCTTTGCCAAAGTCCCTAAATCTTTTCCAGCCACATGGATCGATCCTGCTGTTGGACGCTCTTCACGAAGGACTAAACGTAAGAAAGTTGACTTTCCTGAACCAGAAAGTCCAACGAGAAATACGAACTCACCTTTTACAATCTCAAGATTGACAGAATCAAGGGCTGGGCGCTCTTGACCAGAGTAAATCTTGGTGACATTTTCAAAGCGAATCATTGAATCTCCCATTGCATCTGCGGGGTGGAGTTCGGGGAACCACCTTCGACCTAGGGCTAGTTTAAGGAAGGCAGGCTGAAATCTTTGGATATAACGCGAGTCTGAGCCTGTAGAAAGTGTGAGATTTATCGAATCCTGCGCATTCTCAGCACTTACGAACTACGGCGCCAGCGAATTCCTGCTTCGATGAATTCATCGATTTCACCATTTAATACAGCAGATGTATTTCCTGTCTCATAATTTGTGCGCAGATCCTTCACCATTTGATACGGCGCTAAAACGTATGAGCGCATCTGATTACCCCATGAACCGGAGTTGTCTCCCTTGAGGGCGTTGATCTTGGCTTGCTCTTCTTGACGACGACGTTCTAGCAACTTGGATTGCAATACAGCCATAGCTGTTGCTTTGTTTTGAATTTGCGAACGCTCGTTCTGACAGGACACAACAATGCCTGTTGCAATGTGGGTTAAGCGAACTGCAGAGTCAGTGGTGTTAACACCTTGCCCACCAGGACCCGATGAGCGATAAACGTCAACACGAATGTCTTTTTCATCAATTTCAATGTGATCACTTTGCTCAACAACTGGAACAACTTCAACACCAGCAAATGAAGTATGCCGACGGCTCTGGCTGTCAAAAGGTGATATCCGAACTAGGCGATGTGTTCCTTGTTCTACCGACAATGTTCCATAAGCATACGGCGCAGAAACTTTAAAGGTTGTAGATTTAATTCCCGCTTCTTCTGCATAAGAGGTTTCTAATACGTTAACGGTGAAGTTATGGCGTTCGCAGTAACGCAGATACATTCGCATAATCATTTCGGCCCAGTCCGCAGCTTCAACTCCACCTGCTTCTGAACGAATAGTGATCAATGCATCGCGATCGTCATACTCGCCATTGAGCAAAGTCTGTACTTCTAGTTCGCTCACCGATTTCTTAACTGCATCTAATTCATTCTCGGCATCTTGAATTCCGCCTGGCTCACCTGCGGCTAACTCAAAGAGAATAGGTAAATCCTCCACGCGCTGGCGAAGTCCAGATAATTTGGCTATCACCGATTGCACACGTGATAGGCGACTTGTAATTTTTTGAGCAGCCTCCGGGTCATCCCAAAGATTCGGAACGCCCGCTTCCACTTCTAGCTCATCGGCTTGCTTGCGAAGTTTCGGCAGATCCAAGACCTTTTCGATAGAAACTAGGGTCGCATCAACCGCGTCAATCTCTAATTGATATTCGCGTGCGGCCATGCGCTAAGGGTACCTGTGCCTTCTAGTGCAAGCGAATTCCGAATAAATAGAAGCCTTCTTGAACCTGATTAGTAGTTCCCGCTGAGGCAGTTAAAAACACCGAATCTATTGATGAAAATGGAACTTTGAAGGGCAGTTTTACTTCTGATCGAGTTTCAATGTCCAAGGATTGTCCGTCACACTGGTAATTAGTTAGTTGTATTTCCTCTAATTGATGCCACTTTAAATCACTTTCGTCTTGGCTCCATGAATGTAGCTCGAGCAGAACTTCATATCCTCCGCGATTGCAATCAATAGGAATAACTGGGTGTGCTCGTTGTGTAGCTACCGCCAACGGAACGGTAAACACGTTTGCTTTGCCTTGGTAATAACTACTCTTATCCAAAGTATGAACGCCTCGCTGCGCTGCAGCCTCCGTTGCTTGTGCTAAGGAGCGCTTTGCGACAATCAATGTTGACACATCTGTCATAACCATCAGGGAAGCAACCGTTATAAGGATAAGTCCGATGACGATTACTGCAATGGACCCTGATTCATCGTCAATCCTTCTATTCCAATAACGCAATTTTCTCATACTCAAGAAAGCCATGGACTTAAGTGTTCTTGAGCGCTGGCGGAAACAACCCGGCCGGTTTGTTCATCGGTGAAAGAAATCGTCAACTTGATCCGGCCATTGGCTGATAAACATGGAGAATCTGTGCAATCCATTTGTGTTCGCAACGACGCAGTTTCAGATTCACTGAGTTGCCATTGTCGAGCCAGCAATTGTGTCGCTTTTCCAGAAAGATCACGTGCTGCAGAGTCACCCTCGCTAATTACATACACACGAAGAACCTCTCGGGCCATGGAGCGGGCAATCTCTTCATTGACACTGACACTGGCAAAATGGTTCAAATAAATGAATATAGGGATGAATAAGGGAATGGCCAATGCGACAAATTCAACAATCGCGCTCCCAGATTCACAGATTAGCTTGTCCTTAAATTTCATAGCTTCCTTCACCTCAAGAATTAGTTGGTTCAATTACAGCAATGCCAACAACATCTGTAGCGGGGTTGCCACTCATTAATGCAACCAGACCAGGAATTATCTGAGGAAGTAAGTGGGTGCGATGGGTAATGAGAACTTGAATCTTTTGTATTCCACCACCAACTTCAATAACTTCATCTCCTGGCTGATACTGATGTGAAATGGCACGCGCAGAAGCGTCTCCTTGAGCTAAGGCCATCTCTGTATTTCTTATATTGGTAGCAACTATCAATTGCGCGCTTATTAAGAAAAGAATCAACATTGGTATCAAAACAAGGGCACTTTCAACATTGCCACTTTCTTTTTGTAGATCTTGAAGTGCCCTCTTCCCTATTTTCTTAGCAACGTTGGTGATCATTGCTTTTAGCGAATCCCATTCATGGAATCCAATGAATTTTTTAATATGGCTGTTAACCGTGGGGCCGCTATTGTCCAAATTGCAGTTACCAGTCCAGTTGTCATTAAGACAACAAGAACCCAGCCAGGTACATCTCCACTTTCATCTTTTAATCTGGCAAAAAATGAATCATGTTTCTTGATCAGTGTGTTGCGAAATGTGATTTCAGCTCGTACTACTCGTTCTGTAATTGAATTCATCGATCCTCCTATTAATGTGTGGTCAGTTATGCCTATGTATATGTATTTCTGTGAAGTAAGAGAATTCTTGTTAACAAGTGCGATGTCTCGAGTTGTTGGCTCTATCTATGTGGATAAGCATTTAATCCCATTGACATTTGCACTGGGGATGTCGAGCAAATCTGACCGGCTCTTTATGAACAGGTGATGTGTAGTCAAAGCACATCTGGGCTCCTGCCAACTCACACTTGCCGGTATCTATTAGCTGCAAGATCGCTTGCACGATAGTTCCTGCGATTTGATAGGAAATCGAAACGGGAGTCTCGAGGTTGTGCGCTGCCAAGGGGACCAGCTGTGCAACTCCGTATCGCTCTGTCCTACCAATTTCTAGGCATTGGATGCAGGGAGTCTTTCCTGGCTTTACCAAAGGACCCGCATAGGCCGCTCCCCCAAATACTGCGCCTACAAATAGGTGATCTTGTTGATCCCTCATCAATTGCTCAATTAGTTGCGGGGTGTAATCCCCAACGATTACCCGCACATTTTTTTCTGGAATAGGCGAGCTAATTGTTCCCTTAACATTTTTTGATGCTGTTGGAAAAAGTGACCATTCTCTGCTTAATTCTTCAATTCGTGATTTGTAATTAAGCCCAAAATCACTCACTCTTAAGACGCCTGTTCCCAAATCGCTATCGCAGATTGTATTTTTGGCTCGTTGTGAAGTAATTGAAAACTTTGTGTTTGTTACTCCACTTGCCAATAAGGCTGCATAAATCAGTATTGCTAAACGATTTTCTCCATAAATCTCGACTCCGAAACTTTGTCGGGCAGAGAGTATCTGGACGCCTCCGTCAATAACGCCAGGGATCCATGTTGTCTGACCCAATTCCGGAGACATTCGTGATTGTAACTGCTTGAAAGATGCATCATTGCTTTGATCATCTGTACTAGCCGCACGTTCGGCTATTGGGGATTGAAATCGATTATGCAATCTAATTTTTGAATGTGCGATATCTACTAGCTGTGTGATCTCCAATTCACTAATTACATTTTCAACCACTTCAAGTGGTGCTTCAATTTCATTACTGATGTCAACTGCGCAGTGTTGTCCATCAAACTTTGCAATAATTGCGCGGGCCCCAGGATGAGTAATTGAAATCGCGCGATGTGCTGAAGCGATGATTAAGGATTTTTCTTGCTCTGAACTGGACTGACTTATGTGGACACCTTGTTTAAGTCGTGGCTTGGAAGAGTCCAACCCATCGCAATCCAAACTCTCAACAGAAATTCTTGTCACTCGTGCTGGGCGAGAACCCTTTATGTATCTACGTGTAATTCGCTGCGTGCTCTTCTCAAGAGCAGTTTGAGAAGTTGATGATGTTTCAGTTAAATCTGCTGGGTGTGTGGGTTGTGTGCTCATGTGCCGAAGAATGGTGTCGGCAAGCCCTTGGCATTACCGGCAGTTGCCAAATCTGTGGAGATCCAGGGAATAACTGGCGCTCTGGTGTGGACTAATTACAAGGAGCAATAAGCCGACGGTAAGGCAAAGCAGACAAAAAACCCCCGCACCATTAAGTGCGAGGGTCTTTCATAACGCTAGACGTTTGCAAGTGAACCAGGGCTCACCTATGCACAACGAAATTTAATTACTGTGCTTTGCCAAGAATGCGATTGACCTTGGTGCCACACACTGGGCAGATGCCTTGTGCCATGCGACGACCAGAGTCAGAAACCTTTACAGTTCCTTCGAAATCACGCTTCTCTTTGCACTTAACGCAGTAAGCGTCACCTTTGTATGTCTCTGCAGTCATTCTTTTCCTCCTATCGACGCTTGCGATCCCATCGGGATTGCTCCCCGTGTGGGGCAGGCGTTCGTGTATGAGGCTACCCCTGAACACGCTCATTTAAGCGTATCTAGACACCTTTATTTAGGAGTTTTTTTAGAGCCTCTGGGGCGGTCAGGGCGGTTTCGGCCGCCTCATACCCGCTCAAGTAGGCCTCAGCCAGCGCCTCCTCAGGGAATCTGGCCAGAATCTCCTTAAATTCAGCCCCGTGATCGAAAAACTGCAGATGAATCGCCTCGTGGAAGAGCACATAGTCCAGCACATTTTCAGGGGCACCCTTGAGGCGATCTGAAATCCGAATCGAGCGATCTGTCCCCGTGCAGGAGCCCCAGCGCTCGCGCATAGCCCTCCAATTCACCGAAGAGGGTCGCACGGTGATTTCAGGGGCCAGCTGACTCAGCAGTTCCCCCACTCGGTTAGAAAGAGAATCCTCGCTCATGGTCGCTGCAGCCTCTTGCGCGCGGATCTTGGCGACCATCTCTGGAACCATGGCACGCTCATCTGCTTTGCTCATGCGGGCCGGAATAGAGACCACGATCCGGCCGCCCTGGCGATATGCCGAGACATTTTTCTTTCGGCGGGTAGATCTGATGACAATAATCTCGCCTTCTGAGATTCCAGGCAAAGTGTGATCCTCAAGAGTTGTTTCAGTCAGAGATGAACCCACTACGGATGGATTTCTCTCGCCACATTCATGCATGCCGAAATGTTATGTCATCTCTCAACCAAACCTTGAGAGATTGTGCACTTAGCGGCGCGAGTCTTGTTATTTCACGGCAAAAAAGCGCCAAAGAAAAAATGCTTTACCGCAATAAATTAACCTTTGTCAACGCGGTGCCGAGTTGATAAACCACTGTCAAAGACTTACTTTACGACTACGAACTCCTCGGATAACAGTTCTACATCAGCAAGGGGAAGGCTGATTTAGAGCAAGTGACCGGGGAGTTCGCTTTTCTATTTCTCAAGCGAACTGCACTTTTTCTTGAGACTACATCAGTCCTGACAAGTCATCAGGAATTTCTAAACTCTTCATGAAACTCTCAGCATTGAGTAGGTCATCTGATGTTGGAAGAATTCCACTCCAAATTCGATCTCGGGACTCAATACTCTTCATTTCTCGAACTTGTTTCCAAAAGACTGTCGCTTCCCGAGCTAGTCGTGGTGAAACCTGTAATCCCAGCAGCGAAGAAAACAACTGTTGTGCTGGAGCAGAAGTAGCTCTGCGCCGGCGCAGAGTCTCTTGAAGTGCAGCAATATTTGGAAGGCGATCTCCGGCAGCCAAGGTGACAACCTCTTCGCTCCAACCATCAATTAATGCCAATACCGTTTCTAATTTTGTTAAGGCAGCACGCTGTGCCGGTGATTCTTGTGGGGTAAAAATTCCATCATTTAGCGCAATTGTGAAGCTTTCTGGGTTAGATGGATCAAATCCATTACCTGATTCCATCGCACGTTGTGCTTGTTCTTGAATCGCTTCCATATCAATATTAATTCCTTTGCCATAGTCTGTAATGGCAGTACGGATGTAGGAGACCAACCAAGGGTTATGGGCAAATAATCTGGCAACTGCTGCTTCACGTAAGGCATGGAAGATGCGAACCTCATCCATAGGAATATCTAAATCCGTTGCCCATTCCTTAATATTTTGTGGGACTAGGGTTGGAAATGCAGAATCTACTAACGGCAGCCCGACATCATGTGCTCCAGTCACTTTGCCTGCTAATCCTCCTATTGCTTGGCCCAATTGCGTTGCGATTAATGAGCCAATAAATGAATTAAGGAGCGCTGAAATCATCCCGACCGGAATCTGCATCTGGGGTTGTTCCTCAGATTGGGCTTCATCCTCCCCAAACGATGCTTGGTTAAGGAGTTCTCCGATAGCTGAGGACAAACCAATAGCTAAGGGTTCAACTGATGTTTGCCACCCTTCCAAGGTTGTGTCGACCCAATCAGTTCGAGCCAAAGCGACATTTCCTACATTCGGAGATTGTGGAAAAAATGTTGCTTCGTCAAGCCATAGCTCTGCAATAGAAAATGCCTGTTCGACCTCTGCAACATCATTTGCGCCAATCGGAGAAGATCCTTGCGCCGTTGTAAATTTCTTTGCAGTATCTCTAACAATATTTTTAGGTAAAGCTTCTGTAGAACCAGTAAAACCAGGTCCGTTGATTCCAAGCTTTGAGAATTGTTCTTGAATCTGTTGTTGCATCTGTTCCATCATGGCAGCAAAATCGACAGGGTCGTTAGGGTCCTCTGAGTTTCCTGGTGTGAAACCAAATGGCGTCATAGTTGAATCCTCCCAGTATTGGAACAATTGTGCAGGTGGATTCATTCCCACCAGATTCACATGATTGTGCGAACTCTAACTTGGCCACGCGCGGGTGAGGCCGTACTAGTAGAGTACGGACATGTCCAACGCATTTTCAGCTCTCATCTGGTGGGTAGTTCCAGCCATCGGCTTGATTGGTGCACTTGGCTATGTCACTTGGGTTTCAAAGTTCCAAGGAAAATTTCAGCAAGAGACGCAGCGATCTGTCGGCCAGTTCCAGCGTTTTCAGGACTCTCTCCGCGATTCACAGGCCCGCGATGCAGAAGATGAGAACTCTCCTGCAGAAACCCCATCACAGTCGCAAACAGAGCTGAACTCTAATTCTCTTGCCGCTACACAAAAATCTTCACGCATTTCAGTGATTCGCCCGGACGCAAACTAGTTCGAGTCACCACGTGCGATTTTCACCCCTTCCAAAACTTGTTAAAGCGACTCTAGGAATATTTCTTGTACTAGCAACTGTTGCTCCATTGCCTTTTGCAATCGTGCTTCCTGGTCAAGCTCAAGATATTTTTAAAGGTGTCATCACCATCAAAGATATTGAAACTTTTCCAGCAACTGGTCGAATTGATTTAATGTCGATTCGTGTTACCAATCCAGATGCGTGGATATCTGGGCCGGAAATTATTTACTCATGGTTTAGTTCAGAGCGGGCGGTTTATCCAAAATCTGCCGTTTACCCACCGGGCACAAGTACCGAAGAAGAGAACAAGCAAGCCAAAGCCGACATGGTTGGATCCCAAGATAAAGCAATCACTGCAGCGGTTAACTACCTGCAATCACATTCTGAGATTTTGGCATCAAGTGCTTCTTGGAAAGGGAAAGAGCCAGATTTGGAAGGGCTTTCAGCTGCTGACCTAAAAATAGTTAACACTCGTGTGAATGCATTAGATCCCAAGAAAATTTCATTCAAAGTTGATGCCACTGGTGGTCCTAGTGGTGGTCTGGTTTTTTCTATCGGGCTAATCGAGCTATTGACTGAAGTTGATTTAATGCAGGGTCGTCATATTGCAGGTACTGGAACTATTGATAGTCGCGGTGTCGTTGGACCCATTGGCGGGATAAATGAAAAGATTCTTTCTGCCAAAAAAGTTGGAGCCACCGTATTCTTTGCCCCTGTAGGAAATGCCGAAGAGATCGCCAACGTCCCGGAGGGGATTAAAGTCATAACCGTTGCCACCGTGGCCCAAGCGGTTTCCTACCTTGAACGATCCCGCAAATAATTCGCAATTGCCCTGAGTTTTCTCGAAATCAGGTTGCCCGTGGGGTGTTTTCTAGGCTTATCTGAGCGCCCTACGGGTGATTTTGATTCACAGATGTTGAATTGGTAGCCCCATTCCTGTTGCGATAGTTTTGTCCCATGACCAATAACCCACAGTTCCAACGCCCATCTTTTAACTTCCGTGGACGAAAGAGTCCTCTCACTCTGACTATCGGAGCCCTCGTTGTAATCGGTGCACTCTTTACTGCACTTAGCGGTTTTTATGCAGACTGGTTGTGGTTTAAGTCAGTTAATTTCACAAGCACGTGGTCAACGGTTCTTGGCACAAAGGCACTGCTCTTTGTAGTCGTCGGTTTGGTCACCGCACTTTTCATCATGCTCAATGTTTTAGTAGCATACAAGCGTCGACCACTGTATGTACCTATGACAGTGGAAGCAGATAACTTAGAACGTTACCGTGCACAGATTCAGCCAATTCGTCGTGCAGTTTTCATAGCTGGTTTCCTAGCATTGTTTTACTTTGCTGGCTCATCAGGATCGACTCTTTGGAGTACTTGGTTACAATTTAAGAATTCCACTGAATTTGGTGTAACCGATCCCCAATTCAATTTGGATATTTCATTTTTTGCTTTCCGACTTCCATTCTGGCAAACAGCTATCGGGTGGGGAATTTCAACCCTTGTTCTAGCAATCATTGCCTCCGTTGCTGTTCACTACTTATATGGAGGAATTCGACTACAAGTCCGCGAGGATCGAACAACAGTTGCAGCTCGCGTTCAATTATCCGTACTTCTTGGACTGGTTGTTCTATTAAAGGCTGTTGCATACTGGTTTGACCGTTATGCATTGGCTTTGAAAGATAGCAAACTGATTACAGGTCTTACCTATACAGATGTAAATGCCGTCCTACCTGCCAAGGCAATCCTTACTGGAATCGCAGTTGTGTGTGCGCTGCTGTTTTTCGCAAATATTGTTCGTCGCTCGTGGGTCTTGCCAGCTGCTGGAACAGCATTACTAGTTATTTCATCTGTTTTGATTGCCGGTTTATACCCAGCAGCAATTCAAACTTTTCAGGTTAAACCAAGTGAGTCTTCAAAAGAAGCTGAATTTATTCAGCGAAACATTGATGCGACTCGTGCCGCCTTTGGCCTAGAAGATGTGACAGTTAGCGATTATCAGGCGACCCTTACGACATCTGCTGGCCAACTCACTAATGATGCAGCAACAATTGCAAACATTCGCTTGATGGATCCCAACGTGATTGCTGCGACATTCCGCCAACTTCAGCAGATTAAGCCGTATTACACATTCCCAGATTCGCTAGATGTTGATCGCTACACCATTAACGGCGTCAAGCGGGACGCGGTCGTTGCAGTACGTGAGCTAAACATTGATGGAAATCCATCACGTAACTGGATTAACGATCATCTTGTTTACACCCATGGTTTTGGTTTCGTTGCAGCATTTGGAAATACTCGTGATGCTGATGGAAAACCTTCCTTCCTTGTTGGTGATTTACCTCCAACAAAGGGACTAGGAGAATTTGAGCCACGTATTTACTTTGGTGAAAATGTTCCTAATTACTCCATCATTGGTGGAGTAAAGACAGATTCACCAGTCGAATTTGATTATCCAGATGATGCATCTGCAAATGGTCAAAAGAACTACACCTACTCGGGCACCGGTGGTGTGCCAATTGGTTCTTTCCTCAATAAATTGGTCTTTGCTTTGAAGTATCAGGAACAACGAATCCTTCTTTCATCACTGATTAACAAGGATTCTAAGATTCTCTTTGAACGCAATCCGCGCGATCGAGTTGCCAAGGTTGCCCCATGGCTCACACTTGATGGAGATTCATATCCTGCAATCGTTGATGGGCGAGTCCTTTGGATCATTGATGGCTACACAACAAGTGCTGGCTATCCATACTCACGCCAGACAACGCTTTCTAGCGCTACATCTGATGCGTTAACAACTAACTCAACATCAGTTACTGCCCAGGGTAATGAAAACATCAACTACATTCGCAACTCTGTTAAGGCGACCGTTGATGCCTATAGCGGCGAAGTTGTTTTATACCAATGGGATGAGAAAGATCCAGTTTTGAAGACTTGGAGTAAAGCTTTCCCTGGCACTATCCAGCCAAAGAAGGCTATTTCCAAGCAACTTCTAGAGCACATTCGCTATCCAGAAGATATGTTCCGCGTTCAGCGTGAAATCCTCAGTTCTTATCACGTGACTACCGCAGCAGCTTTCTATGGTGGTCAAGACTTCTGGCGCGTTCCACGCGATCCATCAACATTTGGAGCTAATGCCGGTGCGCAACCTCCTTATTACTTAACACTTCAAATGCCAGGTGAAGAAAAGCCTGAGTTTGCATTGACTACTCCATTTGTTCCACGTGGTGGTCGCGAAAACCTTTCAGCTTTTGCAGTTGTTAACTCTGATTCAGGTGCAAACTACGGAAAGATCACTGTCTTGCAACTGCCTAGAAGCACAAACGTTGCAGGACCTTCACAAGTTGCATCTAACTTTGAAGCTAAACCTGAAGTTGCAAACTCTCTATCCTTGCTCCGCCAAGGTGGTTCAGATGTAGTACTTGGTAACTTGTTAACACTGCCAGTTGGTGGAGGCTTGTTATATGTACAACCTGTATATGTTCGTGCAACTTCAAACAGTGCTGCTTATCCATTATTACAAAAGGTTCTCGTTTCCTTTGGTGATCAAATTGGTTTTGATGACACGCTAAAGGGAGCACTTGATCAGGTCTTCGGTGGAAACTCCGGAACTGCTGGTGGTGGATCTACAACAGATGGAAATACTGGTGTAACAACTAATTCATCTCTTGCTAACTCACTTGCAAGTGCAAAGAAGGCATATGCTGATGGATTAGCTGCTCTTGCAAAGGGAGACTTTGCTGCATACGACAAGGCTCAAAAGCGATTGAAATCGGCATTAGATGCTGCGATCAATGCGCAAGGTAAATAGATAAATCTCGGATTTGGTCTTTATCTATTAGTGCCCATAGGATTGCTTCACCGACGCGGGGTGGAGCAGCTCGGTAGCTCGCTGGGCTCATAACCCAGAGGTCGTAGGTTCAAATCCTGCCCCCGCTACTAGAAATAAGAAGGCCCCTTTCGAGGGGCTTTTTTATTTAATACGCAGTGAATTTGTTACGACAAGGACGCTACTAGCCGCCATGGCCGCAGCTGCATAGAGCGGGGTTAACAACCCAGCAGCTGCAATCGGCAATCCAATCACGTTATATACAAAGGCCCACCCCATGTTTAAGCGGATGATCTTGAGTGTCTTCTTTGAAAGCTTGAGCGCTGAAATAACACTACCCAACCCCTTATTCATCAAGGTGATATCAGCACTGTTAATTGCAGTATCTGTTCCAGTACCCATAGCCATCGAAAGATTTGCAGCAGTAAGTGCTGCAGCATCATTGATGCCATCACCGATCATTAACACGGTGCGACCTTCACTCTTCATACGTTCCACAATTTCTAGTTTTGTTTCAGGCAAAGCATGAGAAACAACATGGGCAGCATCTATTCCCACAGTTGTTGCAACAGAGGCTGCAACCTCGCTGCTATCGCCAGTAATCAGCCAAGGAGTAATTCCCATTTCACGAAGTGCTGACACAGTTTGTGCTGCATCAGTTTTTAACTGATCCCCCACTGTAAATACTGCAATCGCAACACCATCCCAGGCAAGTACTGCCAGAGTTAATCCGGCGGCTTGACCGCGTTCTACTGCAGATTTAATCTCTGCATGAAACTCCGTTGAGCTATGAGCAACAGCTGCTGGTGAACCAATTAAAACAACTGGTGAGAGCGTGCCAATGGAAACTCTGCCTGCGGCACCCGATCCTGGTGTTACAGAGAAGTCAGAGACAGCAAATGACGAATGCGGTCCAACATTTGTTCCTTGTGGGGCATTAGCCAAGGCATATCGCGTAATCGATTGTGCAACTGGGTGATTATTAAGCGCTTCAATCGCATTTGCAGATCCAAGAATGTTTGCTGGGGTTACTACTTCCGCAAAAGAACGGCCTAACACTGATGCTGCTGCCGCTGAAATAGTTGCCTCCTGCACATTCATGACGCCTTCAGTCAGAGTGCCGGTTTTATCAAAGAGAACCACATCGACTTTACGGGCAACTTCTAGAACACGAGGCTCGCGCAGAACTATGCCCCGTGCTGCGCCGCGACCAGATGCCACAAGCAGTGCCACAGGTGTTGCAAGGCCTAGCGCGCATGGACATGCGATGACCAAGACAGTGATCGCAATCGAGATTGATTGTGTTAAATCTCCACCAGTTATGTACCAAACTGCAAAGGTAGAGAACGCAGCAGCGGTAACAATAGGAACAAATACTGCACTAATACGATCTGCAAGTCGCTGAATTGGTGCCTTTGTTCCTTGTGCGCTAATAACCATGGCGGTAATGCGCGCAAGCTCTGTATCGCTGCCAACACGTGTGGCTCTAACAATCAAACGACCATTGTGATTAACCGATGCTCCAATAACTGTGGATCCTGGGCGCACATCAACAGGTTTTGTTTCCCCTGTCAGCATTGAGTTATCAACCGCGCTTTCACCCTTTACGACAATTCCATCTGTTGCAATTCGATCTCCAGGGCGAACTTCGAATTCATCGCCAATTTGCAACTGTTCTATTGGAACAATGAGTGGGAATCCACCGCGAACAATTGTTACCTCTTTACTGCCAAGTGCAAGCAAGGATGTGAGTGCGCTGCTTGCTTTGGCTTTAGCGCGAGTTTCTAAGTAACGACCTAAAATTACAAAGAAGATAACGCCGGCTGCGACCTCGGTATACACATCACCTTCGCCAATTGAGTTTGCATAGATCGACCAACCAAATGCTGCTAGCGAGCCCATTGAAATCAAGTTATCCATGGTTGGGTGCAATAGGTTTCTAAAGGCAGCTTTGTGTATTGGATAAGCAACCAATAAAACAACTGGAGCACTAAGTGCGATTACCACCCATGCAGTTGGCGAACCCAAAGGATGCGGCAAGCCAAAGTTGTCCAAAATCTGGTGAACCCACATATCAATTTGATGATGCCAGCTCATGATCATCGATATTGCTACGGCCGGTACTGCAAAAATAAATGCGAAAAAGAATGCTCGAGCAGATTTCTTGCTGTGCAAAGTTACAGATTGCGCATCTACTAATAAGGATGCTTCATATCCAGCTTTTTCTACAATCTTGATTAAGTCTTTAGGATTCATATCCGCAGGAGCCAAAATATGAGCAGTCTCTGTTGCAAAGTTAATAGTCGCACTTACGCCTTCGACTTTATTGAGTGCCTTTTCAACTGCATTCACGCATGATGAACAGGTCATCCCCTGGACAGAAAGTGTGACTGGCTCTAGTAGTTGGCTCATGATGTCCTTTTTTAGGGATTTAATCCGTTGATGACCGCGTTATGTAGTAATCCATTTGTTGATACTCCACTACCGCCAAATGGTCCGTTCTGCCCTGCGGTATTGGTAAATGTTCCGCCAGCTTCTCGAACAATGATGTCCAGTGCAGCCATGTCCCAGAGGGCAAGTGATGGCTCGATTGCAACATCAACTGCTCCTTCAGCAACCAACATGTGTGACCAAAAGTCACCAATGCCACGTGTGCGCCATGCACTAGCAAGCATTTTCTGGAACGGTTCTAGGCGTTCTCCCCAACCAGCAAAATCTGAGTAAGAAATTGATGCATCGGTCAGTGATGCAACCTTTGAAACTGAAATCTTCTTATCACCTGATGAAGCGTCAAACTCCTCTGAGAGGTCATCAATATTTCCAGAGTTAAATCTCACGCATGCGCCTTGTCCCTTTGCAGCCGACCAACGTCGTGCAAGTGCAGGTGCACTGGCAATACCAACTACAACTTCTTCGGCACCTGATGCATCAACACTTACCAGTGCGATCAGAGTTGCCCATGTTGGGACACCCCGCATAAAGTTTTTTGTTCCATCAATAGGATCAATAACCCAATATCGACCAGATGTTCCCTTATCGCTTCCAAACTCTTCGCCAACTAAGCCATCTGTTTGGCGATGTGTTGCTAAAGCCTCCCGAATTGCAGTTTCAACTGCGCGATCAGCATCAGTTACTGGAGTATTGTCAGGTTTATTGACTACAACTAAATCTTGGGCCTGATAACGATCAAGTGAAATAGCATCTGCTAGATCAGCTAATGCGTGCGCAAGGGCTAGATCATCTGCGAGATTAATTGAACTCTTATCGTTACTCATGGTGGGCTTAGTCTATTCCTCGACTATTGCAGCAGGTGAATCTTTGACCGCCAGCAATGATCGAAGGCTTGCGAGTCGTGCAGTTCGGTGGACGTTAGGCACTCCATCAGGACTAGCCCATGCATCTAATGTGCAGGAACTCTCTGCGTGAGAACAGTTAGATAGGCAGTTTGCAGCTACTTCAGATAAATCACTAAATGCATCAACTATTCGTTGATTATCAATATGACTTAGCCCAAAAGCACGAATACCAGGTGTGTCGATAATCCATCCAGCACTTTCAACAAGTGGCAATGCAATTGCACTAGAAGAAGTATGGCGACCACGACCAGTTGCCTCATTCACATCACCTGTAACACGATCAGCTTCTGGCACCAGTGCGTTGATGAGAGTTGATTTACCAACACCTGAGTGGCCAACTAACACCGATATTTTGCCTGCAAGTACCTGATGCAACTTCGCTAAATCTTTAGCTCGTGAATCACTCTTGATTGCTGTGTGAATGATTTCAACATCAAGTTCGGCATACTCAGCGAGAAACGCAGGAACTTCACTGATATCTGTTTTAGTGACCACAATTTTAGGAACGATTCCTTCTGTAAAGGCTGAGACAAGGAAGCGATCAATCAGACCACGACGAGGCTCTGGGTTTGCTGCCGCAACTACAATTACGAGTTGGTCAATGTTTGCAACGATTGTGCGTTCTACCTGTGCTGCATCATCAACTGTGCGACTTAAGGAATTACGACGCTCTTGCACAGCAACAATTCTGGCAAGTGAGCCTTCAGATCCGGTTATGTCACCGACGATAGAAACATTGTCACCTGTGACAACAGATTTTGGTCCAAGTTCACGTGCGCGCATTGCAGTGAGGATGATTCCATCTTCAGTGATACAGGTCTGGCGTCCACGATCTACGGTGGTTACTAAGGCCGATATTGCATCACTATGTGATGGGCGATCTTTACTTCGTGGTCGAGTACTCCGTGATGGGCGAACTCGCGCATCTGATTCATCGTATTCGCGTGGACTCATACTAAAAGTGAGCTCCATAGTCCAGGAAAATCTGGCAAAGTCTTTCGGGTAGTAGCAATGTTCTCAACTTCAATACCTTCAACTACCAGGCCTAGCACTGCACCAGCTGTTGCTAATCGGTGGTCATCATACGTATGAAAAACCCCTGCATGTAATGGTGCTGGAGTGATGTGTAATGCGGTTTCTTCTTCAATCACATTGCCACCTAAAGCATTTATCTCACGTGTTAATGCTGCTAAACGATCTGTTTCATGTTTGCGCAAATGCCCAATGCCACGCAAATGCGATGGCGAATCAGCAAGAGCTGCCAATGCAGCAATAGATGGGGCTAATTCACCGACATCATGGAGATCAACATCAATTCCATGAATTGTGCCAGTTCCTATAATTGTTAACCCATTATCGCCAAAAGAGAATTGCGCGCCCATTGAAGAAAGAATAAAACGCAATTGATCGCCAGGCTGTGTAGTTTTCACCGGCCAATCGGCAATTGCTACTCGCCCACCGCACACCATTGCAATTGAAAGAAATGGTGCTGCGTTAGATAGATCTGGCTCGATAACAAGATCTAAGCCGTGTAGCTCTCCGGGCTTAACACTCCAGGTTTGCGCCACTTCATCAACCTCTACTGTTGCACCAAACTCTCGCAGCATATCTACGGTCATTTCAATGTGTGGCGTGGATGGTAAAGAACCACCTTGGTGCTTAACAATTATTCCATTGGCAAAACTTGGCCCTACTAAAAGGAGTGCTGATAGAAACTGACTTGATTCGCTGGCATCAATAGTTATTTCACCACCGCTGATCTTTCCTGTGCCATTTAATTTCAGTGGCAAGCTATATCGATCCTCATGGTCAATTGAAATGCCTAGCTCTTCTAGTGCCTTAATAACTGGCCCTAGGGGACGCTCATATGATCGAGGATCACCATCAAAAACCACTTCACCGGTTGCAAGAGCTGCAAGTGGAGGCAAGAAGCGCATCACCGTTCCGGCATTTCCCACATCTATGCGCACTCCACCACGCAAAGGCGCGGGTGTGACTATCCATTGCAGTTCTTCAACCCCATCAACAACAGTTGATTTCTCTTCGATTCCAATTCCAAGTGCTTTTAAGCCAGCAACCATTAACTCGCTATCGCGTGAGACAAGAGGACGGCGCAATGTTGAGGGGCTCTTTGCTTGGGCGGCCAAAATCAGAGCCCGGTTAGTAACAGATTTGGATCCAGGAATGACAACGCTGATATCAACTGGTGTTGCGCCGCGATAAATCGCTGGCCAGTGAGCGCTCTTAGTCATCGCCTTATTCTAACCTGTGTCGATACCTGCGATACCCTTGAATTATGTGTGGTCGTTATGCGCAAACAGCCGATATGCGCGAACTAATGGAGCAGTTTGAGGTCACGGGCACTTCTCCTGCAAGCTCGCTTCCACTTAATTGGAACATCGCTCCTACAAATCCAATTTATATAGTGCGAGCACATGACCGCACAGGAAAAGATACCAATAGCCAAAAAGCCTTAGCGACAGTTTCCTGGGGATTAATTGGTCCTTGGTTAACAGATATGCAAGAAGCACGTGCTTCACAATCTCGGGCAATCAATGCCCGTAGTGAATCCATTCATGAAAAGCCAACATTTAGAAATGCCTTTAGATCCACGCGCTGTTTAATTCCTGCATCTGGATATTACGAATGGGCAACAGCGCTAGGCCAGTATCGGCCAAAGCAACCTTTTTTCATTTCTGCTAGAAGTGGCCAACAACTACCGATTGCAGG
>JBIJAA010000043.1:0-7294 GCA_044346015.1 Candidatus Planktophila sp. | reverse complement strand
AAAGGGGTTAATGTTCATGACGGCAAAATTTATTATGCGGCTGTAGCAGAAACACATGGGTACCCAAGCGTTGAACTTTGAACAAGCAGCAACATCTTTTCTCAATCATTTGCAGATCGAGAGAGGTCTAGCTTCTAATTCAATTGCCGCCTATCGAAGAGATCTGCGTAAGTTTGCAGATTTTCTCAATGGCAATTCTTTATCTGACGTCGATCCTGAAATAATCAATAAGTTCGAATCTTCATTACGTGAAGCAAAGCTTTCGGTAGCAAGTATTAATAGGATCGATTCGACGCTACGTTCTTTCTTTAAGCATCTACAACAAGAGTATGGTTATTCAGACCCAACCTTAGAGATCGCTCCAAAGAAATCTGCTAGACGTTTGCCCAAGGCATTGACCATTACCCAAATTGTGTCGATGATCGAGGCTGCTTATCGCGAAGGCCAACCAATTACCTTGCGCGATCAGGCGATGCTTGAGCTTTTGTATAGCAGCGGAGCACGGGTAAGTGAATTGATTGGGATTAATCTGAATGATTTAAGTTCTATGCAAACAAATGATGGAAGTATCACAACATTGAAGTTGCGTGGCAAAGGATCAAAGGAGCGCATTGTTCCTCTGGGTTCATTTGCATCCAAAGCGATAGACAGCTATGTGACCAGAGTTAGACCAGAACTAGTAGCCAAAAGTGCGAAAACCACCTCTGCGCTTTTTCTCAATTCACGGGGATCAAGAATTTCTAGACAATCTGCATGGCAGATGGTTTTAGATTCGGCCGAGGCCGCTGGGGTATCAGAACACGTTTCGCCGCACGTTTTCAGACATTCCTATGCAACGCATCTACTTGATGGCGGTGCTGACATTCGTGTTGTTCAGGAGTTGTTGGGACATGCTTCAGTAACCACAACCCAGATTTACACACTTATTACGATCGATAAGGTCCGTGAGAGTTATTCAATGGCTCATCCGCGAGCCAAGTGATGTGGTTATAGACCGCGTAAGCGGCGGGCCAAGATACTTTGATCACCCTTTGCTTCAAGATCTGCAATGATCACGGCGATTGATTCGCGAACAATGCGTCCACGGTCTACTGCAAGACCCAAGTCTCCACGTAGTTGAAGACGAGCTTGATCTAAATCAAAGAGTTCATCTGGTGAAAGGTAGACAGTAATTTTCTCATCATGGCGTTCGCGACCAGATGGGGAGCGATCAACTGTAGTTACTCGACGTCGCGCAATAGTGCGCACACCTTTTTTAGATGATGGTGCTTTAGGTGTAGCGATTGCAGGTGCTACTAGTGGAGCGCTCACTTCTTGAACTGGTTGTGAAGGCACTGATGTGAGTGATGGTGCTGTAGAACGAAAAAGTTCATCGGCTCCTGGAAGGTTTGCTCTGCGTGTCATCGTGCGCCTCCTCTGGCGATAAGTTCTCGTGCTAAACGTCGGTATGAAGCTGCGCCACCTGAAGATGTTGCATATGTTGTGATCGGCTCACCGACAACAGTGGTTTCAGGAAAGCGGATTGTCTTTGCGATGATGGTCTCAAATACATCTTCAGGAAATTGTTCAAGAATTCGCTCCAGAACTTGACGATTGTGTGAAGTTTTCTTGTCATACATGGTCGCAAGAATTCCAATAAGTCGAAGATTAGGATTAAGAAAGCTCTTCACCTTGTCCAAATTTCCCTTAAGTTCAATGAATCCATGAAGTGCAAAATATTCACACTGCATCGGGACGATGACTTCATCAGATGCCACCAAAGCGTTAATAGTTAGTTGTCCCATAGTTGGTTGGCAATCAATTAAAATTACATCGTAATAATCACGAAGTGGAGCAAGTGCGCGCTTTAGGTACTGCTGGCCACCTATTTCTGCGCCAAGTGTTGTTTCAGCTGTTCCTAGATCACGGTTAGCTGGGAGAAAATCCAAGCCGGCAACTGATGATTTAAGGACAATGTCATCCACATTTGCAGTCGGTGTCATTAATGCGTAATAGACAGTCTGTTCTAGAGGTAACGAGTGGGCATTAACGCCAAGACCCAATGACAAACCACCTTGAGGGTCAAAGTCGACCAACAAAACTCGGCGTCCTAATTCAGCAAGTGCTGCACCTAAATTGATTGTGCTAGTTGTCTTTCCTACTCCACCTTTTTGGTTGAAGATGGAAATTACCTTGGCACTGCCGTGCTCTTTAAGGGCAGCAGGTGTTGGAAAGTTTTTTGCCGTCTTGCCCAGCAAGTTGGATGTAGTGGCTACATCCTCTGCAATTGTCGATTTAGCGTTCAATCTTCAAACCTCTTTCCTGATATACGTGGGAGCCTATGCGTTACACATAAAACAGGCAAGCGTGAAGTAGGGTGCCACAGTGAGTATTACAGGCGACATTTCAGTCGAGGCGGCAACCGATGTAAACGCTGCCTCAGGTGGCTTTTCCGTCCACCTGACCAATTTTGATGGTCCTTTTGATCTTCTACTCCAGTTAATTTCTCGCCATAAGATGGATGTCACCGAGGTCTCATTGAGCATCGTGACCGACGAGTTCATCTCATTTATCCGCGGACTCGAGGCTTCGGGGGAAGGCTGGGAGTTAGGCCAAGCCACTGAGTTCCTGGTCGTAGCAGCGACTTTGTTGGATCTAAAGGCGGCCAGACTTCTACCTTCCGGAGATGTTGAAGATGAGGAAGATCTAGCACTGCTTGAGGCACGAGATCTTTTGTTTGCCAGATTATTGCAATACCGAGCGTTCAAGGAGATTGCAGCGACCTTTAGTGAGCGCATAGCAAGTGCAGATAAGTCATTTGCTCGAGTTGTAGCACTTGATCCAGCCCTGGCTGCTCTGCTGCCAGAGGTACTTATAGGGGTCGGTGCTCAGCGTTTTGCCGCTATCGCAGAGCGGGTCTTAACTCCTAAGGTCACACCTGTAGTGGCCGTACAACACCTGCACATGGCCCTTGTGAGCGTTGCAGAGGAGTCAAAGATGGTTGTTGAGGCTCTTCGTCACTCGAAGAGTTTGAGCTTTAGAAACCTGATTGCAGATGCCGATAGCACCTTGGTGATCGTGGCACGCTTTTTGGCCCTGCTTGACCTCTATCGTCAGGGCGTTCTTCGCTTTGATCAAGTCATAGCCTTAGGAGAGCTACAGATCAGCTGGACCGGAAGCCTGGAAGGCGAGGTCGAGATCACCGACGAGTTTGATATACCCGTGGTTTTAGAGATGGAAGACTCGACAGAAAGTGGCGAAAATGTCTAATGTAGAAGTTGAACGTTCGATCGAGGCGATTCTTATGGTCGTTGATGAGCCTGTCACCGAGATCATCTTGGCCCAGGTTCTTGAGCGTCCCGTGGAGGAAATAGAGATTGCTTTGGCTGCCCTAGAGGGAAGTTACGAGGATCGTGGCTTTTGCCTGCGCAAGATCAACGGGGGATGGCGCTTCTATAGCCACCCACATTACTCAGCCGTTGTCGAAAAGTTTGTTCTTGATGGCCAGCAGTCTCGCTTGACCCAGGCAGCCCTTGAAACATTGTCAGTAATTGCCTACCGCCAACCGGTGTCCAGGGCTCGTGTCTCTGCCATTCGTGGAGTAAATGTTGAAGCAGTCATGAAGACCCTGATTACACGTGGTTTAGTTGAAGAGTCTGGGCTAGAGCATGAAACAGGCGCGATTTTGTACAAGACAACCAGTTACTTCCTGGAGCGACTGGGTCTGAACTCACTTGACGACCTTCCAGCGCTGGCGCCATATTTGCCAGATCTAGATGGCCTGGACGAGATCCTCGATTCGCTAACTGACTAACCTTTCGGCTACCCTTACCTCCTGACTGTCGGGAGGATAGCCATGGCCCAAATGAGGCTTAACAAGATAATCGCTGATGCCGGTATCACTAGCCGTCGCGGAGCTGATGAATTAATAGAAGATGGCCGAGTTGCCGTTAATGGAATCATAGTTCGAGAGATGGGCAGCAAGTTTGACCCAGAAATAGATCAAGTAATGGTTGATGGTGAGACAATAACAAGAACTTTGACTAAGTCTTATCTTGCACTTCATAAACCCAAGGGTGTTTTGTCAACGATGTTCGACCCAGAAGGTCGACCTTCTTTGGATGACTTTATCGACCTACGAAAAGAGCGACTTTTCCATGTGGGGCGACTGGACAAGGATTCAGAGGGTCTGATTTTGCTTACTAATGATGGGGATCTAACCTTCAGAGCTACCCACCCTTCCTTTGGATTAGAAAAGACTTACATCATTGAATTTGATGGAATTTTGCCGATTGGGGTGGATAAGGTGCTTTTGAAGGGTGTTGAACTCGAAGATGGAATGGGTCGAGTTTTGACCTTCAAGCAGCTCTCACCCCGATGGATCGAGGTTTCAATTCATGAGGGTCGCTATCACATCATTCGTCGCCTTATGGAGGCGGTAGGGGTGGATGTTCTTCGATTGATCCGAACCAAGTTTGGACCGATCTCCTTGGGCGATACCCCCGAAGGTCGATGGAGAGACCTCAACGATGGAGAATTGATGAATCTACGAAAAGCTTTAGATATATAACCTTTTATATTTTTATAGATAATATGTGTAATATTAATATATCAATATGTAGATATTAATAAGATTGAAAACTGCTTTATCGATATTTAGTACGCTGAAAAGGGTTTGTGCTTATAGATATATCGATAAAAAGAATCGGCAGGGATTTGATTGTGGGAGACAGGACTGGCAGGTAGATTGTTGTGAAAAGGTTTAATATTTTAAAGGTTTTATCGACAAACAAGTTTTTAAATGAACGCTAAAAATGCTTAGGAAAGGTACCCTTATCTCATGGCATTACGCGCAATCCGTGGAGCAATACAAGTTCCTGCTAATACCGCTGGCGACATTGCCTCGGGTGTTCAGGAGCTGATTGCTGCGATCTTGAAGGCTAATGAACTGACCCCAACAGATGTCATCTCAGTATTTTTCACTAGCACCGTCGATTTAGATGCCGCATTTCCAGCCGCTGCATGTCGGGAGATGGGCTTTGCCAATGTGCCACTAATCGGCTCGGTCGAGGTAGCTGTTCCAGGAGCTTTGGATAAAACTGTCAGAGCCATGCTGCATGTGGAAACTAACCAGACGCCTGAGCAAATAACCCACGTTTATCTCCATGGAGCGGCTTCACTGCGCAGAGATATCGCCCAATAATGCTCGGCAAGGTACGCATAGTCGGCTCCGGACTGATTGGAACGTCGATTGCTTTAGGTCTAGTCCAACAGGCAATAGCAGTTGAGATGATTGATTCCGATCCATCGGCGCAAGGGCTAGCAAAAGATCTAACTGGTGGGGTAGTAGTGGCAGATCCAGATCTAGTTATCTTTGCTTTGCCAACCTCGATGCTTTCACAAGTCATCGAGAGGGAAATTGATTTAAACCCACAGTCAACGTTTATGGATGTAGGTAGCGTTAAGAGTGAAGTTGTACAAGAGATTAAGACATTTTCAGGGTTGTCTACGAGGTTTTTGCCCACCCATCCTATGGCAGGGCGTGAAATCGGCGGTGCAAGCTCTGCTAGAGGTGATCTGTTCCAAGGGCGCAGTTGGATACTTACGCCTGAAGCCGATTGTGCTCCAGAATCTAAGGAATTAGTTCTTGATCTGATTAAACGACTTGGGGCGACGCCCATCGAACTCTCAGCCCTCGAGCATGATGCAGCTGTGGCAAAGATTTCGCACCTACCTCAAATAGCCGCATCCCTGGTGGCTAAGCAACTTATTGGCACTCCGGCCGAATGGATGGAGTTGGCCGGACAGGGCCTTCGCGACACAACGCGAATAGCAGGTTCAGATGAAAAGTTGTGGAAAGAGATTATTTATAGCAATCGAGCCGAGATTTCTGAATTACTTATAAGTCTACAAAACGATCTAACACAGATGATTGCAGCCTTAGATGATCCATCCAAGATCGAAGCGCTAATAGCTGCTGGTCGCGAGGGTAAGTCGATTATTCCTGGAAAACACGGCGGTAAGGCTCGTGAATACAGTTACTTGCCAATCGTAATCGATGATAAGCCAGGTCAGCTCGGTGCAATCTTCAATGAATGTGCAGCAATGCAAGTCAACGTCGAAGATCTAAATATCGAGCATTCACCAGGCCAGTTGAGTGCTTTGATTACGTTGTCATTGTCGGCACAAGATGCTGAAAAATTGTCAGTACACCTAACCTCGATCGGATGGAACGTTCATCCGGTTCGTAAATAGAAGTAGGCTCAGTACATGGGCATAATAGTTGCAATTGATGGCCCAAGCGGCGCAGGTAAATCAAGTACAGCAAAAGCTATTGCGGTGCGAGCTGGTTGGAATTATTTAGACACGGGTGCCTTATATCGCGCTGTTACTTGGCTTGCGCTAGAACACAAATGTGAAGAAGCTTTTTCAATTCTTCAAGCGATCAAAGACCATCCCATCAAGTTTGATGCCGATCCTCTATCCCCAAATGTTTATGCAGGCGAAACTCAGATCACGCACGCTATCCGCGGTACATCAGTTACAGAAAATGTTTCTCGTATAAGTGCCATTCCTGAAATTCGTCACGAATTAATGAAGTTACAGCATCACATCATTGATTCTGCAGAACGTGGAATAGTTGTTGAGGGTCGTGACATCGGAACCGTTGTCGCACCTGAAGCGGGATTAAAGATTTACTTAACGGCTGATTTAGATGCACGCGCCGTACGGCGAGAAAATGAAATTGATGACAAAAGCATTGACGTGAAAACATCACTTGATAATCGAGACACGATTGATTCAACGCGAACAGTTTCTCCATTAACGATGGCGGCAGATGCTGTCGAAGTTGATTCAACCTATTTAGATTTAGAGGAAACAATTGAGCGAATCTGGGAGCTGCTAAAGAAGCGTAATCTGCTGGGTTTACCGATTGTTGCAATCTTGGGTCGACCAAACGTTGGTAAGTCAACGCTGATCAATCGCTTCTTAGGCAGACGTGAAGCAATTGTTGAAGACACTCCGGGTGTTACCCGAGATCGTGTTCAGTATGAATGCGAGTGGGGTGGACGGCGTTTCATCATCATGGATACCGGCGGTTGGGAAGCAAAACCAGATGGAATTTCCGTCCAGGTAAGTGCCGGATCAGAACTTGCAATGCAGGAGGCAGATGTTCTTGCATTTGTAGTTGACGCTCAAGTTGGCGCCTTAGATGAAGATGACATTTTGGTACAGCATTTGCGCAAAGCGAAGAAGCCAACCATTTTAATTGGTAACAAAGTCGATGGAGAACGCGAAGAGTCAGAGGCACATG
>JBIJAA010000042.1:0-7370 GCA_044346015.1 Candidatus Planktophila sp. | reverse complement strand
CCTCCATAATTACGCCATTATTTATTACCGCAACTCGATCAGCTAAGGCTTCAGCCTCTTCCAAATAATGGGTAGTTAGCAAGATAGTGGTTCCATTGCTGCGTAGCGTCTGGATGAGAGACCAGAAGGATCTACGAGCCTCAGGATCAAAACCAGTTGTTGGTTCATCCAGAAATAGCAGTTCTGGGTTTCCGATAATTCCAAGTGCAACATCTAGCCGACGACGCTGGCCTCCTGAAAGATTGCGGATTAAGGCTTTCTCTTTTTCAACTAATCCAACTGCATGGATTACTTCATCAACTTTGCGCGGATTGGAGTAATAACCACTGAAGTGATCAATAGTTTCTATGACCGTAAGATCGCCAGCATCTGCAGAGCTTTGTAAAACAATTCCAATACGATTTCGCCACTCCCTGGATTGATGGCCTCTGGTCTGGGGATCAAATCCCAACACCGAGACACTGCCAGAGTCCCGAGTTCTAAATCCTTCAAGGATTTCTACAGTTGTTGTTTTTCCTGCACCGTTTGGCCCCAATAATGAAAAAATCTCACCCTGCGCGATGTCTAGATCAACACCACGAACTGCATGGACATCGCCATAGCTTTTCTTTAGGCCTTTTACTTGGATGAGGCTCATGTGGCTACTTTACTATGCGAAAATAGACCTGTGAGCCCGCGGAGAAACTACCCTAAGAAGCGGGTTAAGCCTGAAGAGCCTCGTGAAATCAATATCGCATCGACAGGTGAGAGCTCAGAAGAACATAGTGATGGCACTTATATTGTGCGTCGGTTAACAGGATCTGGTTCAACAAAGCCCTATCGCTGCCCTGGATGCGATCAAATGATTCCACTTGCTACTCCACATGTTGTTGCCTGGCTTGAATACGATGAAGATGGTCGCCGTCATTGGCATACAGCGTGTTGGGCTAAGAAAAACAAAAGACGTCCTAATACGGAACGTACTCGGAACGCTCCTCGTTTTTAACCTAGTCGACCTTTCAAAATTTTTGTAGCTTTAACAACAAGTTTGTCATCTTTTGGACGGCGCTTAAAACTTAAAAACTTAAGTGGAATATTAAAGCGAGTTCGAACAACAGTACGTGGATAAGTGTATTCAAGTAATCCCTCAGGACCATGCACACGTCCATAACCACTGTCTTTCACTCCACCAAATGGTACAGATGAAATTGCCGCAAAAGAGAACGTTGAATTAATTGCAACCATTCCGCAGTGCAATTGTGAGGCAATCTTCTTTCCTTGGCGCTTGGACCAAACGTTGGCACCCAATCCGTATCGAGATGCATTTGAAAGCTCAATCGCCTCTTTCATAGTTGCCACGCGATTGATGATGATGATCGGCCCAAAGGTTTCTTCCCTCACGGCAGCAGAGTTTTCAGGAACATCCACCAAAATAACTGGCTGAACAAATGGAGCTTGCACTGATTTCAAAGAGCCATATGCAAAGTGACCTCCATCTTTAATGGCCGCTTTGAGATGAGATGAGATAACTGAAATCTGTGATGGCATAGTTGCGGGGCCATAATTTCCATCTCCTGGGGCACCGGCATGAATGCTCTCGGCAAGTGCTACGGCCTTTGCAATGAATGCTTCGGCAACTTTTTCATCAACATAAACACGTTCAGCGCCAATACAGGATTGTCCTGCGTTAGCCATGGCAGACCATATGGTTGCATCAACTGCGCGATCAAGGTTGGCATCTGAGGCAACAATTACTGGGTCTTTGCCGCCACACTCCAATACAACTGGTGTCATATTGGTCGCACAAGCTGCAGCAACTAATTTCGCCGTCCGCGTTGAGCCTGTGAAGGATAATTTATCGATCGCACTAGTGCACAAGGCATTACCAGTGTCTGCTAAACCTGTGATGGTCGTAAAGATGTCTGCAAATGGTGCTACTGCATTGAAACTCTCTTCTAGCCAAACTCCAACACCTGGTGTGTACTCACTTGGCTTAAATACAACTGTATTTCCGGCAGCTAATGCATATGCAATAGAACCTACTGGAGTGAAGATTGGATAATTCCACGGCCCAATTACCCCAACAACTCCAATTGGTGATCTTTCAACTGTTGCAGACATGTTTGCCATTAACACACCAGGTGCACGGTAAGAAGTGCGCATGATGTCTTCGGCATGTCTGGCGGCCCAGCCGATGTGGCTTACCGCCAAAGATGCTTCAAGTTTGGCATCACTTATTGGTTTACCAGTTTCAAGTGAAACTAGCGCGGCAATCTGATCTACGTTCTTAATAATGAAAGCACTCCAGGCTAACAACACCTTCTTGCGTCCCGGAAAATCCAAATTAACCCATGCGGTACTGGCATGTCGGGCAAAGTCGACTATCTCAGAAACTTCCTTAGCTGAATAAATAGGGAATGTTCCAACGGGTTCACCAGTAACAGGATTATGAGAGTTAAAAACTTTTGTAGAAGGTGTAGTGGCCATGTGAACAAGCCTAGTCGGGTATAGATAGGATTTGAAGTATGACCGAGGTTGTTAGATCAAGTAGCGTCTTTGATTCTTTGCGAACGCCATTTCATGTTGCAACAGCGGACGGTATTGATTTAATTGGCGAGGTTGCAGCACCTATTGGCCCTTCTAAAGGGGCAATTCTTTGCCTGCACCCGCTGCCAACGGCTGGTGGAATGATGGATAGTCACCTTTATAAGAAGGCCGCTAATCGCTTACCCGCCATGTCAAACATAACAGTTGTTCGTTTCAATACTCGGGGCACAACAAGTGAGGCTGGTAGCAGCACCGGTGATTTTGATAACGGAATCGCTGAACGCTTTGATGTTGAAGCAATGCTTTCCTACTGTTTTGATACTTTGAAATTAGAAAATCTCTGGGTCACAGGCTGGTCTTTCGGAACTGATTTAGCTCTGCAGCATGCAAAAGATCCACGTCACAAAGGGCTAATTCTTCTTAGTCCACCACTGCGCACGACTACAAATGAGCAACTTGATTACTGGAACGCTGATCCTCGTCCCATAACTGCATTAGTACCTGAGTTAGATGATTACTTAAAGCCAGATGCTGCTCGAAAGCGATTTGCGTTGGTTCCAAAGATCGACATCGTTGCCGTTGATGGGGCAAAACACTTGTGGATAGGTGAACCTGCTGTTCATCGAGTGTTATCTGAGATCAATAGCATTGTGACTGGATCAGAAGCACCACTTCCGACTGAGTTTTAACTGTTATTGGCGCGAGGAATAACTACTTCATCAAGAATCAAAATGATAGAAGCAGCCACAGGGACAGCTAACAAACCACCTACCAAGCCAAGTAGTGATGAGCCGATGAGTGCAGCAATTATGGTTACTGCGCCCGGAACGGCCAAAGTGCGCTTCATAACTCTTGGCGTAACTATGTAATTCTCAATCTGCACATAGACAATGTACGCAACAAATGCGATTAATCCGATCCACACAGATTGGGTTAATGCAATCAAAGTTACTATTCCGCACCCAATGAAGTGACCAATTAGAGGAATTAAGGCGGCTACTAAGACGATCATTCCGATAGCAATTGGGGATGGCAAGCCTAATGCCGTTGCTAAAACAATGACAAATACCGCTGCCATTGCAGCAATCAAAATTTGGCTTCCAACGAATGATCCGACGCGTGCTATCACAGCGTTTGTTAGAACTCCTACGCGATCACGTCGGCTCGCAGGTACAAGTGAGAGTCCAAGATCAATGGCCTGCGGCAAGGAAGTAATAAAGTACAAAGTCAAAACCAGAATAGTTGCAGCTGTAAAGAATCCCGACAGTACAGATTTTCCTACACCAATTACGCCACCGAAAGTTGAGATTAATAGAGTCCCATCAGATGTTATTGATTTTAGCTTTTGCTGCAAAGTATCGATTATCCCGAATTGATCATTTAGCTTGTTGATTGTCTCATTTTGCATCAAATCTTGAAGCAATGTTGGTGATGTATTTATCAGAGCAGTTCCCTGAGTAATGACTGGAGGGACAACGACAAAAGCAAAAAAGATAACAAAGAGAATTACTGATGAGAAAATAACTGCTACAGCAGAGTTTCTAGACAAACCACGATTTCTCAATGCTTCAACCGCTGGGTTTAGCCCAGTAGCCAGGAACAAGGCAATTAAAATCAAAACAAAAATTTGACTAACACTTGCAAGAGCGCGCATCAAAACAATTGCTGTGAGAGCGCCAAGTGTTGCGATAAAGCCAAAATAGAATGGATTTGATCGGTTAATTGGTTTTCCGAGAATTCCATAGTCAACGGGAGCCTTAGGTTCGCGAGTTGCTGCTTTCTTGATTCTCTGAGTAATTGCCATGGTTGTATTCTAAAGTGGAGATCACTCAGAATGAGACGTGGTGTTCATGTTCTAGTAACAATTATGAGAGAGAATACGGCCATGGCGCTACGTATTACAGGTTTGGGTGAGGAGATCGCCTCTGTCACTGCCCTGCCCTGGCACCTACCTTTGGAGGAGTGGCCAGAGGACCCGGTCCTTGCCGAAAAACGCGGTATTTCTCGCCACGTTGTACGTCTGGTGCGAGCCAGTAATGACCCAGATGCCGAAGTGTATGCAGTCAAAGAAACTGTTTCAGAGTTTGCCAATCGCGAATACGTAATTTTACGTCAGTTGTCTCAGATGAACGCTCCCTGTGTGGAGCAGGTAGCGGTAGTTGAAGGCCGTACTGATGCAAATGGCGAAGAACTTCCGTGCGCAATTGTGACGCGGTTCTTGCCGTATTCATTGCCATATCGAGTTTTGTTATCAGGGGCTGTCACGGCTCATGAAATTACAACCATGGCTAGTGGACTTGCATTGTTATTGGTCCGCCTGCATTTACTCGGATTTTGGTGGGGCGATTGTTCATTGTCGAACACACTATTTCGTCGAGATGCCGAAGGTTTCGCTGCCTATCTAGTAGACGCCGAAACGGGTGAGTTTCAAAAGAGTTTGAGCGATGGACAACGTGAGCATGACTTAGAGATAGTGCATTTCAACGTTGCGGCCGAACTCGAAGATCTAGCACTATCTGGTGTTTTGTATCCGGGTATGGACCCTTTGCGCGCAGCTGAAGCAGTTATCCGTCGTTACCGAAGAATTTGGGCTGCTCTGAAGGAGCCACAGTTATTGGATCCGAAAGATCGCCATGCAGTCGAACGTGCAATGCGTCAGCTGCATGATCTTGGATTTGCAGTTGAAGAAGTGGCTGTCACTATCGATGGTGACACACAAATGCTTTCCTTCCAACCCAAATTGGTTGCGGCTGGCTATCACACACAACGATTGCGCGAGCTCATGGGATTAGAAACCGAAGAGCTTCAAGCAAAGAGATTGCTTGCATCCTTTGATAGATATAGAGCGCGTGAAAATAAGCCAACTATCTCGACTCAAGAGATGGCAAAGCAGTGGCTAGGTGAAGTTTTTGAAACGGTGATTTCACGAGTTCCTGCGGATTTGCGAGGTCGCGTGGAACGCGCGCAGATGTTCCATGAAATCCTTGAAAACCGCTGGTATTTAAGCGAAAAAATAGGTTATGACGTGGGGCTAGAAGAGGCTGCAGATAATTACTGCAAAGAGATTTTGCCATTGCGCCGGGACTCAGGCGTGGACATAGTTCTTTAATAGATAGGATGGCATCATGAGTTTGCCACCTAATTTCGGGCAAGCCTTTGATTTAAGCTCACTAACTAAACCAAAGGTTGATCCATCCATACCCATGCCAGGTATTCAAGTCACTGTTGAAAATCTGAGTAATGAAATTTTGCCACTTTCACTAGTTCGACCAGTGATTGTCTTAATGTGGAGTTCACGCAGCCCTGAGTCGATGGAAATGGTTAAGACGCTTGGAAAATTAGAAATTGATTACAAAGAAGCATTTGCTTTAGCTCGGGTAGATATTGATTCTAATCCTGAAGTTGGTCAAGCTTTTCAAACAAAGTCCATTCCTTATGCCGTTGCAATTATTGCCGAGCAGATGGTCCCTCTATTTGAACAGTCTTATCCCGAAGCTCAAGTAAAAATGGTGATTGATAAAGTCCTCACACTCGCATCTGAACAAGGAATTGGGCAAGCCCCAGTTGAACAAATTGAACCAGAAGAAATTGAAGCAATGGATGCACTTGAATCTGGGGACTACAGTGCAGCAGAAGCCGCATACAAAAAGTGGCTGGCAAGAAAACCTGCTGAAAATTTAGCAAAACTTGGACTTGCTCAAACGCAATTACTCATGCGTACTGAGGGTCTGGATCTCAAAGAGATTGTGGCTCAGTCATCTGCCGCACCAACTGATATTGAATTGCAATTAAAGGCGGCTGATGTAGAGATTGTAACTGGGGGAGTTGAGGACGCCTTCTCTCGCCTACTTTCTGTCATTAGGGCGACAAGTGGCGATGATCGGACGAAGGCAAAAAATCACCTTTTGAATTTATTTGCCCTTGTTGATCCTTCGGATCCTCGTTTGGCAGCAGCCCGCAAAGAGTTAGCCAGCGCTCTTTTCTGATGCTCACGCAAGAGAAGGAACTCAACGGTCTTAAAGTAATTTTCTTCCTATTTGGACTTTCGATCATGAGTTGGGTGCCTAGATTCCCTGAAGTTAAGGCTCATCTGAAGCTTTCAAATGGTGAATTCGGTTCACTAATTAGCGTGGGAGCGATCGGTAATGCTGTAGCACTATTAACTGTCGGACATCTTGTTCACAAATATGGCGCTAAGTTGATGATGCAGGTTTCATCAGTGGCTTTGGCAATCAGCATTATTACCTTAACTAACACCTCTTCATCATTTATATTTCTAGTCTTTATTATTGTGCAGGGCGCTGGAATTTCAGCATTTCATATTTCAATAAACTCACAGGGATTCAATTTCCAGGATAGATCCAAAAAACAGGTCATAACATTGCTGAGCGGCTATTGGAGCTCCGGAGCTCTGATTACCTCAGTGATTGCAGGTGTTTTAGTTGATTTAGTTCCTATTGAGGTCCATATTGCGATAGTAGCGATTTTTTGTTTGGTTGTTATGTTATGGGCTATAAGTAGAATGACTCCAAATTTATTGAGACCAAATGAAAATCCTAATTCAAACCTAAAGTTAAGTGAGACATTCAGGGGTTTCAACTTTGACCTTTTGGTCACTGGGGGCTTGCTCTGTGCGATCATGCTGGAGTTCGCAATTAGTGATTGGTCAGCTATTTACATAAAAGAAGACATGGGAATTCTCAGTGGTATCCACACTCTGCCTTTCATTCTCTTCACCCTCACAATGATTATTGGACGACTCAATTTTCATCGCCTGCTGCCTCGTTACTCAATGCAACAATTGACAAAAGTTGCATCCTTATCTTCTGGCGTATCTTTTCTCA
>JBIJAA010000041.1:0-7922 GCA_044346015.1 Candidatus Planktophila sp. | reverse complement strand
GTGCAACTGGAGACTTTGATGTTCTTCCATTAATTGGATCCAAAGAGATAGTTGCATGGCTTCCAACCATTTTAGAATCTAAGAAAGTTTTGATTCCTGAAATCGCTTATCCGACATATCACTTAGGAGCGGTATTAGCTGGTGCTGATTCAGTCCCAGTGGACATTGATGCAAAGAGTTGGCCGAGCGCAGATTTAGCATGGTTGAACTCCCCATCAAATCCAACCGGGCGAGTGCATAGTGAGGCGGAAATTAAAGCCTGTATCGATTGGTCACGCACCAATAAAGCATTGTTAGTTTCGGATGAGTGTTATCTGGAGTTTGCGCAGTCAGTACAACCAGTATCTGTTCTTTCACATACTGGGGGAGATAACACAAATATTTTGGCAATTCATTCCCTTTCAAAGCGTTCATCGATGGCTGGTTATAGAGCAGCCTTCATGATTGGTGATTCAGCTTTGATTGCCCGAATTCGTGAGATTAGAAAGCATGGCGGAATGATGGTTCCGCTACCTGTGCAGAAAGCGATGACTGTTGCACTTTCTGATGACAAGCATGTTGCCGAACAACGCGCACGTTACAACGCCCGTAAAGATGCTTTGCGTCCTGCATTAGAGGCTGCCGGATTTAAAATTGAATTTAGTAATGCAGGTTTATACCTGTGGTGCACCCGCGATGAAGATGCTTGGGAAAGCGTTTCATGGTTAGCTGATCGCGGAATCTTGGCCACCCCAGGCTCTTTCTATGGCGATAAAGGCGCTCGCCACATTCGTATCGCAATGACCGCAACAGACGCTCAAATTGCTGATGCTGTTCAACGTATAAAGGCTTAAGTAATGGCCGTAGCGATTTTATTGGTTGGCGGCTTTGGCACACGCCTAATGCCTCTAACTAAAAACACACCTAAACCAATGCTCACTGTTGCAGGTGTACCAGTAACAGAACACCAAATTGCCATGGCAAAGGCAGCAGGCATAACTGAAATAGTTTTAGCTACCTCTTATCTTTCTGAAGTTTTCATCCCATACTTTGGTGATGGCTCGAAGTGGGGCATAAAAATAAAATATGCAGTTGAAAAAGAGCCACTAGGAACAGGTGGTGCAATTCGTAATGCTGCACAACTACTTGATACTAATGAATCAGTAGTAATTCTAAATGGTGATGTTTTGAGTTCACATAATTTGACGGAGCAGATTCGACAACACGAGGCACACGGTGCGGATGTGACTTTGCACTTAACAGAAGTGGAAGATGCGCGAGCATTTGGTTGCGTACCAACAGATAGCGATGGTCGAGTAACAGCATTTTTAGAGAAAATGGAAAACCCTGTAACGAATCAAATAAATGCTGGTTGTTATGTGTTTAACCCTCGGATTATTTCAACAATCCCGCTAGATACTGTGGTTTCTGTAGAACGTGAAACTTTCCCGCAATTAGTCGAAAGTGGAGCTAAAGTTTTTGGATTTGTCGAGAACGCTTATTGGTTGGACATTGGTACCCCACGAGCTTTATTGAAGGCATCAATAGATATCGTTAAACGAAGTGGTGAATTCCTGGCAATGCCAGGCTCAAGTATTGATCCCACTGCTGTGATCACAGGCGGCAGTTGCATCGGTCCTGATTCAACTATCGGGGCAGGGGCGCAGATAGATGCCTCAATCATTGAAGCGGGCTCTGTCATCGGCCAGGATGCAAAAATTTCTAATTCATTTGTCGCATCTGGCGCAGAAGTCGAAAAAAACGCGAAAATAGCCTCATCTTTTGTTACGAATGGCGAAATTCTTCCAATTCCGTAGCCGATTACGCCTAAATGGCAGGCGAGAGGCCAACTCTGGGCTTGACATGGGCGAGTTACAAGCGTGTAATTCACTCTTAAGAAAGTCTTTTCCAAGAGGGATGAGACAACGAAAGCTAATGGAGCATCGACGATATGCCGATTCAACCCGCAGCCCAGAACTCCCCAATCCCCACTTCAGGACCAACAGTCACACTCGCATCAGGCGAAAACATGGAACTCTCTTGGCAGGAGCGCGCATTGTGCGCCCAGACCGATCCAGAGGCGTTCTTCCCAGAAAAAGGCGGCTCAACTCGTGAAGCAAAGCGCGTGTGTCTTTCGTGTGATGTTCGCGCAGAATGTTTGGAGTACGCACTTGCACATGATGAACGCTTCGGAATTTGGGGCGGACTATCAGAGCGCGAACGCCGTCGCTTAAAGCGTCGCACTGCTTAAGGTTCTTGCATCTCTTAGGAGATAGCGGGTTATACATATGGCTTCTCTAGCCGATGTAGATAAGCATCGCGTAACTGCAGTACTTGTTTCTCACAACGGAGCAGTCTGGTTACCCGAAGTTGTTGCAGCGCTAACTTCACAAACTCGACCAATAGATTTAATTACTGCCGTTGATACCGGATCAAGTGATGCATCAACAAAGTTGTTAAAATCTGCACGCATCCCATTTTTTGCCGCAGATCGTGAAACTGGTTTTGGTGAAGCGGTTTCACTTGTAGTTGATAAATTACCAAAAGCGATCGAGCATGAATGGCTCTGGTTAATTCACGATGACTGCGCACCGGCACCAACGGCGCTCGCAGAATTGTTAAGTGCAATCGATGACCGCCCACAGGTAGTTATGGTTGGCCCGAAGTTGCTTGGTTGGCATGACCGAACACATTTACTCGAAGCAGGCATCAGCATTGCCGGTAACGGTGCACGTTGGACCGGACTTGAACCATTTGAATATGACCAAGGCCAGCATGATGGTATTCATGACGTGCTCTCTGTCAGTACGGCTGGTGCATTAATTCGTCGTGATGTGTTTGAAGAGCTTGATGGATTTGATCCAAACCTTTCACTATTTCGAGATGATGTTGATTTTGGTTGGCGTGCCCGTACTGCAGGACACTCGGTCATCGCCGCCACAAGTGCTATTGCATTTCATGCACAAGCATCGGCAACTGAGCGGCGCACTATCGATGTTGAAGGGGCTTTCTTGCATCGCCCATTACTCCTGGATCGTCGCAATGCTGCTTATGTGATGCTTGCAAACTCTTCGTGGTGGATGCTTCCATGGATTGCTTTGCAGTTATTTGGATCTGCAATAGCCCGTGCCCTTGGATTTCTACTGGCGAAATTGCCTGGCTATGCCTCTGATGAGATTCTTGCCTTTTCCTCATTGATTCTTCGTCCAGGAAAGATTCTTGAGGCTCGCAAGATTCGGAAAAAGCAAAAGTTTGTTAGTGCCCGAGTTGTTGCATCATATATTCCGCCGCGTTGGTCTCAACTTCGTTTGGGAACAGAACGTTTTGTAGAGTTAGTTCGAAATAAAGTGTTTCCAGAAAGTGTCTCAACTTCAGTCTCAGTTCTCGACTCACTTGAAGATGAAGATTTGCTAACTCCCGTTAATACAAACAACTGGTTATCTATTTTCAAACGACCTGAAGTGCTTGGTTTCTTATCTCTGGCTCTGATCAGCTTAGTAAACTCTCGAAATCGCTTCGGTGCTTTAGTTGGTGGAGCGCTTCCGATTTCACCTTCTGGCGCTACAGACTTATGGAGAAGTTATTTTGAATCCTGGCATCAGGTTGGAATGGGCTCATCTTTTGCGACACCACCTTGGGTGGCGCTAATTGCAATTGCATCGATTGCGACTCTAGGGAATGTTCAAGTATTCATCACTTCATTTTTCCTGATTGCACCATTGCTTATGATGTGGTCGTGCTTTAAGTTATTGAAGAAATTAACAGACAACAAATGGATTTCAATTCCGGCTTCATTTCTATATGCCCTTTCTCCGGTAACGATCGCGGCGACAGGAACAGGGAAAATTGGCACACTAGTGCTACTAATACTTATGCCAATTGTGGCTTTTGTACTTCACGATTGGCACAATATTGAGACGTATAAGTGGCGTAAGATTTTTGCAATTGCTCTTCTGTTGTCTCCTCTGTATGCGTTTACGCTGATGAGTTTTGTAGTTGCTCTAGTGGCAGCCTTGGCAATCTCAATTGATAACTATCGGGAATTTGCTAAAACCCTAGATAAAGATCTATTTGATCAGCGAGTTTTCAAGAGAGCTGGAATCGTATTTATTCCATTCCTACTCAACGCACCTTTTTCATTTGAAGCATTAGTTAATCCCAGCAGATTCTTGGCAGAGCCAGGACTATTGATTCCAGGCGGCGGTCCATGGTCAGCTCTTCTTGCCAATCCAGGAGGCACCGATTCAGTTCCAGTGTGGTTGGTTAGCCCAATTTTGTTAATACTTGTAATCTCCCTTTTCTCTTCAACCCACGCACGTCCAATTGCTGAGTATGGATTCGGTGCGCTGGCTCTTGCAGTTTTGTTGAGTTCTCTTTCTATTTCTACACATGGAAGTGAAGGGGTGGCCAGGGTATGGACCGGGCCAGTGCTTTCCATCGCAACCTTGGCTTCCGTTGCTGCAGGAACGGTAATGCTCGATCGCTTGAGACAGACTTTAGTTTTGAGTCATGTCCACTACCGCCATTTTTTATCGGCAATTTTACTTTTTGTAACCGCATCGTATGCAGTTCTTGCGATTGGATTTTCAGTTTCAGCAGGAGCAAACTCTGCAGTGCAAGCGAATCGAGCCACAGTTATGCCAGCATTCTTAAGTGTTGAGCCTCAAACAAAAATTTTAGTTTTACGCGAGGTTGGCAGTGCCGATGATAAGAAAATTCAGTATTACATTTCTAGAGGTAAAGATATTTCGCTGGGAGAGCCCGACATTGCTCCTAAGCAAAATGCTGAAATAGCAAACGCTGCTCGTGGTTTGATTGATGGCACTGGGATTACTAGCAGTAAAACTCTGGCTGATTACGGAGTCAAGTATGTATTTGCGAAGAGTTCATTCAAGAAAGAAATCATCAGATCCATTGATGGACTAGGTGGTTTTACTCGAGCCTCGGCAACCTCACTTGGTGTTGTCTGGAAAGTCAGTCAACCAACAGGCCGACTTTTGTTTATTACTGAAGAGGGAGTACGTTCTGTACTCCAGGACGAAGACGCAGATGATCGTGTTAATGCACCAAGTGCCGGCACATTGATTCTTACTGAAAGCTCAAATAGGTCTTGGCAAGTTCTGCAAAATGGCTATCGATTACCTCGAGTAACGAATGAATTGGGATTACCTACATTTAAAGTAACCGAAGCCGGTGAAATTTCGGTAATCCATGACGGAACGGTGCGTCGCGCATGGCTTTCGTTGCAAGTTATTTTCCTAGTCATAGCCATCGTTATGGCTCTTCCTGCAGGTCGTCGTAAGCGCGAGATATCCGAAAGAGAGTTGGCATGAGAAAAATTCGCCCACTCAAGTTCATCGCTGCATTAGTAAGCGTTGTAGTTGTTTCAAGCCTTCTTTCAGTTGCAGTTACTGCCAAGAATTTTTCTGAAAGTTATCCAGTCGTGGTCTGCCCACCTACTCTTGATGGATTGGGATCACAGATTTCTTTATCTTCCAAGAAAACTCCATTTCAAAGACTTCAAAACCGCACTACGAATACAACACAAGTAGAGGTTTTGCGGTTACCCGTAAACAAGGATTCTTTAGTAATTACTTCAGAAGGCGTAGCTCCGGTTGTCTGGCAAAGTCGATCAGGTAGTTGGGCTGGAGGTGCTTTATGCGTGGGGCCTGCATCTTCACAATGGTTTGTTGGCGGCACAGCAGATGTTACGACTCGAGGACGCTTGATTATTGTGAACAGTGGTCTGAGTGATGCGGTGGTAGATGTCGTAACTTTCACTGAAAATGGGAAGCAACCGGTAAGAGCTACAAACGTTTCTTCAAAGAATTACATCGTCATCCCGATCGATTCTTTAGCCCCAGGAGATAAGACCTTGACTGTGCACGTTGTGCCACGGTCTGGTCGAATTAACGCATTCATGATTGATGAACAAGGAAAAGGCTTAAAGGCATTAGGTGGTGATCTTGTAAATCCTGCGGTAACGGCAAGTAAAAACGTAGTGATTCCAGCGATTCCAAATCAGATTTCGAAGAACACCGCTGCTTTGCCACATACCTTGCGCATTTTAGCGCCGGGTGATCTAGATGCCAGTATCACCGTGGAAGTTGTTTCTGCAGATGGAGTGTTTGTTCCTGTCGGATTAAATTCGCGCACAATAAGTGCGGGAGTTGTGAGTGAATTCAAACTTGATCCAAACATAACCTCAAATCTCATGGCGGTGCGTATTTCATCAACAGAACCGATAGTTGCAGCCGTAAAGTCCACAGCAACAGTGTCTGGAAAGAAAGATTTTGTGTGGAGTACTGTCGCACCAGAACTTGTGCCTCTAACTATGGCTATCACCGGATTAGACCCGCTCATCACTTTTACCGGAGAGAACATCAATGTTTCCCTGAAAGTGACCTTAGTGAATGGAAAAGAAGTACAACAAAACGTGAAAGGCACTGACATTACGAATTGGCGGGTTCCAAACAATGCCCGATCTTTCACAATTGTTAAGGTTGGTACTGGAACATTTGCGGGGGCATTGGTTTCCTCCGCAAATGGATATGGTTACTTCCCAATTGCCGCAGGAAGCCTTCTGACAAAGATAGAAGTGCCAGATTCAAATATTCGCGTCTTAAATCCCTGACAATCCCGAGATTTACACTCACCTGCCACTAATGTTACTTTCATGAGAACACAAGGCGGACGCGGATGCTCGCGTGCAGGTTGCAGATCTCAGGCAACAATGACTCTCACCTACGTGTATTCGGAATCAACAGCTGTTGTTGGTCCACTTGCAACATTTTCTGAACCACATGCATACGATCTATGCGCTGTCCATGGAGCCCGGTTAAAGGTTCCTCATGGATGGAATGTCATCAAGCATGAACTTGATGGACAAGAACAAGGGCCGACAGAAGATGATCTGATGGCTATCGCAGATGCTGTTCGCGAGGTTGCACTTAAAGAGATTCCAGAAGAAACACCTGCTGTAAGTACACCCGCGCAACAGCAAATTGGTCGTCGCGGACACTTACGGGCTGTTCCTTCTTAGGCAAGTTAAGTGAACGAGTTCGCAAACATATTTAAGGCCTACGACATTCGCGGTCTTGTTGATGTTGAGATTGATGTTGATTTCACATTTGCGACAGGCGTGGCATTTGCTCGTTTTCTGCAGATAGAAAGAGAACCCGGAACAATTGTTATCGGGGAAGATATGCGACCATCTTCATCGCCTTTAGCTGATGCATTTTCCGCAGGAGTTAATTCTCAAGGCATGGACGTTATTCGTATTGGCCTCGCTTCGACAGACATGTTGTATTTCGCCTCTGGAAAATTAGGACTACCTGGTGCGATGTTCACAGCAAGCCATAACCCTGCTGAATACAACGGAATCAAACTCTGCCTCAGTGGTGCTCGACCTATTGGCAAGGAATCTGGCCTAGTAAGAATAGAAAATTTTGTTCGTGAAGGTTCACCTATTGCTCTTCGAAATGTTGGAGTTGAAAAGCAACGCAATATGCTTGAAGAGTATGTGGATTACCTACTCACACTTGTTGATCTCAAGAGTATTCGCCCTCTAAAAATCATTGTTGATGCAGGCAATGGCATGGCTGGACATACCGCCCCTGCAATCTTTGCACGGCTCAATTGCGAGATTATTCCGATGTACTTTGACCTTGATGGAACATTTCCAAATCATGAGGCAAACCCGCTTGATGAGAGTACATTGACTGACCTGAAGCAAGCCATGAAAGATCACAACGCAGATTTAGGCTTGGCATTTGATGGCGATGCAGATCGTTGCTTTTTAGTTGATGAGCATGGCGTCGCAGTGAACCCTTCAGCATTAACTTCATTAATTGCACATCGTGAATTAAAGAAACATCCAGGCTCAACAATCATTTACAACTTAATTTCATCGCGCGCTGTGCAAGAAGTAATCAATGAAAACG
>JBIJAA010000040.1:0-7957 GCA_044346015.1 Candidatus Planktophila sp. | reverse complement strand
TCAGCTGGTGCAAATGGATGAAGGGAAGAAAACTCTGGCCAAGAAACCGCCTCCATTTCAGTTACCGAGTTCAACTTCATGGTGCAAGAACCCAGTGGAATCATTGTGCGATCAAGTGCCAGATCCTTATCAGCCAAGTTGCGCAGGTAACGCATCATGCCAGTTTCGCTGTGATTGGTGTTAAACACAGGATGCGTCAAGAACTTACTGGTGCGGAGGAACTTTGCGGGGATCTTCTCCCCCACAACATCCTTCACACCCAAAATCGACAGAACTTCGGCAAAAAGTTCCTCGGTTGTTTCTTCATCAAATGCAATCCGCAGTTCAGTAGCGCTAACTTTTGCGAAGTTAATTCTCTTAGCCACTGCTTTTTCGTGGATAGCTTGAGCGTTTTCTACAACAACATGAACCGTGTCAAAGACGACATCTTCCCTATTGTTTGTAGCTGCTTGAAGACGTGCTGCAAAACCATTCACTCGCTCTGCTATATCCCTAAGACCTGCAGGTCCATGCCACATCGCATAGAAGGCACTCATGTTTGCAAGTAGAACTTGAGCTGTACAAATATTTGAGGTCGCCTTATCGCGACGAATGTGTTGCTCGCGTGTTTGCAGAGCCAAACGAAATGCTGGTTTTCCAGTCGCATCGATACTTTGACCTACGAGTCGTCCTGGCATCGAACGTTCTAATCCGCTGCGAACTGCCAAGAAACCAGCATGTGGTCCACCAAAGCCCATCGGAACTCCAAAGCGTTGAGCGGTTCCCACAGCAATATCTGCTCCCCACTCCCCTGGTGCTTTGAGCAGAGTCAGTGCGAGAAGATCAGTTGCTGCGATAACTAATGCATCTCGTGAGTGTGCGAACTTAGCAAATGATGAATAATCAATGACAGTTCCAGTTGTATCTGGATACTGCAAAAGCGCACCGAAAAACTCTCCTTCATATCCATCACGCACAACATGACCAGAATCAATTTCAACAACTTTGATTCCTAGTGGCTTTGCTCGTGTAAAAACTACGGCCTTAGTCTGTGGATGCACATGCTCTTCAATCAAAAAAACCGCGTCATCGCTTAACTTGGAGGCACGGCGTGCAAGTGTCATTGCCTCCGCTGCAGCCGTACTTTCATCCAGCATAGATGCGTTAGAGATATTGAGTCCTGTTAATTCACACACCATTGTTTGAAATGCAAAGAGAGCTTCCAAGCGACCTTGCGAGATTTCAGGTTGATAGGGCGTGTATGCGGTGTACCAGGATGGATTTTCCAATACGTTTCTTCTGATCACCGGTGGAACTATCGTTCCGTAATATCCAGTACCAATCAGTGAAGTGAAAACTTTGTTCTCGGCTGCGATTGATTTCAACTCGGCTATTACTTCAACTTCACTTTTTCCGCTATCTATTGCACCTTCAATTACACCCTTGATTGCGATGTTTGCTGGCACAACTTCGCCTATGAAACTCTCTAAATCGGAATAACCCAAACTGTGCAACATAGCCATTTCATCGACTGAGGTTGGACCAATATGGCGATCCTCAAAAGAGCGACTCATCAATTTCCCTCATCCTGTTCAAAGCCTCTCGCCTAGAAGTGCAAGGGCAGGGATGAAGAATAAGGTGGATTAAGCGCCTTTGCTCTTTCTACGCAGCGAGAGTTCATCGTTATTTTCGCCACCTATTGGCTGACCATTGATCTCACCCTGGAGAACAGACAGAGAGCCTTCGACTTCATGCCAGACCTTGCCCACAGCAATTCCAAATACCCCTTGCCCGCCTTGCAAAAGGTCGATGATCTCATCAGGACTGGAGCACTCATAAATGGATGCACCATCACTCATCAAAGTAATTCTTTCTAGATCTGTCACTCCCCTGCTGCGTAAATGATCTACAGCTGTTCGAATATTCTGAAGGGATACACCAGCATCAAGTAATCGTTTTACGATCTTCAAAACCAGGATGTCTCGAAAGCCGTAGAGACGTTGCGTTCCAGAGCCACTAGCTGTTCGAATTCCAGGCTCGACTAATCCCGTGCGCGCCCAATAATCTAATTGGCGATATGTAATACCTGCCGCAGAACAAGCAGTAGCGCCTCTATAGCCGATCTCTAACTCTTCTGGGCTCACGGGGAATGGCTCATTTCTCTTGGGGAGTGAGATAAATGTAAACCCGCGATGGCCTATTGCCTAGAACCGACACGGACCAAACCTCTACTTTAGGTTGAGGGTTGGGCTCATCCCACAAAGTCCTCCGGGTTGATCTGATCCAGGAACTCACGGAACTTTTCAACCTCTTGGTTCTCGCCATCACCCTGTGGAATTTCAATTCCGATCTCATCTAGGAGCTCTTCAGTGGCCAAGATGTTGCTGTGACTGCGCACCGCCAAGGCGATCGCATCAGAAGGCCTAGCCGAGATAGATAGCTGCCCCCCTTTGGAATCTCGAAGCAACATCGTTGCGTAAAAGATTCCATCTTTGATCTCAGTCAAGTGCACCGCGGTAAGAGTTGCATCTAGAAGCTCCACGAGGTTGTTCATTAAATCGTGGGTCAATGGTCGAGGCGGTTCTACGCCTTGTTGGGCAAATGCGATTGCCGTTGCCTCAACGGCTCCCACCCAAATCGGCAGGAATCTTGAACCATCAATCTCTTTGAGCAAAACGATTGGTTGGTTAGAAGGCATCTCGACCCGAACGCCGATTACCTCCATAGGGATCAACATGAATTGCCTGTTCTATTAACGAAGGCGATTAAGGCCGCCGCGCACAAGTGCTGCATGTAGGCGAATTGAAAGAGATGCAATCTCCTTTTGTACCTCTTCTGCGCGTGCCTTTGATTCGGCACTCTTTTGACGTGTCAGCGGTGTAATCACTTGTTCGATTAAACCGATCTCGCGATCTGCTGCAGACTTGAATGAACGAAGATGGCGAGCTTCAATTCCAAAGCCGCCCATCTCAGTGACAGCCTTTGCAATGGCAAGTGCATCACCGTCGTAATGACGACCACGAGGTGCGATCAATCCATATCCTTCAAGTTCTACCAAATGCTCCTCTGCGAGTCCGCTATTTTTCAGCAGCTCCTCACGAGACAAACGCATCTCGCTGACTTCACCAAATGCACTTGGTGCCATCTCTCCATCAATAGTTGCTATACCAATACTTGGTCGAGCAACACCTCCGGCTGCGGCAGGTTGTAATCCACGATCGATCGCATCAAGGTTGTCCTTGATGACCTTGAGTGGAAGGTACTGATCACGTTGTGCCAAAAGCACATAGCGAAGCCGTTCAAGATCTGAACTAGTGAATTTGCGGTAACCAGATGGCGTGCGTTGCGGTTCAATCAATCCCTCTGATTCAAGAAAGCGAATCTTTGAAATCGTGATGTCTGCAAAATCTCCTCGCAAACGGTTAAGAACCTCACCGATGCTTAAGTACGCGCGTGCTGGTACAGCCATGACTACTCCCCTAGTTCTATTCAGATGTATGAATGTTTATTTGTTCGAGCCAATAAAAAGTAAATGAAACTTGCCGATTTGGAACTCGTCACCCGAGACAAGCGTGTGCTCGTCGACTGAATTATTGTTGATATAGGTTCCGTTGAGAGAACCCGAATCCTTTAATACAAAACTCTTGTCCTTCTTAACTATCGTTGCATGGGTTCTAGAAACTGTGATGTCATCCAGGAAAATCGAGCTCTCAGATGAGCGACCAATAATTACGCCATCTGCCGTTATCAAAAATCGAGAGCCTTTATTCGGTCCGCGAGCAATAAGAATCATTGCCTTTTCACCTGCAGAATTTTGAATCTGTGTGAGAACTGCGCGATCTTCAGGTGAGAGCAACGCTAATTGCTCCTCCAAATAGTTAGCTGGGGAATTGCTAACCTCACGGAGTCCTAAATGAAGGGTGGTAGTTAGTTCATTCTGCGATTGTTCTGCAGCCATCGTCTCTACCTCCTCACTGTGTACTTAAGGGTGACACTAGAGAGTTAGAGGAATAAGGTCAAGCGGTAATTTCTGCGTATTGGGTAGCTGTGAGCAGATCAGAAGGTGCTGCTTCGACCTCAATCTTGGCGAGCCAGCCTGCGCCGTATGGGTCCGAGTTGATAGTTTCTGGAGAATTAGATAAGGCATCATTTATTGCCACGATCGTGCCAGTCACCGGTGCGTAAATATCGGAAACACTTTTGGTTGACTCAACTTCTCCGCACACTTTTCCAGCAACTACCGCTTCTCCAACTTTTGGGAGTTGCACATAAACGATGTCGCCCAATGCTGCTTGCGCATAATCTGTAATGCCCATTGTGAAAGTTAGGTCAACAGATGAAACCCATTCATGTTCTTTTGTGTAAGACAACTCATTAGGAATTGATGACATGGTTCCCTCTTATCTGCCAAATGCCTTGGCGCGCATAACTAATACCTGTCGAAATGTAGAGGGCAATCCCCCAGATGGCAAAACTCCACCCCAGTACAAAGGCAACTGTTCCAAAAGCGGTCTTGGATTGAGCTAACAAAATAAATGGAAAGGCATACATCAAGTTAAAGGTGGCTGCCTTACCGAGGTAGGTAACGGTAAAGGGTGGAATTCCTTTTCGATTCATTAACAATGTGACCAGAGCAAGTGCGATGTCACGACCCACGATTATTAGGATCATCCAGACTGGAATTATGTCTCTGATGAGAAACACAACAAGTATCGCCAAGATGTAGAGGCGATCAATCGCCGGATCGGCTAACTCCCCAAGTCGAGAAGTCTGATTCCAGGCCCTAGCAATCTTTCCATCGAAATAATCAGTTGCTCCCCCGATAGCAAGAACAACAATCGCCCATCCATCTGCTTCAAGATTAAGCGTCAAGTAGATGAATAAAGGAATTCCAAGGAAACGTAGAAAGGTCAAAGCGTTAGGAACGCTGATGACAGAACTGCTCATTCCTTATCTCTTTCCTTAACCCGGATGGCCACCTGAACTGGTGTGCCTGGGAATTTGAACTCCTCGCGTAAGCGGCGCTCAATAAAGCGTCTATACGAAGCCTCAATCCACCCGCTAGAAAACACCACGAACTTGGGAGGCGCAATACCAGCCTGCGTCGCGTAATACACCTTTGGCTGCTTGCCGCCACGAACGGGAGGCGGAGTAGCACCAATGAGGGCGCCCAGGAATGAATTGAGTTTTGCCGTTGGCACTCGTCGCTCCCAGCTATCGAGTGCGGTTCGAAGTGCCGGTGCTAAACGATCACGATGCCAGCCGGTCTTTGCAGCGATATTTACTCGCTGTGCCCATTCCACCTGATCTAGATGTCGATCAATCTCTCGATCTAATTGATTGCGTCGATCTTCATCAACTAAATCCCATTTATTCAAAACTATAACCATCGCTTTACCAGCTTCTTCAACCATCGTGATTACGCGAAGATCTTGTTCTGTAATTGGCTCTGATGCATCCAATACAACAACTGCAACTTCACAACGCTCCAACGCTGTGGCCGTACGCAGTGATGCGTAGTAATCCGTTCCTGAATCTTGATTTGCTCGCTTTTTCAATCCTGCGGTGTCGATAAATCTCCAAGTTGATCCACCAAAGGAAAGCAGCGAGTCAACCGGATCTCTCGTTGTTCCAGCAGCATCATCAACAATTGACAGTGATTCTCCTGCGATCGCATTAAACAAAGAAGACTTTCCAACGTTAGGACGACCAATCAAAGCAACTTTACGATACCCATCTTGATTCTGAGCACGGCCAACTTCGGGCAGCACCGCAATGATGTGATCTAACAAATCTCCACTACCACGACCATGTAGCGCTGAAACAAATCGTGGCTCTCCAAGTCCAAGACTCCACAGACCATGTGCCTCTGACTCTTCGCGTTCTCCATCGACTTTGTTACCAATTAAAATGGTTGGCTTCTTCGCTTTGCGCAAATGCTGTACCAAAATGTCATCTTCATCTAATGCGCCAACTTGAGCGTCCACTACAAATGCGAGAACATCTGCTTCCTGCATTGCAAGTTCTGATCCGGCACTTACTTGGACAGAAATTCCATCTGGCTTTGCTTCCCAACCGCCGGTATCCATGATGATGAAACGCCGTCCACCCCACTCGCATTCATACTGAACACGATCTCGGGTAACACCCGGAGTGTCTTCAACAATTGCTTCACGTCTGCCCAAGAAACGATTGATCAGCGTTGACTTACCAACGTTTGGTCGACCCAAAATTGCAACGATCGGTAAACCCAGCAGATTACGCTTCTTTAGTAGCTCCCAGATTCGCTCAATTGTTTCCTCTAAATCTAAATAGGTTGAATCAACCTCGACAGCATCTGCAGCCATCGTTAATGGAGAAACTGTTCGCGTTGAATCAACAGTGTCTCGATTATCAAGTGATGTTTTTACGTCAATGCTTTTGTCATCAATTTCATTTTCTCGTCGTACGGCGCGTGCATCTAAGTCGGCAGTCAAGTAAATCTTTAATCCCGCTTCAGGTGCGACAACAGTTCCGATGTCACGACCCTCAACAACAATTCCACGTTCTACGGAATCAATGATGTGATGCTGTAACTTCATTAGTTCGTGACGGATTTCAGGAATGGCACTAATACGAGAAACATTTTCTGTTACTGATGTACCGCGGATAGCGTGTGTGATTTGAGTTTCACCTGCATAAACATTTGGGGATAATGGGTCGGCATCAAACTTGATGGGATGGTCTTTGATCGCTTGAAGAATTGAAAACGCTTCTTCACATTTGTGTTCTAGCGCAAGCCAAGTCACAGCGCGATATAAGGCACCCGTGTCTAAATAATTCCAACCAGCTCGAACCGCAATAGCCTTTGCTGTACTTGATTTGCCTGCGCCACTTGGGCCATCAATTGCAACTATTATGCCCATGTACTGAGCCTACTTCTATCTGCGAACCGGATGAACGTTCCATCCGATCGAGGTTAGGTGTGCTGACAATTTTTCGGCATCTGGTGCGGACAATGACAACGTAATCAAAGCACTCAACTGACCTGGTGAATGCTCGATATTTAGATCTTCGACGTTAACTTGCATTGCTGCACATTCATTAAAAATTGCACCGAGCTGACCTGGTTTATCGTCGATTACGATTGGCAAGTAGCTGTACTCACGAGCCTTACCACCGTGTTTTCCAGGAATAATCGACTTGCCTTCACGACCTGCAGCTATTAGAGCTTCGATCTTGGAAGGATCATCTAAGGCTGCAATCATCTGTGTTAGATCGTTTTGTAGACTTATAAGTAATTCAGAAATCTCGGCTCGATTGCTATAAATAATTTCTTTCCACAGTTTTTCATCTGAACCTGCTATTCGCGTTGTGTCGCGAAGCCCCTGCCCGGCCAACTCCATCCATTCGGCGGGAGTGCCAATGAGCTGCTTAGCCACCAGGGATGCAGCAATTTGAGGTAGGTGTGAAATCTTTGCCACAGCCGCATCATGCTCGAGGGCTGAGAGTTCGATTGGCGTTGCCCCAAGTCGTTTAATCAGTTCAAGAACTAATTCCTTAGATTCTGGAGCACAATCGGCTTCAGGCGTAAGTATCCAACTGCGCCCTTGGAATAGATCACCTCTAGCAGAGCTTGCGCCGCCGATTTCACGCCCTGCCATAGGATGGGTGGGCAAAAACCTCGCAGACAACCCTGAAAATGTCTTAATCTCAAGTACAACTTCATTCTTAACGCTACCAACATCCATAAACGTTGACTGAGGGTTTAATGAAATCTCCCGCTTGATGACCTGTGAAAGCATCGAGGTCGGCAAAGCAAAGATAACTAGATCTGGATCTGCCACTACTACCCCACCAGTTAGATCTTTTGCTAGCCCTTGCGCCGATGGATCTGAATCAATCATCTCAACTGCTATTGCCTGCTGGACTAGACCCAAAGCAATCGACGTTCCAATCAGTCCGGAGCCAACTATGCGAACCTTGCCAAGCATTATTG
>JBIJAA010000039.1:0-8155 GCA_044346015.1 Candidatus Planktophila sp. | reverse complement strand
TTTCAATCATCCAGGGTCGCAAAGTCGCGATCATCGGTTACGGATCACAAGGACATGCACACGCACTTAACCTGCGCGATAGTGGCGTAGATGTTCGTGTTGGACTAAAAGATGGTTCACCATCACGTGCAAAGGCAGAGGCTGAAGGCCTTCGCGTTGTCAGTGTTGCCGAAGCTGTCCAGGAGTCAACAGTCATCATGATTTTGGCGCCAGATCACTTGCAGCGCCACATCTACACAGATTCAATTTTGCCAAATCTTAAAGATGGCGACGCACTGTTCTTCGGGCATGGTTTCAATATTCGTTTCGGATATATCAAGCCATCTGCATCAGTAGATGTGTGCATGGTCGCGCCAAAGGGTCCAGGACATTTGGTGCGTCGTGAATATGCAGCAGGCCGTGGAGTACCAGTAATTGTTGCGGTCGAACAAGATTCAACAGGCAGTGCTTGGCCATTGACGTTGTCATATGCAAAGGCAATTGGCGGACTTCGCGCAGGCGGAATTCTTACAACATTTACTGAAGAGACTGAAACAGATCTATTTGGTGAGCAATCAGTTCTTTGCGGCGGTGCATCACAGTTAGTTATGTACGGATTCGAAGTACTTACTGAAGCTGGTTACCAGCCAGAGGTTGCCTACTTTGAGTGCCTCCACGAACTTAAGTTGATCGTTGACCTTATGTATGAAGGCGGAATCGCAAAGCAGCGCTGGTCAGTTTCTGACACAGCAGAGTTCGGTGATTATGTTTCTGGTCCTCGTGTTATCGATCCACACGTTAAGGAAAATATGAAGGCGGTTCTTGCAGACATCCAGAGCGGTGCTTTTGCAAAGCGCTTTATTGATGACCAAGAAGCCGGCGGAGTTGAATTTAAGACACTTCGCGCAAAGGGTGAAACACACCCAATCGAGACTGTTGGTCGTGAACTTCGCAAGATGTTTTCATGGATGAAGCAGTCAAAGGGCGACGATTACAAAGAAGGTAGCGCAGCGCGTGGCTAAACCTATTGTTTTAATCGCTGAAGAACTCAGCCCAGCAACACTTGAAGCGTTAGGTCCTGATTTTGAAGTTGTTAACTGCGATGGTGCAAACCGTCCAGAACTTCTAGCAGCACTTGCTAAAGGCGTGGATGCGGTTTTGATCCGCTCTGCAACCAAGATGGATGCAGAAGCGATTACCGCGGCTAAGGGTCTTAAGGTAATCGCCCGTGCCGGTGTTGGTCTTGATAACGTAGATATACCTGCAGCAACTGCGGCAGGTGTCATGGTTGTGAACGCTCCAACATCAAACATCGTTTCAGCTGCCGAACTTGCAATCTCATTGCTGATGGCATCTGCGCGTTTCATTTCTCCAGCACACGCAGCGTTGCGTAATGGAAAGTGGGCACGTTCGAAGTACACAGGCGCAGAGATATTTGAAAAAACTCTGGGAATCGTTGGCTTTGGTCGCATCGGGCAATTAGTTGCTCACCGCATGCAGGCATTTGGAATGAATGTAGTTGCCTACGATCCATATCTACAGCCCGCACGCGCAGCCCAACTTGGCGTTCGCCTCGTTGAACTTGATGAATTACTAAAGATTTCAGATTTCATCACTATTCACCTTCCAAAGACAAAAGAAACAGCAAACCTCATCGGTGTTGATGCACTCAAGAAGGTCAAGCCTTCTGTTCGCATCATTAACGCTGCTCGCGGTGGCGTGCTTGATGAGGCAGCACTATTTGATGCGATCACTGAAGGTCGGGTAGCAGGAGCTGGTCTTGATGTGTTCTCAACTGAACCATGCACAGACTCACCGCTCTTTACTTTGGATCAAGTTGTTGCAACACCTCACCTAGGTGCTTCAACTGATGAAGCACAAGAGCGTGCAGGTATCGCTGTTGCTGTTTCAGTACGTAAAGCACTTGCCGGTGAGCTTGTTCCTGATGCGGTTAACGTAAAGGGTGGGGCTATTCACGAAGAAATTCGTCCAAGTTTGCCGTTGGTTGAAAAGATGGCTCAGATTGCAACAGCAATCGCAGGCGAAGCTCCAGTAAGCATGGACTTAACGGTTAGAGGCGATATTTCTGGACATGATTCATCAATCCTTGCAACAAGTGCTCTTAAGGGCGCACTACTTGCGTGCGGATTATCTGATGTTACATACGTCAATGCTCCTGCACTTGCTGCAGAGCGCGGTGTCACATCTGCAGTTGCAACAGATCCAGAAAGCCCTGAATACCGAAGCATGATTTCACTTCGCGCAGCACTTGCAGATGGCAAGATCGTTACCGTTGATGGAACTTTGATGGGTATTCGCAAGGTTGAAAAGATCATCGCAATCGATGGATTTGATCTGGATCTTCCACCAACTGAAAATCTCCTGTTCCTTCGTTACTCAGATAAGCCAGGTGTTGTGGGCGCTGTTGGTAATGCACTTGGAAAAGCTGGTATCAATATTGCAGGCATGCAGGTTGCGCGCAGTGCTGCTGGCGGAGATGCGTTGATGGCAATCACAGTTGATTCACTCATCAGCGATGACATTACTGAATCAGTTAAAAAGGAAACTGGAGCAAATCTCGTTCGTTCCGTAACTTTGGTGGGGTAATGACAACAATCAATTTGGCAGTTATTGCAGGCGATGGCATCGGCCCTGAGGTTGTAAATGAAGGCCTCAAGGTTTTAGATGTTGTTTCTAAGAAGTATGGAGTTGAATTTAAAAAAACTTCATATGATCTCGGCGCAGCATTCTGGCATCGCACAGGCGAAGTTTTGCCTGATGCCACTTTGGTAGAGCTTGCAAAAGCAGATGTGATTTTGCTTGGCGCAGTTGGAGATCCAACAGTTCCAAGCGGTGTTTTAGAGCGCGGACTTTTACTCAAGCTTCGCTTTGCCTTTGATCACTACATCAATCTGCGACCTGCTCGTTTGATGCCAGGTGTCACTGGTCCCTTGGCCACAAAAGCCCCGATTGATTTTGTTGTAGTTCGTGAAGGCACTGAAGGCCCATATGTTGGGGCAGGTGGCGTTCTAGCTGAAGGCACTGATGCGGAAATCGCAACTGAAGAGAGTCTGAATACACGCAGGGGAGCAGAGCGAGTAATTCGTGATGCTTTTGAGCGTGCTTCTAAGCGTGAGCGCAAGAAGTTAACACTTGTTCACAAGAACAATGTCTTAACTCGCGCTGGCGGTTTGTGGACTCGAACATTTAACGAAGTTGCAAAAGAGTATCCAGCTGTGACTACTGACTATCTACACGTTGATGCAGCATCAATGTTCTTTGTTACAAATCCAGAGCGCTTTGATGTTGTAGTAACAGATAATCTTTTTGGAGACATCCTGACTGACATCGCAGCTGCCATCTGTGGTGGTATCGGACTTGCTGCCTCAGGAAATATCAACCCAACCCGTAAGTTCCCATCAATGTTTGAACCAGTACATGGTTCAGCCCCTGATATTGCTGGCAAGAATTTAGCTGACCCAACAGCAACGGTTATGTCAGTTGCCATGATGCTTGATCATCTTGGTTTTGCAGATGCTGCTCGCGATGTTGAGCGCGTTGTTGCTGCGGACTTGTTCACTCGGGGAGATAAGAAGCGAAGCACAACTGAAATAGGAGATGCGCTAGCAAGCGCACTGTAATCATGAAAATCACTCTGAATCCAAATGCCAAAGATGCTGCAACGCGCGACGCGTTAGTAGCAGAAGGTGGTTTTGGAAAGTACTACACCGATCACATGGTGATGTGCGAATGGAGTGAAAAAGATGGCTGGGGCGAACCACACCTCATGCCATACGGACCTATCTCACTAGATCCTGCAACAGCTGTTTTCCATTACGGCCAAGAAATCTTTGAAGGCATGAAGGCATACCGCCAACCTGATGGCTCAATTGCGTTGTTTCGCCCAACGGCAAATGCAAAACGTTTTGCTAACTCTGCCAAGCGTTTAGCACTTCCTGAAATGCCGGTTGAGTTATTTATGGAAACAGTTGAAGCACTTGTCACACAAGATGCCGGATGGGTTCCAAACAAGGTGGGGGAGTCGCTCTATATCCGCCCATTTATGATCGCAACTGAGGTTGGTTTAGGTGTTCGTCCCACCAATAAGGCGTCATACATTCTTATTGCAACACCAGCGGGTGCTTACTTTGACCCTTCAAAAGCTGTCTCTGTGTGGATCTCAACTGAGTATGTGCGAGCAGCCCAAGGTGGCACAGGAGAGGCAAAGTGTGGCGGAAACTATGCGGCCTCTTTGATTGCGCAAAAAGCTGCAGCTAAAGAGGGCTGTGATCAAGTTGTGTGGATTGATGCGAAAGAGCGCAAATGGGTTGAAGAGATGGGCGGCATGAACCTTTACTTTGTTAAGGGCAAAGGCGCAGATGCCACAGTAATCACACCAAAGTTAACTGGAACATTACTACCCGGAATTACTCGAGATTCAATTTTGTCAGTTGCTGCAGATCTTGGTTATAAAGTTGATGAAGTGATGCTCTCTGTTGATGATTGGCGAGATGGCGTTACATCAGGTGAAATCACTGAAATCTTTGCATGTGGAACCGCAGCCGTTGTTTCACCTGTGGGACAAGCAAAAAGTGCAATGGGCACCTGGGTGACCGGTGACGGACAACCAGGAACAATCACAATGCAGATTCGTAATCACTTGCTTGGAATTCAACACGGAACAATTGCGGATAAGCACAACTGGATGAGCGCGGTTAAGTAATGCCAGTTAACGACTCATTCCATATCTATGACACCACCCTGCGTGATGGGGCGCAACAAGAGGGTCTAAATCTTTCTGTTCATGACAAACTCAATATCGCGCGCCATCTAGATGATCTAGGTGTTGGCTTTATCGAAGGTGGTTGGCCAGGGGCTAACCCAAAGGACACAGAATTTTTTGCTTTAGCTAAAAAAGAGTTGAAATTAAAGAACGCAACTTTTGTTGCCTTTGGTGCGACCCGTCGCCCTAACTCAAATGCTGCCGATGATGTTCTGCTTGGAGCATTACGCGATAGCGGGGCACCTGCTGTGACTCTTGTTGCAAAGGCATTTGATCGCCATGTTGACTTGGCACTCAAGACAACTCTTGATGAGAATCTCGCGATGATCCGTGATTCTGTTACTCACTTAATCCAAGAAGGCCAGCGTGTATTTCTAGATGCGGAGCACTTCTTTGATGGCTATCGCAATAATCGTGCCTACGCACTTGAAGTTGTTCGTGTAGCAGCAGAAGCGGGCGCAGATGTAATCGCGCTATGTGATACCAACGGTGGAATGTTGCCTGATGAAATTTCGCAGATTGTCCATGATGTTTTATCGGCAAGTAGCGCACGACTTGGTATTCACTGCCATAACGACACAGGATGCGCAGTTGCAAACTCCATGGCAGCAGTTGCAGCCGGTGCTACACATGTTCAAGGAACATTAAATGGCTATGGTGAGCGCACAGGAAATGCTGACTTAGTCACAATTATTGCCAACCTAGAGTTAAAGAATCAGCAACTAGTGTTACCGACAAATGCTCTACAGGAGGCATTTAGAATTTCGCATGCAGTAGCTGAGATTACAAATGTGGCACCAAGTTCTCGTCAACCATACGTTGGCGTTTCAGCATTTGCCCATAAAGCAGGGTTACATGCCAGTGCAATCAAGGTTGATCCATCCCTATATCAACATGAAGATCCATCATCTGTTGGAAATGACATGCGTATGTTGGTCTCTGACATGGCAGGCCGGGCATCAATTGAATTGAAGTCACAAGAGCTAGGCGTTGATCTTGGGGGCGACAAGGAACTAATCGGTCGAATTGTTGATCGTGTGAAGGAAATGGAAGCGCGCGGCTTTACTTTTGAAGCAGCCGATGCCTCATTTGAATTACTTGTTCATGAAGAGATATCAGGCAAGCGTCCATCATTTTTCACCATCAATCATTGGGTGACATCCGTTGAACGCGCATCCGATGAATCAATTATTACAAAGGCAGAAGTAACTGTGACTGCAAGTGGGCACGAGATCACTTGCAATGGTGAAGGCAATGGCCCTGTTAATGCATTTGATAATGCCCTTCGCTCAGGTTTGCTCAAGCTCTACCCAGAGCTATCTTCACTAGAGCTAACTGATTACAAGGTTCGTATCCTTGAAGGTCGCTTAGGAACAGGTGCGGTAACCCGTGTTTTAGTTGAAACTAGCGATGGCAAGGGTGAATGGAACACAGTTGGCGTGCATGAAAATGTTATTGCTGCATCAGCCATGGCGTTAGAAGATGCCGTTACCTTTGGCTTACTGCGTCAGGGACGTAAGCCCGAGTAAACTCGCACCGTGAGCGAGAATTACGAAAAACTAGTAACGGCTTTTACTCGCCATTTAGAGGTTGAACGAAGCCTCTCAGTTCACACAGTCCGTGCCTATTTGGGTGATCTTGAGAGTCTGATCGCCCACCTTGAACAAATAGGCGTTACCGATATTTCACAATTAGAACTTGTTCATCTGCGATCCTGGCTGGCCAATCAACAAGTCAAAGGGGGAGCACGCACCACCTTGTCGCGTAGAGCTGTTTCTGTGAGGTTGTTTACAAAGTGGGCACTAAAGAATAAGTATTTAGAAAAAGATGTAGCAGCAACCTTGGCAACACCCAAAGGCCATCGCACACTGCCGGAAGTTTTAGGAATTGATGATGCAAAAACTGCGATGGATTCCATGGCAACTCGTGCAGCAGAAGAGGAAACTCCGATAGCTGTTCGAGATGTGGCAATGGTTGAGTTGTTGTATGCCTCCGGGGCTCGTGTTGCCGAACTATGTGGGTTAGACCTGTCAGATATTGATTATGACCGGCAAACAATCAGGGTGCTCGGTAAAGGAAATAAAGAGCGCACAATCCCTCTCGGCAATCCTGCGATGCGTGCTTTGGAAACTTGGTTGAAGGATGGAAGAGATTCTTTGAAGAACTCACTGTCTGGCACGGCTGTTTTTCTGGGTGCTCGCGGAAAGCGTATAGACCAACGTACAGTTCGCACTGTTGTATACACCGCACTTCAGGCAATTGAAGGCATCGAGCGAATGGGACCTCACGCATTGCGACATTCAGCGGCAACTCATTTACTTGAAGGAGGTGCGGATTTGCGCACAGTGCAAGAGATTCTTGGACACGCATCCCTTGCCACAACACAGATCTACACACACGTATCTACTGAGCGCCTGCAAAAGGTATTCAAGCAAGCACACCCACGCGCATGAGAGCCTCATTAGTAGTAATTCCAACTTATAACGAAGCTGAAAGCATTCCGAAAATTCTTGATGCCTTAAAAAACCTTGATCTTGATGTTCTAGTCATTGATGATGGTTCACCTGATGGCACCGCAGAGATTGTGCGAGCCCGAAATGTTGAGGTCATTGAGCGCTCAGGTAAACAGGGTTTAGGTAGTGCCTATCGCACAGGGTTTTCAATCGGCATTGAACGTGGATACACCTACATCATTGAAATGGATGCAGATGGATCCCATCAAATCAAGGATTTAGAAACCATGATGGAGTGGATTGGTTCTAGTGATCTTTTAATTGGCTCTAGATGGGTGGCAGATGGGGCCATTGAAAATTGGAGCAAATTTCGGGAGTACTTGTCTAGGTCTGCTAACAGATATGCAAATTTGCTGTTGTCTCTTGGGATTAGGGACACGACTTCAGGATTTAGAATCTATTCGACAGAGCTTTTGAAAAAGATGGAGATTTCAACAATCCGCAGTGAGGGGTATTGCTTTCAAATTGAAATGACCCGCAGAGCAATTGCTCGTGGGGGATCAATTGCTGAAGTGCCTATTACCTTTATTGAAAGAGAGCACGGCAAGAGCAAGATGTCCTTTGCTATCGCCTTGGAAGCGGTCCTTCGCATCACCGCCTGGGGTGCCTTGCGCCTAATTGGGCGGTAATTTCGGTATCTGCGCTCAGGTAAGATTTCCCCTGCACCAGCCTTCGGGTTGGTGACATCTCAGCACTGCCTGATCTATATCTAATAGGTATGAATCGGTGAATCATCTCGGTCCGTTAATTCGGTGGATGAATCTCAGTGCGACGGGCCTAACAAATTGTTTGGCCATAAACCGAGCGGGTTTTGCATCTGCATGCGCAGAGAAAACCTAAGAAGGAGTATGCCGTCATGGCAGTTGTAACAATGCGAGAG
>JBIJAA010000038.1:0-8182 GCA_044346015.1 Candidatus Planktophila sp. | reverse complement strand
CCGAACCCGGAAGTTAAGCCTCTCAGCGTCGATGGTACTGCAAGGGTGACCTTGTGGGAGAGTAGAACGTCGCCGGACTTCTTTTATAAAAAGGGGCGCTTTAACGAGCGCCCCTTTTTTATTTCTCATGAAGAAATGTCATACTGTCAAAAATTAAAAAGCGTGAAGGAGAAAAACATGGATGAAAGAGAACAACGCCCATCTCGTCCTTCACGTCCTGTCAATAATTTAAAGCCAGGAGAGCGGCCAGCTCGTTCTGGAGAGCGTCGTCCATCAGGTCCTAATTCTGCTCGCCGACGTGAAGATTTGCCTGCTCGAGGTGGATCTTCTAATCGTGCTGGAGCTCCGCGCCAAACACGTGATGGCTCTGATCCTCGTGGTGCACGTCCTGCACCGATGGATCGTGATCAATCTCGTTTGCGTCCACGAATTTTTGAACCAGATATTCCTGAAGATGTTACGGGCGAAGAATTAGAAAAATCTGTTCGCGCAGAGTTATTAAGTTTATCTGCAGAAAACGCCAAAGTTGTTGCGCGCCATTTAGTGTGTATCAATTTGTATCAAGATACAGATCCACAATTAGCGCACAAGCACGGAATCGCAGCGGCACACCATGCCGGACGTTTGGCTGTTGTGCGCGAATCTGCTGGATATGCTGCATATCGCGCTGGTCATTTTGAAATAGCGTTGAAAGAATTGCGAGCAGCTCACCGTATATCAGGTGATGTTTCTTCTCTTCCCGTTATGGCAGATTGTGAACGAGGACTCGGAAACCCCCTCAAAGCATTGAGTTTGGCTGGTTCTCCAGAGGTTAAACGATTGGCAAAGCCTGAAGAAATTGAAATGCGAATTGTTGCAGCAGGAGCGCGCCGAGATTTAGGTGAACTCGAAGCTGCGGTTGTTACCTTGACCTGCAAGGAATTGAACAATGAAACAGATGAGTGGGCGCTACGACTTCGCTATGCATACGCAGATGCATTAGATGCTGCAGGGCGAAAAGATGAGGCTCGAGAGTGGTTTGCCAAGTGCGCCGAATTAGATGAAGAGGAGTTTACAGACGCCGCAGAGCGTGCCGCGGAGTAGTTACCCACAACCAATCGATTCCAATCTATTTTTGTCGGTTGACCGCTTGATGATCTGACCTCCATCTCAACAGATTTTGGAGCACTCATGGTCAAGAAAGTTACAAGTAAAAAAATTGCCGAAGTCGAAGAAGATTATTCACTAAACGACGTTCTGCTAAGAGGTCGAGTCTCGCAGGAAGCAATAGAGAAGCAACTCCCCAGCGGAGATAAGGTGGTTGAGTTCCGCCTGATTGTTTCCCGCGACAGACAATCAGGCGTTGATACTTTGGATATAGCTGCTTGGAGCGCAAAATCTCGCAGGTCAGCGCTATCACTTGTGGCCGATGAATGGGTAGAGATCTCAGGCTCAATTCATCGCCGTTTTTGGAGCGGACCAGCAGGGCTTGCAAGTCGTTGGCAGGTTGAAGCGGTGGAGATTTCTCGAATGTAGATAGGCTTGGGAGATGAGCAAGAACAATGAGTTGTTATCGATCGTGAGGTCGTTGATCAACAGTGTTCAGATTGGCGACAAATCTGGCTCCGAAGTAGCCGAATCGGTTAACGCTTGGCTCAAGGAAGCCGGAGAAGCACTTAAGGTAAAAATCGAGGATGAGGTTGAGAGATCAGTTACTAAGATGGGTTTTGTTAAGCGTGGAGAGTTCGAAGCGCTCAAGCAAGAAGTTGCCGCACTGACAAAGGGAACTGCCAAAAAAAGTGAGAAGAGGGCCTCATCTAAAGAGAAACCAGCAAAGAAGGATTCGAAAAAGTCTGCTAACAAGAAAGTGGCACAGTAAATGGAAAACAACAATCAGGTACAGGGCGAGTCTTTAGTAGAAGAACTTCGTGCAGAGTTACAAGAGATCGATGCGATGGAAGTTGGCGATCATGCTGAGCGTTTCGAAGTTTTACATCAGCGACTCAATCAGGCCTTATCTTCTATCGACGGTCTTTAATATTTAAATGAAAACACGTTTGGATGCCGAATTAGTTCGACGTGAGCTTTCACGTTCGCGTGAGCAAGCTGCCGATCTGATTGAAAAGCGAGCAGTATTGGTCAATGGAATCCCAGCGACAAAGCCAGCAACTCAGGTTGATGCTGAAACCTCGATAGTAATTGCTGGAGACCGTGATGATTTTGTCTCGCGAGGCGGTCACAAGCTAGATGGAGCACTGACCGCATTCACAGGAGTTATTGTTGAAGGAAAGCGATGCCTAGATGCAGGAGCGTCAACCGGCGGTTTTACCGATGTTTTATTGAGACGAAATGCAGGTCATGTAGTGGCCGTTGATGTCGGTTACGGTCAATTGGCATGGGGTTTGCGCCAGGATGAACGCGTGAGCGTTTTAGATAGAACAAATATTCGCCACTTAACAGGGGATATGGTCGGCGAGGCTATAGATCTAGTAGTTGCAGACCTATCTTTCATTTCTTTAACGTTGGTATTGCCAGCGTTAGCCGCAGTTTCCAAGCCAGAAGCCGACTTTGTACTCATGGTTAAACCTCAATTTGAAGTTGGCCGAGAAAAGTTAGGCGCTGGCGGCGTTGTTCGTGACCCCGCTTTGCGCAAAGCTGCCGTGATTGAGGTTGCGGACTCTGCCTACGATGTTGGACTCGGTACTTTAGGGATATCTGCAAGCCCACTTCCGGGACCAGCTGGCAATGTTGAGTACTTCCTATGGTTGCGAAGAGGTGCACCAGAAATTGATCATGCGATGTTAGATGAGGCTATAGCGATTGGACCACAGTAATGCGTAACTTATTAATCGTATGTAATCCATCTCGAGTTGATGCCGTTGTTGCTGCAGTTGAATTACAACAGAATTTAGCATCAACATTTGGAATCTTTACAATTTCAGATGTTGATATTCCAGGAATGATCAAATCAACTGTGGTAGATCTTCCAGAAATAGAAGTTGCCGTTGTTCTTGGTGGCGATGGCACTATGCTGCGCGCTGCAGAAGTGGCGCAAGTTCGTGATATTCCATTGCTCGGCGTGAATTTAGGTCATGTTGGGTTTTTGTCAGAGGTGGAACGCACCAAGATTTCAGATGTAATCGAGGCCTTGGTTAATAAGACATATGTGATTGATCCTCGAATCACACTGGGATACACAGTCGAGCGAGATGGAGCTGTTGTTGCCTCCGGTTGGGCGTTGAATGAAGTAACTGTTGAACGCGAGAAAGCAACGATGGTTGAGCTCTTTTTAGAGATCGATGGTCGTCCAATTTCCAGATGGGGTTGCGATGGTTTGATCTGTTCGACGCCAACGGGATCAACTGCATATGCATTCTCGGCAGGTGGACCAATCCTGTGGCCTGAAGTTGATGCTCTGGTTGTGTTACCTATTTCTGCACACGCTCTATTTTCTCGTCCACTTGTAATCTCACCAACATCCAAGATAGCTGTGGGTATCGAATCCTCTGAGGCATTCTTGTCGGCAGATGCGTTGCGCAAGTTTGCCCTTCTTCGGGGCGACCGAGTCTTAGTTACCAAGAATCCACCCATCATTAGACTCGCACACCTCAAGAACACATTATTTAGCGATCGTTTGGTAGCAAAATTCAAACTTCCCGTTGAAGGATGGCGTGGTGAGTGATCGTACTTTTTTAGAAGAGATAACTATCCGCTCTATAGGTGTCATTGACCAATCAACGCTGGAAATATCTAAGGGATTAACTGTTTTAACTGGTGAAACCGGTGCCGGAAAGACCATGATTTTAACTGCACTGAACCTAATTTTAGGCGGCAAGGCTGACAGCGCATTGGTACGCAAGGGTTCTGAGAGATTAGTTGCAAGTGGCAGGTTTTCAATCCCGCAGTCATCCGAGCATCTTTTCGAAGATGTGTTGGTCGAAGATGGTGAATTGATTGTTACACGAACTGTTGCAGCCGATGGAAAAAGTAAAGCAACCACAAATGGTGTGAGCGCAACTGCAAGCACATTGTCTGCGGTCGGAGAAAATCTCGTTGAAGTCCACGGGCAAGCAGCAAATCAAAATATTACTAAGAGTTCTAGACAGCGTGAGTTAGTTGATCGTTTTGGTCAAGTTGACCTCACAGAATATCAAAAAGCATTACAGGACTATCACGAACTGAAGGAACGCATATCTGCGCTTAAGAAGAGCATCGCTCAAAAGGACAAAGAACTGTCAGAATTGCGCGAATTCGTACATGCATTCAAAAAGTTGAACCCATCAGTTGCAGAGTTTGCTGAGATTGATGGTGAGATATCCCGACTTTCAAGTGTGGAGGAGTTTCGCTTAGCGACGGCGCAGGCCACGGCTGCAATTGAAGATGAAGAAGCAGGGTCTTTGACCTCAGTCGGTGTTGCTCGACGTGCTCTAGATGCGGCCAGAAGTAAAGATCCTCAGTTAGAGACGATATACCAACAATTAAGTGAGGGCTTTTTTCTATTAGATGATGCTCAAAGTGCTCTGAATTCCTATCACAGTAAACTCGAAGCCGATCCTGTGCGGTTGGATTTTCTCCATGCACGTAAGGCCGATATCAACACCTTAATAAAAAAGTTTGGTGGTTCTGGATCTCATGAACAAGAAATTGCTGAATTGGCTGTGCGCTACGAGAATTCTTCGGATGCGATAGCAGATCTTGAGGGTGGAGATCAGCGTCTTCAAGAACTGGAATCTGAATTATTAATCCATAAGAAGTCTCTTCTGTCTGCAGCGAAGATCCTTTCGGAAAATCGCATCAAATCTGCGGCTCAACTTTCTACATTGGTAACAACAGAGATACAGCAACTATCGATGCCTCATGCATCATTTGTTGCACGGGTGGAAACGGCAGATTACGCGGCGGCGAAGGAATCAGATTTCACGTCGCATGGTTGTGACGAAATATCGATGTTCATACAGGGCCATAAGGACGCACCACTAGTATCACTAGCAAAAGGGGCATCAGGCGGAGAGATGTCACGTGTGATGTTGGCTTTAGAGGTTGTAATTGCAACAACTCATCCAATAGGTACATATGTTTTTGATGAGGTTGATGCTGGTGTTGGAGGAAAAGCTGCAATTGAAGTGGGGAAGCGTCTACATCAGTTAGCACAGCATGCCCAAGTGATCGTGGTTACTCATTTACCGCAAGTGGCAGCATGGGCGGATAGTCACTTTGTCGTGACGAAAAATAATGATGGAACTGTCAGCCAGAGCGATGTGCGCAAGGTGTCGGGGGAGGATCGCATTGAAGAGATTGCCCGGATGTTGGCTGGTCTGGAGAACTCATCGAGCGCCCGCGAGCACGCCACAGAGCTGCTTTCATTGAAGGTGTAACTCATCACGGGCTTTAAATGATAGGTTTGACTCCCATGGGCCAAGCACATGTGACTAAACATTTATTCGTAACTGGCGGAGTCGCCTCAAGTTTAGGCAAAGGACTCACCGCCTCAAGTCTTGGACGATTATTAGTAGCACGCGGTATCCGCGTGACAATGCAAAAGCTTGATCCCTACCTAAACGTTGATCCAGGCACCATGAATCCTTTCCAACATGGTGAGGTATTCGTTACAGATGATGGATCTGAGACCGATTTAGATATTGGTCACTACGAGAGATTTCTGGATCGCAACCTGCATGGATCTGCGAATGTAACTACAGGACAAGTGTATTCACGAGTAATTGCGCGAGAGCGTCGTGGCGAATATCTTGGTGAAACAGTTCAAGTTATTCCTCATATAACAAATGAAATTAAGGAACGCATCCTTGCGATGGCCGGTCCTGACATAGATTTAGTGATCACTGAAGTTGGTGGCACGGTTGGGGATATTGAATCGCAGCCATTCCTTGAAGCTATTCGACAAATTCGCCAAAATGTTGGCCGTGACAATGTTTTCTATCTTCATGTTTCATTAGTTCCATACATCGGCCCTTCGGGGGAGTTGAAAACAAAGCCAACTCAACACTCTGTAGCGGCTTTACGTAGTATTGGTATCGCACCTGATGCCATCGTTTTGCGCTCTGATCGAGAGATTCCAGATGGCGTTAAGAAGAAGATCTCCTTAATGTGCGACGTTGATTCTGAAGCTGTGGTTGCAGCTGTTGATGCCCCTTCGATTTATGACATTCCTAAGGTTTTACATAGTGAAGGACTTGATTCCTATGTTGTGAAACGACTTGGGTTTGATTGCCACGATGTAGTGTGGGGCGATTGGGACGAGCTACTCGAGAAGGTCCATCATCCAAAGCATCACATCAAGGTGGGGCTAGTCGGTAAGTACATAGATCTGCCTGATGCCTATCTTTCAGTCTCCGAAGCTTTACGTGCCGGCGGATTTGCAAACCTGGCAAAGATTGAGATTGTGTGGATAGCAAGTGATGAGTGCGAAACCGCAGAAGGTGCCACAAAGCATTTAGCAGGCGTTGATGCAATCTGTGTACCAGGTGGATTTGGTATTCGTGGAATTGAAGGAAAAGTTGGCGCACTCAAATACGCTCGCGAGAATAAAATTCCAACCCTAGGATTGTGTTTAGGCTTGCAATGCATGGTGATTGAAGCAGCACGCAATTTGGCTGGAATTAAAGATGCCATTTCGGCAGAGTTTTCAGATTCGGGAACACCTGTGATTGCAACCATGGATGACCAAAAAGATGTTGTTGCGGGTAAAGGCGACATGGGTGGCACTATGCGTCTTGGTCTTTACAAAGCAGACTTGCTTGCAGGTTCAGTAGTTGCTACAACCTATGGTTCAACAGAAGTTTCTGAGCGTCACCGTCATCGTTATGAAGTTAACAACCTTTATCGCGATCAAGTTGCAAGCGCTGGTCTCGTGTTCTCTGGCATGTTTAAGGAAAGAGACCTTGTGGAGTTTGTAGAACTTCCAAAAGAGGTGCATCCTTACTACGTAGGCACGCAAGCTCATCCTGAGCTTCGTTCACGTCCAACGCGACCACACCCGTTGTTTGTTGGTTTGATAGCAGCGGCGGTAGCAGCGAAAGGTTAATCATGATCGTTGGTATTCCTAAAGAGATAAAGGTCCACGAATCACGAGTTGCCATCACACCTGAAGGTGTTTCAGAGTTTATACATGCCGGTCATAAAGTCCTGATTGAAGACGGCGCCGGGGTTGGCTCTGCTATTACTAATGAAGATTTCATTGAATCTGGTGCCACGATTGTCTCAAATGCAGATGAGGTTTGGAATAAATCAGATTTAGTTCTCAAAGTGAAAGAGCCAATCGAATCTGAGTATGCAAAACTTCGCAAAGGGCAAACCCTTTTCACATACCTTCACCTAGCAGCTTCAAAGGCGTGCACCGATGCATTAGTTGCATCTGGCATTACTGCAATTGCTTATGAAACCGTTGAAGTAGATGGAACCTTGCCACTGCTAGCGCCGATGAGTGAAGTTGCAGGACGTTTAGCAACTCAAGTAGGCGCAGCGGCGTTAGAAAAACCTCATGGAGGTCGTGGTGTCCTGCTCGGCGGGGTTCCAGGAGTAGCTCCAGGTCGGGTTGTTGTAATCGGCGGGGGAGTTGCTGGTTTGAATGCGGCTGTAATCGCACTTGGAATGGGCGCAGATGTGACGGTATTTGATCGATCAATTAGCCGTTTGCAATATATCGACACTGTCTATGGTGGCCGAATCAAAACTCTGATGGCTTCCAAGCATGCAATTGAACGTGAACTCAAGCAAGCAGATCTAGTTATAGGCGCTGTGCTGGTTCATGGAGCAAAGGCACCCAAATTGGTTTCTAACGCACTAGTTGCGCAAATGAAAAGTGGATCGGTTTTGGTTGATATCGCTATTGATCAAGGTGGATGTTTTGAAGACTCAAAACCAACTACTCATGCGCAGCCAACCTTTAGCGTTCATAACTCGATTTTTTATTGCGTCGCCAACATGCCGGGCGCAGTACCCGTCGCATCTACCTATGCATTAACTAATGCAACCTTGCCCTATGCACTTTCTTTAGCAAATCACGGTTGGCAATTGGCATGCTCAAAGGATCCGAATTTGGGCAAAGGGGTTAATGTTCATGACGGCAAAATTTATTATGCGGCTGTAGCAGAAACACATGGGTACCCAAGCGTTGAACTTTGAACAAGCAGCAACATCTTTTCTCAATCATTTGCAGATCGAGAGAGGGCTAGCTTCTAATTCA
>JBIJAA010000037.1:0-8294 GCA_044346015.1 Candidatus Planktophila sp. | reverse complement strand
TAAGGGCGATCTTCGCGCATGAAGGGGGCAAAGGCTTAAGTTACGCGCAGCAGGTAACGAACTTGTCAGTGTCCTATGGGAGGTTTAACGCGTGAGCATCGCAGAACTTCCTAACAACCGTCCTCGTGATCCCAACATCAACTCTGTTGGAGCTGAGTTCGAGCGCACACCACCACAAGATTTGATTGCTGAGCAATCAGTTCTTGGTGGAATGTTGTTATCAAAGGATGCAATTGCAGATGTAATCGAGATTATTCGTGATCGCGATTTCTATCGTCCAGCACATGAATTAATCTACGACGCAATTATTGATTTGTATGGCCGTGGTGAACCAGCAGATGCTGTAACTGTTTCTGCAGAACTATCAAAGCGCGGAGATATTTCTCGCGCAGGTGGTGCGCCTTATCTACACACACTGATCTCATCTGTTCCAACAGCTGCTAACGCTGGATATTATGCGAAGATTGTTCGTGAACACGCAATCATGCGCCGTTTAGTTGAAGCCGGTACAAAAATTGTTCAATACGGTTACACCACCGAAGGTGAAGTTGATGAAATGGTCGACCTCGCACAAGCAGAGGTCTATGCAGTTACCGAACGTCGCTCCTCAGAAGATTATGTGCAACTCTCAACACTCTTGCCTCAAGCACTCGATGAGATCGAAGCGATCTCAAAAGGTATTGGTGTTGAAGGTGTGAAGACTGGATTTAAAGATCTTGATGCTCTAACACATGGCCTGCACCCAGGAAACATGATTATTCTTGCTGCTCGTCCTGCAATGGGTAAGTCAACACTAGGTCTTGATATTGCTCGCAATGCATCAATTCGTGATGGTTTAACTTCAGTTATCTTCTCTCTTGAAATGTCAAAGAGTGAAATCACCATGCGTATGTTGTCAGCCGAAGCACGTGTTGGTCTCAACAACATTCGTTCAGGTTCACTATCTGATGATGAATGGTCTCGTCTTGCTCGTCGTATGGGAGAAATATCAGAAGCACCACTGTTTATTGATGACTCACCCAACCTTTCAATGATGGAGATCCGGGCAAAGGCACGCCGCTTAAAGCAGCGCCATGACCTCAAACTCATTGTTATTGACTACTTACAGCTGATGTCATCAGGCAAAAAGGTAGAAAACCGCCAGCAGGAAGTGTCGGAGTTTTCACGTCAATTAAAGTTGATGGCTAAAGAGTTAAACATCCCTGTGATTGCTATTTCCCAGCTCAACCGTGGTCCTGAACAGCGAACAGATAAGCGACCAATGCTTTCTGATCTTCGTGAATCTGGTTCCATTGAACAAGATGCTGACGTTGTAATCATGTTGCACCGCGATGATATGTATGATTCACAAAACCGAACTGGTGAAGCAGACTTAATCGTCGCAAAGCACCGTAACGGTCCAACAAAGACAATTACTGTTTCTGCTCAGCTCCACTATGCACGCTTCTTTGATATGCCACAGAACCCAGGTAGCGGAACTGACTGGACGCAACAACGCGAAGGCAACACTTCGCCAGAAGATAACTTCGGAGCTTAAGTAGTTTTACTACGAGCTTGAGCTGCCAGATAAATTCCGGCAATAACAACGACACCACCAAGAAGTTGGATGAGGGTCCAAGATTCAGCAAACCAAACCCATGCGATCATTCCAGCAAAAATTGGTTCCAGTAATCCAAAGGCACTAGTAGTAGATGCCTTTAAATTTTTAAGCCCAACCATCACACACAAATATGGCAAGATCGTTCCGATGAGGACGACATAAAGGATTAGCACCCAACCGGGAGTACTGCTGCCTTCGAGTGCACCCTCCAAGGGAATTGATGTTGTGAATACTTCGACAGGAAAATTCCAGACGGGAAGGACCAAACACCACGCAACTCCGGCGAAGAAGAACCCCCACATTGTGATTGATTGATTGTCGCGATAGTTCGATATTGATTCACCACAAAGGAAACAAAAGGCAAGAGCGAAAGAGGCACCAAATCCAGCGATGACTCCGATGTTGTCTAGCTTTAAGCCATCCCAAATTTGTGAAATAACTGCCAAACCAGTTAACGCCAAAATCAACGCCAACCACATTTGATTGGGAACATGCTTACGCTTAACAATCCGTAGATAAAGGACAATCCACACAGGGGCCGTGAATTCGATAAGCAGGGCAATGCTCACATGCATTCTGGATATCGATATGAAATACAAAGCCTGAACCATGGCAATGCCAATAACACCGTATGAAACTAGAGGCAGAATTTCTGAGCGCTTAATGCGAAAAGTCTGCGGGGCTCTACTCCAGAGATATAAGGCCAGTAGCACGCAAGCGGTGATAGCCCGAATTTGTGCCAATCGCCAAGGAGATATGTAACCGTCTGTGTTGTCCGGGTTAGGAAGCAATAACTTGGATGCAATGCCATTGCTAGCAAACATCAAAGCAGAAAGGATCAGCAGCAGTTCACTACGACGAGCTTTGAGCATTTAGTAAGAGTAACTGATTAAAAGTCGTTTTTAGCTAGAAAGCTGATTCAGGTAGCTCCATGATTGAGCCATCAGTTGCTTCAACGATCTTACGATCTGCGGTGATGTGAGGCAGATTGTTATGAACGAAGAATTTAGCTGCGGCGATTTTGCCGGTGTAGAAATCAGTGTCTTTGCCAGCGTTCGGTAGTTTCTCAACTGCGATATCTGCTTGACGTAGTAACAACCATGAGGTGATGATGTCACCAACAGCCATTAAACAACGAGAAGTATTTAGACCAACCTTATAAATCTTGACCGCATCTGTTTGTGAGTCCATTGCATGCCCAACAAGAACACCAACGATTGCATTGAGATCACCAAGTGCTTTGATAAGTGCTTGCTTTTCAGCCTCATGCACGCCGCCAGTTTCGGCAAACTTTTGAATCTCTTTACCTAGTAAACCAAGTGCGCGTCCACCATCTTTAACAATCTTGCGGAAGAAAAAGTCAAGACCTTGAATTGCTGTTGTACCTTCATACAAGGTGTCGATCTTTGCATCGCGAACATATTGTTCTAGCGGCCAATCACGAGTAAAGCCTGCGCCACCAAATGTTTGCAGTGATTCAGTACCAAGAAGAGTCCATGACTTTTCTGATCCGTAACCCTTAACTACTGGAAGCAATAAATCATTGAGTGCAATCATGTCTGCAGCGCGATCTTTATCGCCAGCTGCTTCAGCAAGTTCGATCTCATCTTGGATAGAGGCGGTATAGAGCACTAGTGCGCGCATACCTTCGCTATAAGACTTTTGAACCATCAGAGAGCGGCGCACATCAGGGTGCTTAATGATTGTGACACGAGGCGATGCCTTGTCGTTCATTACCTTCATGTCACCGCCCTGCACGCGCTCTTTGGCATAGGACAACGCCTGCATATAACCAGCAGATAGCGTTGCAATTGCCTTTGTTCCCACCATCATGCGAGCAAATTCGATTACCTTAAACATCTGTGCAATACCTTCATGCACTTCACCTAATAAATAACCAACAGCAGGCTCTTTTTCACCCAAGTTGACTTCACAGGTTGCAGAAACGTTCAGTCCCATTTTGTCTTCAAGTGCTGTGACATAAACGCCGTTGCGCTTACCCATTTCTCCTGTTTCAAAATCAAACATGAACTTAGGAATCAAAAATAGTGAAAGACCCTTTGTTCCCGGTCCGCCACCTTCGCGACGAGCAAGTACGAAGTGCACAACATTGTCATAGAAGTCAGCATCACCTGAAGTGATGTAACGCTTATTTCCGGTGATGTGCCAAGTTCCATCTGCTTGCTGCACAGCCTTTGTGCGTCCTGCACCAACATCAGAACCTGCATCAGGTTCTGTTAGCTGCATCGTTGCACCCCAGTGCTTTTCAACCATGTGCTTTGCAATCTTCTTTTGTTCATCTGTTCCAAGAACATAAGCAACCTGTGCAAAGGCATAACCAGATGCATAGATATGAATTGCAGGGTTTGAGCCCAACACCATTTCAGCAATTGCCCAACGAACTGATGGAGGAATCTTCATTCCGCCGAGATCTACTGGTGCATCAACACGCCACCATTCACCATCAACATATGCCTTATATGACTTCTTAAAACTTTCAGGCAAAGTTACATTTCCAGTTTCTTTATTTAAAATCGCACCAACACGATCGCCTTCAACAAAAGATGCAGCAAGATCGTTTTCACACATACGCTTTACCTCTTCAAGCATTCCTATTGCAGTTTCGCGATCAACTTCTCCGTATGGGTTTGCTCCCATAACTTTGTCGCGACCTAATAGGTCAAAGAGGCAGAATTCAATGTCACGTAGATTGGCTGTGTAGTGGCTCATGGGGTAATAGTCCTACCCACCAGTAACTTACGCAACCCCATTTGAGCGTGTGTTGTGGAGCCTTGGCTCGTATAGGCTCGCGCCGTGTTACTTAGCGATCGCGATATTCGCGCAGAGATAGAGGCAGGCCGAGTCGGCTGCGAGCCTTTCCATGAAGCCATGATCCAGCCATCATCTGTTGATGTGCGCTTGGACAAGTACTTCCGTGTTTTTGAAAACCACAAATACAGCGTGATCGATCCTTCCATTGAGCAACCAGAGCTAACCCGCGAAGTTGTTGCAGAAGGCGATGAACCATTTATCTTGCATCCAGGTGAGTTTGTCTTGGCAAGCACCTATGAAGTCATCACACTGCCTGATGACATCGCTGGACGGTTAGAAGGTAAGTCATCACTAGGTCGCCTGGGCTTACTCACACACTCAACCGCAGGCTTTATTGATCCAGGATTTAGCGGTCACATCACTTTAGAGCTTTCAAACGTTGCCAATCTGCCAGTGAAGTTGTTTGCAGGCATGAAAATCGGCCAACTCTGTCTCATCAAACTCTCATCTCCTGCTGAGCATCCTTACGGCAGCGAGAAGTACGGTTCTAGGTATCAAGGCCAGCGCGGTCCAACCCCGAGCCGGTCATTCTTGAACTTTCACCGATCAAAAATTAACTAGTCACCGGGAATTAACCGGCAGAAAGCGCGGTTTAATTAGACATGGAAATAATCATCGTTCTTGGCGTAGTAGCTCTTATCGCTGTCTTTATCATCTCTCAATACAACCGTTTGATTCGCTTAAACATCACAGTTGATGAAGCATGGGCACAGATCGAAGTTCAGTTAAAGCGTCGCGCTGACTTAATCCCCAACTTGGTTGAAACAGTCAAGGGATATGCAAAGCACGAGCAGTCAACATTTGATGCGGTAGTCACAGCACGCGCAAAGGCGACAACGGCATCAACAGTTGCAGATACTGCAGCTGCAGATGGCATGCTGACTCAAGCACTACGCGGATTACTTGCTGTTGCTGAGGCATATCCAGATCTCAAAGCATCAACAAACTTTTTATCACTTCAAGAAGAGTTGTCAACAACTGAGAACAAGGTTTCTTTTGCACGTCAGTTCTATAACGACAATGTGCGCGAACTCAATACTGCCGTAAAGACAATACCTAGCAGCTTCTTTGCAGGTTTTGCAAAGGTAACAGAACGCGAATTCTATGAGGTTGAAGATCCTCAAGATCGCAACGTTCCTAAAGTAACTTTCTAACTGATAAACAATGAACTTTAGAACAATGCAAGCGGCTAACCGCCGCAAAACAATTGGCTTGCTCGTTGGCATGGGTGTGCTGATGTGGTGTGTTGTTTATGCTGCGCTGACCTACTTTGGTGGCACTGGCGTAGGCATTGTTCCTATAGCCGTTGGCATTGCATTGATAACTGTTTGGGGCTCTTATTACGGATCCGACAAACTAGTTTTAACAATGACTGGTGCAAAATTAATTCAGGAGTCAGATAATCCAAAACTTTTTGATTTGATTCATGAAGTAGTAATTGCATCAGGATTACCGATGCCTAAGGTCGCAATTGTCGTCGACAGCGCCCCCAACGCTTTTGCAACGGGGCGCAATCCTGAGCATGCCCTCATTGCTTTCACAACGGGCATCTTGGATGCAATGGATCGAGATCAACTACAAGGTGTTATCGCCCATGAAATGGCACATGTTGCTAACCGCGACACATTAGTAAGCGCCGTTGCTGCAACAACAGCAGGTGCGATTGCAATTTTGTCTGACATGTTGACCCGCATGATGTGGTTTGGCGGCGGGAGAGATCGCAATCGTGAAGGAGGCGGCAATCCATTGGTGCTAGTTGTTTCACTTGTCATTCTTATTTTGGCCCCACTTGCAGCGATGATGCTTAAATCTGCAATCTCACGCAAGCGTGAATCTTTAGCTGATGCAACAGCAGTTGCCTTTACACGTAATCCTGCAGGACTACGTTCTGCACTTGAAGTATTGGCTGCTGATTCAACTGTGGTGCGCCAACGGTCAACTGCCGTTGCTCACATTTGGATTGAATCGCCCCTAGATGCAAAATCAGTATCAAAACTATTTTCTACACACCCACCGATTGCAGAACGTATTGCCGTTCTTAAATCTATGGAGTCCCTAGGTTAAGTAAGTTCTACGCTTTGAAATGCAGCGTAAAGGTTGCACCATTACCTGGTTCTGAAGAAACAGAGACGCTTCCACCATGTGCCTTCATAACCTCATCAACAATTGAAAGCCCTAAACCACTTCCATCACTGCTGCTGCGCTGACGCGAAGTATCGACGCGATAGAAACGCTCAAAGATGTGCTTTTGGTTCTCCGCAGTTAGTCCTGGGCCCTTATCTGCGACAGTAATGTAGCTGCCATCTTCATTTGAATATGTGGCAACATGAATGTGAGTTCCCGCAGGAGTATGTGCACGAGCATTTGCTAGCAAATTAGTAACAACCTGGTAGATCTTGTCCGCATCCCCTTGTGTGTGAACATCATGGGCAATATCAACTGTTATTGGATGAGCAGCCCCCGCAGCTTGAGCAGAAGAGACCGCCTCCTTTACTAGATTTGAAAGATCAACATCTGACATGACTATCTCTCGAGACTGATCCATGCGCGCAAGCATCAAAAGATCTTCGACTAGAGAACCCATACGCATGGATTCTTTTTCGATACGTGCAATAAGTTCTTTAGTTTTCTCACCTTCTGGGACCGCACCTTGTCGGTGCAGTTCAGCAAAACCACGGATCGAAGTTAATGGTGTCCGCAGCTCATGGCTTGCATCTGCAACAAAGCGACGTAATTTGCTTTCAGATTCCGTGCGAGCTGCAAAAGATTCTTCAATACGTGAAAGCATCTGATTGAGTGAAGTACTCAAGCGCCCAACTTCGGTATCTGGTTCAAAGTTTTCCAAACGTGCGGATAAATCACCGGCAGCAATCTTTTCAGCAGTAGCTTCAATCTTTGCCAGTGGTTTCATACTCACCCTGATTACTTGACGAGATGCAAAAGCGATAAACAAAAGTACAAGACCGCCAATAATGAGAAAGACAAAGCCAATTCTTTGTGTCGTTTTATCAAATTCACTTAATGATTGAGCAACAATTACTGAACCAAGGGAAGAGGGCAATACTGTTGTTGCAACACGAAAATCAGAACCAGGTGCTTCGATAGTAAATGGCTCAGATCCAAAGGCAGCTACCTCTCCAGGCAACAAACCCATGACATATTCAGTGACCTGATTTGAGTTTAGGTCCCCGCCGATACCGCCAACTAGATTGCCAAAGGGATCTAAAACAGTTACCGAGATAGAGGTTGGGACTCGGTTAAGAGGTGTAATAGCTCGCGCTGATTGCGGATCGTCATCATCATCCTCATCATCTCGTGCAATACCAGCTTGATCAAGGCGATCTGCTGTGCCACCAACAACACTGAGCAATTGCTCATCAACTTGATTAATCAAGTAATCTTTTAATAAAGCTTGTGCGCCAAAACCTGCACCTAAAAACCCGAAAGCCGAAAGAACAAGTACGCCAACCGTTAAACGATTACGCAGACTTGAGTTGGCATACGGGCTCTTCATATTTTATTGTGGCGGCATTCTCAAGCGATAGCCAACTCCGCGCACTGTGTGAATCAATGGAGGATCAAATGAATCCACCTTCTTGCGAAGATATGAAATATAGGTTTCAACAATTCCCATGTCGCCACGGAAATCGTATTGCCATACGTGGTCAAGGATTTGTGCCTTTGAGACAACGCGATCAGCGTTGATGATCAAGTAGCGAAGCAAAGCAAACTCTGTTGGCGAGAGGTCAAGCATTTGACCAGCACGACGAACTTCATGTGTTGCCTCATCTAATTCAAGATCAGCAAAGCGCATTTTTTCATCATCGATCTCAATGTGATCAACACCTGTGCGACGGAGAAG
>JBIJAA010000035.1:0-8524 GCA_044346015.1 Candidatus Planktophila sp. | reverse complement strand
TGCTGAGACTGTGCGTCGTGATCCAGCTGTAATGGCTGCATATTTAGGTACAGGTAATAACCATGTCGCTTAATGTTTCGAACTTGACAGTGCACCATGGTGCTATCTGTGCGGTCAATCAAGTTTCACTGGCCGTTCCAACAGGAACACTTGCTGCAATTATTGGATCTAACGGTGCAGGGAAAACTACTTTGCTACGCGCATTATCAGGACTGAATAAACCAACTTCGGGTGTTGTTAACTGGATGGGTCAAGCAATCACGGGGGAGAAGCCTGAAAATCTAGTTCGAATGGGTATTTCACATGTGTCAGAAGGAAAATCAGTAATACCTGAATTAACAGTTAAAGAAAATCTTGAGCTCGGTGCCATCTGGCGAAAAAATAGTCGAGAGATGAAAGAGTCCATGGACCAGGTAGTCCAAATCTTTCCTCGCCTAGGAGAGCGCATTTCTCAAAGGTCTGACACATTGTCAGGCGGAGAACGTCAAATGCTTGCTATCGGTCGAGCGATCATGTCAAAGCCAAAACTTCTTCTCCTTGATGAACCGTCATTGGGATTAGCCCCACTTGTTGTTGAGCAGATCTTCCAAACTATTCAAGATTTAACAATTCAAATGGGATTAACGGTTGTACTTGTTGAGCAAAACGCAATGGGTGCGCTAAAGATTGCAGATCTTGGAATTGTCTTGAATTTAGGAAAAGTTGTTGCCGTAGATCACGCACAAGCGTTGATCCAGGACCCTGCAGTCCGCGCTGCATACTTGGGGTATTAATTATGCAACTATTAAATACATTTTTGATTGGCTTAACAGCCGGGGCAATTTATGCCTTAATGGCAATCGCATTTGTTCTAGTGTGGCGCAGTACACGAGTTGTTAACTTTGCCCAAGCCGGAATGGCCCTCTTATCTACATACTTTGGTTACGAAGCTGTTTCAAGGCTAGGTTCATTTTGGATCGCACTTCCAGTTGCTATGATTGGCGGCGCTTTGTTTGCAGCACTTGTCGAATTCACTTTAATGAGATTGTTAGTCAGGCACGCTTCATCGGGACCAATTGCCGGTGTTGCTCCAATTATTGCAACGCTTGGATTATTAGGTGTTATTAAATCGGTTATCACAATGATTTGGGGCGGACAAGATCTGGTTATCGTTGCTCCAATTTCTAATAATGGATTTAAGGTCAATGAAACAACAACTCTAGTTTTCTCTCCCTTAAAACTATTTATACTTGTAGTCGTTCTAATTTTGTTGATTGTCCTTACAATTCTCTTCCAAAAAACCAATCTCGGGTTGGCGCTGCGGGCATCTGCACATGCACCAGAAATTGCGCGACTTTCAGGAATTAGAGTTGATGGTGTCCGGACATTTGGTTGGGCATTGGCCGGTGCCGCAGGAGCGGTGGCGGGACTTTTCCAAACAGTAAACGGAAATGGAAATTTCTCGCCTGATTCAGCTGAGTTCTCTTTACTTCTAGTCTCAGGCTTTATTGCAGCAGTTATTGGCGGTTTGGATAGCTTGCTTGGTGCGGTACTTGGCGGTTTGTTCTTAGGAGTAGCTATTTCATTTGTGCTGATGTATGTCAGCAGTGGACTCTTCTTCATAGCTCCATTTGTTATTCTGCTTCTAATTTTATTCATACGCCCACAAGGAATTATTGGAGTAAAGGTGGGGCGCCGTGCATAAGAGTAAAAAGCAAAGCACGCACATTCCACTCTTCATTCTCGGTGGAATTGTCCTTTTTATTCTGAGTAACTACATAGAAGAACTTCGTGTTCTGCAAGGAACAACGATCGCAGTGTATGTAATTGCGATCTCTTCAATTATTTTATTAACGGGTTATTCAGGTCAGGTTTCATTGGGCCACGGCGCACTGATGGCACTCGGTGCCTATGCAGCTGCATTGCTTCGATTCGATTTTAACCTGCCAATTATTGTGTGTTTTATCGCAGCAGTTTTAGTTGCCGCAGTTGGTGGCCTATTACTAGGTCTAGCAGCAGCACGTCTGTCCGGTCCTTATTTAGCAGGAACAACGTTGGCTCTTGCAATCGGATTGCCTTCTCTTGCAAATCAATTTCCAATTCTGGGTGGAGAGCAAGGCAAGGAATTTAGAGTTGGACCCAAAGATCTTGATCCTGAAGCAGTTGAAGCAGTTGCAGGAGAGTCACTTACTGTTGTGGAAAAGATATTGTCATTTTTCGGAAAATTGAAGGAGACTTTTACAATAGGAGCTTGGCCAGATGCTTTACCGGAGACTACTTACAAGTGGTGGTTCTGGATCGCAGCCCTTGCAGCATTAATTTCTATGTGGAGTGTTAGAAATATCTTGAACTCTGCCTATGGCCGTTCATGGAGGGCAGGTAGAGGTCAGGAGGTTGCCGCTCAATTGGCGGGAATCAACACAGCCCGCTCCAAGGTTCTAGCCTTCACCCTTAGCGCCGGAATTGCTGGTTTGGCAGGTGCGCTGCTGGCAATGAGCATTGGCACCGTTTCCCCGAGCGCATTCCCGCTTGCCCTGTCATTTTCCCTGCTGACAGGCGCGGTTCTCGCTGGCATAACTACCCTCGGAGGCGTCATTATTGGGGCAGTGGTTTTGGTAGCCATCCCAGAGATCGCAGATGTGGTCGCACACCGCCTCGGTGTCTCTGAGAGCGTTACTACAAATCTGCCAGGTTTGATTGTTAGTGGGTTGTTGATTCTGACAGTTCTGTTTGTTCCAAACGGTCCTGTTGAACAACATCGCGCTCGCAAAGCAAAGCACGAAGCAGCACATAAAGGCACTAAGAAGTAAAAGCAGTAAAGCGTTACCCTCGTAATAACCCTCGATGGAAGGAAACACATGAAAGCACTACAACGCCGTACGTTGCTAACAGCAACAGCGGTACTTGCCACGGTTGGTTTAGCTGTATCAGCTATTCCAGCTCAAGCGGCTGAAGTTGGCGTCACATCATCCCAAATCAAACTTGGAATGACATTGCCACTGACAGGTACTGCATCACTTGGCTACAACAAGATTCCAGGTGCAGCAAAGGCGTACTTCGATTACCTCAATGCAAATGGTGGAATCAATGGCCGCAAGGTAACTCTTGTCGTTAAAGATGACCGATATGTTCCAACTGAAGCGGTTTCAAAGACCAATGAACTTATCCTTAAGGACAAGGTCATGGCACTTCTTGCACCTCTTGGAACTGCAAATGTAAAGGCAGTTGCATCATCTGTAAACCCAGCCCGTCGCGGCGTTCCAGTGTTGTTTGTGAACACAGGATTTAGCGGATTTGCAGATACTAAGAAGTACCCAACTACTTACACAGTTTTGCCTTCATACATTATGGAAGCAAAGATCATGGGTCAGTACATTAAAGAAAACTTTGCTGGTAAGAAGATTGGTCTTCTATACCAGGATGATGACTTCGGAATTGATGCTCTTGCAGGATTTAAAACAGCTGGAGTTAACTTCGCTGTAAAGGTTCCGTACGCATCAGGCTCACAGAGCGCGGCATCAGCCGCAGGATGGATTACAAAGTTCAAGGCTGCAGAAGCTGACGTTGTAATTCTCTTCGGTGTATCAAGTGCAACATCTGCAATGCTTGGCACAGCTGCACAATTGGGCTACAAGCCACAGTGGATGCTTGGTTCAGTTGGTGGAGATGCAACAACAATTAAGTTGACCGGTGTTCCAGCAGGCGTTCTATATAACGCTATTGGATTCTCACCAGTTCCAGCTACTACAGATATGAATGATGAGTACGTAAAGTTCTTCTCAGATATCTACGCAAAGGCAGTACCTGGATCAGCATTTGATCTAAACGTATTGCTAGGAATGAACACAGCATTTATGACTGCGCAAGCACTTAAGGCTGCAGGTCCAAATCCAACACGCAAGTCATTGATGGCAGCGATCGATAGCAAGGGTGCAACATTTGCAAACTCTGCTTTGGTTCCAGCTGGATACTCAAAGACAAGCCACGTTGGACTAACCGGATACTGGGTTGGAAAGTACGCACCAACAGGTGATCTTGCTCCAATCGGCGGTACGTATGTCACATACACAACCGATTCAGGGTCTGGTCCAGTTGTTAAGTCAACATACAAGCGTCCTGCAATGCCAGCGAAGGGATTACCTAACTAATGAAAAAAGTAAGATTACTTTCGCTTCTTTCAGTTTCAGCACTTGTAGCAACAGTTCTAGTCACAGCACCAACAGTTGCTAATGCAGCACCTGCGTGTGATGGCAAGAGCCCAATCCAAACTTGTGTTGGTGTTACATCAGATGGCGCACCGTATGCAATGCAGGTTCCAGCAAACTTCAACGGAACAGTAGCTTTGTACTCACACGGATACCGCTACAACGTAGACATCCCTGCAGCAATTCCTCTAATTGGTGGTTACAAGATCACTAATACTCCAGAGCCAGTTCCTGGTGGAAATGCTGCAGTTGCTCAATACTTCTTTAGCCAAGGTATCGCAATCGTTGGTTCAGGTTTTGCTCGTCAAGGGTGGAATCCAGATTCAGCGATTAAGACAAACGTTGAGCTAATTGACACATTCAAGAAGCAGTTCCCAAAGACAACTAACGTAGTTGCTTGGGGATCATCACTTGGTGGCGTTATCACTCAAGGCCTAGCAGAAAAGCACCCTGAACTAGTTTCAGCTGTCGCTCCAATGTGTATGGCTGACAACATTGCACCTCAGTTAACAATGGCTGGTGACTTCCTATGGGGAATCAAGGTTCTATTTGATCCTTCAATCAAGGGTGGAAACTATTCACCTGGTGCTGCAGGTGTTGCAGAGTCATACGCTGACTTAGGTAAGGTCTTTACAGTTATGGGCAAGTTGCAAGCAGCTCTTGCAACAGGTGCATGGCCAGATACATCATCTGCAACAGGTAAGTCATTAGCTGCAGCTGGTGTTCCATCACGAAGTGCGTTATTGCTACTCGGCTTGATGGCTGGACTTCCAACTCAATCCGCACACTTTGACTCAATCTCAGGTCCTGACGGAGCGTTGAAGTTGACCTTCCCATTGGCACTTAGCCCAGCACTTGCAATCCTTGAAAACGGAACAAATGCTGCAGCACTTGCTGTTCTTGCAACACAAGATGTTGAAAATCAAGTGGGCGGAGCAATCTTTGATAACACAAATACTGATTACTCAGCTCGCGTCGATGGAGAGCGCGTTATTTATAACGCAGCACTTTCTGGCAACACAGTAATTGATGCTCTCTTGGGAGCTCTATCTACTGCAAACCCAGGTGCACCTCGCGCAAAGGCAGATCCAGCAGCCGTTGCAAAGATGAAGGCACTTCATACAAACACAGGAAAGATCAATGTTCCAACAATTCTCATGGTTGGTATGGCAGATCCAATTACTCCTGCAGGTGCTTCACAGCGCCTAGTTGATCTCTATGCCGAGCAGTATGCAGCTGAAAAGGCTGCTGCTCTTAAGGCTTACCAGACAACTCGTTCATACAAGACACCTACAAACAAACTTTTGATGCTATGGAATACAACTCCATCAAGCTATACAAAGTTTAATGAGGCAGGATCACCAATCACATCTACACCAGCAGCACAAGGCACAAACCACTGTAACTTCACATCAGCACAATTAGTGTTGGTGGCAAAGTCTTTGGTAGCAGCCTCTAGCACTGGAAAACTTCCATCAGGCGGAGCGCTGTATACAGCGGTTCGTAAAGCGGGCAACCTTTCAGTTGATAAGGGAATTCGCGCTCCATGGTTGAAGTCATACGGCGATAACTAATAAATCGCTCTCAGTAAGTCGAGGGTAGTAATAAGCAGGGCCAGGTAATCCTGGCCCTGCTTTTACTTTATCCTTAAGCAATGATCGCAGTTGCTACCGCTGATGAGATGCATCAGTTGGGTGAAAAGCTTTCAACCCACTTGCGTGCTGGTGATCTTGTTCTTGTAAATGGCCCGCTTGGTGCAGGTAAAACAGTTTTAGCACAAGGTGTTGGCGCAGGTCTTGGGATTACCGGCATAACTTCACCTACCTTTGTTATTTCACGAGTTCACAAAGCTGTGGTGCCTTTTATACATGTTGATGCATATCGTTTAGTTGATTCTGAAAATCCCAATCTCTACCTTGATGATTTAGATCTAGATATAGCAGGGTCAATTACCTTGATTGAATGGGGTGGGGCTGAATCAGCCCGCCTCAGTGAGGATCGACTAGAGATCACTATTGATCGAAGCGATGAGGTAAGAAAAGTTCAGATCACACCCGTTGGAACTCGCTGGGCAGGGTTTAAATTATGACCAGAGTATTAGCGATAGATACATCAACCTCGCGCACATCAGTGGCAATCATTGAAGCAGACACTGTTTTATTTAGTGGATTTCTAGATGGTGCAACGGCGCATGGCCCATCTCTACCGGCATTAGTTCAAGAGGCGTTGGCCGTTAGCGAAGTTAATGAGGTTGTAGTTGGGATGGGCCCAGGTCCATTTACAGGACTTCGCGTTGGAATTGCCTTTGCGCAAAGTTTTGCTTTAGCTCGCGATATTCCAGTTCGTGGTGTGTGTTCACTAGATGCCATCGCTGCACAAATTACCGAAGAAGATTTCATAGTTACCGTTGATGCACGCCGCAAAGAAGTTTATTGGGCCCGCTATACAGATGGTGTTCGAGTCGGAGAACCTGCGGTTAATTTCCCGGCCGATGTCTCCGGTGCTCCCATACATGCAGATCTATTTCCTGATATGCAGGCACTTGTTATCTTGCCAGGAAATATCGCAGAGCCAATTTATTTGCGCAGGCCAGATGCTGTGGCGACGGCGGATAGATGATTACATACCGCCTAGCTAACGCATTTGATCTCCCGGTTTTCGTATCACTCGATAAAGAGTTGTTTCCCTACTCACCGTGGTCTGCATCCCAATACAAAGAAGAGTTTTCTAGTCCAACCCGTCACTTTGTTGTTGCCGTAGATGCGGATAAAAACATCATTGGTTATGCCGGGGTTTTTGCGCCGGGGGCAACAGAGGCAGACATTTTGACTGTGGGGGTTGTGCCTGAGCGTCGCGGCAAAGGTGTTGCAAAAGAGCTTATGGCTTTGATTACTCATTGGGCCAAAGAACAGGGATCAACGGCGATGATGCTTGAAGTTAAGACTGACAACCTCGAGGCCATTGGTCTCTATGAAGCCTTGGGGTATTCCACACTCAATGTCCGAAAAGATTACTTTGGTGCTGGCCTTGATGCCCAAGTGATGCGATTGGAGCTTTCATGAGCGAACCAATTGTTTTAGGAATTGAAACTTCTTGTGATGAAACTGCGGTTGGAATTGTCCGTGGAAGGACTCTGCTAGCAAATGTGATTGCATCTAGCGTTGAAGAACATGCACGTTTTGGGGGAGTCGTGCCTGAAATCGCAAGCCGTGCCCACCTAGAGGCAATGATTCCAACATTGCACCAAGCACTCAAAGATTCCAAGATTTCCTTGAAAGATATTGACGCAGTTGCAGTTACTGGTGGTCCAGGATTAGTTGGTGCACTTTTAGTTGGCGTCGGTTCTGCAGCAGGTCTTGCACTTGGTTTGAACAAACCAATTTATGCAGTCAATCATTTAGCTGCCCACGTTTCTGTTGATTCTTTAACACATAGCAATCCATTAGAACCGACAATCGCATTACTTGTGAGTGGGGGACACTCATCACTGTTGCAAGTAGATGACATCACAGGATCAATTACAAAACTTGGCGAAACTATGGATGATGCGGCAGGCGAGGCGTTCGATAAAATCGCACGAGTTATGAAGTTGGGATTTCCGGGTGGCCCTGCCATCGACAAGTTAGCCAAAGATGGAACTGCGAGCGCAATTGATTTTCCACGTGGTCTAACAACATCTAATGACTGGCTAACTCGACCATTTGATTTTTCTTTCTCTGGACTTAAAACTGCTGTTGCCAGATATCTAGAGGCAACACCTGAGTATGTAAGGGCAGATGTTGCTGCCTCCTTTCAAGAAGCGATCGTTGATGTTTTGTTGCTAAAGGCAGTTGCGGCATGTAAACAGACAGGTATTAACTCACTTGTTATTGCAGGTGGGGTTGCGGCTAACTCAAGGCTTAGAGCCGTTGCCCAAGAACGGTGCGATAAGGCTGGCATCGAGTTAAGGGTTCCCAGCCCAGGGCTGTGTACCGACAATGGGGCGATGGTCGCTGCCCTTGGCTCGCTCATGGTTTCAGCTGGCCGCACGCCCAGCCCAGTGGCCTTTGACGCTGATTCCAGCCTGCCTGTAACCACTGTGAGCCTGTAAGGCTGGATTTGCCGTGTGAGTGGGGCACGCCTAGAGTTTGCGTTAGCACTCACGACCCGAGTCTGCTAACTCGCAGTCGCATGAGGAATTCAACCCAGAAGGAGTCAACCCAATGGCAATCAAGCCACTAGAAGATCGCATCGTTATCAAGACAAACGAGGCTGAGACAACAACAGCATCAGGTCTTGTTATTCCAGATACAGCAAAAGAGAAGCCACAGGAAGGCACTGTTATTGCAGTAGGCCCAGGT
>JBIJAA010000034.1:0-9025 GCA_044346015.1 Candidatus Planktophila sp. | reverse complement strand
CTATAAGAAGGTAGGCAAAAGCGTGCGTACATACAGTCCAAAAGCTGGTGATGCGGTCCGTAACTGGCACATCATCGATGCACAAGATGTGGTCTTGGGCCGTCTTGCAACACATGCTGCCGTTCTTCTTCGTGGAAAGCACAAGCCAACATTTGCGCCTCACATGGACATGGGTGACTTCGTTGTAATTATTAATGCAGAAAAGATTGCATTGTCAGGAAACAAGGCAACACAGAAGTGGTCTCACCATCACTCAGGTTTCCCAGGCGGTTTAACTTCTACTGTGTACGGCGAGCTAATTGAAAAGCACCCAACACGCGCAGTTGAAAAGGCAATCAAGGGAATGCTTCCAAAGAATTCACTCGGTCGTCAGATCGCATCAAAGCTAAAGGTGTATGCAGGCCCAGAACACCCACATGCTGCACAAGCACCAAAACCATATGTATTCACTCAAGTTTCACAAATCGTGAAGTAAAGGAACTGTAAATGTCAGAGAATCTAGAATTAATCGACAACGAAGAAGCTCCTACTTCATACTCTTCATCAACACCTGCACCAGCAACTAACCGTCCAGCAATCAAGGCACCAGGTGCTGGCACAGGTCGCCGTAAGGAAGCAGTTGCACGTGTTCGCTTAGTTCCAGGAACAGGTCGCTGGGTTGTTAACGGCAAGACTCTAGAAAATTATTTCCCAAACAAGGTTCACCAGCAGTTAGTTTCTGAGCCATTCCGCACAGTGGGTGCTGAAAACCAGTACGACGTTTTCGCACGAATCAACGGTGGTGGAGTTTCAGGTCAAGCTGGCGCACTTCGTTTAGGTGTTGCTCGTTCACTCAATCAAATTGATGAAGAAGCAAACCGTCCAGCTCTTAAGAAGGCTGGATTCCTTTCACGTGATGCACGTGTTATTGAGCGCAAGAAGTACGGCCTTAAGAAGGCACGTAAGCGTTCACAATACTCAAAGCGTTAATTCACTTTTACCAAAGGAGTTCAATTGGCGCTTTTTGGCACCGATGGAATCCGTGGCTTAGCCAATCGTGATCTCACCGCAGAACTTGCACTAGATGTTTCTGTTGCCGCTGCGCATATATTGGTAGAAAGCTCATCAAATAAGGATCATCAGCCCACCGCAATTGTTGGGCAAGATTCACGCGCCTCAGGAGAGTTCCTAGAAGCAGCAGTTGTTGCGGGTTTAACTAGCGCTGGAATCAATGTGTATCGAGTTGGCGTATTACCAACTCCCGCAATTGCCCACCTTGTTGCTGAATCAAAGGCAGACATAGGTGTAATGATTTCTGCATCCCACAATCCAATGCCAGATAACGGAATTAAGTTATTTGCTCGTGGCGGCGGCAAGTTAGATGATGCAATTGAAGCCCGCATCGAAGCACGTATGGGTGAAGATTGGGAGCGTCCAACTGGCCGCAATGTTGGCCGTGCAATCAATGATGAGACTGCAACTGAGCGATATCTAAAGCACCTACTTGCTTCAGTTCAAACGCCACTCAAAGGTCTAAAGATTGTTGTTGATTGTGCAAACGGTGCTTCATCTTTTGTTGCACCTGAGGCATATCGCAGAGCCGGGGCTGAAGTAGTTGCAATCTTTAACCAACCAGATGGTTGGAACATTAATGATGATTGCGGCTCTACACATTTGCACCAATTGCGTGATGCAGTCATTAGAGAAGGTGCAGATGTTGGTATCGCACATGATGGGGACGCAGATCGTTGCTTAGCAATTGATGCTCTAGGTAATGAAATTGACGGCGACCATATTCTGACAATTTTGGCTCGTGGATTTAAAGCACGTGGTGTTCTAAAAGGTGACACCGTGGTTGGCACCGTTATGAGCAACCTTGGATTTATGCATGCCATGAAAGATGCTGGCATTACCGTTGTTACAACTCCGGTCGGCGATCGTTATGTTTTAGAGAACATGATTGCAAATGATTACTCACTAGGTGGCGAGCAATCAGGTCATGTGATCATGCGAGATCTTGCAAATACTGGAGATGGAATTCTTACCGCACTTCAGCTATTGCAAGAGATAGTTCGTACCGGCAAAACCTTGCAAGAATTAGCTGCAACTATGGTGCGATTCCCTCAGGTTTTAATCAACGTTAAAGATGTTGCAAAAGATAAGTTGACTCAGTCTGTAGTTATTTCTGCAGCGATTAAGGCAGCCGAAGAGCGCTTGGGTGATTCTGGACGAGTTTTGTTGCGAGCATCTGGCACCGAACCCCTAGTTAGAGTCATGGTTGAAGCTGCCAGTGATAGCCTTGCGCAAGAAGTTGCACAGCAGCTTGCAGATGTAGTTAAGAAAGAAATATCTCTCTAAAAGAGCTAGGGGTAAATAGATATGTGCGGAATTGTGGGTTACACAGGACCACAGTCTGCATCTATTCCCTTGATCGAAGGGCTTCGTCGCCTCGAATATCGCGGATATGACTCTGCAGGAATTGCATTAGGTACACCAGGCAAGCTATTTATTGAAAAGAAGGCTGGAAAGCTTTCAAACCTAGAAAATGCCTTAGATGCCTCTTTGCCCAATGTTCATTCAGGAATTGGTCACACCCGTTGGGCAACACATGGGGGACCAACGGATTCCAATGCTCACCCGCATGTGGACAATGATGGAAAGCTTGCAGTTATCCATAATGGAATTATTGAAAACTACACCGAACTTCGCGCCCAACTAGAAGCAAAAGGTCACAAGTTTTCCTCTGAAACAGATACCGAATCTGTTGCTCATTTGCTCAGCGATCTTCGTAAGGAACATAAAGGCGATTTAACGGCTGCCATGCGGGATGCTGTTAAGGCTCTTCGTGGATCTTTTACGTTACTTGCCATCCATGCAGATCAGCCAGATGTGGTTGTAGGAGTTCGTCGTAATTCTCCACTTGTTGTTGGTCTGGGTAATGGCGAAAACTTCATGGCCTCTGATGTTGCTGCCTTTATTGAATACACGAAAAATGCCATCGAATTAGGCCAAGATGAGATTGTCACAATGACACCAACTTCTGTGTCAATTATTGATCTTGAAGGAAACGAATTAACTCCTAAAGGATATGAAATTTCATGGGATGCAAGCGCGGCACAAAAGGGTGGCTTTGCTCACTTCATGCTAAAGGAAATCTTTGAGCAACCAAAGGCGGTTGCAGATACTTTAATTGGTCGCTTAAGTGATAACAATCAGATTTTACTTGATGAATTACATATGAGCCATGATGAGATTAAGTCATTGAAAAAAATCACTGTTATCGCATGCGGTACTGCATATCACGCAGGCATGGTTGCAAAGTATGCAATCGAAAAGTGGGCAAAGATTCCAGTGGATGTGGAAATTGCAAGTGAATTTAGATACCGCGATCCGATTATTGATCCCAGCACCTTAATTATTGCGATCTCACAATCTGGCGAGACTATGGATACCTTGATGGCTGTTCGCCATGCAAAGGCTGCGGGTGGTCGAGTCTTGGCAATCTGCAATACCAACAGCTCAACAATTCCCCGTGAAGCAGATGCTGTTTTATATACACATGCTGGACCTGAAATTGCCGTTGCTTCAACTAAGGCGTTGCTCACTCAAATAATTGCTGTGTATTTGATTGGTCTGCACCTTGGACAGGTCAATGGTTCGTTAAAAGATACAGAAGTCCGAGATCTCTACAAAGAACTTCTTGAATTACCAGGAAAGATTGAACAGATTTTAGAAACTGTCGAGCCACTTCGTGAATTAACCAGAACCTTCGCTCAGAACAACACTGTTTTGTTCTTGGGCAGAAACATTGGATATCCAGTAGCTCTAGAAGGTGCCTTGAAATTAAAAGAGCTTGCCTATATTCATGCCGAAGGTTTTGCTGGGGGAGAACTCAAGCATGGGCCAATAGCTTTAATCGATCAGGGCACACCGGTAATCGCAATATTGCCTGCAGGACATGAACATGCCCTGGATGAAAAAATGTTAAGCAATATTCAAGAGGTGAAAGCCCGTGGAGCCCGCGTCATTGTTATCGCAGAAGAAGGTGCACATGTTGAGGGAGCAGAACATGTAATCCGAATTCCAGTTGCTCCTGCACTATTTCAGCCGATCCTAGCAACTGTTCCTCTTCAAGTATTTGCTTATGAAATGGCTGTTGTGCGTGGCAACGATGTTGATCAACCTCGAAATCTGGCTAAATCTGTAACGGTTGAATAATGAAAGTTTTGGAACAAAATCGCCGTAGGCAAATGAATCGAGCACTACGGTGGGCAGCAGTTTTATTTGCTGGATTCATAGTTGTAACGCAACAAGTTTATACATATGGACCACTAGTTGGTTATGACAAAGAAATTAACAGTCAACCTAAACCTCAATTTAAGGGTTTAGCAGGATTCATATTACTTCGCTTAGATGACTTGGGCGCTCGCTGGCTCACCTCCACCGTTTTGTTAATTGCTGCTGCATTCATCGCATATAAATTCAAAACCAAACGTCCATTAATTTTGGCTGCTATTTCTTTATTATTTCTTCACTTAATTGTTGGAGCTGTGAAATTATCATTGGGGAGAACCAAGCCACGTGATGGCTTTGATTTGCTACATGCAGGTGGAATGGCATACCCAAGTGGTCATGCGTCCAATGTTGTTTTGGGGTGGGGCTTGTTAGCCTATTTGATTTATCGATATGCAAAGGTTGATAGATACCAAGGCCGATTAGCTAGCGCAGCAGTAGTTTTAATTAGCCTGGTTGTATGTACTGTTTCTCTGATCCGCCATACGCATTGGTTCACTGATCTATTAGGTGGCGTCTTTGTTGGAAGCGCACTATTGGTAACTGTTATTGCTATAGATAGGTATGTTCCCTCTAAAAGCCAGTTGCACTAGACTGCTCTAATGATTGACGGGATTGGAATTGATGTCGTAGACATTGATCGATTTAAGGCATCCCTCGAGCGCACGCCAGGCTTATTGGAAAAACTCTTCACCACAGCAGAACGCGTTAAGCCAGTTAATTCACTTGCAGCACGATTTGCCGCAAAAGAAGCTCTTGCAAAAGCCCTCAATGCCGGCAAAGGGTTGTCATGGCATGATGCAGAGATAGTTAATTTAGAAAGTGGAAAGCCTGCCTTTTTATTTAGGGGAGAAATTGCAGATCTTGTTGATGGCGCAGAAGTGCACCTTTCTCTTTCCCATGATGCCGGAATTGCATCTGCCATGGTGATCGTGGAGCGAGTATGAATCGCGCTGAAGCAAGGATTGATACGGCTCGTCTAGAGTCCAATATCGCTCATCTAAAGTCCACGAGCAAGACAGCCTTAATGGCTGTAGTCAAAGCCGATGCCTATGGTCATGGCTTGTTAGGTGTTGGCCTTTCTGCAGAAAAAGCAGGAGCAGATTGGCTTGGTGTTGCATTACTAGAAGAGGCGATCTCACTTCGAACTCATGGGGTGCGTATTCCAATTTTGGCATGGTTAGTGTCACCAGGATCTGATTTCAAATCTGCTGTTGATCATGACATTGATGTTGCCGTTGCTTCTCTTGCTGCGTTTAAAGAGATTGCCGCACTTCCCGGAAAACCTCGTATTCATATTGAACTCGATACCGGAATGACTCGTGGTGGTTTTTTGGATGAATGGCAAGAATTACTCCAGCAAGATTTTTCAAATGTAAATGTTGTTGGAGTCTTTTCGCATTTTGCAAGAGCCGATGAACCAAGTGAAAAGCAAAATGTTGAACAATTAAATCGCTTTAATCAAATGATTACAGATCTAGCCAAGATTGGGATTAACCCACCGATTAAACATCTTTCGAACTCTGCGGCAACCCTAAAGAACCCAGCCGCACATTTTGATTTAGTTCGAGCAGGTATTTCTCTCTATGGGTTAAGCCCAGATGTTTCAACATTAGGAAAAAGCAATGAGCTTTTACTAAAGCCGGTAATGCAACTTCGAGCTAAATTACATCTAGTTAAGTTAGTACCTGAGGGTGCTGCGGTTGGATATGGCGCTACAGCTCACACGACCAAGGAGACAAAACTTGGTGTTGTTGCCATGGGATACGCCGATGGAATTCCACGAATCGCTAAAGATGTAGGGGTCTTTGTAGATGGCAAAAGGGCCCCTGTTATAGGGCGCGTTTCTATGGATCAATTTGTAGTTGATTTGGGGGCTGAATCGACGGCGGTTTCTGGGGATTGGGTGATTGTTTTCGGTGATGGCTCAAAGGGTGAGTACACCGCAGATGACTGGGCAACTGCATCGTTATCAATTAATTATGAAATAGTTACACGAATTGGGCCTCGAGTGCCTAGAATTTACGCACCTCATGTCTACTAATAAATCAGCGCTGCGCGTCGAGAGAGTAAATGTCTCTTTTGGCGGTCTTCGGGCTTTGAATGATGTTTATTTGGAAGTCGGTAAAAATGAGGTCGTTGGATTAATTGGCCCCAATGGCGCTGGTAAAACAACTTTGTTTAACGCATTGTGCGGATTAGTAACACCGGATTCTGGCGAGTTTCATCTCCATGGCAAGAAGAGTGAGTTTCCAAAACCTCACGAACTTGTTGATTTAGGAATTGCGCGCACATTGCAAGGTGTTGGATTATTTGGGGACTTAACGGTTTTAGAAAATGTCATGATCGGTGCGCAACATTTGTCAGAGACTGGTTTGATATCTGCAGCTTTTGGTAGAAACAGAAAAGATGAAGACCAAATCCGCGGCAAGGCACGTGTTGCCCTAGAACGCGTTTATGCTGGGGGAATTGCACATCGACGAGCAGATACGTTGTCGTATCCAGACACCAAGCGCGTTGCTATTGCACGCGCCCTTGTTAGTGAACCAACAATTTTGATGCTTGATGAGCCAGCAGGTGGTTTGGGAACTCAAGATATTGAGTGGATGAACACGCTCATAAAGAATTTGAGTGCGGACATGTCAGTATTGCTCGTAGAGCATCATATGGATGTTGTGATGTCGGTGTGTAGCAAACTGTACGTTCTTAACTTTGGTGAGGTAATTGCAAGTGGTGATGCTGAGACTGTGCGTCGTGATCCAGCTGTAATGGCTGCATATTTAGGTACAGGTAATAACCATGTCGCTTAATGTTTCGAACTTGACGGTGCACCATGGTGCTATCTGTGCGGTCAATCAAGTTTCACTGGCCGTTCCAACAGGAACACTTGCTGCAATTATTGGATCTAATGGTGCAGGAAAAACTACTTTGCTACGGGCATTATCAGGGCTGAATAAACCAACTTCGGGTGTTGTTAACTGGATGGGTCAAGCAATCACGGGGGAGAAGCCTGAAAATCTAGTTCGAATGGGTATTTCGCATGTGTCAGAAGGAAAATCAGTAATACCTGAATTAACAGTTAAAGAAAATCTTGAGCTCGGTGCTATCTGGCGAAAAAATAGTCGTGAGATGAAAGAATCGATGGACCAGGTAGTCCAAATCTTTCCTCGTCTAGGAGAGCGCATTTCTCAAAGGTCTGACACTTTGTCAGGTGGAGAACGCCAGATGCTTGCTATAGGTCGAGCCATCATGTCAAAGCCAAAACTACTTCTCCTTGATGAACCTTCATTGGGATTAGCCCCACTTGTTGTTGAGCAGATATTCCAAACTATTCAAGATTTAACAATTCAAATGGGATTAACAGTTGTGCTTGTTGAGCAAAACGCAATGGGTGCACTAAAGATTGCAGATCTTGGAATTGTGCTGAATTTAGGAAAAGTAGTTGCCGTAGATCACGCACAAGCGTTGATCCAAGACCCTGCAGTCCGCGCTGCATACTTGGGGTATTAACAATGAAACAATTAAATCCACCGTCACAACTATTTGATACATTGATGCAAGTATCAAATACCTTTTTAATCGGCTTAACAGCCGGGGCAATCTATGCCTTAATGGCAATCGCATTTGTTTTAGTGTGGCGAAGCACTCGAGTTGTTAACTTTGCCCAAGCTGGCATGGCCCTTTTATCAACCTACTTTGGTTATGAAGCGGTTTCACGGCTAGGTTCATTTTGGATCGCACTTCCAGTTGCCATGATTGGCGGCGCCTTGTTTGCCGCACTAGTTGAATTCATTTTAATGAGATTATTAGTCAAGCACGCCTCATCTGGACCAATTGCTGGTGTTGCTCCAATTATTGCAACGCTTGGATTATTAGGTGTCATTAAATCCGTTGTAACAATGATTTGGGGCGGACAAGATCTGGTTATCGTTGCTCCAATTTCCAATAATGGATTTAAGATCAATGAAACAACAACCTTAGTTTTCTCTCCGTTAAAACTATTTATACTTGGAGTCGTTCTAGTTTTGTTGATCGTCCTTACGATTCTCTTCCAAAAAACCAATCTCGGTTTGGCGCTGCGAGCATCTGCACATGCACCAGAAATTGCACGACTTTCAGGAATTAGAGTTGATGGTGTTCGGACACTTGGTTGGGCTTTGGCCGGTGCGGCAGGAGCGGTGGCAGGACTTTTCCAAACAGTAAATGGAAATGGAAATTTCTCACCAGATTCAGCCGAATTCTCCTTACTTCTGGTTTCAGGATTTATCGCAGCAGTTATTGGCGGTTTGGATAGCTTGCTTGGTGCGGTACTTGGCGGTCTGTTCTTAGGAGTAGCTATTTCATTTGTGCTGATGTATGTCAGCAGTGGACTCTTCTTCATAGCTCCATTTGTTATTTTGCTTCTAGTTTTATTCATTCGCCCACAAGGAATTATTGGAGTAAAGGCGGGGCGCCGTGCATAAGAGCAAAAAGCAAAGCACGCACATACCACTCTTCATTCTCGGTGGAATTGTCCTTTTTATTCTGAGTAACTACATAGAAGAACTTCGTGTTCTCCAAGGAACAACGATCGCAGTGTATGTAATTGCGATCTCTTCAATTATTTTATTAACGGGTTATTCAGGTCAGGTTTCATTAGGCCACGGCGCACTGATGGCACTCGGTGCCTATGCAGCTGCATTGCTTCGATTCGATTTTAACCTGCCAATCATTGTGTGTTTTATTGCTGCAGTTTTAGTTGCCGCAGTTGGTG
>JBIJAA010000054.1:0-2698 GCA_044346015.1 Candidatus Planktophila sp. | reverse complement strand
TTAACTAAAAACGAACCGGGAGAGTACTTCTCAAACGAGTTTCAAAAGCTGAAACCTTTGCCGTACAAGTTTTACAAATGCTGACACAGAGTAACCACAAGCAAACATTTAGATTCGTCCCTACAACTTCAGTTCCAGTAGACCCGCAGAGGGTTGAAGCTATTCTCAAGCAAGAATGGGAACTATTCACTAAAAACACTGGCAAGAGCGCTGAAGAGAGCCGCCGATCATTTAAATCCTTGCCCTTAGGTGTTACATCTAGCTTCCAGCACTGGGATCCATACCCAATCTCAATTGTCTCTGCCAATGGCGCATACATGACCGATGTTGATGGTCGCCAGCTCCTTGATCTATCTATGGGCTTTGGTGCGATGTTTGCGGGGCACTTAAACCCAACTGTTATTGAAGAGATCCAAAGCTCATTAAGAACAGGAATGCTCTTTGTAACACCGTCACCAACTTCAACTGACGCGGCAGAAATGATTTGCAAGCGGTTTAAGATTGACCAAGTCCGCTTTACAAACAGCGGAACTGAATCAACAATGTATGCAGTTCGTGTTGCACGATCAGCCTCAGGCAAAATGGGAATTCTTAAAGTCGAAGGTGGTTACCACGGTAGCTACGATCCTTTTGTTGTTTCAGCCAAACCGCCCCTAGACAAGGCTGGTGATCCTGAAGAACCAACACCGGTGATGGATTCCAACTTAGTTCCAGGTGATATTTACGTCGTTCCTTACAACAATGTTTCTGCACTTGAAGCAATGTTTGAAAAGAACGCTTCAAGGATTGCTTGCTATATCGTTGAACCAGTTCTAGAAAATCTTGCAATTATCTTGCCGGATGCTGGCTATCTAGAGCGCGTTCGCGAACTATGCGATGAGTACAACGTCATTCTTATCTTTGATGAAGTAAAAACTGGTCTTACAGCTGGCGCGCACGGTGCATCTGTTCGACTTGGTGTTGAGCCAGATCTCATCACCCTTGCAAAATCAATTGGTGGCGGAGTTCCTTTGGCCGCTTTTGGTGGCAAGAAAAAGTACATGGATTTTGTAACAAACGGCAAAATGGCGCACTTCGGCACATTCAACGGTAATCCCCTTGCAATGGCTGGTGTTCGCGCAATTGATCGCCTTTGCACAGATGAAGCACTTGCTACTGCCGAAGCACTCAATCAGCAAGCACTAGATCGCATCAGTGAAATCATTGATGAGTACCAACTGCCTGCACATACTGTTGGATTTGGCGTTAAAGGCTGTGTTACTTGGTCTACGACACCTGTTCGCAACTATCGTGACTACAAAGCAACAGACTTTGGAATTGCTGAAGCACACTGGTTGTTTGCACTTAATCGCGGAATCATCACTCCTCCGGGACTTGATGAACAATGGTTGATCTCTTTGGCACATGGCCAAACTGAGATTGATCTACTTGTTGAGGATTTCCGCGAATTTGCAAAGGCTCTTCGCGCATAACTTAGTGGAAAGAGAAGAATGACAATGGAGTCAGCACTCGATACCGCTAGAGAACAACTGCAGCGTGCTGTTGATCTTCTAGGCCTTTCAGAAAATGATTGGCAGACACTTTCAACGCCACGTCGAATTCTTGAAGTCGCAGTTCCTTTGCGTCGCGACAATGGTGATGTTGAAATGTATAAAGGTTTTAGAGTCCAATACTCAACAACTCGTGGGCCATCAAAAGGTGGTGTTCGTTTTCACCCGTCTATTGATATGGATGAAACAGTTGCCTTAGCCATGTTGATGACTTGGAAATGCGCGCTCACAAATCTTCCATACGGCGGTGCTAAAGGTGGAATCGCTATAGATCCAAAAGATCTTTCAGAAAGAGAAAACGAGAGATTAACAAGACGATACACCTCTGAAATTCTTCCAATCATTGGACCTGAACGAGACATTCCAGCACCAGATGTTGGAACTGATGAACGCAACATGGCATGGATGATGGACACATATTCTGTAAACGCCGGTTATTCGGTTCCTGGTGTTGTTACGGGCAAACCAATTGTGCTTGGAGGTTCATTGGGGCGCACCTCTGCAACTGGTGATGGTGTTGTTATCTCTACTATCGAAGCGCTAAAAGCGCGAGGTATAAATCCCCTAGGTGCAACCGTTGCGGTGCAAGGTTTTGGAAAAGTTGGCTACTGGACCGCTATCGGACTTGAAAATCTTGGCTTGAAAGTAGTCGCAGTCAGTGATGTGAATGGAGCGGTTACAGGATTTAGTAGCGTCGCAGAATTATGGAAGTTTTTCACAGACCATGGCAATTTGAATATGCCAGGCACAGATGCAATGACACAGGATGAGCTACTTCATCTAGAAGTTGATGTCTTGATCCCTGCAGCTCTTTCTGATGCAATCACAGAAAAAACTGCACTGGGCATTAAGGCGAAAATTGTTGTTGAAGGTGCAAATGCCCCAACCACTCCGGCCGGTGACAGAATTCTTATTGATAAAGGGATCTTGACAGTTCCCGACATTCTTGCAAATTCAGGTGGTGTGATTGTTTCTTACTTCGAGTGGGTCCAAGATAAGCAGAACTACTTCTGGTCAGCAGAGGAAGTTAAATCTAACTTGAATGAAATCATGATGAGATCTTTCAAAGAGGTTGAAAACACTGCAACAACTAAAAAGGTTTCATGGCGCGAAGCCGCTCATATGATCGGTGTGGGCCGTGTTGCTGA
>JBIJAA010000036.1:0-8394 GCA_044346015.1 Candidatus Planktophila sp. | reverse complement strand
TCATGCACTGCGAAACCTTGCTATTTCTGTAGTTGATCTAGGGGAGTGGGACCAAATAAGAGTCCCACTATTTAATTCCCAGACATTGGCTGCAGAAATTCTCTGGCATGGTGATGATGTTTTCGTCCAAGAACCGGCGGAATTACGAGAGTTAATCGTTGAGCAGCTACAAACATTGCTGAGTGATCATGAGTAGAGAGATCTCTTCACCTCTGTTGCGCACAAGGCGGCTGTTGGACCTTGTTCCATATATAAATACACATCAAGGGATTGAGCTTAAGGAATTGGCTCGGCATTTTGATGTTACTGCCTCGCAAATGCACGCTGATTTAATGACCTTATGGATGTGCGGCCTACCTGGATATACCCCACTTGAGCTGATGAATCTTGATTTCGAATCTGGTTATGTGAGTATTAGTAACGCTCCGACTTTATCTAAACCACGCACGATTACCTTCCAAGAAGGTGTTGCACTCTTGCTGGGTCTAGATCTTATCGAGTCAGCTTTGACCTCTGATCGTCAAGATCTTTTGGATTCAATTGATTCATTACGTAAACGATTGCGTGAAAAACTTGGGGTTCCTGTTCGGCTCTCTGTGGTTTCTTCCACATCAGCCGATGTTTCAGTGGCTATTACAAAAGCACTTGTCTCTAACGGCGGACTCAACATCAAGTACCACTCACTGTATAAAGACCAGACTAGTGAACGCTCGGTAATGCCCATTGACCTATATGAATCCGATGGTCATCAATATATCCATGCTTTTTGTTTCACAGCTCAGGATTACCGGGAATTTCGCATAGATAGAATTGAAATGGCCGAGCAGGCAGTTGTGTCCACTGACTTTGAGATCAACCAGCCCAGTTTCGAAAAGATTCAGTTTTCAATCACAGCAAAGGTACTTTCCAGGGACTCGATCGAGCGTTTTGCCATTCCGAATCTTGAATCTGGAAAAACCGCGGAACTGTCATCGTTTTCGCGCCAGTGGATTGAACGGTCGATAATGGCTGGGGGTGGGACGGTAACCCTGAATTCTCCCTCTGATATTCGTGCCTCTGTGGCTGAGATGGCGCGTCTGATGCTAAATCGTTACAAACAGGCTTGAGAGTCACTTTCCACTCGCAACTGACTGGTGTAGCCTTCCATTAATCGTTAACTAAGGAGTAGGTGTTATGGGTTCTATAGGTGGTAGAGAGATTGTCATTCTCCTTATAGTCGTTCTTGTTCTATTTGGGGCTAAGCGTTTGCCTGACTCCGCACGTTCTCTAGGTCGCTCTATGCGTATTTTTAAGAGTGAAATGAAGGAAATGAAGACAGACGAGAGTCCTGCAGAAGAGAACGACAAAACAGAGAAGTAGCCTCATGGCACCGGCACAAGAAGCACGGATGCCACTACTTGACCACTTACGCGAGTTACGTAAAAGAGTTCTTCGATCAGCGATCGTTGTCCTCATCGCATGTGTTGGTGGGTGGTATTTCTATAATCCAATAATCACGACATTAGCAAAACCTGTGTGCGATTTAAAAGTCGCTCAGGATTCAGGCGCAACAAGTTGCGGGGCTTTAAATATCGTTGGTGTTCTTGGACCGCTAAATTTACAAGTTAAAGTTGCATTGCTAACCGGTTTGATTGTTTCTGCTCCCTTTTGGCTCTATCAACTCTGGGCTTTTATTGCACCTGCACTCCACAGAAAAGAAAAGCGAACAAGCATCCTCTTTGTTTTAGCAGCTACGCCGTTTTTCGCGATGGGCGTAGCGATGGGATATTTCATTCTTCCGATTGCGATAAAAGCACTTTTTGCTTTCACGCCAGATTCAGTGAGTAACTTCGTAGGCTTTGACGATTATCTTTCATTCGTTCTTCGATTAATTCTTCTTGTCGGCTTAGCATTTGAATTGCCGGTCTTCCTTCTTACATTTAATCTCATTGGTTTTCTTCGTGGTAAAACTATTCTAAAGCCTTGGCGTGCTTGGGTCTTTGGTATCTTCCTTCTGGTCGCCGTCGCCTCGCCAACGGCTGATCCACTCAGCATGATGCTGTTGTCCTCACCATTGATTATTTTCTATTTCATGGCTGGTGGGATTGCAGTTCAGATTGATAAACGTCGAGACAAAAGGCAACTATCCATGGAAAGTGACTCCATGGAGATTGAGGCACCGACATCTATTAAGGAATAGCCGATAAGGTGCTCGCATGTGGGCGTTGGTTATAAATCCTATTTCTGGTCAGGGCAAGGGAACCACAGTTGGCAATCACGTCGCTGGTTACCTCAATCAACGTGGCGTCGATTTCACAATTGTTTCTGGCAACTCATCACGGGATCTAAACGATCATCTGCGAATATTTCTTGAAAACAATTCTGATTGCAGGGGCGTGATAGCAGTCGGTGGCGATGGGCTGATGCATCTCATTTTGCAAGCAATAGTTCCTTTGAACATTCCATTTGCACTCATTCCTGCGGGGACCGGCAATGACTTTCAACGGACATTGGGGTGGGACTTAGACTCCGTTGATGCACAGTTGGAGAGAGTGATTACAACCCAACCATCTCCGATAGATCTTGGGATCGTAGAGGGGGAATGGTTTGGCGCTATTTTGTCTTCAGGATTTGATGCTGTGGTGAATGAAAAAGCCAACACCATGAAGTGGCCCAAAGGGCCCATGAAGTACAACGCGGCAATTGCGATAGAGCTTCCTCGGTTCAAACCACGTCACTTTGAGATTATTTTGGATGATCGCACAATATCGACCGAGGCTATGCTGATAGCTGTTGCAAATAGTCGGTCATATGGCGGGGGTATGCAAGTGTGTCCCAACGCAAAAATTGATGACGGCTTGTTTGATGTCATGGTTTTGCACCCTGTATCTAAATTGGAATTTGTTAAAGTCTTTCCTCGAGTATTTGCGGGAAATCATCTTTCACATCCTGCTGTGGAGATTGTTCGCAGCAAGTCGGTCAGAATCGAATCCAAGGCAGTTGCTTACGCAGATGGAGAACGAATTGGTCAATTGCCTGTCTCGGCTGAATGCATCTCTTCAGCGGTTCATACGTGGGTCGCATGACTACTCCTTCAGAACGTTACGCAGCGGCTAAATTGCGAGGACAACATCCGATTACTACCGATTTCCTTCTTACCTTTGAATTTGAATTCGATCCATTCCAGGTTGCAGCCTGTCACGCTGTTGAGGAAGGTAAGGGCGTTTTGGTTGCAGCGCCAACAGGTGCTGGAAAAACTGTTGTCGGTGAGTTTGCCGCTTATTACGCATTACAGTCAGGGAAGAAGTGCTTTTACACGACACCAATAAAGGCGCTGTCCAATCAGAAATACTCTGAGTTCGTAGCCAAGTTTGGCGAGGACCGTGTTGGCCTGCTCACCGGGGATACAAGCATCAATGGTGATGCGGAAATCCTTGTTATGACCACAGAGGTCTTGCGCAATATGTTGTATGCCGGATCAAATACCTTGACCAATTTAGGGTGCGTGGTAATGGATGAGGTGCACTATTTAGCAGACAAATTTCGAGGTGCGGTATGGGAAGAAGTACTCATCCACTTGATGGAGAGCGTTCAAGTCATTTCGTTATCTGCAACCGTTTCAAATGCCGAAGAGTTTGGCGAATGGCTAGGCGAAGTTCGCGGAGAAACTGAAGTGATCGTTAGCGAGATTCGTCCAATCCCTCTTTTTCAACATGTATTGATCGGGAATCGATTATTAGATCTCTTCGACGCACCTGGTCGAGTAAATCCAGAGGTCCTCAACCGGGAGCGGGAGATGACACGACGCGCAGCACTTGGGCGCAACCGTAGGGGACGATTTGCAGAACCCAGTGACCGACTGTCGCGGGCCGACATCATTGACAAACTTCACGGCGAGAATTTGCTACCTGCAATTACTTTCATATTTTCAAGAATAGGCTGCGATGCTGCCGTGAAGCAGTGCCTGCAAGCAGGTCTTCGACTTACTTCAACCGAAGAGCGGGAGGAGATCAAGCGCACCGCCCTTCGATATACGCAAAATATTGCTGAAGAAGACTTAGAAGTTCTCAATTTCAAGGAGTGGTTGACTGCTTTAGAAAGGGGCATCGCAGCTCACCATGCTGGCTTGCTTCCAAGTTTTAAAGGAGCGGTAGAGGATTTGTTTCAGCGCGGTTTAGTCAAAGCGGTGTTTGCAACCGAGACATTAGCTTTAGGTATCAACATGCCAGCTCGTACGGTGGTTCTAGAAAAACTCATCAAATTCAATGGTGAGGCGCATGTGCCGATAACCCCGGGGGAGTACACCCAATTAACCGGCCGTGCAGGTCGCCGCGGAATCGACATAGAAGGCAACGCAGTAATTCAATGGTCACCAACTGTTGACTCCGCATCGGCAGCTGGATTGGCATCGACTAGAACATATCCATTGCGTTCTTCTTTCTCACCTTCATACAACATGTCTATCAACTTGATTGCCCAGTTTGGCAGAGAGCGGGCACGTCGATCTCTGGAGTCATCTTTTGCTCAATTTCAAGCAGATCGCGCCGTTGTCGGGTTAACCCGACAGATTCGAAAGAATGAATCAGCTATCCAAGAGTTGGTCCGGGATTCCACCTGTCACCTTGGTGATTTCTCTGAGTATGCGCGTCTTCGTCGTTCAATCAAGGAAGTTGAAGTTTTGCTCAGTCGACGTGACCAACGTAAGACGTTTGACAACAGACAACGTGGTCATATGGAGGGCGAACTAGCCGATCTTCGTAAGGCAATGAAGAATCATCCCTCACATGGATGCGCCGAGAGGGAAGATCATGCACGTTTGGCAGAGCGTGCAGGACGATTGGGTCGAGAAAATGATGGCCTCACATTACGGGTAGAAAGTCGTACCCATGTAATTGCCAAGACCTTTGATCAGATCTGTCGCGTTTTGGATCATCTTGAATACATTCAGGGAGAAAAACCAACGGCGCAAGGCAAAATATTGACCAAAATTTATGCTGAATCAGATTTGCTATTAACCGAATCGATTCGTCGCGGACTGTTAGATGAATTGAATGCAACTGAATTGCTCTCTGTAGTTTCCTGCATGATTTTTGAGTCACGTTCTGCCGAGAATTTGGCACCGAAGATGCCCAGTCAAAAGGTCCAATCGACATTGACTGAGATAATTTCTTTGTGGGCGGATTTAGAAGAGATTGAAAGCAAATTTGGAGTTAAAACACAACGAGAACCTGACGCTGGTTTTTGCTTCATCTCATATAAATGGGCAAGTGGTAACTCGCTCAACAGCGTTCTTAAGGGCTCTGATATGTCCGTTGGCGACTTTGTTCGCGCAACAAAACAACTGATCGATCTATTAAATCAAATAGCCGGTGCAAGCGATACATTACGTCCGGTCTGCAAGGATGCGGTGAAGCGGATAGACCGAGGCGTTGTCGCATACTTAATGGGGGATATATGACATTAATGCTGCTAGATAGCGCTTCTCTTTGGTATCGCGCCTATTACGGAATGCCAGACACATTGTTAGCACCTGATGGAACTTCAGTAAATGCCATTCGTGGTTACATAGACATGACTGCTCGCTTGATGAATGTATATAAGCCAGACAGGTTGGTTGCATGTCTAGATGGCGATTGGCGTCCAAGTTGGCGCGTGGATATTTTCCCTGCATACAAAGCTAATCGTCTGGAAGAAGAAGGCGAAGAGGAAGAAGAACCAGAAACCTTAACTCCGCAGATTCCCATTCTTTTGGATTTGCTAGATCTGTTTGGAATACCCGTGGTGGGAGTCGATGATTATGAAGCCGACGATGTGATGGCAACCTATGCAGAAATAGAAAAGGGACCGATCCGCATCGTGACCGGTGATCGAGATTTGTTTCAAATGGTCGATGACAAGCGCGACATCAAGGTTGTGTATCTTGCAAAGGGGATATCCCAACACGATTTAGTTGACATTAAATATGTTGCTGACAAGTATTTAATACCTGGTGATCGTTATGACCTTTTCGCAATGTTCCGGGGTGATCCATCTGATGGATTACCTGGTGTGAAGGGGATTGGAGAAAAAGGTGCCGCTGTTATCGCCAATCTCTTTGCTACAGTCGAAGATGCGCTAGAAGCTGCCCACGCATCACACGATGCTTTGCCCCCTGCTCTTGCGAAAAAGATAATTGCAGGTGCTGACTACTTGAAGATTGCACCAAAGTTAGTGCGCGTTGCGCGCGATGCACCGCTGCCGAAGGTGGATCTATCCATTCCCAAAGCCCCACAAGATCTTTCTGCGATTTACCAGTTCAAGGAACGATATGCACTAGGTGCCAGTGTTGATCGGTTGATCAGCGCACTAGGTTGGTGATTTGAACGTGGTAGGTCTTCTCATCTCTGCCCTCTCGGGGATTTTGCTCAGTGGCGCATATGAACCGATAGGTCAATGGTGGCTAGCACCTATTGCACTAGCTGCACACATGTATGCGTTAACTCTGACCGAAAGGAAGGTTCTCGCTTCTTTTCTTTTCGCCCTGACCCTTAACGCAATCGTTTTGCATTGGAGCAGTACTTTTGTCGGATCCGTTCCATGGTTAATTTTGGCGTTTGGTTTGTCACTTTTCTATATGCCTTTGGCTTTAGTTTCTCGCTGGGGGATAGCCTCATATCCTTTTCTATTTATTGTGCTGGAAGAAGTTCGTAATCGTTTTCCCTTCGGAGGATTTGGTTGGGTTCGTATTGCTTACACACAGGCAGATGCGCCATATTCCAAAATAGCAGCTATCGGGGGAGCCACCGCGCTTTCTGCGCTTGTTCTGCTCATCGCATTGATAATCCTCTATGCCTTTCAAAAACGATTTTCTGTCCTACATTTTGCTCCCTTCCTACTTCTCTTTATCCCCATAAATCTTGACAATGTTGGAGTTTCAAAAGTTCTATTAGTACAAGGTGATGTTCCGCAAATGGGATTAGATTTTAATTCGCGCGCAAAGGCTGTGTTTAACAATCATTTTGAGGCAACACAAAAAGAGTTAGCTAAGGACTCAGATGTCGACTTTGTGCTTTGGCCAGAAAATTCAGTTGATGTTGATCCATTTCAAAACGTAGATGTGAAAAAATCATTGGATTCAATTAAAGAACCATTAATTGTTGGGGCAGTTGTTTATAAGGGCAATAAATTGCTCAATACTTCTATTTTGTGGGGTGGTGAGCTGCCACCGATATACGTCAAACAGCATTTAACTCCGTTTGGGGAATATATTCCGCTGAGATCGATTGCCTCTAAGATCTCGCCATTTACAGATCGGGTACGAGACTTCGAACCTGGTCAAGGCTCCCAATTCTTTGTTATTAACGATGCTGTTATAGCTCCGGTTATTTGCTTTGAACTAATAGATGATCGCATTCTTCAAATAGCCGCAAAAGGTTCGAATTTGCTTGCGGTGCAGACCAACAGCGCCACATTTGGAATGTCTGCAGAAAGTGCCCAGCAATTGTCGATAACTAGAGTCCGGGCCATTGAACATGGCAGAAATATCGTTTCGGTTTCAACAACTGGATATTCCGCGGTCATTGATTACAAAGGAAAAATTCTGCAGAAAAGTTCGTTAGGAACAGCGGACTCAATCAGAACAACTGTAGATTTATTAGAGGGGCAAACGCCCAGAGATAAGGCGGGAAACTGGGCCTTAATTGGGGTATTAATTGTCCTGTTGGTGTCTAGACGAGCGTATCGCTAACGCCGATAAGTTACATTATGTAAAGTAATGTTAAAACGATGAGGCTAGGCCCCTCTTATCGATAATCATCCATCGGCGTACAAGCACAGACCAGATTGCGATCTCCATGAGCGCCATCAATGCGCCCTACTGGCGGCCAATACTTCATCCGAGAGCCAATTGATTCACCCGAGACAAAACCCTCTAAAGCAACCGGATAAGCGCCCTTTTCGCGACTATATGGGCGCTCCCAGTGGCTTGAAACCACTGAAAGAGCTGTGTGCGGTGCATTGCGCAACGCCGACTCTTCTATTCCGATTGTGCCATCAATGACCTCTTGGATTTCAGCTCTGATAGAAATCATGGCATCTATAAAGCGGTGAATCTCCCTGAGATCCTCTGACTCTGTAGGTTCAATCATTAAAGTACCCGCCACTGGGAAAGACATGGTTGGTGCGTGGAAACCGTAATCCATTAACCGCTTGGCGATGTCATCAACGCTTACGCCAGAGTCCTTGGTTAATCCACGAATGTCGAGAATGCATTCATGTGCAACCCGACCATTAGCTCCTGTATAGAGAACTGGATAAGAATCTTGAAGACGAGCGGCCATGTAGTTTGCAGACAAGATCGCTACCTGAGTTGCGTGCGTTAAGCCTGCTCCCCCCAACAATCGGATGTAGGCCCAGGAAATAGGCAAGATACTGGCC
>JBIJAA010000057.1:0-2763 GCA_044346015.1 Candidatus Planktophila sp. | reverse complement strand
ATTTGTGACCACATCAGTTGTGCCAAGGATCTGACTCCATCCACCAGTTGAAGTTGCTGTAGTAACTTCAACAACCTCATCTGTGTCTGAGTTGTTAAATGCAACTAAGTACTCTCTATTGTCCACAACATCTTTCTTTGAAATCACATACAAAGCATATTTCGAGAATCTTTCAAGCATGGGGCCATTTGCTAGAGCTGGATTCTCTTTCCGAATCTGGGCTAACTTGATTAAATACTGGGCAACTGGGCTCTGACTGGTGGCTGCAAACGCATTTCCATCCCCAATTGGAGAGCCACCAATTCGAACCTCGTTTTTCCATATCTCGATATCAGTTGCAAACATGTCTTGTCGAGCAAATTGATCCTTACCGGAATTTGTACCGGTCATGCCAACTTCATCGCCATAATAGACAACAGGAATACCACGAGAGAAATACATCAGGGCATTAGCTAAATTAGTTCTTGGTAGTAATTGGCTTGCGGGCTGAACACGTTTGTTTGCAATCGTATATCCCACTCTCCCAACATCATGATTGCCAAGAAAGGTAACTAGATTGCTAGCCGATGATTGCGCGCTTGTGTAGTAGTCATCATTTTCAAAAAGAGCGGTCAACGCTGCCGCATTGGAATATCCTGACGCGTATTCAGTTGCTTTTGCTTGAAATGGGAAATCTAATAAGGTCTGAATCTTGTTTTGCCTCACATACGTCATCAGATTAAAGGTGCTGTAATCAAATACTTCACCAAAAATAGTAAAATCCTTGATGTTTGATTTCTTAGCGGTGGCTTGTATTAAAGGCGACCAATTCTTAAAGAATTTGTCATCAACGTGACGGGCAGTATCTACTCTAAACCCAGAAATCCCGTATTGAGATATCCACTTTCCATAAACATCAGCCCAGCCTTTGTAAACAACTGGCTTTTCGGTGGCTAGATCATCGAGTCCATAGAAATCACCGAGTTTGGTGCAATTTCCAATGCCCCAGCAGCTCCCCATATCTCCGACGTTGTGATAATTGTTTATGTCATTAAGCCATGCTGGGTTTTTTAACTTTTTGGATTCAGCCGGAAGATACGCATCATTTCCAAGATATTTAATGACATCACCGGTGTGGTTTGTTACGACATCCAAGATTACTTTCAGGCCTAACTTCTTGGCACACTTGGAAAATTCAGCCATGTCAGCATTTGTTCCCAAGTGTGGATCTACATTGAGAAAATCAACTCCCCAGTATCCGTGATATCCCGAACCAGCACCTATTGCTTCTTGTTGTGTTACTACTGGTGTTAACCAGACTGCCGTGAATCCTAAGGATTTAATTCGGGCTAATCCATCATCGCCTGGTTCGCATGTTCCTGTTAAACCCTTTAAATCACCACCGTGATAAAAAGCTGTAAGTGATGTATTGAAACCGCCGTTATCGTTGTTTTTCTTATCTCCATCTTTGTATCTATCAGGCATGACAAAATAGATGAGATCTTGAGAGAGCCCAACTTTTGTTGTAGCAGGTGATGCGCCAAATGAAATTGTAGAGAATGAGAGCAGCACCGAAACAACCAGAGCCAATAAGCCCTTGCGTATCATTGTTATCCTTTAACAGAACCAGCAGTTAAGCCATTAACGATGTACTTCTGGAGTGACAAGAAAATTATGACGATAGGAATTGAAGCAAGTATTGAACCTGCAGCAAATGCACCCCAGTTACTTGCATATTGACCACCAACGAACTGTTGCAGACCAACAGCAACGGTTCGTCCACTCATTTCTACCAAGAACAAACGAGCAACGATGAACTCATTGAATGTGCCAATAAAGCTGAGTAAGCACACGACCGCAAGTACCGGCGTAGCTAGCGGGATGAAAATCAACCAATAGGTCTGCACAGGGCTTGCCCCATCAATCTTTGCTGCTTCATCTAACTCTGCAGGGATTGAATCCACGAAACCCTTTAACAGCCAGATATTGACACCCATTGATCCGCCCAAATAGACAAGTATCAAGCCTGCTTGGCTACCAAGACCAATGCTTGGTGCGAAAGAGTAAACACGCTCCATGATTACGTAGACAGCAGAAAGTGCCAAAATCGCCGGAAACATCTGCACAAGGAGGAGTAATTGAATACCAAATTTCTTGCCCTTGAACTTCAAGCGGCTAAATGCGAATGCTGAAGCAGCACCGATTACAACTGAGCTAATTGCAACTAGCGAGGCGATAATCATCGAATTCTTCACCCATGACAAAAATGGAATTTTAGGCGAGGAAAAGAGCATCTTGTAGTTTTCAAAAGATATCTCCCGTGGCACAAATGAAGTCAGGTTAAGACTTCCACTTGGATTAAACGAGGAGAGAACCACTAGATAAAGAGGGAACAAAGAAAAGAGGCACATGATTATTGCGAATGAGTGACGCCATAGATTCTCTCTTAGCCATTTTGTCAATTGAAGGTCTCCATTACTTTTGATTTACGCAAGCCATAGAAAGAAATTGAGGCCACGAGGAAGAAAATCAAGACTGAGATTGCACTAGCAAGTCCGAAGTCAAGGATGTTTCGACCAAAGGCAATTTGGTAGGTATAACTGATCAAAATATCCGTGGCTCCCGCAATTTCACCATCCAAGGTGTTTCTCGGACCACCCCCCGTTAGGAGATAAATCAAATTGAAATTATTAAAGTTAAATGCAAAGGATGCGATTAAGAGCGGCGAAAGTATCTGCAGTAGCAATGGGAGGGTAATTCTTCTAAAGATTTGTCGTGGATTTG
>JBIJAA010000010.1:0-34349 GCA_044346015.1 Candidatus Planktophila sp. | reverse complement strand
AAGGGTGTGTAATTGAGGTGTTCACCAAGCAATTGGGACGCGAAAATGCCGCTGGGGAAGGTCGCATTAGGCGCATCTTGCTAGGAGAACCATGGAACGTTTAACCACGCCTTCAAAGCCGTCACAGGTTCGAGGTTTCTTAACTATTCACTCTGCGCCCTCTGCGCTGCGCCACCATATTGATTGGGCGATCCAAACAATCTTGGGTAATTGGATAAAGCTGGCATGGAGTCCGCAACCGTTGATGCCTGGAACATTTCGCACGCAACTTGAGTTTCGTGGAGCACAAGGCGCAGCTGCTGAGATCGCAAGTGCGCTTCGAAGTTGGCATTACTTAAACTTTGAGGTGATTGAAGGAACAGAGTTAGGCGGTGAACTATTTCGTTTCACGCCAGAGCTAGGGATCCATCGCGCAGTTGTTGACCAATCAGGTGCGGTCCTAGTTAATGAAAATCAATTAAGTGCCATCCTTTCGCACTCATTTGATGAGGAAGCAATCCGCGAAGGAATAGCTGCAATGGTGGGAAATTCTTGGGAATGTGAACTAGATCGATTTAGGAGTGTTGACCTTCAAGAGGTGCCACGCCTTCGTGCGATCTAATGGTTAAGATATAAACATGACTCAACTTAATGAAAGCCCAATTATCACGGTGGAGCGCCGCAAGGCGGTCACCATAATTATTTCTGCAGTAATCCTTTCACTGGCCCTCGGTGGCGGATTAATGAGAGTCGGATCTGGATTTGAATCTCGCAGCAGTGATGGCATTACCGTTACTGGTTCTGCAAAGACATCTGCTACAGCAGATAACGCTGTGTGGGTGCTTAGTGTTTCACTTTCTTCCCCAACAGTTGCAACAGCTGTGAAAAAAGTTGATGCCGATGTTGATGCACTCTCAAATTATCTAACACAAGGTGGAATCCCAGCCGATGGTTTAACTCTGGGCGCTGTTTCAACATATGCCAATGAGGAGTACAGCAACGGCAATGCAACTGGGCGAGTACTTTCTTACCGCGCTTCACGCGAAGTTACTGTGCGCTCAAAGGATGTGCAGTTGATTTCAAAGCTCAGCCAAGGAATCGGATCATTACTTGCAACAGGCATTAACGCAAACAATTATGGCCCTCAGTACTACATCTCAAACTTGCCTGAACTTCGTCCGCAGTTGATGTCTGAAGCGATGAAGGATGCCAAAATTCGCGCAGAAGCGTTGACAGAGGCTGTTGGCGGAAAGATCGGAGCGCTAGTAAATGTGAAGGCTGGTCCGATACAAATTACTACTCCAGATTCAACAATGACCGCTGATTATGGCGCTTATGACACATCAACAATTGAAAAGACTGTTACCGCAACTGTTTCGGTGACTTTTAAGAGTTAAAGAGGAATATTGCCGTGGGATCCACGGCGGTGCGGTGCGTTAGCAATTGTTTTTGCTAGCGCACTTCGCGTTTGTGTAGGGCTCAACATTTCATCAACAGCGCCAATTTCAATTGCCTTGAGAACTCCGCCTGAAACCTTTTCATGTTCTGCTGCAAGTTCTAGTTCCATAGATTCACGTTGTTCTGCTGGGATATCGGCTAGTAAACGACGATGAAGCACGCGCACCGCGGCAACCGCCCCCATCACAGAAACTTCTGCTTCGGGCCAAGCAAATACGCGGGTTGCACCGAGTGATTTTGAGTTCATCGCAACGTAAGCACCGCCATAGGCGCGGCGGGTAATTAAGGTAACTCGTGGAACAACTGATTCGCCAAATGCGTGCAATAACTTCGCACCTCTTCGGACCGCGCCTTCCCACTCTTGTCCTGCGCCAGGCAAGAAACCTTGCACATCTGCAATAACTATCAACGGTATTCCAAAGGCATCACAGGTGCGCACAAATCTTGCTGCCTTTTCACCCGCTGCTGCATCAAGAACACCGGCAAGGTGGGCCGGGTTATTAGCAAGAACGCCAACTGTTGCGCCCCCTAATCTTCCAAGGATCGTTGTCATATTTGGTGCCCACATAGATAACAACTCAATGTGTTCAGAATCCTTATCAAGAATTGCATCAACTAAGGGGTGAACTTCGTATGTGCGAACCTTTAACTCTGGAACAAAGACAGATAAATCAATATCTTCAACTTGATCATTCATAAATCCTTGATTAGCAAACAAAGCAGTCAATGTTCGAATATCTTCTATTGCTTCATCTTCACTTGCAGCTATTACGTGGGCAAGTCCGCTGTTTTTCTTATGCGCCTCAGGCCCACCCAGCAGCGCCATATCAATGTCTTCGCCTGTAACACTCTTAACGACATCTGGTCCTGTTACAAAGATGCGACCTTCAGGTGCTAGAACAACAACATCTGTTAGCGCAGGTCCGTATGCCCCTCCGCCTGCAGTTGGTCCAAGAACTAAAGAAAGTTGTGGAATGCGACCACTTGCCGAAATCATTGATTGAAAAACTTCTCCAAATGCATCAAGGGATGCAACGCCATCACTTAAGCGTGCGCCACCACTGTGCCAAATACCAATGATCGGCACTTGAGCGCCCATCGCAGCTTTATAGGCAGTAACAATTACTTTGGATCCATCAACTCCAAGTGCTCCACTTTTTATTGTGGCATCAGATGCAAAGATGACAACTCTATTTCCTTTTACTGTTGCGGTGACTGCGATTATTCCGCATTCAGTTCGAGGGATCAGAAAGTTAAAAACTCCATCATCAACTACTCGCTTAATCCGTGAAATCGGATCGCGTGGATCATTGGATGTAGGTGACATTTATAAGCTCTTAAAAGCCAATACAACGTTGTGTCCACCAAAACCAAATGAATCATTCAACGCTGCGATATCGCCAGCCGGTAATGCGCGAGGCTTATCTCGCACAACATCGACTGTAACGGCAGGATCTAAGTCATCAATGTTGATTGTTGGGGGAGCCATACGATCTTGCAGCGCCTTAACAATAAAGACAGATTCAATTGCACCGGCTCCGCCAAGTAAGTGACCTGTCATTGATTTGGTTGCAGATACAGCAACATGGTCAGCATCTTTTCCAAGCGCTGCTCGCAAAGCATTTGCTTCGGCAACATCACCTGCAGGAGTCGAGGTTGCATGAGCGTTTAAGTGGACAATATCTGCAGTTGTTAATTCAGCATCTCGCAAAGCGAACTTCACTGCGCGCTGTACCCCAGCACCAGATGGGTCAGGAGCGGCAATGTGATAACCATCAGATGACAAGCCTTGACCTGCAATTTCACAGTAAATCTTTGCACCACGCGCTATAGCGTGCTCATACTCTTCAAAAACAAGTATTCCGCCACCTTCGCCAAGAACAAAGCCATCACGATTTAAGTCATATGGGCGTGATGCTCGAGCAGGATCGTCATTGCGTGTTGATAAAGCTTTCATTGCAGCAAATGCTGCCATCGGTAGTGCATGACATGCAGCTTCAACCCCGCCGCTCACAACAATATCTGCGCGGTTATTGCGGATCATCTCAAATGCATAACCAATTGCTTCGGCACCAGATGCGCAGGCGCTAACAGGTGTGTGGATTCCTGCCTGTGCTTTTAATTCAAGACCGATATTTGCAGCCGGCCCATTTGGCATCAGCATTGGCACGGTGTGAGGACTAACTAATCTGGCACCTTTACTATTTAAAATGTCGTATTGCTCTAACAGTGTTGTAACTCCACCAATTCCTGATGCAACGACTACGCCAAGTCGTTCTTTATCTATCTCAGGTGATCCAGCATCTTTCCAGGCCTCACGGGATGCGATTAAACCAAACTGCTCGGAACGATCAAGGCGTCTGATTTCAACGCGCTCCATTTGCTCACTTGGTTCAACTGCAACTCGCGCTGCGAAGGTCACCGGGATTGTTTGTGCCCAATCCTCCGTTAGAGATCGCACACCACTTTTGCCGGCCAATAATCCAGCCCAAGTAGTTGCTACATCTCCACCCAGAGGGGTAGTGGCACCTAGTCCAGTGACAACAACGCGACGGCGAGTCATTGTTTGAAAACTTACTTAGATGCGTTAACTATGAAATTAACTGCGTCTGCAACTGTTACTAAATCTTCAACGCTCTCATCAGGAATTTTTACTCCGAAACGCTCTTCGGCGGCAACGACAACTTCAACCATGCTGAGTGAATCAACATCCAAATCGTCAGTGAAGTTCTTATCTAATTCAACTGATGCAGCAGGAATACCAGCTACCTCTTCAACGATTTGCTTAAGTCCTGCAAGTACATCTGCTTGTGCAAGTGCCATTGTCTTCATGTCCTCTTCTAGATCGATCGGGCGTGCAAGGTGTTTATTGTGTAGCAAATGCGCTCTTACTTACTAGTATTGCACGCCGTAAGTGGCATAAATCTCAATAAATTTTATGGCTTAGGCGGAAGTTCAACAACCTGTCCCGCATATACCAATCCCGCTCCATAGCCGATGAGCAGCGCCAATTTTCCGTGCAACTCAGGATGCTCTTCCAAAATTCGGTCCATAGCTAAAGGAATTGATGCCGCTGAGGTATTTCCATTGGTGCGTATGTCATCAGCAATAAAAACAGAGTCAGGAATTTTCATTTCCTTTGCCATTGTTTCGATGATTCGAATATTTGCTTGATGGGGAATAAATGCACCAAGTTCATCAACAGTAACACCGGCCACTTCAAGTGCTTTCAATCCAACCTTACTCATTGAATAAACAGCCCAACGGAATACAACTTGACCTTGTTGTGAAATATTTGGCCAACCGAGTTCCCCAACACCTTTATCAGGATTGTTTTTGTAATCTAGAAATGATGGAGTCAATGTAATCGCATCACGAGAATCGGCATCCGATCCCCAAATTGTTTGCCCAATTCGAGGTTGGTCACTTTGGCCGATAATTACTGCTCCTGCTCCATCAGCAAAAATGAATGCGGTAGCGCGATCATCGGGATCTGTGTAGTCAGATAGTTTTTCAACGCCGATTACTAATACATTTTGAGAAGTTCCAGATCGAACTAAGTCACTTCCCATGGCAACGCCATAGCAAAAACCTGCACATGCTGCGCTGATATCAAAGGCTGCCGCTTTGGGATTGCCAAGTTCATTAATCAATTCAGTTGAAGCGCTAGGTGCCTGAAATGGATAGGAAATAGTCGCAAGAATGACTGTGTCGATATCTGCAATAGTTAACTTGGCTCTTTGTAGAGCCATCTCGCATGCAGCTTTAGCCATTGAAATAACTGTTTCGTCATCTCCTGCAAAGCGTCGTGACTCAATACCAGTGCGTTGTTGAATCCATTCATCAGTCGATTCGATGCGCTCTACGATCTCTGAGTTTGGAACGGTTCGCTTTGGACGATATGTGCCAACAGACAAAATTCTGCTGTGACCGGTTGGTGCAACCTTGATGCTCATGCGTGCCTTCCTGCGAACTCTCGTGCCGCTTCTAGATCATCGGCGCTTTTTAAAGCAAAGGTTTCAATCTCACTAGCTGCGCGTTTGAGTAAGCCAACCAGAGTTCCGGCTGGTGGAAGTTCAATGACACCCGTTACACCCATTGTTTTCATGGTTTCCATGCATAGATCCCAGCGGACTGGGTTAGCAATCTGATTGACGATTCGACTTAGTACTTCAGCGCCATCAGCGACTGCTTGTCCATCTTTATTGGAAATTACTTGAATCGAAAGTGAGTGTGTTGTAATCGATGAGGCTAATTCTTGTAGTGGTTGAACTGCGGGTTGCATAAAGGCAGTGTGAAAAGCTCCTGCAACGGCCAAAGCACGAACTCGCGCTCCAGCAGGAGGATTATCACCAAGTTGGGCAAGTCCGCTTAGGTCACCGGCGGCAACAATTTGCCCAGCTCCATTGTCATTTGCTGCAACTAAATTAAGTGTGGCAATTGTGGCTAAGACTTCAGTGCGATCTCCGCCAAGGATTGCAGACATGCCTGAAGGGGATGTAGCTGCGGCTTGTGCCATTTCAATTCCACGAGTACGAACAATTCTTAAGGCATCAATTTCAGAGATTGCTCCTGAAAGAGCAGCGGCAACTAATTCACCTACAGAATGGCCGGATGTGACAGCAAATTTCTTGATTCCAAGAGCATGAGCACCTAAAAGTGAAGTTGCAACAATGAGAGGCTGTGCATTTGCAGTGTCTTTGATTTCATCAGCATCTGCCGTAGTTCCAAGATGTAGCAGGTCTAAGTCAATCGTCTTTGACCAAGAGAGAAGAAGCTCTTTGTGTGATGGATCTTGAATCCAACTGTTTAACATTCCTGGAGTTTGTGAACCTTGTCCAGGAGCGATGATTGCGAGCACATGTAGATATTACTGCGATTACTGACTTACTATCTAGTACGAGACACGAGCCAAACAAGCACGCTGTGTTCTGGCACCTCAATCTTTGAAGCAGGGGCAGCAATTACTGGTTCATATGTTGCTACATTCTTAGATGCATCAAAAATGCATCTAAAGGTTTCTCCCCAGCTGGCATCTGGCAACGTGAATGTGGTTACCTCACGTGATGAATTAAGCATGAGCAGTAGACCTTTTGTCGGATCTGCCTCAACAAATACGGTGATGCTTCTCTTTTCTTCATCGCGCCAATGATCATCACTCATTTCATTTCCGCCGAGTGAAAACCAGGCAATATCTTTGCGGTTTGTGCCTTCATCAACTGCCCCTGTGAAAAACTGCGAAGTGACATCGGCTAGATAAGTTGCGCGAATTTGTGCAAGTGCTTGGACCGCTGACAAAGTATCTGATTGGTCTTGATTTAATTGCCAAGGTTGAGCCCAACCGCCATTAAAAGATTCTGCATTTTCAACTGTGTGATCAATTGGGAGTGAGTAACCATTATTAGAGCCACTCTGGGTCCGATTGACTTCATCACCCATGTTTAACATTGGCACACCTGATGAGAGCATCAAGGTTGCAAGTAAAGATTTCTTTATACGTTTTCGGATTTCATTAATTCCAGCATCGGAAGTTTCTCCTTCATGACCAACATTCCAAGAACGGTTTGAATCACTTCCATCATTATTGTTTTCACTATTGACTTCGTTGTGCTTGTGGTTATAGGTAACCATGTCATGAACCGTAAAACCATCATGGGCTGCTATAAAATTAATGGAGGATGTTGGTCCTCGATAGTTAAACACATTGCTGGATCCGCTGATACTAGAAGCAATATCTGAGACACCTTCACCATATCCACGCGCAAGATCACCTAACCAAAACTGTCGAACAGAGTCACGATAAGCATCGTTCCATTCGCGCCAAGGGTGTGGAAAATCTCCCAGTGAATAGCGAGATATGTCCCAAGGCTCGGCAATCATTTTGAAGTTACGCAGAACAGAATCCGCGCCAATTGCAGCCATGAGAGATGAATTAAAAGCACTACCACTTGTGTAGAGAGCTGTTGTTAGATCAAAGCGAAAACCATCAATGCCAATTACTTCAATCCACCAACGCAGTGAATCAACAATTTGGCGAACCGAATGCGGCTGACTTGCTGCAAAGGTATTTCCGCAACCGGTTACATCTAAATAGTTTCCCTCTGCATCTTGTCGATAGTAGGCGTGATTATCTATTCCTCTGTATGAAAGCGTTGGTCCACTTATGCCACCTTCGGCGGTGTGGTTATAGACAACATCCATGATCACTTCAATTCCAGCAGCATGAAGTTGATCAACTGCCCATTGCAATTCAGCAATCGGATCGTCAGTGCTGGCATATGCACGGTGTGGGGCGGAAAACAAAAGTGAGTTGTAACCCCAATGGTTTATTCGACCTCGACTATAAATGGCAGGCTCTGTTATTGATTGCGCAATGGGCAACAACTCAAGGGCGGTGACTCCAATAGATTTTAAATGCGCAATTGTGCTGGGATGACCTAAGCCTTTATATGTCCCACGTTCACGTTCGGGAATTTCGGTATTAAAAGCGGTTAATCCCTTAACGTGTGCTTCATAAATAACTGTCTTTGCCCAAGGCACTAAAGGGCGTTCAATTTCTCGAGCTTCATGGTCTGTTACAACAGAGTAGGGAACTTTGCCCGCACTATCTCTGACGTCTCGTTCATTTACATCACCAGCGCCATATGAATCTGTTGCCACGTGAGCATAGATTTCAGGGGAGTAGGAAACTTCACCATCAATCACATGCGCGTAAGGATCAAGCAATAACTTTGCTGCATTAAAGCGAACACCATGTTCTGGAAGCCAAGGACCATAGACGCGATAGCCATAGCGTTGGCCAGCTCGCACTCCTGCTAAATACCCGTGCCAGATCGGCCCATTGCGATGTGACATGGCAAAGCGGGTTTCAACCATTGCGCCATTGACCTCATTAAAGAGGCAGAGTTCGATGGCATCTGCTGCGTTACTCCAGATTGCAAAATTGGTTCCGCCCTCAGTGACGGTAGAGCCAAGGGTGCGGGGATCTGCAGGAAGCATGGGCGTCATCCTGCCCTGTGTAGGCTCAAAAGGAGGGTTGATTCCATTGTGATTGTGTAGCCATTTAGGGTTACTGACCAGTAACATTTGCCCCATGAAGATTGCCGTGTGCGTAAAGCAGGTCCCAGACTCTTGGGCTGAAAAGAAAATGGTTAATGGAATTCTTGATCGTGAAAATGTTGATGCAGTTCTCAACGATCTTGATGAGTATGCAGTTGAAGAGGCACTTCGTATCGCCGAGGCACATGGTGGCAATGAAGAAGATGGCAGTAACACCATCACAGTAATTTCAATGGGACCAGAGCGTGCAACTGAAGCAGTTCGCAAAGCATTATCCATGGGTGTTAATGATGCAATCTTGGTGACAGATCCAAAGCTTGCAGGAGCAGATGCGCTCGCAACATCTGCAGTTTTGGCAGCTGTAATTGAAAAAGGCGGCTTTGATCTAGTTATTTGTGGAACAGAGTCAACTGATGCGCGCATGAGTGTTGTGCCTGCGATGTTAGCTGAGCGCCTCAATGCAGCCCAACTTACATTTGCATCAAAGGTTGAAGTCGATCCTGCTGCAAGTAAGGTTTCAATTACACGAGTAACAGAGGCTGGCGTTGATGAAATGCACGCACAGTTCCCTTGTGTGATTTCTGTAGTGGAAAAAATTAATGAACCACGTTACCCATCATTTAAGGGGATCATGGCTGCAAAGAAAAAGACAATTGAAACTAGGGATTTAGCGGCTGTGGGAGTTTCGGCAGAGGCTGCATGGTCACTGGTTGCAGATGCAACACCGCGTCCGGCACGCGCAGCAGGAATTAAAGTGACAGATGATGGAACCGGTGGCGAACAACTAGTTGCATACCTAGCAGAAAAGAAGTTGATATGAGCAATGTATTGATTCTGGCTGACTTTGTCGGTACGAAGGCAACTAAGACAAATGCCGAATTAGCAACTGCTGGCGCACGTATTGGTGAGGTAACAGCGGTCGTACTCGCACCCGTTGGCCAAGGATCAACATATGCAGCCGGCATTAATCGTGGCCCTATTGCAAAAATTATTGTTGTTGAATCAGATGCATTTGCAGCAAATGGTGTTGCAGCTGTTGCTGATGTTCTGGCACAAATTATTGCAGCGCAATCGCCATCAGCAGTTCTAGTTGCATCCCATGCATTCGGCAAGGAAGTTGCTGCACGCACAGCAGTTAAGTCAGGTTCTGGAATTATTACCGATGCAGTTGATGTTTCAGCTGACATCACCGCAACCCAGTTGGTATTTGGTGGCTCTACAACCGTTCACTCAAAGGTTTCACATGGCACACCGATTATTACAGTGCGCCCAAATTCAGTTGATGCAAACATAACTGAATCAACACCAAGCGTTGAAACAATGTCATTTACCGTGGCAGATGCTTCAAAGAAAGCAACGGTCACATCGTCACAACCTCCTGTCCAAGGTGGTCGCCCAGAGTTAACTGAAGCAAACATTGTTGTTTCAGGTGGGCGTGGCACAAATGGTGATTTCAGTGCTGTAGAAAACTTTGCAGATGTTCTAGGTGCGGCAGTTGGTGCATCACGTGCGGCAACTGATGCGGGTTGGTATCCACACTCATATCAAGTCGGACAGACTGGCAAGACTGTTAGCCCGCAGCTATACGTTGCTAATGGAATTTCAGGTGCGATCCAACACCGCGCGGGTATGCAGACCAGTAAGACGATTGTTGTAGTCAATAAGGACCCGGAAGCCCCACTCTTTGAAATTGCAGATTTTGGCGTAGTAGGCGATCTATTTGCTGTGCTGCCAAAGGCAACGGAAGGCATCAAAGCCCACAAGTCATAGACTTAGGCTCGTGCCTTCGATCTACCTAGACCATGCCGCAACGACACCAATGTCACCTGCGGCTTTCTCGGCTATGTCAGATCAGTTACAGCAACTCGGTAACCCTTCCAGTCTTCACACACATGGGCGTGCGACCCGTAAAACTCTAGAAGATGCCCGCGAAGCTATTGCCAAAAGAATTGATTGTTTAGCATCTGAAGTTATTTTTACAGCATCTGGCACAGAGGCAAACAACATCGCTCTTAAGGGTTTGTTCTGGAATGGAAAGAAGAATGGCAAAAATATTGTTGTTATTTCTTCTATTGAACACCATGCAATTTTGGATCCTGCGCACTGGTTACATACTCACGAAGGCGCAGAAGTTATAACACTGCCAGTTAGCACAGATGGTGCTGTTGATTTAGAGTTGCTACGCACACTTGTTTCCGCTCGCGGTGCTGAGATAGCTGTCATTTCGATTATGCATTCAAATAATGAAACTGGTGTACTACAACCCATAAAAGAAATTGTTGAAATAGCTGGGGATATTCCGGTTCATAGTGATGCCGTTCAGAGTTTTACAAAGACGCCACTGTCATATAAAGATTGCGGAGTTACTGCGTTAACAATTAGTGCACATAAAGTGGGAGGACCACTTGGAATTGGTGCTCTCATTTTGCGTCGTGCTTATGAAATCCCAGCATTGCTTCACGGTGGGGGACAAGAAAGAGAAATACGTAGCGGAACATTAAACACCCCCAGCATCGTTGCCTTCGCAACGGCAGCAAAAGATTCTTATGATGCGGAGAGAGTTTGTGAGTTAAGAGACTCCTTTATTGCTGGCGTTAAGAATTTGATTCCAGATGCTTATATAAATGGGGAAAAGAACGCCCGATTGCCAGGAATCGTCAACGTGACATTTCCTGGAACCCAAAGCGATACCTTGTTATTACTCCTAGATGCCGCACATGTTTCGGCATCTACTGGATCAGCCTGCAGTGCGGGCGTGCACGAGGCCAGCCACGTGCTTCTTGCCATGGGTCATTCTGATGAATCAGCCCAATCCTCACTTCGTTTTTCACTTGGATCTACATCAACACAAGCAGATGTTGATTTCGTTTTGTCAGTATTGCCTGATGTGATTAGCCGAGGAAGGGCGGCAAATAAATGAAGTTAATCGCAGCAATGAGCGGTGGAGTCGATTCTGCAGTAGCTGCTGCCCGAGCTGTAGAAGCTGGTCACGATGTAATTGGCGTGCACCTAGCACTTGCAGCAAACCCACAGAAGTATCGATCAGGTGCTAGAGGATGCTGCACAATCGAAGACTCACATGATGCACGTCGCGCAGCAGATGTCATTGGAATCCCTTTTTATATATGGGATATGGCAGAAGAGTTTCACGATGGTGTCGTTGAAGATTTCTTATCGGAGTACGCAGCTGGCAGGACCCCTAATCCATGTTTGCGTTGTAATGAAAAGATTAAGTTTGCAGCAGTGCTAGATCGCGCACGAGCGATGGGATTTGATGGTGTTGTCACAGGACACTATGCGCGAACAGAAATTGGTGAAAAAGGAAAGACTTTGCACCGCGCTGTTGATCATTCAAAAGATCAGTCTTATGTTTTATCTGTTTTAACAATTGAGCAAATTGAAGGTGCAATATTTCCATTAGGGGATACAACTAAAGTTGATATTCGCGCAGAGGCAGAAGCTCGTGGTTTAGCCGTTGCGCAAAAGCCAGATAGTCATGACATTTGTTTTGTTCCATCTGGAGATAACGCCGGTTGGTTACGCGATCGCCTCGGCAGTGAAGTTGGACCTATTGTTGACCAAGATGGAAAGAAAATCGGTGAACACAAAGGTGCTTACACATACACAATCGGGCAGCGCAAAGGGCTAGGCCTTACAGTTCCTACCGCAGATGGATCTCCGCGTTTTGTTTTAAAGATTGAACCGGTAACTAATACGGTTGTAGTCGGAGCTCGCGAGGATTTGGCAATTACGACAATGCGCGGTGAGCGGCCAGTGTGGTGCGGTCCAGCAGTAACTGATCAAGTTCAAGAGGGCTTTGTGCAGATACGTGCCCATGGTGCGGCATTGCCATGTACATATTTCTTTGATGGAACTTTGCTTATCGCCACTCTAGAAGAGCCTTTATTGGGACTGGCAACAGGGCAAGCAATGGTTATTTACGATGGTGATCGCGTCGTTGGTTCAGCAACAATCTGTGAGACTAAATGAGCACTAACGCCCGTCACGCAATGACCGAATTGATTAATGAAATCCGGGATCATCAATTTAAATATTATGTTTTAGATCAACCAACAATTACTGATGCACAGTTTGATGATTTGTTGCGTCAATTGGAGGTACTGGAAGAGAAGAATCCCGAACTTCGTGAGGCAGATTCTCCTACGCAACATGTAGGGGGAGGATTTTCTACTCAATTTGAACAGCGCGATCACATCGAAAAGATGATGAGCCTTGACAACGTCTTTGACTTGGAAGAGTTAGCTACTTGGTTTGATCGAGTTGAGAAAGAAATTTCGGCACCAACCTATTTGTGTGAGGTTAAAGTTGATGGATTAGCAATTAACTTAACGTACGAAAATGGACAGTTGGTTCGTGGTCTAACGCGCGGCAATGGCGTAACTGGGGAAGATGTAACTCTCAATGTAAAAACTATCAAAAACTTACCCCACGCATTGATGGGGGACAAGGCTCCTGCGCTAATTGAAATTCGCGGAGAAGTTTTCTTTCCAATCGCAGCCTTCAACGAACTTAATGACTCGCTTGAAGAGTCAGGCAAACAGCTATTTGCTAATCCTCGAAATGGTGCGGCTGGTTCACTACGGCAAAAAGATCCACGGGTGACAGCAGGACGACCTCTCTCTGTTGTAGTACACGGCGTTGGAGCAAGAGAAGGCATCACCTTTGATTCACAGAGCGGTGCATATGAGGAGTTAAAGAAGCTCGGACTTCCCACGAGTGATCGATTCAAGGTTTGTGGAACACGCAAAGATGTTGAAAAGTTTATTCAATTCTATGCAGACCATCGCCACGACGTAGAACACGAAATCGATGGCGTAGTAATTAAAGTTGATGCTTTGTCACAACAGCAACAGTTAGGCTTTACATCTCGTGCGCCAAAGTGGGCTATTGCCTTTAAGTATCCACCTGAAGAAGTGACAACTAAATTATTAGATATCAAGGTAAGCGTTGGTAGGACTGGTCGTGTAACACCATTTGCATTTATGGAACCGGTAAAGGTTGCAGGCTCAACAGTTACAAACGCAACATTGCACAACGCCGAAGAGATCGTCCGCAAAGGCGTTCTAATTGGCGACACAGTTGTTATTCGAAAAGCTGGAGATGTAATTCCGGAAGTTTTGGGACCAGTTATAGATAAGCGAACCGGAAAAGAAACAGCTTTTGTCATGCCTACGCATTGCCCTGAATGTGGATCAGAGCTACGCGCCATGACACAAGGTGATGTGGATATTAGATGCCCAAATACTCAATCGTGCCCTGCACAATTACGTGAGCGAATTTATTACATTGGCTCACGCGCAGCGCTAGATATTGATGTGCTGGGTTATGAAGCAGCGGTTGCACTTTTGGAATCTAAGGTAATCATTGATGAGTCAGACCTCTTTGATTTAACAGCGGAAAAATTAGCCAAGTCTGAATTTTTCACAAAGAAAGATGGAACACCTGGGGCAAACGTAGAAAAGTTACTTGCCGCTTTAGATGAGGCAAAGACCAGACCATTGTGGCGAACCTTGGTAGCACTCTCTATCAGACACGTAGGACCCACAGCAGCACAAGGATTGTCGACTGCATTGGGTTCTATTGATGCTATTTCAAAAGCAACAGCTGAAGAACTTGCAGATGTTGACGGAGTTGGACAAATCATTGCTGACTCCATTGTTGAATGGTTTGGCGTCAAATGGCATCAGGTGATCATTCAGAAGTGGAGCGCCGCAGGAGTGCGCATGATCAATGAGCCGGCGCAAGTGCTTCCCCAGACTTTGGCAGGATTGACCTTTGTTGTTACCGGCGGATTGGAATCATTTAGCCGTGATGGAATTTCAGAAACTATTACCGCCCATGGCGGGAAAGCGTCATCTGCAGTCTCAAAGAAAACTGATTACGTGTTGGTGGGATCAGACCCAGGTTCTAAGTTAGCTAAAGCACAAGAATTAGGCGTGCCAGTCATCGATGAAGCGAAGTTTAAAGAGCTTCTTGCGGGCAAGTAGTAGTATTACAGCCATGATTAATCTTGCAGAAGAGATGCACCGCGAACTTCCAGCATCGCCGCTTGCTTTTGGAATAATTACATTTGTAATTTTTACCGTACTTCTTTACTTAGTACTTCGCCTAGACCGAGACTAATTTGTCCCGAGTAGGTATTTACGGCGGAACATTTGACCCAATACATGTCGGTCATCTTCATGTCATTACCCAACTGATTGAAAAAGAGATCGTTGATCTACTGCTGGTAGTTCCAGCTGGTGAACCTTTACTTCGGAGCCATGCACCACGTGCTACGGCGCAACAGCGAAGAGCGATGTGCCAGTTAGCACTTTCTGATTTACCTCCGGATGTGGCAAAAAAAGTGCAGGTTAATCCAATTGAGGTTCTAAGAACTGGTCCAAGCTATGCAATCGATACGGTCGAGGCGGTCGTTCAAAGCTATCCAGATGATTCAATAGTTCTAATAGTGGGACAAGATGCCGCTGACAAATTAGATCAGTGGCAACGAATTGATGAGCTGCGGACAATGGTGGAATTAGTTGTCATTTCACGCCCTGGTTACCTTGGAAATGGAATTGATATCGGGGCATTGCCAGTGGCCGCGACCACAATTAGAGAAGGTTTAAGCGCAGATGTTTCGTCATCGGTAGCTACTTTTATACGAGAGAATAACCTCTATGACAATTAGCAAAAGAACCCACGAGATCACTCAGATTGCCGCACATGCTGCCATCGACAAGATTGCAGTAGATGTTGTTGCCCTTGACCTTTCCGATCAATTGGTTCTCAGCGAAGTCTTTTTGATCGTTACAGGTCAAAACGAAGCACAGGTAGATGCAATTGCTGATGAAGTAGAACGCAAGCTTGCTGCAGCGGGGGATAAACCAATTCGCCGCGAACATGGTGCTGAGTGGATCCTTCTTGATTACTCAGACTTAGTTGTGCATGTTCAAAGCGCGACACTTCGCAAGTACTACATGCTTGATCGTCTCTGGAATGACTGTCCAACAATCGAGTTGGAGGCTGTGAAAGAGGCAGCGGTAAATGGCCGTTAACAGAGTAGTTTTGTGGAGACATGGCCAAACTGATTGGAATGTAGTTAATCGTTTTCAAGGACATTCAGATATTGACCTCAATGAAGTCGGCATTTTTCAAGCAAAACATGCTGCACAGATTTTGGCGGGAATGAATCCAACGGCAATTATTTCGAGCGACTTAGGAAGAGCCCGTACTACAGCTCAAGCACTTGCTGACTTAACTGGATTGACAGTTGAGATTGATCCTGATTTACGTGAAACAGATGGTGGATTGTGGGAAGGCAAAACCGGCGCAGAAAATCGCGCAGAAGATTTCCACAATTTTATTCGCTGGATTGACGGAGAAGATAATCCTGCAGGCACTACAGGTGAACGGCGCAGTGAGGTTGCAGAACGCGCAATCCGTGCGATAAAAAAAGCACTTGGTGAAAAAACAGATCAAGTGTTAGTTGTTACAACTCATGGCGGAACAGCCAGATGCATTCTTGGATCTTTGCTGCAGCTCCCAATGTCGCACTGGGGAGTCATTGGCGGCCTTTCAAATGCTTCGTGGTCAATTCTTGAACGCAATCCCCGGCAGTGGAGTTTGGTTGAACATAATGCGGGCTCCATTCCAGAACCTGTCTATGGTGAAGAAAGTGGCGGGACTTCGGCTTAAGTCCAACGGGGTGTGATGCGGTAAGGTCTGCACTCGCACGAAAATCGGGGCTATAGCGCAGCTGGTAGCGCACCTGCATGGCATGCAGGGGGTCAGGGGTTCAAATCCCCTTAGCTCCACATATGAATAACAACGTGAATGATGAGCGCGAGCACGCGGCATATGACTTTGCCTACGTGCAGGAAAAGTGGCTGCCAGTTTGGGATGAGTTACAACCATTTAAGTCTGGCCGCGCAGATGACACTCGTGAGAAAAAATATGTTTTGGATATGTTCCCATATCCATCAGGTGATCTTCATATGGGTCATGCCGAGGCGTATGCACTTGGCGATGTAATTGCTCGCTACTGGGCGCAAAAAGGTTTCAACGTTATGCACCCAATTGGTTGGGATGCATTTGGATTACCTGCTGAAAATGCTGCAATTAAACGTAATTCAGATCCACGCATTTGGACTTATGAGAACATTGAAGTTCAAAAGGCTTCGATGCGTCGCTACGCATGTTCATTTGATTGGGATCGCGTATTTAACACCTGCGACCCTGAGTACTACAAATGGAACCAATGGTTGTTTCTAAAGTTCTACGAACGTGGCTTGGCATATCGCAAGGATTCAGCTGTTAACTGGTGTCCTGGTTGCCAAACAGTGCTTGCAAATGAGCAGGTTGTTGCAGGACTCTGTGAGCGCTGTGATTCGATGGTTACAAAGAAGAAATTGAATCAGTGGTATTTCAAGATTACAGATTACGCAGATCGCCTACTAGATGACATGGCACAACTGGAAGGTCATTGGCCTGACAAGGTCTTGACGATGCAACGTAACTGGATTGGTCGATCAACGGGTGCGAATGTTAATTTTGCAATTGAAGGTCGCAGTGAACCAATCACAATTTACACAACACGGCCAGACACTCTTTATGGCGCAACATTTATGGTGGTTGCAGTAGATAGCGAATTAGCGTCAGAACTAGTTCAGGGCACAGGCGTTGAAGCAGAGTTTGCGACGTATCTAGACACAATCAAGGCAGCTAGCGATATTGATCGACTTGCAACAGATCGACCAAAGAGTGGCGTTTTCTTAAATCGTTATGCAATTAACCCAGTCAATGGTGAAAAACTACCTATCTGGGCTAGTGATTATGTATTAGCCGATTACGGAACTGGCGCGATTATGGCTGTTCCAGCACATGATCAACGTGACCTAGATTTTGCACGAGCAATGAAGTTACCTGTTCGCGTAGTTGTTGAAACAGGCGAAGAGGATCCAAACGCATCAGGTGTTGCAACAGGCGGGGATGGAAAGTTAGTTAACTCAGATATTTTGAATGGTTTGAGCAAAGCTGATGCGATCGCTGCTATCAATAAGAAGTTAGAGGCAGATGGCAAGGGTGCTGCGGCACGTAATTATCGTTTACGCGATTGGTTAGTTTCACGCCAGCGTTACTGGGGTACACCAATTCCAATTATTCATTGCCCATCCTGTGGTGAAGTGCCAGTACCTGCAGATCAACTTCCTTTGACCTTGCCAAATGCCGAAGGTCTAGATTTAAAGCCAAAGGGAACGTCACCACTAGGTGCTGCAACTGATTGGGTCAACGTTAAATGCCCTAAGTGTTCTGGGGATGCCAAGCGCGATACAGACACGATGGATACATTTGTTGATTCTTCTTGGTACTACCTGCGCTATGCAGATCCAACAAATGCAACAGAACCATTTTCGAAAAAGAGTATTGATACATGGTTGCCAGTTGACCAATATGTTGGCGGAGTAACACATGCGATCTTGCACCTTTTGTATAGCCGTTTCTTTACCAAGGTTTTAAACGATATGGGAATGGTTGATTTCAATGAACCCTTCACGCGCTTGCTCAACCAAGGAATGGTTGTCATGGATGGCTCTGCAATGTCAAAGAGCCGAGGCAACTTAGTACGACTTTCCGATGAATTAGAAAATCACGGCGTTGATGCGATTCGTTTATCGATGGTTTTTGCTGGCCCTCCAGAAGATGATGTTGATTGGTCAGATGTTTCACCATCTGGCTCAGTAAAGTTCTTAACGCGTGCTTGGAGATTATCTGGAGATGTGACGAGTGCTCCTGGTGTTGATTTCAGCACTGGCGATCTTGGATTGCGCAAGGCAACTCATAAAGCGCTACATGATGCCTCTTTTGCCGTTGAGTCCTTTAGGTTTAACGTGGCAGTTGCCCGCGTTATGGAGCTTGTTAATGCCACACGTAAAGCGATTGACTCTGGATGTGGGGCAGCAGATCCAGCAGTTCGCGAAGCGGTAGAGGCAATTGCGATTATGGTCTCTTTAGTTGCACCTTTTACGGCAGAAGAAATGTGGGAGCGACTTGGTCACAAGCCATGTGTGGCACTTGCTGGTTGGCCTGCAGTAGATGAGAAATTGTTAGTAGCAGATGCAGTCACTGCAGTTGTTCAAATAAATGGAAAAATTAAAGATCGCATTGATATTTCCCCAACAATCTCAGATGCTGACCTTGAAAAGGCGGCACTTGCCTTACCTAGCGTTATTGAAGCCTTGGCTGGAGCGAGCATAAATAAGGTAATCACGCGTGCGCCAAAGCTTGTAAATATCGTTATCAACAATTAATTCTGATCTGTAGTTGAGGTATTTGACCTCAATTCACAATGACGCAATGGAACAGTTGCGCAATGCCTATGAATCGTTAAGAAATTGGTGGTTTGACCTTCACTACACACATAGTCAGAAGCGAGCCTTACTTGGCTTAAGCCTAATTCTAATTGTGCTTTCTGTAGTCATAGTCGCGCGTGGAAATAGCCAAGTGAGCCCGCCAATTAGCATCGCTCCAATTACAGTTGCAGAACCTGAAATCTTTGTTGATGTAACCGGTGCGGTAAACAATCCTGGTGTTTATACATTAATTGGAAAATCCAGAGTAATCGATGCAATAAAAGCAGCCGGAGATAGTGCACCCGGCGCTGACCTCAGCACAATAAATTTAGCTCGTGTCTTAACCGATGGGGAACAAATTTATGTTGATTCAACTATCGTAAATAGTTTGGGGGTTCGAGTTCCGACTAAGGCGCATACCGGACCGATCAATATCAATAGAGCAACAGCCCAGCAACTAGATGCTTTAGATGGAATTGGTCCTGTCATCGCCCAACGCATCGTTGACTACCGAAAGATCAATGGCTCATTCCTCAACATCGAAGATCTTCAAAAAGTGAGCGGGATTGGCGCAGCAAAATTCGCTCAAATCAAAGCAAAAGTCAGGATCTAATTGACTATAGGGCCTTAGCCCTTGGCATTGCTGTGTGGACTGGTGCCTTACTGCAAAGTGCGGTGTCACCCTGGCGGATTTGTTTCGCTGCGATTATTGCGATCCCATTTGGATTCAAAAAAGCCAGATTCTTAGTTCTTGTTGTGGCAATTCTTGTTGGTGCCACTGCGATGTCTATTCGCCAGGCATCTCTAGAGCAATCTTCGATAGTTAAACACTTTGATTCACAGATAGATTTCACAGCACAGGTGATAACTGACCCTAATCAAACCAGCTCTGGGAAGTACTCATTTACTGCTCGATTATTGTCTTTTGATATCCAAGATGAACATTTCGCTTTGCGAGTACCGGTGCGAATTATTTCCCAGCAAAGAGTTGACCTCCTCCCGGGACAATCTGTCCGGGCTCATGCTCGTGTGATTCAAACCAACGAGTCTCGGGTCGCTGCTATGTTGATCGTTGATAAAGATTTTGAAGTATTAACCGCACCCTCGCGATGGGCATCTGCCCTAGGGGCGATAAGAACTGGATTACGTAGCCACTCCGGCGATGGTGATGCCGGTTCTCTCATTCCCGGAATGGTGCTTGGAGACACCTCCAAACAATCTGCGCAATTTAAAGATCAAATGAAAAGATCTGGTCTTACACACTTAGTTGCAGTCAGTGGTGCGAATTTTGCAATTGTTTCAAGTTTTGTCTTGTGGGGCATGCAGTTTCTCTTTCGCCGCAAAAGCTATCGAATAATCGCAACTGCTATTGCACTTTCTTGCTTTATTGCACTGGTTCGACCTTCACCATCGGTATTGCGAGCTGCTGCAATGGCAGCGGTCCTGCTTTCGGCGCTTGCAACAAAGCGTGCTACGGATTCCTTACCAGCGTTGGGGTTTGCAATTGTTGCTGTTGTGCTTGGAGATCCTTGGCAGTCCCGAGATGCTGGGTTTGCACTATCTGTTCTGGCCACAGCTGGCTTACTCCTGTTTGCTCCGATGATTGAAAGTAATCTACCGACACACAAGAAATTAGCAGGCGCACTAGCCCCACCTATTGCGGCGACGGTTTTTTGCTCGCCAATTTTGGTAGCCCTGTCTGGTTATTTATCACCCATGAGCATCATCGCAAATCTGCTGGCTGCGCCATTTGTCGGACCGATAACCATTGTGGGATTTATAGCCGCAGTGATCTCACCATTTGCGCCAGCTCTAACAAGTATTTTGATGTACATCATTAGAGTCCCGGCAGAAGCAATTGTTGGGATTGCCCATTGGAGTTCAGGATTTCCAGTATTGACTATTCACAATGGAAAGATTGGATTTGCCATAGTTGCGATGATAGTTATGTTCTTTTGGCTCTTTAAGAAAAGTTGGCGTCGAAGCACTGCAATTCTACTGGTGGTAATTCTTTCATTGACCTGGATTCAACGTTGGCCAGCAGGGGATTGGCAGATAGCAAACTGTGATGTGGGTCAGGGTGATTCAATGGTTATCAATCTGCAGCATGGTCAAGCGATAGTCATTGATGTTGGTCCAGATCCAGCAGCGGAAAACAAGTGCTTAAGAAACTTAGGCATCACAGAGATTCCCCTACTGATCCTTTCGCATTTTCATGCTGATCATGTCGGTGGATTGTCTGGACTCTTGCAATCCCGAAAAGTGGGGCAGGTATGGATCAGCAATAACCTGCAACCATTATTAGAAAGCACGAATGCATTTTCGCTATTGCGCGAGAGTGAAATTGTTACGGTGCAAAAAGGCTTGGTCTCACAAATCGCAGGGATTCAATTTGAAGTCCTCTGGCCCGAAAATACGACAAGAGATTTTCAATCAATGCCTGGCGATGGGTCACAGATTAATAACTCAAGTATTGCGATGCTCATCTCTACACCTGATTGGAGCATATTCACGGCAGGTGATCTTGAGCCACCCGCCCAGCATGAAATTTTGGCTTCAGTTCGAAAGGTGGACATGTATAAGGTGTGTCATCACGGTTCCAAGTATCAAGATCAAGAGTTAATGAGCGCGCTGTCTGCCCAATTAGCAGTCATTAGTGTTGGCGCAAAGAATTCCTACGGCCATCCGGCACCTGAAACTATTGCCTTTTTGACTAGACTCGGCACACAAGTTGTTCGAACGGACGCAGATGGCGCAGTGGCTATCACAGCTAAGGATCATCATCTGCGGGTGCGAAAGAGCAAGGGAACCATTAGGTTGTTTTATTGGAGTTGAAAGGGGATGTAATGAATACCTTGTATTTGATCCTTGGCTCCGAAGCAGCTTTAGCCGATCGCGCTTTAACTAAATTAAATGCTCAACTAAAAGATGAAAATGCTGAGATAACAACTTTGTTTGCCGCTGACACTATCGTTGGCGATATTGCAGACGCCTTAGCTCCTTCATTGTTTTCTGAGCGACGCGCATTAATTATCCGGGACCTACAAGATTTACCTGAAGATAATCGCGATGAAATCACTCGCTATATCGCCCAACCTGATTCAACTACGACAGTGATCTTTGTTCATAAAGGTGGCGTAAAAGGCAAAGCACTTTTGGATGCAATCAAAAAAGCCCAACCTGAAATAATTGCATGTGAACCACTAAAGAAGGAAGCTGAAAAAGAGGATTTCGTTAAGTCGCTATTTCTCGATTTGGGGAGAAAGGCATCAGCCGGTGCGATTGCCGCATTAGTAGGCGCTCTTGGAAATGATCTTCGAGAACTACAGGGCGCAGTTGGACAAATAGCAGCAGATGCGCCATCTGGATTAATTGATGAAGCGATGGTTGATAAATATCACCAAGGTCGAATGGAGACCACTGGTTTTGATGTGGCAGATGCAACCCTTGATGGAAATTTATCTGCAGCACTTGTTTGTTTACGAAGTGCCCTTGAAACAGGCACAGACCCTGTGATGATTACGAGTGCAATTGCCTCTTCGCTTCGTTCCTTGGCAAAGGTTTCTGGTGCCAATCGCAACCAAAAATCATTTGAATTAGCAGGACAGTTAGGTATGGCTCCTTGGCAGATTGATAAGGCCAGAAGGCAGCTAAATCGCTGGAGCCCAGCCCAAATCGCCGATGCGGTAGGGGCGATTGCCCAGGCAGATGCTGAAGTTAAGGGTGCGGCAAGTGACCCGATTTACGCCCTAGAAAAGGCTGTGACAAGGATCGTCTCTTCGCAATTTGACCGCTAAGCACACGCTTGCGTACGCTTACCCTCTGCCCACGGACCTCTTTTAGGTCAAGGCTTAGAAAATGAACTGGAGTAACACGTGTACGCAATCGTTAAAGCTGGCGGACGCCAGGAGAAGGTCGCAGTTGGCGACACAGTAATCGTTGATCGTATCGACGCTGCTGCTGGCTCAACTGTTTCATTCCCTGCCGTGCTCGTAGTAGATGGTGCTGCTGTTACAACAGACCCAAAGGTTTTGTCTGGCGTTAAGGTCACTGGCGAAGTTCTTGAAGAACTCAAGGGACCAAAGATTGATATTTTGCGTTACAAGAACAAGACAGGTCACCGTCGTCGCCAGGGATTCCGTGCGCAACTGACACGTGTAAAAATTACCGCCATCAATGGCGCGAAGTAAGGGAGACACAGTAAATGGCAAGTAAAAAGGGTGTCTCCTCGACACGAAACGGTCGCGATTCCAATCCACAGTACCTTGGCATCAAGCGTTTCGGCGGACAAGAAGTTAATGCAGGCGAAATTCTAGTTCGCCAACGCGGAACACATTTTCACCCAGGCAAGAACGTAGGTCGCGGTAAGGATGACACTTTGTTTGCACTAGCGGCAGGCGTTGTTGAATTCGGTCGCGCTCGCGGTCGTCGCGTTGTGAATGTGGCTCCGGTAGCTTAATTTTTGGTTTCTTGTAAAAGAGCGAGCCGTAATCATGCGGCTCGCTTTTTTCATTCAACGGTTTTTTATTCGAAGGGAGTTATCAAGTGACAACATTTGTTGATCGCGTAACTCTCTACGCCATTGCAGGTAAAGGTGGCGATGGTTGTGTTTCTGTAAAACGTGAAAAATTTAAGCCACTAGGTGGACCAGATGGTGGCAATGGTGGACGTGGCGGAGATGTAATTTTAGTTGTCGATCCAAGCGTTACAACCTTGCTTGATTTCCACCATTCACCTCACCGCAGAGCAACTTCAGGACATCAGGGATACGGTGATCGTAAAGACGGCCATCAGGGTGAAGATTTAATTCTTGGAGTTCCAAATGGAACAGTTATTTACGATAGCAATGGTGAGCAAATTGCAGATTTGATTGGTACTGGTACAACATTTATTGCTGCTCAAGCAGGCTTTGGTGGCTTAGGAAATATGGCACTGTCTTCATCAAAGCGTCGTGCACCAGGCTTTGCACTACTTGGTGAACCAGGTGAAGAACGCACATTAATTCTTGAGCTAAAAAGCGTTGCAGATATTGCATTAGTTGGATTCCCAAGTGCAGGTAAATCTTCTTTAATTGCAGCTGTTTCTGCAGCACGTCCAAAGATTGCAGATTATCCATTTACAACATTGGTTCCAAACCTTGGTGTTGTGCAAGCCGGTGAAACCCGATTTACAGTTGCAGATGTTCCTGGACTAATTCCAGGTGCCTCTCAAGGTAAAGGTTTAGGTCTTGAATTCTTACGCCACGTAGAACGTTGTGTGGCATTGGTGCATGTTCTAGATTGCGGCACTTTAGAAACAGATCGCAACCCTGTTGCAGATCTTCAAGCAATTGAAAACGAACTTGCCCTATACGGCGGACTTGAAGATCGTGTCCGCATTATTGCGCTGAATAAAATTGATTTACCTGATGGCCAAGCGATGTCTGACATGGTCGAACAAGAATTGCGTGATAAGGGCTATGACGTTTATCCAGTCTCTGCTGCATCGCGCGCGGGCTTGCAAGATTTGATCTATGCAATGGGGCGCTTAGTAGCCAAGAATCGTGCAGATGCAGGGGTAGAAGAGCGCACACGAATTATTTTGCGTCCGGTTGCTGTCGATGATTCTGGATTCTTGGTCAATGCAAATGCAGATGGAACATTTACTATTCGCGGCAAGAAGGTTGAGCGATGGGTTCGACAGACTAACTTTAAGAACGCTGAAGCTATTGGTTACTTGGCAGATCGTCTTGCACAACTTGGAGTTGAAAAAGAGTTGTTCAAGAAGGGCGCTGTAGCAGGCAGCGAGGTTCGCATTGGTGATGGAGATACTGAAGTTATCTTTGATTGGGAGCCAACAATCGAGGCTGGCGCAGAACAACTTGCCGGCCATTTGCATCGCCGCGGCGAGGATTCACGTCTTGAGTCAACATGGAATATGCCTGAGCGCGTTGAAGATATTTTGAGTGATGATGAAATCGCCAAGCAATGGGAATACAACGTTGTTGACCCGCACACGCCTAAACTTTCAGCACCCATCGTGAAAGAACCCGAGGACGGAGATGACAAGTGAGCCGAGAGCAGATCACCTCTGCACAGCGCATCGTCATCAAGATTGGCTCGTCCTCTCTTACCGGTAAAGCTGGGTCAGAACTTGATGCAGGTGCCGTCAACGCACTTGTAGATGTGGTTGCTGCCTGCAAAGCACGAGGTGCTGAAGTTGTAGTTGTCTCTTCAGGTGCAATTGCTGCAGGACTTGCGCCACTTGGGTTAACAACGCGCCCAAAGGATCTTGCCACTCAACAGGCGGCTGCATCAGTTGGCCAGGGTTTACTTGTTGCGCAATACACACAAAGCTTTGCTCGACATTTGATAACTGCTTCACAGGTACTTCTAACTACCGAAGATGTTGTGCGCCGTTCACATTACCAAAATGCGCAGCGAACACTGTTTCGCCTGCTGCAATTAGGTGTTGTGCCAGTCATCAACGAAAACGACTCAGTTGGAACTGGTGAAATTCGCTTTGGAGACAATGATCGCCTTGCGGCATTAGTGGCGTTATTAATAGGCGCTGATCTTTTGGTTTTAGTTTCAGACATTGATGCCCTGTATGACGCACCTCCAACACAAGCAGGAGCGCAAAAGATTCATGAAGTGTCATCAATCGCAGACATCGAAGGCGTGGTTTTAGGTGGAGCAGGCGCCGCCGGAGTTGGAAGTGGCGGAATGGTTACTAAGGTCGAGGCTGCACGTATTGCAACCTCTGCAGGAATTCCAATGCTTCTGACATCTCTAGAAGATGCAGCTGAATCCTTACGCGGAGATGAAAGAGGAACGCACTTTCACGCGCAAGCAAGTAAAACTACTTCGCGATTGCTGTGGCTTGCGCATGCAACTACTCCACGAGGAAAATTAATTCTCGATGCAGGAGCAGTAACTGCAATTTTAGAACGTGGAGTTTCATTATTGCCAGCAGGAGTCACAGCTGTTGAAGGCGAATTCATTGCTGGCGATGCAGTCGAACTAGTCGGACCAGATCGCACAGTGATTGCTCGTGGGCTTGTCGCATTTGATTCAGAAGATTTGCCACAAATGTTGGGGCGCTCTACAAAGGAACTGGCTGCTTCACTTGGTGCAGAGTATGAACGCGAATTAGTCCATCGAGATGATTTGGTGTTGATCTAAATGAGCGCACAAACATTGATCAACACTTTGGCAGATACTGCTCGCGCCGCCGGCCGCACATTGAGTATTGCAACAGGTGCCGAGCGCAAAGCAGCACTTCAAACAATTGCCGATGCTATCGAAGCACGAAGTGTTGAAATTCTTGCTGCAAATGCAAAGGATATGGAAGCTGGCCATGCCGCTGGGCTGAACTCATCATTATTGGACAGACTCTTGTTAACTCCTGAGCGCATCCAAGGTATTGCTGGGGGAGCACGCCAAGTAAGTGAACTTCCAGATCCGCTAGGAAATACTTTACGTAAATCGACTTTGCCTAATGGAATCAAGTTGGAACAAATCTCAGTTCCATTTGGTGTTATTGGAATGGTCTATGAGGCACGCCCAAATGTGACTGTTGATGCTGCAGTAATTTTGTTGATGTCAGGAAATGCCGCACTGCTGCGTGGATCATCAAGTGCCTCACACAGTAATGAGATTTTGGTTCGGGTGATGCGCGATGCACTCGCCACAACATTGATTTCCCCAGATGTTATTCAGTTAGTTCCATCTGAAGACCGCGAAACTGTTAAAGCTCTTCTCAATGCCCGGGGCAAAGTTGATTTGGTTATTCCTCGCGGAAGTGCGGCTCTAATCCGTATGGTCGTTGATGAATCAACAGTGCCAACGATTGAAACTGGCGCTGGTGTGTGCCATGTTTACATTGATGAGTTTGCAGATCTGGCAAAGGCTTTGCCAATTATTATTAACTCAAAGGTTCAACGTCCAAGTGTGTGTAATGCTGCCGAAACTTTGCTTCTACATGCTGCGATTGCTCAAGAGTTCGCGCCAGTTGCATTCAAGGCTTTGCATGAAGCCGGAGTAATTTTGCATTGTGATTCTGCAACTCTTGCCATTGCTCAGAGTGCTGGTATTCCTGCAACGCTGGCTACTGATGAGAACTTTTGCACAGAGTATGGAACTCTAGAAATTAATGTTGCAATTGTTGACTCGGTAGATGCGGCAAGTGCTCATATTGCCAAATACGGTACCCAGCACACTGAGGCGATAATTTCGGAAAATGATCAGAATGTTAAGCGATTCATAGCCTTGGCAGATTGCGCAGCTGTCATGGTGAATACATCCACAAGATTTACAGATGGCGAGCAGATGGGCTTTGGGGCTGAAATCGGTATCTCAAATCAGAAATTACATGCCCGCGGCCCTATGGGACTTGAAGCGATGACCACCACTACTTGGATAGTTACTGGAAATGGGCAAATTCGCAGTTAGTGCGCAATTTAATTAGACTAAGACCTATGAGCAGCCTTTCACGCGATGATGTCGCAAAACTTGCAGGCCTAGCCCGTATTGAGATGAGCGATGAAGAGTTAGTGAACTTGGCTAACGAATTCACCGTGATTTTGGATGCAGTTGCCCGAGTCCAAGAAGTTGCCGGCGCAGATGTTGAGGCAACATCGCACCCACTTCCACTTCGCAATGTTTTTCGCCCAGATGTAGTGGTGCCAAGTCTTACTCCCGAAGAAGCGTTATCAGGTGCTCCTGCGCAAGAGGAGCAACGTTTCCGCGTGCCACAGATTTTGGGTGAGGAATGATTCGCAATAACGCAGCCGATATGGCAGCAAAACTTGTTGCTGGAGAAATCACATCTGTTGAATTGACACAGGCGCACCTGGATCGCATCGCAGCAGTTGATACAGATGTTCATGCATTCCTGCACATTGATACCGAAGGTGCACTTGCACAAGCCGCTGCAGTGGATGCAAAGCGCGCAAAGGGTGAGAAGTTGTCATCACTTGCTGGTGTTCCAATTGCACTAAAAGATGTAATGGCGCAAAAGGGTATTCCAACAACTTGTGGTTCAAAGATCCTTGAAGGATGGCGACCACCGTATGACTCAACAGTTGTTGCAAACCTGAAGAAAAATGACATTGTTATTTTAGGTAAAACTAATATGGATGAGTTTGCGATGGGATCATCGACAGAAAACTCGGCATATGGTCCAACTCATAACCCTTGGGATTTAACACGCATTCCTGGCGGTTCAGGCGGCGGATCATCTGCTGCTCTTGCCGCTTTTGAAGCACCTCTTGCTATCGGTACAGATACTGGTGGCTCTATTCGCCAACCTGCAGCTGTAACCGGAACCGTTGGAGTCAAACCAACCTACGGTGGAGTTTCTCGGTATGGCTTAGTTGCCTTCTCTTCATCACTTGATCAAGCAGGACCTTGTGCTCGCACAGTTTTAGATGCTGCGCTTTTACATGAAGCAATTGCAGGACATGATCCAAAGGATGCAACAAGTATTAACGCACCAGTTCCACAAGTCGTTGCCGCTGCAAAATCTGGTGATGTAAAGGGCATGAAGATCGGTGTTGTTAAAGAGTTAAATGGTGATGGCTATCAAGCAGGAGTTCGTGCGCGCTTTGAAGAATCACTTGAATTGTTAGCAAAAGCTGGCGCAGAAATTGTTGAAGTTTCGGCGCCTAACTTTGAATATGCCCTTGCTGCCTACTATTTAATTGCACCATCTGAATGCTCATCTAACTTAGCCCGCTTTGATGCAATGCGTTATGGACTGCGCGTAGGCGATATTGATGGGGCATCTGCTGAATCGGTAATGAATTTGACCCGTGAAGTTGGCTTTGGCAAAGAGGTAAAGCGCAGAATTATTTTGGGAACATACGCTTTATCTTCAGGTTACTACGATGCCTATTACGGAAGCGCGCAAAAGGTTCGCACACTTATCACTCAAGATTTCACAAGAGCTTTTGAAAAGGCAGATGTATTGGTTTCTCCAACCTGCCCAACAACAGCGTTTAAAATCGGCGAGAAAGCTAATGATCCTTTGGCAATGTATTTAAATGACATTGCAACAATTCCAGTAAACATGGCAGGAATTGGCGGAATGTCATTGCCTTCCGGTTTGGCAGATGAAGATGGTTTGCCAGTTGGATTCCAGATCATGTCACCTGTTATGAAAGATGAGCGCATGTATTTAGTTGGAGCGGCGCTAGAAGCAGCGTTACTTTCCAAGTGGGGTGCGCCATTATTGGATAAGGCACCAATTATGGGAGGTGCCCGATGACTCTTTCATATGATGATGTAGTTGCAAAGTATGAGCCAGTATTGGGTCTTGAGGTTCACGTTGAGTTAAACACAAATTCAAAGATGTTTTGTGGTTGCAGCACAATATTTGGTGCAGAACCAAACACGCAAACCTGTCCTGTTTGTTTAGCCTTGCCTGGTGCATTGCCAGTAGTAAATGAAAAGGCGATTGAATCAACAATCAAAATTGGTTTAGCTCTCAACTGCGCTATTGCGCCATTTTCTCGTTTTGCACGTAAGAACTACTTCTATCCGGACATGCCCAAAAACTTCCAGATTTCTCAGTATGACGAGCCAATCTGCGTTGATGGCTATGTTGATGTGGAAATCGAAACCGATGAAGGCTCAAAGAAGTTTCGTATTGAAGTAGAGCGTGTACACATGGAAGAGGACACGGGTAAGTCATTGCACGTTGGTGGTGCAACAGGTCGAATCCATGGCGCTGAATACTCTCTACTTGATTACAACCGCGCAGGTATTCCTTTAGTTGAAATTGTTACCAAGATCGTTCCTGGAACAGGAAAGTACGCACCAGAGGTTGCAAAGGCTTATGTTGCAGAACTCCGTGACATCTTGCGTTCATTAGGTGTGAGTGATGTGAAGATGGAGCAAGGTTCACTTCGTTGTGATGCAAACGTATCATTGCGCTTAATTGGTGCAGAAAAACTAGGAACCCGAAGCGAAACAAAGAATGTGAACTCACTTCGATCTGTGGAACGCGCCATTCGCGGTGAAATGATTCGCCATGCAGAGTTGTTAAATGCTGGTGGACGCGTGGTTCAAGAGACCCGTCACTTCCAGGAAGACACAGGACTTACTCGCTCTGGTCGTTCGAAGGAGCAAGCAGAGGATTACCGTTACTTCCCAGAACCAGATCTAGTTCCTGTAGCACCTGATGCAGCGTGGATTGAAACCTTGCGTGCAGCTTTGCCAGAGCGACCATCAATTCGTCGCAAGCGACTACAAGAGTCATGGGCTGTTCCTGATAAGGAAATGGCTGCCATGATTAACGCAGATGTTCTAGATATTGTGGAAGCAACGGTGCTGCTTGGAGCAGATCCAACGAAGTCTCGCACCTGGTGGCTTGGAGAGATTTCTCGTATTGCAAACGATAAGGATGTTGCATTGGCTGATCTTGCAATTACACCTGCTGATGTTGCCGAAATTGTGGCACTGGTTAATGCAGGTGAGTTAACTGACAAACTTGCACGCCAAGTTGTTGAGGGCGTTATAGCCGGTGAAGGAAAGCCTTCAGAAGTTGTCGCAAAGCGTGGAATTAAAGTTGTTAACGATGATGGCGCTCTCATGACAGCGATTGAAAAGGTGTGTACTGAACAATCTGAGACTGCGGACAAGGTTCGTAATGGACATCTGCCAGCTGCAGGAGCGTTAATAGGTGCTGTTATGAAAGAGACTAAAGGCCAAGCAGATGCAGCAAAAGTGCGCGCTCTCCTCTTAACCCACCTTGGACAATCAGAAGGCTAGACTTGGCAAATGCCAAACATGAAACCGCGCTCAGGGGTCGTAACAGATGGACTCGAAAGAGCTCCTGCACGTGGAATGTTGCGGGCAGTTGGTATGGGAGATGCTGATTGGGTTAAGCCACAAATAGGCATCGCATCTTCCTGGAATGAAATCACACCATGCAACTTGTCTTTAGATCGTTTAGCAAAAGCATCAAAGCAAGGCGTGATTGATGCGGGCGGTTTCCCAATGCAATTTGGAACCATTTCTGTTTCTGATGGAATTTCAATGGGGCATGAAGGAATGCACTTCTCTTTAGTCTCACGTGAAGTAATTGCAGACTCTGTTGAATGTGTAATGCAAGCAGAGCGTTTAGATGGAATGGTTACCTTTGCTGGTTGCGACAAGTCGCTGCCCGGAATGATGATGGCTGCAGCACGCATCGATGTTGCAAGTGTTTTTGTTTACGCAGGCTCTACATTGCCTGGCCAAGTTGATGGCAAAGATGTGACAATCATCGACGCATTTGAAGCCGTTGGCGCATGTGCTCGTGGTTTGATTACGAAAGAGCGTGTGGATGAAATAGAACGTGCAATCTGTCCAGGAGAAGGTGCTTGCGGGGGAATGTATACCGCAAACACAATGGCAAGTATTGGCGAGGCAATCGGACTTTCATTACCAGGCTCTGCTGCGCCTCCTGCAGTAGATCGTCGTCGTGACACATATGCAATTGCATCAGGAGCTGCTGTTGTTGAGCTCATTCGCCAGGGAATTACTACACGGGATATTTTGACTAAGCCTGCTTTTGAAAATGCAATCACAATTTTGATGGCACTTGGTGGATCTACAAACGCAGTTTTGCACTTGTTAGCAATAGCTAATGAAGCACATGTGGATCTTTCTCTGGATGATTTCCACCGCATTGGTTCAAAGGTTCCACTATTGGGAGATCTCAAGCCATTTGGTCAGTTTGTTATGAGCGATGTCGACAAGGTTGGCGGAATTCCAGTTGTTCTTAAAGGCTTACTAGATGCTGGTTTATTGCACGGAGATGTTTTGACAGTTACAGGCAAAACGATGGCCGAAAACTTAAAAGAAATCAATCCACCTGATCCAGATGGACAAATTTTGAAGGCAGTTTCTTCTCCAATGTCTACAGATGTTGGAATCACTATTCTTGGTGGTTCACTTGCAACTGAAGGTGCAGTATGTAAAACAGCTGGAATCGGAATCGAAAGCTTCGAAGGACCAGCTCGTGTATTTGAACGCGAACAAGCTGCGATGGAAGCGTTGGAAAATGGATCAATTACAGCCGGAGATGTAGTGGTAATTCGTTATGAAGGTCCAAAGGGTGGACCAGGTATGCGTGAGATGTTAATGATCACTGGTGCGATAAAAGGTGCAGGTCTTGGCAAGTCAACATTGTTATTAACTGATGGTCGCTTCTCCGGTGGTTCAACTGGTTTATGTGTTGGCCATGTTGCACCTGAAGCCGTTGATGGTGGACCGATTGCATTTATTAAAGATGGTGACAAGGTTCGCATCGACATTAAAAATCGCACATTAGATTTGATGGTTGATCCAGCAGAGTTAGAAGCCCGCAAAGTTGGCTGGACTCCTCTGACCCATAAGTACACCCAAGGTGTTTTAGCCAAGTATTCAAAGTTGGTTCAGTCCGCATCAAAAGGTGCGATCTGTCAGTAGCTCTCTCAAAATATGAGATGTGCATCTCATCCCTTGACGCACAGGCTCATTCATTGGAGAATAAGCCCATGAGCACAACATTTGTGGTGGTGATTTAAAGGCGCGTGATCTCTAATTGATCATGCGCCACCCTCAGTTATCTGGGGGTTTTTTCATTTCACATACAAACAGTTTGCACGCAAGGAAAATGAGAGCGAAAGGAGATGGATATGAGCAAGAAGATGAGTGGAGCTAAGTCACTCGTGCAATCTTTGGAGTCAGCCGGCGTCGATGTGATGTTTGGTATTCCAGGTGGCGCAATTCTTCCTGCATACGATCCAATCTTTGATAGCAGTATCCGCCACATCTTGGTGCGGCACGAACAAGGCGCGGGGCATGCTGCAACTGGATATGCCCAAGTAACAGGTCGCGTTGGTGTTTGCATCGCAACCTCTGGTCCTGGTGCGACAAACCTTGTTACACCACTTGCAGATGCCGCAATGGATTCAGTTCCTTTAGTTGCTATCACTGGTCAAGTTCCTTCAGCTGCAATAGGAACAGATGCGTTTCAAGAGGCAGATATCCGCGGCATAACAATGCCCTTTACAAAACACAATTACTTGATCACCGATCCCAAAGATATTCCACGGGCGATTGCTGAAGCATTTTATATCGCTAATTCTGGTCGCCCAGGCCCAGTACTTGTTGACATTGCAAAAGACGCGCTGCAAAAGGAAACAGATTTTGTATGGCCAAAGGATTTATCTTTGCCTGGTTACCATCCCCAAATTGAACCTGAAAATCAGGCGATTAAAGATGCAGCAGCGCTGATCGCGCAATCTTCAAAACCTGTTTTCTATGTTGGTGGCGGGGTAATCAAGGCGAATGCTTCAAAAGAATTAATGCAACTTGCCGAACTACTCGGAGCACCTGTTGTCACAACTTTGATGGCGCTAGGTTCATTTCCAGATAGCCACCCGCAGCACTTTGGCATGCCAGGTATGCACGGAACTGTTGGAGCAGTAACGGCGCTTCAAAAGGCAGATTTGCTGATTACATTAGGTGCACGCTTTGATGATCGCGTCACCGGAAAACTTTCAACATTTGCGGTTAATGCAAAGGTAATTCACGCTGATATTGATCCTGCCGAAATCGGTAAGAATCGATATGCAGATGTGCCCGTAGTGGGGGATCTCAAGCAGACTATTCCTGCTCTCATACCTGCATTAAAGGCTGAGTTTGCAAAGGGACGAGCCGATCTTGCTCCATGGTTAGCTGCGATGAACAAGCTGCGCGCTACATACCCATTGGGTTATGACTTACCTAAAGATGGTTCATTGTCACCGCAGTATGTGATTGAGCGAATCAGTGCGATCACCGGACCTGAAGCGATCTATGTTGCAGGAGTTGGTCAGCATCAGATGTGGGCTGCGCAATTTGTTAAGTATGAGAACCCACGCACATGGTTGAACTCTGGCGGGCTTGGAACTATGGGTTATGCCGTTCCTGCTGCGATGGGCGCAAAAGTTGGCGCACCGGACACAACAGTGTGGGCAATTGATGGTGATGGATGTTTCCAAATGACAAACCAAGAGCTAGTTACCTGCGCACTCAACAATATTCCGATCAAGGTTGCAATCATTAACAATGAATCACTTGGAATGGTTCGCCAATGGCAAACATTGTTCTATGAAGGCCGGTACTCAAATACAAGCCTTGAATCAAAGCGAGTTCCAGATTTTGTGAAATTAGCAGATGCAATGGGTTGTGTTGGTTTAACCTGTGACCGCATGGAAGATGTTGATGCAGTTATTAAACTTGCTAACTCAATTAATGATCAACCAGTTGTCGTTGATTTCAGAGTATTCCGCGATGCCATGGTGTGGCCAATGGTCGCAGCTGGCACATCAAATGATGACATTAAGATCGCGCGCGAATTAGCGCCTGACTGGGATTCACAGGAGCTGTAATGAGTACTCATACACTTTCAGTTCTGGTTGAAAACTCACCAGGTGTACTTGCACGTGTTGCCGGACTTTTCTCACGACGTGCCTACAACATTGACTCTTTGGCTGTGGGTCCA
>JBIJAA010000053.1:0-2820 GCA_044346015.1 Candidatus Planktophila sp. | reverse complement strand
TGTTACGTGTAGAAGCGTTATTGCCTGCACCGCATCCACTTAGTGAGACGGCCAATGCCGCAATTGCAATTGCTGAAATAGTGCGACGCATAAGTGCAATTGTCTCACATCAAATAAGCATTAAATAACGCTACTTTTATCGGGTTTTCTGATCTAAAGATTGCTGGTAGAATTGACCCTCTAGCGAAGGGCATCACATGACATTTAAGGTCGGCGAAACCGTTGTTTATCCTCACCACGGGGCAGCATTAATTGAAGCTATTGAAACTCGTGTGATCAAGGGTGAAGAAAAGACCTACCTAGTGTTAAAAGTTGCTCAAGGCGATCTAACAGTCCGTGTTCCCGCAGACAACGTTGATCTAGTCGGAGTTCGTGATGTTGTTGATTCAGCAGGCCTAGATCGCGTGTTTAGCGTATTGCGCCAGCCATACACAGAAGAGCCAACAAACTGGTCACGCCGTTACAAGGCAAATTTAGAAAAGCTTGCTTCAGGTGATGTTATTAAGGTTGCCGAAGTTGTTCGTGATCTTTACCGTCGCGATCTAGATCGTGGACTTTCAGCTGGTGAAAAGCGCATGCTCGCCAAGGCGAAGCAGATCCTTGTATCAGAGCTAGCTCTTGCTGAGCGCACTGATGAAGAAAAGGCTGCAGTAATCCTTGACGAGGTTCTAGCTTCCTAAATCGGTGAGCACACCTTCTCTGAAGGTTGTTGTGGCGATTACATCGCCAATCGCTTTCCAAGAATTAAAGAATCAAAGCATTCTACAAACCTGTCTTGAAACTTCACGGGCATTTGTTACTAAGTATGGATCTAACGCTCACTTAGCTATTGCCGGTACCAAAGAATCACTCGCACAGGTCGCCGATCTGGATTGCGAAAAGATTCAATGTGATCCAAATAGACCAGAAGAGTTTGGTCAATCTTTGCGCAATGCACTTCCTGCTGAGTTAGTGATGATTCACGATTCACAAAGAGCGCTGACGAAAGTTACTCAGTTTGATCGAGTCCTACAGGCTATGAGTTCAAGCATTGATGCAGTGCGTCCCGCTTCAGCCTTTACCGAGACCCTGAAGTCAATTACTCAAGATCAGTACATAGATGGAACCATTGATCGAAATTCAATGAAGAGAATCTCTACACCTGAATTAATTCGATATAGCGCAATAGATTTTGATGGGGTTTCATCAACCTGGTTTGTCCCATTAAAAGTTGATGCAAGGATCGCAACGGTCGATGCTGATCCTGAAAGTGCTCGAATTAACTCAGAAAAAGAGACTGATTTGATGAAGCATTTATTTGATCGGAATTAATAGTTCTGCAATAGCCAAATCTTGCGGATAGGTAATCTTGAAATTTAATACATCTCCCGGTACTGCAAATATCTTAACGTCCGGAAAATATTTCTCCATACAGGCAGCAGTATCTGTTCCTGTAAATCCATCTGCCGCCGCATTTTCGTAGGCTTCTAAAAGCGGTTTGGCTCTAAATCCTTGAGGGGTTTGTACTCTTGCAACAGTTTCTTCGCGCACCGTATCCATTTCACGGGCATCTAGTGCAATTGTCGGAATTGCCCCACCATGTTCAGCAGCATTTTCTGCAATCGCTGTGAAAAGTTCGGGTGTTGCTAATGGCCTTGCACCGTCATGAATTAAAACAATATCAATTTCCCCTGCAGTGATGGCAGGTTTTAAATGCTGCAGAGCGTTATATTCACTTTCATGACGACTAGCTCCGCCATAGACAATTTCAATACTTGATGGCATGGCATCATCTGCCAAAGCTTTGCGAGCAAAATCTTCATCATCTGGATTTATTACAACAATTATGCGGGCATCTGTAAAATTAGCTGCTGCATTTGTAAGAGATCTAGAAATAATGTGCCGTCCGCTAAGGGGCAACCAGACCTTGTTTATGTCATGGCCAAAACGTGTTCCGGAGCCCGCGGCAAGAACTATTGAAGCGACCTTGGGCTGGGAACTCATTTTTTATTTCTGGCTCGGTGCGTAGGTAAGACCTAATTCATCTTGCTTTTTACGAAGAGCGACAATAAAAGAGTCTTGGTTGAGTTCAACATGATCATAGGTAAGTAGTTCGCCAACGCCAATTGGCTTAACAACTTTAGCCCCAGCAATTAATCCAATCGGAACCAAATTATCACGCTTGGCATCAAGCGCGTTATCTGCAAAGCCACGCACGGTGTAGCCACCAATACCGTCAATTACATCCCCAACGGCAAGGTTCTTTTTTGTCATTGTCACTACTTCAGCGTTGAGATGTGGTGCAAATAAAGAAGATTCACGATCCAAAATGGCACGATAAACAGTTATGGGTGCTTCTATCGACGCTAAATGAAATGGACGATACAAAGCAAAGTAAGGACCAGGGCCCATTGCAAGATAGCTCATCTCATGGGCGATGTATGGATCGTTATGACGAACAATCACAAACACTCCAGGTGCGACATCTCCTGTGCAGTAATCAACAACTCCTGGGCGATCCAAAACTCCACCATCGACATCTAAGGCAAATGTATCGTGCAAAGTTTTCACAGAAGATGCCGGCCCATACATTCCACGTTTTGAGAGTTGCAAACCAGTTGTATTGGCCAGCGCAACCATCTCAGTCATTGTTTTGGATCCATCTGTAAATGAACATAACATCTTTGGGTTCATCTTCTTGTTAATCGCAGTTTCCCGGACTGTATCTGGCGTACTTAAAGGTTCGAATGGATTGTTCTTACCTTTACCGGCACAGATAATCTCAAAATTTAAATCACGCGCGTAATCAACTAATACCTTTGCCTCAATTGGCTCATCCCC
>JBIJAA010000009.1:0-36799 GCA_044346015.1 Candidatus Planktophila sp. | reverse complement strand
CGCACAATGTTGGGGGCTGCAACAATTCATCGCCCTTCCGTAAAAGCGGCACTTGAAAAGCCAATTGAATCCACAGCCGGAATGCGCTCGTATATTCGTGCAATCTTGGCTGATGACGGAAAATCCGTAACACCCTTGGCAGATCAAGATGAACAATCAACTTTGTCTGATGCGAATGCATTTATTGCAATTGCAGAAAGCGATACCGCCCTAAAAACAGGAGATCAGGTCACAGTTGTAGTTCTTGAGCGCCGATATATCTAGTCTCATGAGCAAAGGTTGGCCGACAGTTTTAGAGAACGAAGAGATATTTTTACGGCCATTGCGTATTCGAGATCGCAAAACTTGGAATCGTGTACGAGCTGAAAATCGTGATTGGCTCTCTCCCTGGGAAGCCACAATCCCAACGATAAGTGAAGATAGCTATAAGGAGCTACCTTCCTACTTTGAGATGGTGAAGATACTTAATCATGAGGCGCGCAGCGGTCGCTCATTTTCCTTTGCAATCTGGCACGGCAAGAATTTGATTGGCCAAATATCCCTAGGAGGAGTTATTTATGGAGCCATGCGTGGGGGGCACATTGGCTATTGGATAGATCGCAACTACGCCAATCGTGGCTATACAACTGCGGCAGTCCAAATGCTTACTGAATACGCCTTTAATGTTCTTAAACTGCATCGTGTTGAGATTAATCTTCGACCAGAAAATGCCTCAAGTCGGCGCGTAGCTGAAAAGGCTGGCTATATTTTCGAAGGTGATCGGCCTAGATACCTGCACATCGATGGCCAATGGCGTGATCACATCTGTTTTGTTAAAGAAAATTCTGCACTTAAGTAGCACTCAAATCCCATAAAAGTATCACCCCTTCCTTTAGATTTGGCCATCATGACTTCCGGACTTATCTATATTGCGATCATCGGTATGTGGGTCGCTTATTTCGCACCTCGATGGATTCATGACCGCAATGAATTTTCCGGTAAATCTGTTGAACGTTTTAAGAGCGCACTGCGTGTAGTTGCAAATCAATTACCACAAAATTCTTCAGGCACTGGAGCAATTCACATTGACCTCGACCGTGAAGCTAAAATTCGACAAACTCTTTTGCGCCGGAGGATCATGTTTACACTAATTTCTTTTTCACTCGTCACAACAGTTATAGGTGGAATTATGAATACGATGCCATTCATTTACGCAGCTGTTCCAGTATCTGCAATGTTGATTTATATTGCAAATGTTCGACGACATGCAATTGCCGCGCAGTTACACAAGCGCCGAGTGACGCAATCAAATCGACGCACCTCTGGCATCTCAGCAACGAACTTGGTAGAGGTAGTTCAACCAAAACCAACAACAGAACATTGGATTCCTTTGTCAGAGCGTGAACTAAAAGGTGTAGTTATATTGCCTAAAGGTTCTGCAGCAGTTCGAAATGCTTGGGAGCCAAATGAAGTTCCTCTTCCAACATATGTGAATGCACCGAAGGCTGTTACCGCAAAGCGTGTTCTTGATTTGACCACACCCGGTCAGTGGAGTGAAGAGCAGGAACGTCTGGAGCGCGAAGCACTTGCTGCAGCATCACCATCTCGTGATGAAATCTTTGATCAACAACTGGCAGATGAAGCAGTCGAGCGCTTGAATCAATCTCGCGCAGCTAACGAATAGCTAGATCCAGGATTCAAACCACATGCGAAGGTTCCAATCTTCGTATGTAATGATCTGACCTGTAAAAAGCGGAATGAAATACAAGAAACACACAACGATCAACGCAAGTACGCCGCCCACAATAGATTGTGAGACAACTGGCTTTAAACCGCTAGCCAGTAACAATTTGGCACAGTAGATAATTGCTAGAATTAAAAACGGCTCAATAATGATTGCATAAAAGGTGAAAACTGTGCGTTGTTGCATAGCAAACCAAGGTAAGTAGCCTGCTGCTAGTCCAAGAACAACAAGGTTTGCAGCATTATCAATTCGATGATTAATTAAAGACTTAATCCAATAACCAACAACTACTGCAATCGCAATTGATCCGACCCACCACAAAAGTGGGGTGCCTAAAGCAAGTACTTCTTGTGTGCAATTTTCTGCAGAACAACCTTTCGGCGAGTCATAGAAAAATGAAGTAGGCCTACCCATTATTAGCCAGCTCCAGGGATTTGCTTGATAAGGATGCGTGGCCGTTAACCCAGTATGAAAGTTAAGCATCTCTGAGTGATAGTGAATCCAAGAGGACAATGGATTTTTGGACGATTGACGGCTCCAACCGCGGTCAGACATAAACCAACCCGCCCATGTAAGCGTGTATACAAACACTGGTAACAACCCATACTGTGCAAACTTTGCTGCGATTGGTTTTAGGGTTTTTCTAATGTCATGTGCGATCAATATGCGATAGACAGCGACTAATCCAATTATTGCTACAAAGTAGATGGCGCTCCATTTACATCCAATTGCTAATCCAAATGCAATACCTGCCCAGATATGTCTATTGCGATGCCACAGGAGAACTCCTAGCAGTGTGAAAAAAGTTAAGAATAGATCTAGAAGTGCAGTACGTGAATGCACGAGCAATAAACCATCTAGAGCCATCAATGCAGCAGCTAGAGCTGTTAGTAATGGTGAATAAAACAAAACATGCACTAGTCGAGCAAAAAGCAAGATTAATAGGGTTCCAAAAACAGCCGAAGCAAATCTCCACCCAAATTCATTGTCGCCAAATAACTTGATTCCACTTGCGATAAGCCACTTACCAACTGGGGGATGCACAATAAATTCTGGATCTGAGCCACTGACTTCAACGCCATACATCAAGAGGTCGCGTGCACCATCGACGTAATAGACCTCATCAAATACAAGCCCTTTAGGTGAGCCAAGATTAATAATCCGCACCAGAAATGCTGCAATCGCAATCAGGATCGGAGCAATGGCAGCCATAGGACAAGAGTATGCGCGTTTGCTCATAAATACTGAGAGGATTAGCCCATGACGCTTATCTTGGCAGCTACCCCTTTGGGAAATCCAGCAGATGCCAGCCCACGTTTGAAAAGCGCAATTGAAAGCGCTTCAATAATCGCAGCAGAGGACTCTCGTCGTTTTCACCGCCTATGTACCGATATCGAAGTTTCATTTACAGGCAGGGTCTGTTCATTCTTTGAAGGCAATGAGGAAGAACGCACCCGCGAGTTGATTGCTGAACTAAAGAGCGGCGCAACAGTTTTGGTCGTATCAGATGCTGGAATGCCAACGATTAGCGATCCAGGTTTCCGACTAATGAGAGAGGCAATCGCTGAAGGAATTGAAGTGTCAGTGATACCGGGACCAAGTGCGGTCACGATGTCAGTTGCGTTGTCCGGCCTACCGACAGATCGCTTTTCCTTTGAAGGCTTTCCACCACGAACTGCAGGTGCGCGACTGACAACTTTTGAAAAACTTAGATTTGAAGAGCGCACAATGGTTTTTTTTGAAGCACCACATCGGCTAGCCGATTCACTCATTGATGCGGTAAAAGTTTTTGGCACTGATCGACGTGGTGCAATTTGTCGTGAGATGACAAAACGATATGAAGAAACAATTCGTGGAACCCTGGGCGAACTTTCTACATGGGCATCGAGCAACGAAGTCCTTGGTGAAATCACTCTCGTGATTGCCGGTGCTGTCACAGATTCAGCATCTTTGACCGCGGCAGACATGGTTGGTCGAGTTCGAGAGTTTGAGAAGGCCGGAATGGATCGAAAATCTGCCATCGCAACCGTTGCCGAAGAGTTTGGCATCGCAAAGCGCCTTGTTTATGCCGCAGTCGTTGATGCCAATAAGATGAGCCAGTGACTAAGTCTTTCTACCTAACGACGCCGATTTATTACGTCAACGATGCTCCTCATATCGGGCATGCCTACACAACTGTTGCCGGCGACGTTCTTACACGTTGGCATCGTCAAAAGGGTGAATCAGTCTGGTTTCTAACCGGAACTGATGAGCACGGACAGAAAGTCATGCGCACTGCAGAACAAAATAATGTGGCTCCGCAAGTTTGGGTAGATAAGTTAGTCCAAGAGGCATGGAAGCCAAATTGGGAACACCTAAATATTGCAAATGATGATTTCATCCGCACTACTGAAAAGCGTCACACAGAACGCGTCCAAAAGTTTTTGCAGTCTCTAAAAGACTCTGGCCATATTTATGCTGGTAAGTACGAAGGCCCATATTGTGTTGGGTGCGAAGAGTTCAAACTTCCTGGAGATTTAATTGAAATTGATGGGACAAAGTGCTGTCCGATCCACAGTAAGCCTATCGAATTAGTGAATGAAAACAATTGGTTCTTTAAGTTGTCTGCTTTTGTTGAACCTCTACTTGCCCACTACAAAAATAATCCTGATGCATGCCAACCAGAAAGTGCACGCAACGAAGTTGTCTCATTCTTAGAAGGTGGCGTTTCTGACCTATCCATTTCCCGATCAACTTTTGATTGGGGCATTCCAGTTCCCTGGGATACAGATCAAGTTGTCTATGTTTGGTTTGACGCGCTTCTTAATTATGCAACAGCTGTTGGTTTAACAGATGCACCAGATTCTGAAGGTGGAAAGAAATTTGCACAAACGTGGCCGGCAGATGTGCACTTAGTGGGCAAAGATATTTTGCGCTTCCATGCAGTTATTTGGCCCGCAATGTTGATGGCTGCAGATCTTGCTGTTCCAAAGAAAGTTTTTGCCCATGGTTGGTTATTAGTCGGCGGCGAGAAGATGAGTAAGAGCAAGTTGACCGGTATTGCTCCAAAGGACATCACAGATCATTTCGGTATCGATGCTTTTCGTTATTACTTCTTGCGTGCAATTCCTTTCGGTACCGATGGTTCTTTCTCCTGGGAAGACATGAGCGCCCGCTACACATCTGAACTAGCAAATGACTTTGGAAACCTTGCTTCTCGCAGCGCCGCAATGGTTGAAAAGTACTGCGCAGGGATACTTCCAGCTGTTAGCCATGATGCAGGATTAGAAGCAGCGCTAAAAGAAGCTGTTGCTAAGGCAGATGAGGCGATGTGTGCTCTGGATTTCCAAGGTGGAATTTTGGCAATTATGGATTTCTGCAAGCAGGTAAATGGTTACGTAACCATCAAAGAGCCATGGATTCTTGCAAAGGATCCTGCAAACCAGAAGCAGCTAGAAGAAATTTTGTATAACACCGCTGAATCACTTCGCGCACTTGCTGTTTTGTTGCATCCTGTCATGCCACAAACCTGTGAAATCTTGTGGCAAAGCCTTGGAGCACAAAATGCTCTGGGTGATTTAGGTGCACAAAAGATTTCAAATGTTGCCACATGGGGCCAGTTACCTGCAGGTGCAACAGTTACTAAAACTCCAGTTTTGTTCCCACGTCTAGAAACTCCCGCCTAAACACCAATGGCTGATCGACACAATCGCGATATCGATAGACCTCGCGCACCGTTACCAGAACCACTACCGGTTCCGACAGTTGATTCACATGCACACATGGAGATCGTCACCAATGCAGCCTTTGATTCACAAGAGGTAGCCGATGTCATTGCTGAAGCAAAATCTGTCAATGTAGATCGCATCGTGCAGGTTGGATATTCAGCCGAGCAATCTAAATGGTGTGTTGGTGCTGCAGAAAAGTGGAACACATCAGTTCTTGCAGCGGTAGCACTACATCCCAATGAAGCACCTGTTGTTGCAGACTTAGAAGCTGATTTAAAAATTATCGAAGAGTTAGCCCAACACCCGCGCGTGCGAGCAATTGGTGAGACTGGTCTTGATTACTTCCGCACCCCACCTGAACTACGAAAGCGCCAGCAGGATTCCTTTAAGTGGCACATTGAATTGGCCAAGAAGACTAGTAAAGCGCTAGTGATCCACGATCGCGATTCACATGATGATGTCTTGTCGGTACTGCTTGAAGTCGGCGCTCCAGAAAAGACTGTCTTTCATTGCTTTTCAGGTGATGTGGCAATGGCCAAGACGTGTATTGACCGTGGCTACATCCTTTCCTTTGCTGGCACATTAACATTTAAGAATGCACCAGATTTACGCGAAGCGGTAAAACTAGTTCCGATAGAACAATTACTAGTCGAAACAGATTCACCATTCTTGGCTCCATCTCCGCATCGAGGTGCCAGTAATACACCTGCCCAGATTGCAACTATTGTGCGAGCAATGGCAACTGAGCGAAATCAAGACTTAGCCGAGCTCGCAACTGGTTTGAGTCTTAATGCAGAACGAATCTTTGGATCTTTTTCATCATGACACTACTTGGTGCGGCACAAATCCGCGAACTGGCTGCACAGTTAGATCTAAAGCCATCAAAATCTTTGGGTCAAAACTTTGTTATTGATTCAAATGTCTGCACAAAAATTGTCCGCACAGCGGGCGTCACAAGTGATGACATCGCCCTTGAAATCGGTCCAGGTCTTGGATCATTAACCCTTGCGATGCTAGAGGTTGCTAAGTCTGTTATCGCAGTTGAGATAGATCCCCGACTTGCACAACAACTTCCGTTAACAGTTGCCACACACTTTGAACACCCTGAAAACCTAACCGTAATCAACAAAGACGCATTAGCCGTTCACGATCTGCCAGTTGCGCCAACGGTTTTAGTTGCGAACTTGCCATATAACGTTTCAGTCCCGGTGCTGCTTCACTTGCTTGAGAAATTTCCAACATTGCGCACTGGCGTTGTCATGGTCCAAGCCGAAGTTGCTGATCGCTTGGCAGCAAAACCTGGGGGCAAGGAGTATGGAATTCCAAGTGTGAAGGCTGCTTGGTGGGCTGATGTGAAAAATGTAGGAACAGTTTCTAGATCAATCTTTTGGCCAGCCCCCAATGTTGATTCAAAGTTGGTGGGGTTTACGAGGCGCGCAACTGCAGGCAGCGAGGAATCTCGCGCAAAAGTTTTCACGATTATTGATGCAGCCTTTGCTCAGCGCCGAAAGATGTTGCGATCAGCCCTTTCAGGCTTATATGGCTCATCTTCGGCTGCTGAAGCAATTTTGATCAAAGCCGGAATTGATCCAACACTTCGTGGCGAAGCATTGCAGGTTGAATCATTTTGCAAGATTGCTGCCGTTGCTCCTGACATTTTCTAACAGCGGTTATAGGGTCACTGCATGCCAGTAAAAAGTGTGACCGTGCGCGTACCTGCAAAGGTCAACCTTCAATTATCTGTAGGGCCAAAAGAGGCCGATGGCTATCACAACTTAGTCTCCGTTTTTCAAGCAATTTCAATCTTTGATGATGTAACTATCAAGTTGGCCGAACCTGGTGCCGGACTAACCATTGCAATATCAGGTGAGCAAACGCATGGCGTTCCGGCTGATGCAAATAACTTGGCAGCAAAAGCTGTCGCACTAATTTCAAAAGAGTATGACTTAACAGTTGACGCGCACATTGAGATCAAGAAATCTATTCCCGTTGCAGGTGGCATGGCAGGTGGAAGCGCAGATGCGGCTGCCACAATTGTTGGTATTGATTACCTCTACTCACTCGGAATGTCTCGTGAAGAGATGGTTGAAATAGCAGCACAACTCGGCAGCGATGTTCCATTTATGCTCAGTGGTGGAACTGCAATTGGAACAGGTCACGGTGATCAATTAACTGCGGCTCTTTCACGCGGTACTTATCATTGGGTATTAGCGCTATCGACACATGGATTATCAACACCTGCGGTGTATGCAGAGTGTGATCGCTTGCGTGCTGAACTTGAAATCATTCAACCTCAAACTAATGAAGGATTAATGCAGGCGCTTTTGGCAGCTGATGCAACCGAAGTTGGTAAGTCACTGGTCAATGATTTACAAGCTGCGGCATGTTCATTACGCCCAGCCCTGCGCTTAGTTTTAGATGTTGGCCAGGAATACGGCGCACTAGGTGCAATAGTTTCTGGCTCAGGCCCAACCGTTGCTTTCCTGGTTGCAGATGTTGATGCGGGCCTTGATTTAACGGTGGCATTGACCGCTAGCGGGGTAGTGGGCAGCGTTGTGCGGGCATTTGGTCCTGTGGCTGGGGCGAAAGTAATCTCCTAATAGGCGCGCAGTTGGTCACAAGCACCACCATTTATGAGGGAGAATATGCGTTCCGCCATTGTGTAGTGGCTAGCACATGGGCCTTTGAAGCCCAGGGTCCAGGATCGATACCTGGTGGCGGAGCCACCGATAGACTTCACTTGTGACCGTACAAACCGTGATTGTCCTAGCCGCAGGCGAAGGCACACGCATGAAGTCGGCAACTCCCAAGGTTTTACACAGCGTTGCAGGACGTTCTCTACTTGGACATGTTCTTCACGCAGTTAATCACCTAAATCCAACTGAACTCCGAATCGTTGTTGGTTCAGGACGCGAAGCAGTTGAAGCACACATCGCACAGATTGCACCTAAGGCAACAACAGTTTTCCAAGAACACCGTGGCGGCACAGGACATGCGGCGCAGTTAGCGCTCGCAGGCACAGCACCTAAAGGCACAGTCTTAGTTTTAGCTGGAGACACACCACTGCTATCTGGTGATTCGTTAGCACAGTTTGTAGCAGCCCATACTTCTGGAAAGTTTGCCGCATCTGTATTAACGGCAGAGCATCCAGAACCAACTGGATACGGGCGCATTATTCGAGACGATAGCGACGAGCTATTGCGCATTGTTGAAGAAAAAGATGCAACCGATGATGAAAAGTTTATCTATGAAATTAACAGTGGAGTGTATGCATTTGATGGCGAAAAGCTTGCTGCCTCAATTGGCAAGTTAACAAACGCAAATGCTCAAGGTGAGCTGTATTTAACTGATGTCATCGGGATCCTAAAGTCTGCAGGTGAATCAATTGCTGCAATCATGATTGATGACTTTAGTGAAACTCTTGGCGTTAACGATCGCGTGCAATTGGCAGAAAGTGCTGCCATGCTTCGAGATCGCATTAATGATCAATGGATGCATGCCGGTGTCACAATTGTTGATCCAACGACTACCTGGATTGATGCAACAGTTGAGCTTTCACATGATGTGACCCTGCATCCTGGCACCGCTCTTCTTGGATCCACCAAGGTCGCAACAGGGGCAGTCATTGGACCTCGCACAACCCTGACAGATTGCGTTGTTAAAGAAGGCGCACAGGTGCTTGAATCAATTGCTATTCAAACCGTTATTGGCGAAGGTGCCACAGTGGGCCCATTTACCTATTTGCGAGCAGGAACAGAGCTGGGCGATGCAAGTAAGGCTGGCGCATTTGTTGAGATGAAGAACGCAGTTGTTGGAAATGGATCAAAGGTTCCACATCTGTCATATGTTGGCGATGCAACAATCGGTGAGGGTAGCAATATTGGCGCTGCAACTATCTTTGTTAATTACGATGGCGCTGAAAAGCATCACACCACAGTGGGCGATCAGGTCCGAATTGGCAGCGACACAATGCTTGTGGCACCGGTAACTATTGGAGATGGTGCATATACAGCGGCGGGATCGGTAATTACTGAAGATGTTCCGGCAGGAGCAATTGGTGTTGGCCGAGCAAGGCAAAGAAATGTATTAGATTGGGTACTGCGCAAGCGCCCAGGAAGTAAATCCGCACAAGCCGCCGAAGCAAGTACGAAGAAGGGCTAGATACATGAGCGAGATCCGTTTATCTTCTGAAAAGAGATTGCGCCTATTTGCAGGCCGCGGATTTCCCGAGCTAGCCGATGAAGTGGCTGCTGAACTTGGTATTCCATTAACCCCAACATCTGCCTACGACTTTGCTAATGGCGAAATCTTTGTTCGCTTCGAAGAATCTGTTCGTGGTTGCGATGCATTTGTTATTCAAAGCCACACAACACCAGTGAACAAGCACATCATGGAACAGTTGATCATGGTTGATGCATTAAAGCGCGCATCTGCAAAGCGCATCACAGTAGTTACACCTTTTTATGGTTATGCACGCCAAGATAAAAAGAGCCGCGGCCGCGAACCAATTACAGCTCGCTTAATGGCAGATCTTTTCAAAACTGCAGGAGCCGATCGTTTGATGGCAGTTGATCTTCACACTTCACAGATCCAAGGTTTCTTTGACGGCCCCGTTGATCACTTGTTCGCACTTCCAATGCTGGCAAACTATGTTGGAAGCAAAGTTGATCGCACACGCTTAACAATTGTTTCTCCTGACTCAGGTCGCGTTCGGGTTGCAGAGCGTTGGTCAGATCTGCTCGGTGGCTGCCCAATCGCATTTATTCACAAGACTCGCGACCCACGCATCCCTAATGAATCAATCACAGGACGCGTGGTTGGTGATGTTGTTGGACAAACATGCGTAGTTATTGATGACATGATCGATACGGCCGGCACAATTACAAAGGCAGTGGATGCGTTATTTGACGCAGGTGCTGCAGATGTCATCATCGCTGCAACTCATGCAGTATTTAGTGGTCCAGCAGTGGACCGCTTGAAGAATTGCCGCGCATCAGAAGTTGTCATCACAAATACCTTGCCAATAACTGAGGATCAAAAATTCGATAATTTGACTGTGCTTTCAATTGCTCCACTACTGGGCCGTGCAATTCGCGAAGTCTTTGAAGATGGATCAGTTACCAGCCTGTTTGATGGTCATTCCTAAGCCTGAATTTGCTTCAACGGGGGCTTAAAAGATACTGTTCGACCTGTTCCGGCGAGGGTAGCGAATAGCTTTCCGTGATCGACGGGTAAGGGATTTTTCTCCTGCTGGAACTTTGTGTACGCACCGAAGAACCGGGATTAATAAGGAGATAATAAATGGCAGAAGTAAAGATCGTCGGAACCACTCGTACTGAATTTGGTAAGGGCGCATCACGTCGTGCACGTCGCGATGGTTTAGTTCCTGCTGTTATCTACGGACACGGAGAAAAGCCACTACACATCACTCTTCCGGCAAAGGAACTTGGCGTTGCTCTGAAGCAGTCAAACGTTCTTTTGGACATCACAATTGATGGCAAGAATGAATTAACTCTTCCAAAGGTAATTGTTCGCGATTTCCTTAAGCAGATCCTGGAGCACGTTGACCTAGTTCTAGTTCGTCGTGGCGAAAAGGTTGTTGTTTCAGTTCCTGTTCACTCAGTTGGTGAGCATGATCGTGATGGAATTCTTGAGCACGTGAACAACACAATTGAAGTTCGTGTTGATGCCTCATCTATTCCAAACTTCCTAGAGATTGACATCCAAGGTCTTACTTCAGGTTCTTCAAAGTATGCAGCAGATGTTGTGCTTCCAGCAGGTGTTGAACTCGAGTCTGATCCAAAGATGATCGTTGTTCACTTGTCAGAGAAGTCAACTGCAGCTGTTGAAGAAGTAGCAGCACCGGCAGCAACAGATGCTGCAGTTCCTGCTGCAGATGCCGAGAAGAAGGACGCTTAACCCTTAGGCTTTGTTGTTATGACGTGGTTGGTAGTGGGACTGGGTAATCCAGGAGATCAATACGCTGCCACACGTCATAACATCGGCCAGATGGTGATTGATGAGTTAGCTCGTCGCCATACGATCAAATTTTCTTCACATAAATCCCGAACAGATATTGCAGCATATAAATTAGAGGCCGGGACTCATTCAGTAATTCTTGCAAAATCAAAGAGCTACATGAATGAATCAGGTGGACCAATCAAAGCGCTTGCTAATTTTTATTCAGTTGCGCCAGAAAACATTATTGCTTTACATGATGAATTAGATATTCCTTTCGCCGCCATTCGCACCAAGTTTGCCGGTGGCGACAATGGTCATAATGGCTTGAAATCAATGACATCGGCATTTGATGGTCCTGATTATTTCCGCGTTCGCTTAGGTATTGGCCGTCCAATGGGACAGCAAGATCCAGCAGATTTTGTTTTGAAGGCTTTTTCAAAAGTAGAGCAAAAAGATTTGGGTGAATTTATTGATCGAGGAGCAGATGTTGTGGAGTCTTTGATTACAAAGGGTCTAGAAGTCACGCAATCGACTTTTAATAGCTAAATCAGCCAGTATTACGAAGACCTGCCGCAACACCATTGATTGTTAACAACAGCGCACGACGCAATACAGGATCTGCAGAATCACCCGCATCACGAACACGCTTGAGCAAGTTGATCTGCAACAAATGGATAGGTGAGAGATAAGCATCACGCACCTGAAGTGTTCGGGCCAGAATTTCTTGATCGCCCAGCAATGTTTTCTTGTGTGTCAGCTTCAATATTTCTGCAACAGTTAATTCAAACTCGGCTGTAATTTCATCTAAGAAGTGATGCAGTTCAGCTGGCACAAGGGTTTCCACATAACGCTTTGCAAGTTCTAAATCTGTCTTCGCAAGTGTCATTTCAACATTACTAATAAATGTTGTGAAGAAATGCCATTCTTTAAGCATCTGCGTCAATAGTTCAGAATGCCCAGCCTCTCGTGCTGCTTTAAGGCCTGAACCAACTCCGAACCAGCCAGGAACGATCTGACGAGATTGTGTCCACCCAAACACCCATGGAATTGCGCGTAGTGAGTCAAGACCACCAGCAGCATCTGGGCGGCGTGATGGGCGTGAACCCAAGAACATTTCACCCAACTGTTCCACAGGTGTTGATGAATAAAAGTATGCAGGTAGATCTGGTTGATCAATTAAGGAGCGGTATTGCTTGAAAGATGCATCACTGAGAAGCTGCATGCAATCGCCCCAGGCTTTTAGCTCTGCGGGGCTCTGACGCGGTCCGCGATTTAAAACTGTTGCTTCTAATGATGCAGCTAAAGTTAATTCAACATTTTCACGAGCAAGTGAAGGAAGTGCGTATTTATCGCTGATTACTTCGCCTTGCTCTGTCATCTTTATCTGACCATCAACTGATCCCCATGGCAGTGCGATCAGTGCTTCATATGTTGGCCCTCCACCACGGCCAACAGAACCGCCGCGACCATGGAACAAGCGAAGTTTGACGCCATACTTCATTGCAACATCTCGCAATGAACGCTGAGCACGATGGATTTCCCACTGGCTAGTTGCAATACCGGCATCCTTGTTGGAATCTGAATATCCAAGCATCACTTCTTGGAGATCGCCACGCAAAGAGACAACTTCTCGATATGCAGGGTTGCTCAAAAGCTTTTCAAGAATTTCACCCGCTGCGCGCAGTTCGGCAACTGTTTCAAGCAATGGAGCAAATCCGACAATTGCTTTCTTGTTCTTAAGCGAGACAAGGCCTGCATGTTGGGCGATAACAACAGCTGCGACTAAATCATCTGCGCCTTTTGTCATCGAAACAATATATGTCTCAATTGCTTCTGGTCCGAAGCGGTCAATCAAATCGTTGATCGCGATAAATGTGTCTAATGTCTTCTTACCTGAAGCATCAAGTGCAGATGTGTCAAAAATAGTTGTCTCGCCAAGCGCTTTTGTTAGCAGGTCAAACTTCTCATCATGTGATTTAGTGAGATATCCGCCCACACCAGTGATCTGCTGCAAGACATGGTGGTGGGCATCAGAATGTTCGCGAACATCCATGGTCGCGTGATTGATTCCAAATGCTGCAACGGTTCGAATTGTGCGCTCAAGCAAGCCAGTGGCAATCAATTCTCCTCGGTGCGCCAACAAGGAATCGCGCATGAGTACTAAATCTGCCAGGAGTTCAGCTGTGTTTGAGTAATCGCGATTAGGTATGTGGGCTGCGCCTTTTGCATGGCGATCACGTGTGAAAGCTAATCTGTGCACGATCGCTGTTGCTTTCAAGCGGTATGGCTCTTCTGCGTTAAGGCGCAAGAAACGTGGTTCAAATTCAGGGATGTTAGCTAAGTCTTTTTCAACAGATGCCGATAGTTCAGGTGTTGCTCCAACAATCTTTGTGGAAACAGAGAGCATTTGGCGTAGATCATTCATTGCCGCAATAGTGACGCGAATTGAATGTCCTACCTGCAGGACCATGGCATCCGTTGTAACTTGGGCGGTAATATTTGGATTTCCATCACGATCGCCACCAATCCAGCTGCCAAAAGATAGTGGGCGAGCGGTAATCGGTATATCAACATCAATCCGCTTCATTTCCTTTGCGAAGTCATTGAGAACTTCTGGAACAGTATGCGTAAACAAATCATCTAGATAGTACAAAGCATTGAGAGCCTCATCCAATGGTTCTGGACGACCCAAACGAAGTTCATCTGTTTGCCACAACAAATCAATTGTTTCTTCCAAACGATCTTGCTGTGATGGATTACGTGGATCATCCAATAACTCTGCAATACTCCCCAACTTATTTAATACTGAGCGCCGCGCTGCTTCAGTTGGGTGCGCGGTAAAAACTGGACGCACAGACATTGCGCTAACCCATTGTTCTATTTCTTCTTTACTTAATTCATGTCCAGGAGTTTGGTCCTTCAACGCAACTTCAATACGGTCAACTGCGCGAGCCAGCCACGAACCTCCCGTAGCGCGCACTTCGGCCAAAACACGTGCGCGGTGAACTTGTTCGGCAACATTTGCTAAGTGAAAGTACGTACTAAAAGCACGCACTAATTGAACGGAATCTTCGACTGAAAGATTGGCGAGAACTTCAGCGCCATTGCCTTCACGAACCGACTTTCGAACCTCTTCTACTAAGGCTAAGAGTTCAGGACCTTCTTGGCGCACAAGTGTTTGACCCAACAAATCACCAAGGCGGCGCACATCACTTCGCAATCCTGCTTCATCTGCAGCGATTGGGCTCTGGCTCATTGGGCAATCCTCTCAGGTAACGAGGTCTGCTCAAAACAAATTACACTTGTCCTATCAAGCCCCTCCATTTGGACCCCCCTCCAAAAGGAAATGGGGCCTTAAGGCATTGGAGGCACGCATGCGCGGACTTATTCCTGTCCTACCGACTGCGCCCGATGCATCTCATATTGTGGCACCGCAATCGATGTATCCGTTCTTGCTTGCTGCTCGAGCATCAGCACATCCTGTCTTAGTTGTCACTAGTTCAAGTCGCAGCAGCGAAGATCTAGTGAGTGAATTACGCGAGATATATGAGAATGTTCTGGAATTTCCAGCGTGGGAAACCTTGCCTCATGAGCGATTAAGTCCACGTAGTGACACCGTTGCTAAGAGAATTCAAACGTTGTATGCGCTGCAGAAAAAGCAATCAATTAATCCAATTGTTGTAACACCAGTGCGTGGAGTTATTCATCGAATAATTAGCAATCTTGGTTCTATGCCATTAATGAAGCTAGAGATTGGCAAAGAACAATCTCTTGATTTAATTGTGCGCCATTTAGCTTCCCTAGCCTATTCACGCACTGATCTAGTTGAGCGTCGCGGAGAGTTTGCTGTCCGTGGTGGAATTGTTGACTTGTTCCTACCGTTAAGCCATCACCCAATTCGTATTGATTTCTTTGGTGATGAGATTGAAGATCTAAGTTATTTTGAAGTTGCAGACCAGCGGACATTTGCCCCAGTGATTGGCAGTGTAGATATTTACCCATGTCGCGAAATGTTGATAACACCTGAAATTAAGCACCGGGCGATTGAAGTAAAAGAAGAATATCCAGCCGCAGCAGAGATGCTCGAGAAAATAAGCGAAGGTATTGCTTTTGAGGGTATGGAGTCATTGATCCCATTGCTTATTGACGAGACAGAAACATTGCTCTCGCGCATGCCGGCAAACACCCAAATAGTCTTTATTGATGAACAACGCATTCGTTCGAGGGCAGCAGATTTGTTAGCAACTAATGAAGAGTTCCTGAACGCATCTTGGTCTAATGCAGCGCTGGGTGGAATTGCTCCATTACATGATGGTGCCGGAACTTATATTTCTTGGGAAGAACTCAAAGATGAAATTGTTTCCTGCTCCATAACCACTGCAGAATTAAGTCCATATGGATCAGACTTAGCAGAGGGCACTCTCTTTTTGGATTATGCACCTATCGACCCAATGCGTGGAGACATTGAGCGCACCATTGCAGTCTTACGAGAATCCTTAGAAGAAAATCGCACAATTGTCTTTGCAACACATGGGCATGGAATGCTTGAACGATATGCAGGAATATTTAGAAGCGCAGATCTACCGGTACGAATTGTCGAAAATCTCGTAGCCACCCCCACAAAGGGAAGCATTGTCTTAACCACTTCTGTGATTACTCATGGCTTTGAAAGCGCTGAAGATCAAATTTTCTTTATGACCGAAAGAGATTTAACGGGCAGCAAGGGAAGTGTCAAAGATGCTGAGCGCATGCCATCAAAGCGCAAGCAGGCAATCGATCCCTTGGAATTAAAGAAGGGTGACTACATCGTCCATGAGAAGCATGGAATTGGAAGATATATAGAATTACTAGAGCGCACAGTGGCAGGTGTTACTCGCGAATATTTGATTATCGAATATGCAGCTGCAAAGCGCGGCCAACCAGGAGACAGAGTATTTGTTCCGACAGATTCTCTTGAGCAAGTTTCAAAGTATGTTGGTGGCGAAGCGCCCACGGTTCACCGAATTGGTAGTGGAGAGTGGCAAAAAGCGAAGGGTCGTGCGCGCAAAGCGGTACGTCAGATCGCTGGCGAATTAATCAGGTTATACGCAGCCCGCACTAGCTCACCAGGCTTTGCATTTTCTGCAGATACGCCATGGCAACGAGAACTCGAGGATTCGTTTTCATACATAGAAACACCGGATCAGCTCTCAACAATTAATGATGTGAAAGAAGATATGGAGCGACCATATCCAATGGATCGCATCATTTGTGGAGATGTTGGATATGGAAAGACCGAGATTGCAATTCGCGCTGCGTTTAAAGCGGTGCAGGATGGCAAGCAGGTAGCTGTGCTCGTTCCTACAACATTGCTAGTGCAACAGCATTCAAAAACATTTGAAGAAAGATATGCAGGTTTCCCTTTAAAGGTTGCTGGCTTGTCACGTTTTAATACCGCAAAAGAAAGTAAGGAGATCTTGGCTAACTTGGCAACTGGTGCTGTTGATGTCGTAATTGGGACTCATCGAATTCTTTCAAATGATGTGCAGTTTAAAGATCTGGGATTAGTTATCGTTGATGAAGAACAACGCTTTGGAGTTGAGCAAAAAGAGTCATTGAAGAAATTGCGGACAACTGTGGATGTTTTAGCTATGTCAGCAACACCTATTCCGCGCACCCTTGAAATGGCTGTTACGGGCATACGTGAAATGTCCACAATCACAACTCCACCAGAAGAGCGCCACCCGATCCTTACCTATGTGGGCCCAGCCGAAGAGGCACAGATTGCCGCTGCGATACACAGAGAGTTACTGCGTGATGGGCAAATCTTCTATCTGCACAACCGTGTTGAAAGCATTGATCGTAAAGCGTTGCACTTAAAAGAACTTGTTCCAGAAGCTCGCATCCGTGTTGCCCATGGCCAAATGTCCGAAGGTGAACTTGAGGATGTAATTCTTGCTTTTTGGAATCGTGACTTTGATGTCTTAGTCTGCACAACAATTGTTGAAAGTGGTTTAGATATCCAAAATGCAAACACCTTAATTGTTGAACGCGCAGATCGCTTTGGGCTCTCACAGTTACACCAAATCCGTGGTCGTGTGGGCCGTGGTCGTGAGCGTGCTTATGCCTATTTCTTGTATTCAGCCGATGAACCGCTTTCGGAATTAGCACACGAGCGCTTAACGACGATTGCAACAAACACTGACCTTGGCTCTGGAATGCGAGTTGCGTTAAAGGATTTAGAAATTCGCGGCGCTGGAAACCTACTGGGCGGTGAACAATCAGGTCACATTGCCGATGTTGGTTTTGACTTGTATATGCGCATGGTGGGTGAAGCTGTTCAAGAATACAAATCTGGAATCATAGAGACAGAAGAAAAGATTTCAGAGTGCAAGGTTGAACTCCCAATCAATGCACATTTATCCTCAGAGTACGTCCCAGGAGAAAGATTGCGCCTTGATTTGTATCGTCGCTTAGCTGATGTGAAATCTCCACACGATGTCTCATCAATTGAAGCGGAGTTAGTGGATCGATTTGGTGATTTACCTGAGGAGGCGAAAGCACTACTTGGAGTTGCCGCATTGCGTGCACAAGCAAAATCAGTGAAGTTGACTGAAGTTGTAATGCAAGGCAAATTCCTTCGATTATCTCCATTGGTATTACCTGAATCTCGTCAGTTACGTCTGACACGTTTATATCCAGGCTCGCTGTATAAGGGTGCAGCAAGCACAGTTTTAGTCGCATTACCGAAGGCTGCCCTGTGGATTCCGTCCCAGAACGCCCCTGTTGTAGTGGATACTTCTCTTCTGGCCTGGGTCGTTGAGGTCGTCAACCAACTAGGTGAAGCACCGAAAGCGAGTTCATAGTGAAGAAGTTTCTTGCAATGATGGCAGTAGCAGCGCTCCTATTGACTGGATGCTCACAAGTTGGAGCAGCTGCAACAATTGGAGACATAAAGATTACTCAAGCAACAGTGCAGGCAAGTGTTGATTCAATTCTTGCTGAACGCGCAAAGGTTGATACAGCTCAAATGCAACTTGAGACAGGTGAGGCACTTAATCGCGGTCAACTTCGTTTCCATTTATACAGCGCAATATTGCGCGCAATTGGTGCGGAGCTAAAGATGGAAGTAACAAAAGCGGAGATCGACACACGACGTGCAAGCATTCTAGATCAAGTTGGTGGAGCAGAATTTCTACCCACAGCCCTCGTTAATGCAGGAATTGCTCCGGGAGATCTTGATACATACATTGAAATAATTTCATTGTCGGAGAAAATCAGCCAGGCGCTTACAGCAAGTGGAGTCACAGAGGATCAAATCGGAATAGAGACTCAAAATCTAGTTGCTGCTAAGGCAAATGAGCTTGGCGTAACAATTAATCCTCGATACGGCAAATGGGACGCAGAGGTTGCAGACATTGTTGCTGACGATCCAGCATCTTCAGCTGTAAACCCATCAGGTAACTAGTCGGCACCATGCAGGGATCACAACTTCAACGCCTAGTTGAGGTAATGAACACTTTGCGTTCCCCAGGTGGCTGTCCTTGGGATGCAGAGCAAACGCATGAGTCTCTTCTTAAGTATTTACTGGAAGAGTCATATGAATTTGTAGATGCTGTGCAATCTGGTAGTCGTGTCGATATGCGTGAAGAGTTAGGCGATGTTCTGCTTCAAGTCTATTTCCATGCACGTATGGCAGAAGAACATCCAGCAGATCCATTTTCAATAGAAGATATTGCCCAAGGAATTGCTGACAAGTTAATTCGCAGGCACCCACATGTTTTTGCAGGTGTTGAGGTTCGTGATTCACAAGAGGTCCTTGAAAATTGGGAAGAAATCAAGAAAAAGGAAAAAGGTCGAACCTCTCCTTTAGATGGTATTGCGATGTCACAGCCAGCCTTGCCTTTACTTGAAAAATTGTTGTATCGCGCAGAAAAATATGGCGTTGATGTCCCTGTTCCTGATTCGGTAACAATTTCGGGAACAGCAGATGAAGGATCAGTGGGCCAAGCCCTACTTGCGGTAATTGCCTGGGCAAATGCCAACGGGATTGATGCCGAAGCTGCCCTGCGCAAAGAAGCCATGCGGATCGCCCAACAGATTGGGCCCGCATAACTCGCGGTAGGATTGGCTTTGTTAAGTACCGTGCCATTTCAGCGTTGAGGTCGGCCCAAGTTTAAGTACCCAAACCTTGAACAGTTATGAGGAGATACGCAATGGCAATCATCGAAGCATTAGGTGCCCGTGAAATTCTTGACTCCCGTGGAAATCCAACGGTTGAAGTTGAAATTCAATTAGAAGATGGAACACAAGCGCGTGCTGCAGTTCCAAGTGGTGCATCTACAGGTGCTTTTGAAGCCGCTGAGCTTCGAGATGGTGGCAAGCGTTACCTTGGTAAGGGCGTTGAAAAGGCAGTTGCCTTTGTAATTGATGAGATTGCTCCAGAGATAATTGGTTTTGATTCACAGGATCAGCGTCTAATCGATGCCGCGATGATTGAACTTGATGGAACAAAAAACAAGTCACGACTTGGCGCGAATGCAATTCTTGGAGCATCACTGGTAGTTGCTAAAGCATCTGCAGAATCTGCAGATCTTTCATTGTTCCGCTACTTAGGTGGACCAAATGCTCATGTGCTTCCAGTTCCAATGATGAACATTCTTAACGGTGGTGCACATGCAGATACCAACGTTGACATTCAAGAGTTTATGATCGCACCAATTGGTGCACCAACATTTCGCGAATCAGTTCGCTGGGGTGCTGAGATTTATCACGCGCTAAAAGCAGTTCTAAAAAAGCGTGGACTAGCAACCTCTGTTGGCGATGAGGGTGGCTTTGCTCCAAATCTAGATAGCAATCGCGCAGCCCTTGATTTAATCCTTGAAGCTATTGAAGCGGCAGGATTTAAGCCGGGTTCAGAAATCGGACTTGCAATGGATGTTGCTGCAACTGAGTTCCACGAGAACGGTAAGTATAAATTTGAAGGCGCACTGAAGTCATCTGATGAAATGATTGCCTATTACACATCTCTTGTAGATGCCTACCCAATCGTTTCTATTGAAGATCCACTCAACGAAGAAGACTGGGCTGGTTGGACAGAGATGACTAAGGTTCTAGGTTCACGTATTCAGATCGTTGGAGATGACCTATTTGTTACTAACCCTGAGCGTCTTGCAAAGGGAATTGCCGGAAACACAGCAAACGCTCTATTGGTCAAGGTCAATCAGATTGGAACTCTCACAGAGACAATCGATGCCGTTGAGATGGCACATCGTGCCGATTACCGCAGCATGATGAGTCACCGTTCAGGTGAAACTGAAGACACAACAATTGCTGATTTAGCTGTTGCTCTTAATTGTGGACAGATTAAGACTGGCGCGCCAGCGCGCACAGAACGAGTTGCAAAATACAACCAACTTCTTCGCATTGAAGAAGAGCTAGCCGAAGGTGGGCGTTACGCAGGTCGTGACGCATTCCCACGTTTCAAGGCGTAAAGAAGAAGCAATGGCACGCCGTCAACTTCGATTTGGTCGTCGACGTTCCTCTAATCGCCTTTTAGCTTTATTAGCAATTGTTTTCGTTCTCACATTAACTATTGCTCCTCCTGTGAAGCATTACTTCACACAGAGAGCACAGATAAGTGCTCTAGAGGCGCAACTTTCTGCAGATAATTCTGCACTACAGAAAGCTCGACAAGAGTTATTACTATGGCAAGACCCTGAGTATATTAAATCTCAGGCTCGGGAGCGTCTGCACTTTGTTTTGCCAGGTGAGCGTCAATACATTGTCACCGAAGGCGAAAGTACAGAAACGCAAAATGGCACCACAAAGATTGCTAGCGCACTTGTTGATGGACAACCTTGGTATGCGCGGTTGATTGCATCAATAAGCGAAACTGGAAATTAATGCGCGAAGTAACCCAATCAGATCTTGATTGCATTCAAACTCAGTTAGGTCGCACACCTCGGGATGTTCATGCAATTGCCTATCGCTGCCCATGTGGCAAGCCTGCCGTTGTTGAAACACCACCTCGACTAGAAGATGGCACACCTTTTCCAACCTTTTACTACGCGACCTGTCCTCGTTTAACAGCCGTGATTTCAACCCTTGAAACAACTGGATTAATGGGCGAAATGAATGAGCGCCTGGAAACAGATGCTGAATTAGCAGGTGCCTATCACGCAGCACATGATGACTACATTGCATCACGCTCAGCCTTGGGCATTGATGTTCCTGAAGTAGAGGATGTGTCAGCTGGCGGAATGCCTCATCGCGTTAAGTGTCTACATTCACTAGTTGCACATTCTCTTTCAGCAGGGCCAGAAGTGAATCCGTTGGGCGATGAAGCGTTGGCAAAGTTGCCAGAGTGGTGGAAGAACAACCCATGCGAGTAGCAGCTATAGATTGCGGTACAAATTCAATTCGTCTTTTGATTGCAGACATTGACGGAAGTAGTTTTCGCGAAGTGGTTCGCGATATGGAGATTGTGCGTTTGGGACAAGGCGTGGATCAAACAGGACAGTTCCACCCAGATGCAATCACTCGCACACTTGCTGCTGTCGATAAGTTTGCAGCAGAAATCGCAAAGCGCGGGGTTGAAAAGATTAGATTCTGCGCAACCAGTGCCACAAGAGATGCCACCAATCGCCACCTATTTGTAGATGGCGTGCGTGAGCGCTTAGGAATTGAACTCGAAGTAATTAGCGGTAATGAAGAGGCCGCACTCTCATTTGCTGGGGCAATCCAGGACTTAGACCCATCTAATGGGCCATTTTTAGTGATAGATATTGGTGGGGGATCGACTGAGTTTGTTTTTGGCACAACATCAGTAGAAGCAGCACGCAGTGTAAACATTGGCTGTGTTCGAATGTCAGAGCGCCACTTTGCCAATGACCCAGCAACATCAGAACAAATTGAGTCAGCACGAGCAGATATTCAGGCAGCAATTGCTATTGCTGCAGCCGAAGTGCCTATTACGCAAGCAAAAACGCTGGTTGCCGTAGCCGGCACAGCAACAACAGTTGCAGCAGCAGCATTAGAGCTAGCCGAATATGATCGTCATGCAATTCACTTGGCTCGGATAAGTGCTACACAAACACACGATGCATCAACAATGTTTTTAACAAAAACCCGAGAACAACGATTAGCACTTGGCTATATGCACCCAGGTCGAGTTGATGTAATTGGAGCAGGAGCATTGGTTCTTTCAGAAATAATGAAAGCAACTGGCGCAACAGAGTTCGTAGCATCAGAATCAGATATTTTAGATGGAATGGCTAGATCGCTTGTCCACGGCTAAATCTTTACCTTTACTCGACAAAGAAATTGTTGCTTGTTACAAGTGTCCACGCCTGGTGCAATGGCGAGAAGAAGTTGCCGTTGTAAAACGAAAGTCGTATGAAGATCAAGATTATTGGGGTAAAGCAATTCCAGGATTTGGATCAGATAAACCAAAGTTGTTAATTGTTGGTTTGGCACCAGGTGCCCACGGTGCGAATAGGACAGGTCGAATCTTTACCGGTGACTCATCAGGGGATTGGCTCTATGGTGCGCTACACAAAATCGGTATTGCAAAGATCCCGACTAGCACCTCAATCGATGATGGACAAAAACTAAAGGACACCAGAATCATTTGTGTTGTTAGATGCGCACCACCAGGAAACAAGCCACTTAATGAAGAGCGCGATGTGTGTGCGCCGTTTTTTCTTCGCGATCTTGAACTATCAATGTCCACAAGCAAAGCCATTGTTGGGCTGGGTTCATTTGCATGGGATGCGATCTTTAAGACCTTGAAGGAAATGGGACATCCAATCAAGAAAGTGAAGTTCACCCATGGCGCATCACTGAAATACACCCATGAAGGCCGTGAATACTTGTTATTAGCTAGTTATCACCCAAGTCAGCAGAACACTTTTACCGGAAAGCTGACCCGCCCAATGTTGGAATCTGTACTCAAAAAGGGCGGTAGATTTGCCTCCGTTGTTCAATAGTTAGAAATGCCCCGATAGCCCAATGGCAGAGGCAGAGGACTTAAAATCCTCCCAGTGTGGGTTCGACCCCCACTCGGGGCACAATTGCAGTCTATTTAGTTATCTTCGTGCGTGAATTATCCATCGATCTGCGAGCAATTGCAATCACTGCTTTTTCAATTCATACACAATTGATACACATTGCCCGAGGATTTAAAGGCGTTGAGTTGTCGCTCAGTGCCTTCACTGACAACTCATCTGCACTCGAGCGTAGCTCTCGCTCTATCTGCCTCAGCCATTGGGCTATTGGAACAAAGAAGACGCTGGGTTTTTGAATTCTTGCTAAAGTATTTAAGAATTTAACTCTTGGAGTTCAGATTGATTTCGAAATTACCTACGGCAAGTTGGTGCACTTTATGATGGAGTATCCAGCCAATGTTGTTGGGTACTCCTCACAAATTGGCTTGTCTTCGTCGTAATCATTTAACAGGTTTGTATCAATAACATCATTTGCATCAAAAACAAATGTACTGATTTCTTCCAGCCTTGAACGAAATGATGCCCAGCCAGTTAACAAAATGTCTTGTTCCTTTTCGGCAATCGCCATTTGCTCGCTAGAAGGTGTTTCTCCGAGATAGCATAATTTTTTGGCAACACTGGTAACCTGACTATAATATTTCTCAAACTCTCCGAGAACTCCTAATTGTGATGTGAAATAATTCAATTTGTTTTCCATCGAATCATAATTAAAGTAGTAGTCCCAATTCGATTCACCGTAATACCTATTAATATCCTCGTGCAAAAGTCTCAAATGGCCTAAATATGCATCGGTTATCATTAGTACTTGATCTACTTTATTGCCCCAGTCTTTGGCAGCATTCTTGCCTAAGGACTCGCCTTCTAGATATCGTGTCGGATAGCCCTCAATGAAGACATTCGCCTCTTTCATCTCAACGTACGTCCCCCATAGAGGCACTGTTTTCGACTCTTTCCAAAACTCAGATTGCTCCAGCTTAGGCCCACAGCCATACTGCTTGAAACGTTCCAAATCCTCATCGAAGTTCTCGGAAGTCCAGAATGCCTCTGAAAGTTTCAGATCTTCTATTTTCCAGGCCTCAGTAATGACTTCCTCACTCAATTGCGTGGAACTGCAACCCGACAACAAAATCATCGAGAGGATAAATGCGACAATTGATTTCAATGGCACGATGGAACCTTAGAGTTTCGTGGTTACGGTTTCAAGGGAATTAGTGTTTAATTCGGCATCTTTCCCAGCCAACTCATCTGCATTCGAGCAAAGCTCTCGCTCTATCTGCCTCTGCCATTGGAAGATAGGAAATAGACAAGGTTCGATTAAGAACTCATACACAATTAATACACAAAGCCTAAGATTCCTAGAATTCGGATTCGATTCACGCTCGAAATCCGGACATTCTGGAATCCTTGGGTCTCACGAGGAGGACTTAAAATCCTCCCAGTGTGGGTTCGACCCCCACTCGGGGCACCAGCTCTTAATTCATAGCAACTCAACTGCATAAAACGGGAACCTTTTTACGGTCTTTAAGTTAGGACCATACGTAGAAAAAGGGGATTCATCGTGAAATACAGCAAAACTCGCTTGGCAACTATCGGACTGATTGTGGTGGCAATGATTGCCGGTACCACTCCATCACAGGCAGCTGCTGCTAAACCCGGAACACCGGTAAAGGCAACGGCTGCAGATACATTAGTTGTGGGCAAAGTTGGGTTTTCTGATAAAAGTTATTGTGATCCTGATCCATATAATGGGACAAGCTATGAGGGTTGTCCTGACTCACGTAACATTCCTACCTATGTAACAACATGGGCATTTGCTGTAACAAATAAGAGCAAAACTAAATCTGCTTCTCAAGTGCGAGCACAAGTAACTTTCTTCAACGCAACTGGAACGATCCTACTTCAAACAATTGTGACTGTTGCTCGCGAGATCAAACCAGGCAAGGTCGCTTATGCAGCCTCTAGCATTACGGCATCGGATGCAGGCATAACTGGAGTAGCTAACGCTACTGCTAAATTAGTAAGCCCAACATGGATGGTTCCATCAACTAAGATCTATCAAACCCCGATTTCACTCGATGTTACGCCGGGCGCTTTAGATCTATATCGATGTGGCATAGGTGAACCATGCGGGATAAAGGGCAACCTCAGTACAGAAGGTGCCCATACAGATATTTCGGGTGTTGGTGATTTTACTCTTAGAGGACCAGCTGCGAACCTCAATGTGGTCGTTGTCTACTTGAATATGCAAGGTGACCCAATAGGTGGGTGGTCAGGGTTAAGAAACACTTACAACTATAAGAGTTTGTGGGAGTTTAAAACTGGTTCACAACAAGTTTCGTTTGGCGCAAGCATGACAAAGTATCTTCTTGCAAACACCGCTACCTATCTATTTGTTGCTCAGATTTGATAACCGAGCCTATGTCACATCTTTTGTTAGTACACATGAATAAGTACTCCAAGAAGCTGATCATCTTTATTAGTTTGATAGCTGTTTTTTGCGCTCAGATTGTGATCGCACCGAGTGCGCAAGCAGCAACCACTTACGTTGACACGACATTCACCGTAAATGATGAGAGCTATGCAGCAATTGATTTCCAAGCCCCACAGGCAGGTGATTATCAGGTGTCATTCTTTACCGATGGCGATGAAGTCGGAGGGGTTGCAGTAGTTGTTGCAGACCCCGGGGGAGAGATTTATTCAATTGATTTTTCTACAAATGAGTTGCCATTAGTTTTTACTCTCGACAAGGGCGGGATATACACATTTCTTGTCACTCTAGGTTTGGATCAACTTGAATCTGATATAAATCTTGTGATTGAAGACGCTCAAGCTGTACCAGAAGAAAGTACTCCGACTAAAGCTCCAGGGAGTACGCCGGTGAAGATTATCCCAAAGTATTCCCCACCAAAGAAAACAGCAACACAAGTTAGCCAGGCTTTGACCACAAAATATCGCTACATGTACTTTGTGGATGATAAGAAAGTGACAGAGGATGTATTCGGAACTGGTTGGCGGAATGCATTTGGTTTCATGTCTAGAGATTCAACCTCTGCTCTTGGCGGGCAATATATTTTTTCTGGCAAACTACCGGCCAAGTATCGAACCAAAATAGAAATTATGGAGTTTGCGGAAGATCAGGATGCAAAGCTCCAGACCTTTACTGTGAGCCAAAAAAATATACATGTGACAACCAAAAATGGCACCAACGTGCTGACCTTTACATCCTCAGTTGGCAAGATCCGTGGCAATAGCAAATACATGGCTTTGCTCTACCTCTATGATGCCAATACGAACAAAATTGCCTATTACAGAAATGCAGATATAAGTCTTGACTACAAAATGTCCTTGCTCTGCTCATCTACTTTATCTACACTCTTAACGGTCAGAGATACAAGCGTTGGTTTCTTGAAATCTGTTTCACTACTTTCGACTGCGGTCAACGGAGTCTTTGCTGATGTAATCGGTGAGGGAGCATTGGCAAAGATGAATCCGGCCAAAAGAGCCAAGATTCTTAACGCCCTACTTAAGATCAATAAAGCTGGAACAATCGCTGACCAAGGATTAGACCTCATTGAATTCGCCGGGGCTGTCGGTGAAGGTGATCGGGTTAAGATGAAAGTTTTGGTTAAAGGCAAGATAACAAAAGAGCTGAAGGATAAATTCGAGATTAAGCCAGCCTCTAAGGCTGGTCAGTTCTATGTTGTCGTTAATGCCACACGAGAACAATCTGCCGACTTGGTTAAATTCATGTCTACCCAGGGCAATGCAAATGGAGACTTGATAACAGCCACCTGCGCCAAGTAACCCTTAAACCTTAAGAACCTCTCGAGGTCGGGTTTATATTTCCCCTATCAAATTTACTCGAATCGTATTCGTTCTTGCCATATTTCTACCAGTGCCTCAATCAGGGCGCTCCAGCAATTCTTCTGGAGAAGATTCAGGCGAGTACAAGAGATATTGAGGCGAGGTAGGCCCACAATCCTAGATTTATGACCAGATTCTTCTGTAGTGCCTACTTAAATAATTCGTTAGAAGTCGATAAACTTTCGGCTAGGAGTGATACGAGAGGAAACGATGTGAGCGAAGAAGTTAGAAATGCAAACATGGCCGGTCAAGATGGGATCGCGCATGTAGATAAGCGCATCAAACAGTCACGTGATATAGCTAAATGGTATTTTGCTATTTCAATTTTTCTCGTGTTCGTATCTATTGTTGGAGCCCTATTTTTCCAATCCCAAGATTTCTAGTGCGTAAAGTGAACTTGAATCAACAAATGAGCGACACTGGCCATATGGCAGAAGTTAATTACAGATAGGGGACATGAAATGAGCCAACAACAAAATGAAGTTGCACCTCTGGCCAGCCAACAACATCGGCTTGCCGCAGCCGCTGTTGACAGTGGTTTACTAATAGCTACTTGTTATATTGGTTGGATCGTTTGGGCCCTCATTCTTTGGGGTAAAGGACAGACACCCGGGAAGAATCTTTTAAAGATTCGTGTTTTGAATGAACCAACAGGCACGCCCGCGACTTGGGGCCAAATGGCGATTCGGCAAACATTGATTGGCTGGGCATTAGGTGCCCCCTATTACATTGCTTATTTGATGTTGTTTGTCGGGCCAGGCATTCCAGTACTTTTTGCTTATGTTTGTAGCTTACTCTTGCTACTTGCCTTTTTTATCGTGGATATCGTTTGGGTCTTTGGTCCTACTCGAAGAAGACTGTTTGATTATTGGGCTGGAACGATTGTCGTAAACGAAGCGAATTTATTGAAACCCTAACTATGAGTAATAGCCAAATGTTCGGAATAAGAATGGGTTGCCTAGCATTGGGCTGGGCTATTGGTGCTGCGTTATTCGGTACAGATGCAGTGTGGCTTTGGGATGTCAAGAGTTTTATTTGGTGCGGATTTGCCGGCGGTTGTATCGGTATTTTGTTAACAAATCAGAAATAAAGATAGTTTCCTTAAGCAAGAAACCTATTCAACGTTCGACTTGCGCAGTTCATCCCAACCAGCAACGCTGCTCCAGATAACGGTTCCAAGCCAAACAGCCAGGACTAGAAATGCGATAAATGCATTTCCATCAGACTCAACAAAAAGATTCCAAAGGAAATACACAATCGTAAGTCCAGTTAATTGAATGAAGAGAAATCTTACAAATGCACGCACTGCGTGAGTAGTTCTGTTTTGTGCACGGACTAGATCATCTAAAGTTGCGCCAGAACTTACATTTCTTGCCGTCGGGTACGGTGTCCCAAGATGCAGTGGATCACTAACCGCTGCGCACCCAGGGCATTGCTTAATGAGATCTGCGCGATATGGTCGACCACATTCGTTACATGGCACTGGCGCTCTGTCAAAGCCTCCGGATTTACTAGTTCCCATATCGCAAATATACGCTCACAGGTGAACTGGCAACCCAAAATCTAGGGGATTACCTCGTGTCGTAGGCGGAGTGAATCTACGTGAGGTTTCTAGTACTCGGAGCGCGAGAAATGACCATTCAGAAGTGAGCCTATAAGCAAGACTCTAAGCATCTTTTAATGAAGAGGTAGAAGCTTTAATTGGCAAGGAAGGATTCTTAACCGTACGATTATCGTACTCAACAACCGCTGGAGATTCTGGCGAACCTACAAAAGGAGAGAAAAGATATGCGCAGTTCAAACCCTGTTCTTGGACGGGCGTTTAATCAGCGTGGATACGCTGCATTTGATCCGAGCACAATTAACTCAGACCCAGCAGCGCTAGAGAATTTGTATAACGCACCTGCCGCATCATCATTGCGCACAGGACGTATGACTATTGACGATGTCGTTACCCGTACCGGGATTTTGTTTGCAGTACTTGTGACAGTTGGTGCAGTTGCATGGACTCTTGAGCTTGGTGGCGAAGCGCTAATGCTCGGCTTCTTCGGTGGGCTCATCCTTGGAATGGTCAATGCTTTTAGCAAGACAGTTAAGCCGGTACTTGCAATTGCATATGCTGCTTTTCAAGGTCTTGCATTGGGAACGATTTCACACATGTACAACGAGATGTATGACGGAATTGTTAGCCAGGCGATCCTTGTAACAATTAGCGCATTCGCAGGAATGCTATTTGCTTATAAGAGTGGACGAATTCGCGTAACACCTAAGTTCACCAAAGTTCTAACAACAGCACTTATTGGCTACTTGGTTCTAGGACTAGTTTCATTTGTTTCCTCCATGTTCACAGGCACAAGCATCTATAACGTGGGTGGACTTGGGTTACTCATTGCCTCAGGTGGAATGGTTCTAGCAGCCTTCTTCTTGATCCTAGATTTTGATTCAATTCAAAAGGGAATCGCAGCTGGCGCTCCTGAATCAGAATCATGGAGAGCGGCATTTGGTCTGATGGTGACAATCGTTTGGTTGTACCTAGAGGTTCTTCGCGTGCTTTCTATCTTGCGTGGCGATGACTAATTAAAGATCTTCATCGAGGGGCTTCAGGTTATTGACCTGGGGCCCTTCGACTTTTCTAGTCTCAGGAATTTGATACACCAACACTAAAGCAATGAGAAAGACGGCTGCAGAGAAACCAAATGCAGCTCTATATCCATGCACATCTGAGATCCAGCCAATAATAATTGGCCCAAAGATCATTCCCGCATCCCCTGCCATCTGGAAAATGGCAATTACTTTGCCACCTTTTCCCTTTATGACATCTCCAACCATGCTGGCCGGAGTTGTTGAAAGGAAGGCGCCACCAAATCCCAAGACGATCATTGAAAGTAAGAACATCCAAGCATTCAGTGAAAGTGTAAGAATCAAGACTCCGACAAAGACAATGTTCGCACCGACTATTGAAGCCGCGCGACGTCCCTTTTGATCAGAGAATCGCCCCGCCTTTAAAAGAATGGCTCCCTGAACAATTGCAGATATGGCAAAACCATAACCAACTACGGCAGTTGTGGAATTCAATTTTTCAGTAACAAAAACGGGCAAGATCGAGGCACGCATTCCGAAGAAGACCCACGTACCGATAAATGCCAATACAAGTGCAATTCGATATGCGGGCATTGCCAGTGCTTCGCGAATTGTTGTGGCAGCCACATCGCTATCGCTCTTTTTCTTTACGCCAATCGAATCTCCCTTAAGGAAGAAAAGTGCAACTAATCCTGAACAAAACAACAGAATTGAGTAGACAAAAAATGGGGCTCGTAATGAAATCACAGATAGCAAACCACCTATTGCAGGTCCTGCCATCCCACCGACAATAAATGAGCCCTGATAAATCGATTGAACTTGCCCGCGTTGGTCATCACGAACCGATCGCAAAATCACCGAACTTGCCGCAACTGAAAACATGGATGAACCCAAACCACCAGCGGCTCTAAAGAAAAGAAGTTGGCCATAAGTTTGAGCAATTCCAGCTAAGAAAGTAAAGAGTGAAACCATAAACACACCTGTTGAAAAGACCGCTCTCTCGCCAAAGCGATCAACTAGGGCCCCTGAAATAAGACCTGAACTAAAGCGGGTTATTGCAAAAGCCGAGACCATTAAGCCAATCGCCGCGTTGTTTACGCCAAATGACTTAGCAAAGACTGGTATCGCAGGCATAACAATGCCAAAGCCAACTGCAACAAAAAAGGATGCCGCGATAAGAATTGATACCTCGCGAGGCATCTCTTTAAAAGGTGAGCGAATCAACCTAGGGATTCTCCTGCTGCTTCTTGACGGGCTGCTGCGTAATCCTTTGTTGTTCGAAGTGGTGTTTCACGAAGCATGAGAGCAAAGATCAGGCCAATTGCAGTTATTGGAGCAGCTGCATAGAACACAATATGGAATGAGTTAACGAAGGCTTCCAGCGCGGTTGCCTTGATAGCGTCCGGGAAAGTGTCAAGGAGGGCGGTATTGGTAGTTAAAGTTTCCAACTGTGAGGAATCAAATCCTTTTAGCACTTCAGGATTTGTCTTTCCTAAATCAGCAAAACCTGAACTCATGTAGTGCACAACTCGGTTGGTTAAAATCGAACCAAATATTGCAGTTCCAAATACCGACCCCAGTGATCGGAAGAAGGTATTTGAACTTGTGGCAACACCCATATCTTTGAAATCAACTGCGTTCTGAAGCGCGATGACAATTGTCTGCATTGAAAGACCTAAGCCGGCACCAACCATGATTGCGTAGATCGAAATTTGCCAATATGGAGTATCTACTTGCAAGCGAGTCATCAGTAAAACACCGATGGTCATGATCGAAGTTCCCATAATGGGGAAGCGCTTGTAATGCCCATGCTTTGAAATCAACTTACCTGAAACAATTGAGGTCGAAACGATTCCGAGCATCAAAGGGATCAATTTAAGACCAGCTTCTGTTGCCGAATAACCTTTTACAACCTGGAAATAGAGCGGCAACATTACGATTGCCCCAAACATTCCAGCGCCAATTACCGCACCTAGTAGAGAGGTAATTGAAAAGGTGTGGTTCTTAAACAGATGCAGAGGCAGAATTGGCTCAACTGCGCGCTTTTCCCACATTAGGAAAAGGACGGTTAGTAACAATCCAAGACCGAAGGACGCAATAGTTCGGGTATCTGTCCATCCATCTTGAGGTCCGTAGATTGATACAGAGAGTAGAACTAGACAGACGGCGGAAACCATCAAAATCGCACCTAAGTAGTCAATCTTATGTTCCCGCTTTACCTTAGGAATATGAAGTACTGCGGATGTAACCAGCAGTGATGCGATTGCAAAAGGAATGTTGATGTAGAAAATCCACCGCCAACCTGCCACGCCAAGAATTTCTCCGCGATCTGAGAAGTAACCGCCAAGAAGTGGACCTGCAACAGATGAAAGCCCCCACACGGCACCGAAATAACCTTGATAACGTCCGCGCTCACGAGGAGGAACGATGTCACCAATAATTACAAAGGTAAGTGCCATTAATCCGCCAGCACCCAGACCCTGGAGTGCGCGAGTGGCAATTAGCTGCTCCATGTTTTGTGAAGCACCAGCAAGGAGTGAACCTAATAAAAAGGTGACGATTGCAAATTGAAAAACAACTCGTCGCCCGTAGATATCAGAAATTTTTCCATAGAGTGGCGTTGATGCTGTTGAAGTCAAAAGGTAAGCGGTAACAACCCAGGTGTAATGATTTAATCCATCAAACTCTTCCACAATACTTTTTAAAGCTGTGGAGACAATGGTTTGATCTAGGGCAGCAAGGAGCATGCCAGTCATTAGGCCACCTAAAATGACCATAATTTCTTTGTGGGAATGCTCTTTTACTGAGGCGTTTATTGGGCTATTAGTAGACATGAAGGTAAGGTTAGCGCGTGAAATCAGTTATCGCAGAGCACTTAGTCAAGACCTATAACAAAGGCGAGGTCGTTGCACTCAATGACTTGTCTCTAGATGTTGAAGAAGGCACTGTTTTAGGCGTGCTTGGCCCAAATGGTGCAGGCAAGACAACGACTGTGAGAATTCTCGCAACATTGCTAAAGCCAGATTCTGGGCATGCAACTGTTGCAGGTATTGATGTGATCAAACATCCAGACAAAGTTCGTGAACTAATTGGATTATCAGGTCAGTACGCAGCTGTTGATGAAACATTAACTGGCTGGGATAACTTGGTGATGTTTGGACGTTTGTATCACTTAGGACGCCAACCCTCTATTGATCGTGCCAATGAACTACTAGAACGTTTTGATTTAACTGATGCTGCTCACCGTCCCATCAAGACTTATTCAGGCGGAATGCGCCGTCGATTAGATTTAGCTGCATCTCTTATTGTTAAACCAAAGATTCTTTTCTTGGACGAGCCAACAACTGGATTAGATCCGCGTGGTCGCCAGGACATGTGGGGAGTAATTCAAGATTTAGTAAAGGGTGGAGTGACACTCTTGCTAACAACTCAATACCTTGAAGAAGCAGATCAACTCGCTGATGAGATTGCTGTTATTGATCACGGAACTGTTATTGCCCGCGGCACCTCTGATGCTTTGAAAAAGCAGGTTGGTGGCGAACGCTTAGAGATCACCGTTGAAAATGAAGACATTGCAGTCGCACAAGAAATTGTGGCTCGCATAAGTGGAAACGCAACCCACCTTGATCTTCGAACTATTAGTGCACCTGTGTTAACTGGTTCTGTTGCCTTAATGGACACTCTTCGGGCACTTGATGAAGTAAAGATCCACCCCCTAGACATCGGTTTGAAGCGTCCCTCTCTAGATGACGTTTTCTTGTCCTTAACAGGCCATGTTGCTGAAGAAACTGTTCAAGAGCCAGTTAAGAAAAAGAGAGGGGGCAAAAAATGAAGCATGCAATCAGTGATGTCTTAACAATTACAAAGCGCCAACTTTTGCAGCTTGCCAGAGTTCCTGAAGTTTTAGTTTTCTCAACAATTCAGCCCGTGATGTTTGTTTTATTGTTCCGCTTTGTTTTTGGCGGATCTATTACTACCGACGATGGTGTTGATTATGTCCAGCTACTGATGCCCGGAATCTTCGTCCAAACAGTTGCCTTTACTTTGGCTTCAACCGCAATCGGCCTAGCTGAGGATATGAAAAAGGGATTAATCGATCGTTTCAGATCACTTCCAATTTCAAGAGGAGCGGTAATTATTGGCCGCACCTTTGGTGATGCACTACTCAACATTTTGGTGCTAGTAGTAATGGCCTTGGCAGGCTTTGCAGTTGGCTGGCGCCCAACATCAGGAATTGTGCAAACTACTTTGGCTTTCATATTCTTATTCATGTTTGGTTATGCACTGTCTTGGATTGGTATTTTGGTAGGACTGTCAGTTAAAGAAGCCAGAACAGTGCAAAGCGTTGGCTTCCTTGTTACTTTTCCTTTGACATTCCTTTCTAACGCATTTGCGCCAACTACTGGAATGCCAAAGGCGTTGCAATACTTTGCAGAATGGAATCCAGTTTCAACCATGGTTGCAGCCTGTCGCCAAATGTTTGGATTAGTAAATCAGTTTGGAGCGACTAAGGATTCTTGGCCAAGCCAACACCCTCTAGAAACATCACTTTTCTACATGGTAATCCTGATGGCGATCTTTATTCCGCTGAGTATCAGAAAATACAAAAACTTTTCTAGTTAATTTTTGCCCAGAAAGTGGTTGTGGAATTTAGAGTCCCAATTGGCTCTAATTTCATCGAGGGCAACACCGGCTTGATCTATAGGGAAAATACTTCCCTCTATTTTTCCGCCTAATGCGGTCAATTGCTCAAGCAAATCCGCGTTTGCCTTTACGTGTTCAAATACGCCCTCTGGGGTGGCGAATTCCTCTAGAACGGTGCACCGAGTGTTGTTGTCGCTAAAGAACATGTCATAGCGAAGTATGGATTCTTGCTTTTGAATTACTTGCATCATTTGTGTCGCTAGTGCGCAGAATTGTTCAAAATTAGATGGGTCGATGTGAGGAAAGACCGCTACTGCGCGAAAGCTGCCCATGGTTCTCCTTGTAAATAGCGGAAAAGGTATTTACCCTCTACCCGTGTCAGTTTTCTACCCTAAAGCAAGTAAAACTATAGTCGGCCATAAAGCCGTTCGAGAAGCACTACGAGACACACAAACTTATTCATCTGATCTGCAAGGTGATTCTGATGTGCGCGATTACCGCCAACTGCCCCTGGAGGTTGATCCTCCAAGACATCATCTGTATCGGGTTGCACTTGCGCCGTACTTTGTTAAACCTTCAATCGAATTACTAATTCCCAAATTTCGCGCTAACACAGAAAAACTCATCACAGAATTCTTTCAACAAGGCGATCTTGAGGTTGGCCAGAACTTGTCTCTTCCGCTTGTTATGAAGAATTTGGGCGTGATTTATAACCGCCCCCAAGATGTTAGTGAGTGGATTTCTTGGGGACCAGATGTGTGGACAGCAGAATCAGAGGTGAGGGATGGCAAGGTGTTGCATCGCTACTTGGACGCGATTTATGAAGAAGCGCTCACAAGGAGTAAAGATGACATCTGGAGTCAGATTGCCTATCTTGAAATTGAAGGACAACAGGTTTCCGCAGATGAGTTTCGAGGCATTGCTGGCGTGATGTTGGCAGGTGGTCGTGACACAGTTGTAAAGCTCTTTACTGGAATCATGTGGCACTTTGGAAAAAGTCCAGAAGATCTTGAGTTGTTGCGCTCAAATCCAGAACTAATAGGCCCAGCTATTCAAGAGTTTTTGCGCTTCCTATCTCCACTGCCAGTAATGAACAGAACAGTTGTTCCAGAAAGCTTGACCACAGAACTTCCTGATGATCGATATGTTGGAATGAGTTTTATCTCTGGAAACTTTGATGAGACGGTCTATACAAATCCATTTGAAATAGATTTCAATCGTGGACGAAACCCGCACCTTAGCTTTGGATTTGGCCCCCACACTTGCCTTGGTAATCACATTGCAGAGATTGAGGCCAGAGTCTTTCTTGAAGTCATTTTAAATTCTGGGCTTAATTGGAAAGTGACAACAGAGGACATCCGCTACCACCAAGTGCCCTATTTGAAAGTACCTGACCACTTTGGATTAGTAAGGATTGCCAGAACTTAGTTGTTAGATTGATATCCAACGCTATCTAGTACCAGTTGAACATAAGTCATATCTGCCCAAGAAAACCAAGCTCGACTAAACTCTTCAGGGCGATCAACATGAAAAGCCTCATGCATATTGCCAGTACCAGCATCTGTGGCTTCAAGAATGTCGAGCGTCTTTAACTTTCTTTCCTTGGATGGCGATGTCAATGCTTCAACTGACATGGCAATCGGCCAGACATGGTTTGTTGGGGTGTGCTGAGAGCCAATCCCAGCAGCTTTACTTCCTGAGAAAAAATATGGATTGCTATAACTGAGAATAAATTCTCGGGTGTTTCGGTAGACATCCACATCAAGTGAAGCACCAGCCAAGAATGGAAGGCTCAATAATGATGGAATATTTGCATCATCTATAAACAACGCATTGCCTAGTCCATCAACTTCGTATGCATATAAATTGTCGATAACTGCATACTTTTCTAGACCATTTCGAATTTCTCGAGCAAGAGCTTCAGACTTTGGAGTCTTCATTTTCTGACTTAGATTCTCTAATTCATTGAGAAAAAAGAAGTTTGAGGGCACCAAATATCCATAGACACAAGCATCATCACTGGGGCGAAATGCAGAATAAATCATGCCTGTGTAAGCGGTGGGAGCTCCACGACCATCATGAGAAAGGGAATCGTGAGACACCCCATTGCTTCGCTTAAATACAAAACTTTCTGGATCATGTCGCTGTTCACGTTGTGCAAGATTTAGCATCACTTCTAATGCTTCATGGAAATTCTCATCAATATGATCCCATCGGTCATACTTTTCGATGATCATTCGTGCCAAATACAAAACTGAGGCCCATGAATCTAGTTCAAATTTTCTTTCAAAAACCCATGGGGATTGATCAGCGAAGTCTTTATGCCAACAATT
>JBIJAA010000033.1:0-10243 GCA_044346015.1 Candidatus Planktophila sp. | reverse complement strand
TCTTCTAGCAGAAGGAAAGAAGGGTCTACAGTCAGTTAAGGATAACGAAGCTGCTCGCGATCGCTTCTACGCTGCATATAACACAAAGAACACAGCTGTACTGAAGTCAATCGGTAAGGTTTGGTCAGAGGCTTACAACATCACTGAAGTTAACTCAAACACCAACGAACTCCTATTCGTAGGTAACGGTGGATTCTTAGTTGATTCTGCAGTGACAAAGTCATCTGTAACACTCAAGAAGAACCCTAAGTACAACTCAGGTCCAAAGCTCAGCGGAACTATCGATACAGTTATCTTTAAGTTCATTGCTGACGGAACTGCTGCAGCACAAGCACTTGCAAACGGCGAACTTGACATTTACTCAGGTCAGCCAACAGCAGATGCTGTAGCTGCATTGAAGAAGCTTTCAAACGTTAACCTCATCGGTGGAATTAACGCTTGCTACGAGCACTGGGATACACGCGTAAATGCTGCTCCAGGACAACCTGACTACAACGGACTCTTCAAGGGACATGGCGGAAGGGGTGCAGATCTACGTAAGGCATTCCTACTTGCAATTCCTCGTGAAGAAATCAACGAGAAGTTGATCAAGCCAATTAACCCAAATGCACCAATCCTGGGTTCAACATTTATCGCCCCTGGCTTTGAAGGCTACGAGCGTCTTGTTGCTAACAACGGATCTAGTTACTACGTTGGTTCACAGGATGCACTAAATGCTAAGGCACTTCGCCTAGTACGTAAGTACTACCCAACTGCAAGCGCAAGCAACCCAGTTAAGGTAAACGTACTTGTACCGGGTAACAACCCACGTCGTGCTGCAGAGTTCGCACTTGCTAAGGCAAACGCACTCAAGGCTGGCTTTGATCTAGTTGGAGATGTTCAGGCTTCATGGTCTCCAAAGATTCAGCTATCAACATACGATGCTCAGTTCTTTGCATACTGCCCATCAGCAGTTACACAGGCTGGATCGAATGCTAACTTCCAGTTAGGCGGAGGAAATAACCGTAACGGTATTAACTTGCCTCAACTAGATGCAATTCTTAACAAGTTGCAGCTTCCTATGGATAACCGCACATTCATCTCAACGATTATCGCGGCAGAGCGCATCATCCACGCAGAGGGCCTTACATCTGGAGTATTCCTGCACCCAGCAGTTACTGCAGTAAACAAGGATCTCAAGGGAATCAAACCGTCACCACTTTCTGATGACGTTGTTTGGAACTGGTGGGAGTGGTCATACTAATAGCTTGATTTCTAAGCTATTACCTCTACTGTAAAAGTAGAAAAGTAGTATGCGAACGGCACTTGGTTGAAAAACCAGGTGCCGTTCGCGCTACTATGTGCCTCTTAAAGTTGGATTTTTTGAGGTCTAACCAACAATGATTGCAAGGAGCTATTTATGCTGAACTACATCATGCGCCGTATTGGCGTGTCCGTGATGATTTTGTTTGGATCAACTTTTATGGTCTACAACCTTGCTGCATATGCAAGTGATCCTTTAGCAGAACTACGTCTTAGCACCGATGATGGTGCTAAACAGCAAATTATCGCCTTGACTCGTGATTTAAATCTTGATGTCCCACCACCAGTTCGATACTTCTTATGGTTGAAGGGAATCCTGGGATTATTTGTAGGTAAGTTGGACATGGGAATGACTCGGGAAGCTTCCACTGTTCAAGGCGAACTTGCTTATGCCATCCCGACAACATTGCGTTTAGTTTTTGTAGCAACAATCACCGCGCTACTTTTTGGTTTAGCACTCGGTATTATTTCAGCTCTACGCCAGTACGCTCGCTTTGATTATGGCATGACATTCTTAGCATTTCTTCTGTACTCACTTCCAATTTTCTGGATCGCCGTACTCCTTAAGGAGTTCATGGCGATTCAATTTAACAACTTCTTAAGTGAACCAAATATTCCAATCAAGTGGATGGTTATTTTCTCCCTCTTCACAGGAATGTTTTGGAGTTCCTTACTAGGCGGCGGCCGAAAGAGATTCTGGGGTGTTTTTGGCGGAGCGTTTGCAACCAGCTTTGTTGTTTTGTGGGCAATTGACTATACGAACTGGTATTTGAACCCAGGATTTGGTCCAAGTTTGATTGCACTTCTTTCAATTGGAGTCGCATTTGGTGTGACCGCTGTATCTACTGGCTTGAGCAATACCGCGGCAATAAAGGCATCTCTGACCATGGCTGTTTTGGGTGTGGTTTGTTATGACCCAGCACAATGGATCTTTAATAATTACGGGTCATATTTAACTTTGTCTATTTTAACCCTCGTTATAGTTCTAACCGGCTTCGGCGTCTCAAGGTTGTTTAGTAAAATTGATCGTGGCCCTATCGCTCGAACAGCGATCATCACAGGATTAATCACTGGATTATTTATTTTCATCGATCGCATCATGCAAAGTTGGAAAGAATATAGCGCAACAGATGCAATCAACTATCGTCCTATTCCTACCTATGGGCAACGTAATGACCAGCTAGATACTCCTGATTTTTGGATTAATTATCTTGATGTTGTTACACACTTAATTTTGCCGACCATAGCTCTTATTTTGATCTCTCTTGCAAGTTGGATTCGTTTTACACGAGGGGCTCTGCTAGAGGTCCTCAATCAAGACTACATTCGTACGGGACGTGCTAAGGGTTTGAGTGAGCGCACAGTTATCACGCGCCACGCTTTCCGTAACATGATGCTCCCACTTTCCAGCCTCTTTGTCGGTGAATTTGTTGGCTTAGTAGGCGGCGCAGTTATCACTGAACGCGTCTTCGGCTGGCAAGGAATGGGAACTCTCGGAATTAAGGCAATTAATGGTTATGACCTGAATTTATTGATGGGTGTGCAATTACTGCTATCAATTTTGGTTGTCTTTGGAAACCTACTTGCAGACTTAGTGTATTCAGCCTTGGATCCTCGCATTAGATTGGGTAAGTAACAATGAAACTATTTGGACGAAAAGCTACAGACGGCGAAGTTCTTTCTGGAGGCGAAAATGCGATTGCCAACAAAGAGGTTGAAGGCTTAAGCCAAGGCCAGATTGTTCGTCGACGCTTCTTCCGTCACCGTGCAGCAGTTGTTGCTCTCATAACCTTTGCAAGCATTGTTCTGTTTGTGATGACCGCTCTAGACACAAAGATTGGGCCGTTCCGTATTCCTGGTTGGTGGAAGTATTCACCTAGTGACGTGGAAATTCCGGATTTGCGTGTGGATTGCCCCGGTGGTGTTACCGGTTGTCCCACACTCTCACTTAAGCCAGGGCCCAATTTTGGTCTAGGAGATCACCCATTTGGTCAAGATGACATTGGTCGCGATTACTTTATGCTCGTAATGAATGGAGCTCGTCGCTCATTAATGATTATGTTTGTAATCGGTGCTGTTTCTGGATTTATCGGCGTAGTTGTGGGATCCATATCTGGTTTCTATGGCAAAAAAGTTGATGCAGTTTTGATGCGCTTGGTGGATTTCTTGCAGACCGTTCCAACGATCATCCTTGCAGCAGTTATTGGTAAAGCAGCAGGTCGCGTTGGCCCACTCTTTCTTGCCCTGTTTCTTGGCTTATTGGGCTGGACGGGACTTGCGCGTTTAGTTCGTGCACAATTCCTTTCACTGCGCGAAATGGAGTTTGTTGATGCCGCACGCGTTGCAGGAGCATCTAACTTACGTATTACTTTCAAGCACATTCTGCCAAATGCGGTTGGGCAAATTATTGTTGTCGTAACATTGATTATGGCGGGTGCGATTCTTACCGAAACCGCATTGTCATACCTTGGCTTTGGTGTTGTTGCACCAGATGTTTCTCTGGGTCTATTGATTAACGACTACCAAACATCCTTTACAACCCGTCCATGGCTCTTCTGGTGGCCAGGGTTCTTCATTATTGCTATTGCATTATGCGTTAACTTTATTGGTGACGGATTGCGTGATGCATTTGATCCACGTCAACGACGTCGAATCACTAAGAAGGATCGCCTTCAAGCGAAGCTTCAGATTAAGGCTGGTGAGTAACTATGACTGAAAAGAATATTCTTGAAATCTCTGATTTCAATGTCGATTTCTGGGTAGATGGAGTTTGGTACCCAGCAGTTATTGATATGAACCTAGATCTTGCCGCAGGCAAGGTCACTGCCATCGTGGGTGAATCAGGATCAGGTAAGTCAACCACTGCTCTTGGTCTTATGTCTTTGCTCGCATCTAACGCCCGTATGAACGGTAGCGTTATGGTTAAGGGCGAAGAGATGCTCAATGCAAAGTCTTCAGTTCTTCGTAAGTTCCGTGGAAAAGAAGTTGCATACATTTTCCAAGAGCCAATGACTGCGCTCAATCCCTTGTACACAATTGGGTTTCAGATCGTAGAAACCCTACGCAATCACTTTGATTTGGGTCCAAAGGAAGCACAAGCTCGTGCCTTGGAACTAATCACTTTGGTTGATATTCCTGATCCAGAAAAATCCATTCTTAAGTACCCGCACCAATTATCTGGTGGGCAAAGACAGCGCGCGATGATCGCACAGGCACTTGCTTGCGACCCAGCGTTACTAGTTGCTGATGAACCAACAACAGCTCTAGATGTGACTGTTCAGGCTGAAATTCTCGATTTGATGCGTGGCCTGAAAGACAAGCTCAACTCTGCAATTTTGTTGATTACACATGACATGGGAGTTGTTGCCGATATGGCTGATGAAATCCTTGTTATGAAGGATGGAAATACTGTTGAAAAGGGCACGGCAGATCAGATTTTCAATAGCCCGAAGCATCCTTACACCCAGCAGTTACTTGGCGCTGTTCCAATGCTTGGATCCACTAAGAAGCGTCCACTTCCTTACAAGGAAGATGCAAAGCCAGAGCCTGTATTGAAATTAACTGATGTAACAATCGAATATCCAAAGCGTGGTCGCCAACCGGCATTTACTGCGGTCAGGAATTTCAATCTTGAGATCTATCCAGGTGAAATTGTCGGGCTAGTAGGAGAATCAGGTTCTGGTAAGACAACTGTGGGTCGCGCCGCAATTGGATTGCTTCCAGTAAAAGAGGGAAGCATTCAAGTTGTTGGAAATGAAATTGCTGGGGCATCACAAAAGCAGCTCTTTGCAATTCGTCGTCACACAGGAATTGTTTTCCAAGATCCAGCTTCCTCACTCAACCCTCGTCTTCCAATCGGAGAATCAATTGGTGAGCCGATTTCTCTTGCAAAACTTGCAAGAGGAGCAGAGCTTGCGCACAAGGTGGAGGAGCTACTTGATCAGGTAGAACTTCCTCGCAGCTACCGAAACCGTTACCCACATGAGCTATCAGGTGGACAACGCCAGCGTGTTGGTATCGCACGTGCACTTGCACTAACTCCAGATCTTTTAATCGCTGATGAGCCAACATCTGCTCTAGATGTATCTGTACAGGCACGTTTCTTGGATCTTTTGCAGGAACTACAAGGAAAGCTAAACTTTGCCTGCTTGTTCATCTCTCACGATTTAGCAGTTGTTGACATCCTGTCTCACCGAATTGCAGTGATGCAAAATAGTGAGCTTGTTGAAGTTGGCGATCGTGATCAGATTCTGAAGAACCCAAAGAATGAGTACACGAAGCGTTTGATCTCAGCGGTACCTGTTCCAGATCCTGCTGAACAAGCTATTCGCCGCGAAGCACGTCTAGCCCTTAAGAACTAGTCGGCTTGTGGATCTAGACCTTTTAGTCTTTGGTCTAGATCTTGTTTCTACCTTTGCATTTGCATTAGTAGGGGCAAGAGTTGCTGCCAATAAAGGTTTAGATTTTGGTGGCATTTTGTTTATTGCAGCTGTTGCATCCATTTCTGGTGGAACTTTGCGCAATTTGTTTTTGGGAGAGCAGCCACCGTGGTTGCAGCGCCCGTGGTTGTTCGCACCGATTGTTGCTGCTTTTTTATCACTGTTGCAATGGGCAAAACCCAGGATGTTGGCCGCCTTGCTCTTTCACTAGATACCTTAGGGCTAGCCGTTGCCACTGTTTCTAGTGTTCAGTTCGCGCTAACCAACAAAGCCCCACTGGTAGCTGCCGCTGTTTTAGGCCTTATTGGCGCAGTATCTGGGGGATTATTCAGAGACATTATGTGCCAAACAAAGCCGGTGCTATTGCACCGTGAAAGTGTAGGCACAGCCTGTTTATCTGGCGCGATTGCTTACCTAGCCCTTGATTGGTTAGATTTACATGAAGCTATTCCAGTCGTAGTAGCCGGGGTTGTCGTGGTTTTGGTCCGAGAGCTATCCATCAAATTTAACTGGAACCTACCCACAATCGTTAAGGGCAATTAATCCCTGGCTTGACCGCTTCTGTGGGTGAAGCGGCCCAAGAAATCAGCCTTCATCTCAGCAAAGTTTCCATCCAGTAACGCCTGGCGCATCTGATCTACCAATCGCACAATAAATCTTTCATTGTGAATCGTTGCTAGGGTCGCGCTAATGATTTCCTTGCCACGGAATACATGGTGCATATAAGCCCGTGTGTAGTGCGTACAGGTGTAACAGTCACACTCATCATCTATGGGCGTGAAATCCCTCTTAAAACGGCTGTTAGACAGGTTAAAACGCCCTTCCATCGTATACACAGCGCTTGTGCGTGCAATTCTGCTGGCTAATACGCAATCAAAGGTGTCACAGCCGTTTTCAACCCCGACAAATAGATCTTCAGGGGCACCAATACCCAAAAGATGTCGCGGCTTATCTTCGGGCAGAATCTCATTGACCCAGGAAACAATTGTTCCGAGTTGACCCTTGTCTAAAGCCCCACCAATTCCAAATCCATCAAAGGATTGCCCGCTAGATTCCATAGATCCAAGATCGGAAGCAGCCTTTTTGCGTAGGTCTTCATATTGAGCCCCTTGGATGACACCAAATAATGCCTGGTATGGCTTTGTCACACGATCATCGGTTAGGCGCCTGTGTTCATCCAAACATCTAATGGCCCAGGCATAGGTGCGATCCATGGCCAGCTCTTGATAGGGACGGGTGTTGTGCAAGGTGGTGCACTCATCGAAGGCAAATATGATGTCAGCACCAATTTGATGTTGGACCTGCATGGAGACCTCTGGAGTAAAACGATGCATCGAGCCATCAAGATGAGATTTAAAGGTCACGCCTTCATCATCAACATGTGCCAAGCGATCTTTATTACCAGCAATCACATCATCTCTGCGAAATGTTTGTGCATCCATCGCCAATACTTTTTTGAATCCAACACCGAGTGATAAAACTTGAAAACCGCCAGAATCTGTAAAGGTTGGCCCAGGCCAATTCATGAATTCGCCAAGCCCGCCAGCCTCATCCAAGATGTCAGAGCCCGGCTGCAAATACAGGTGATAGGCATTAGATAAAAGTGCTTGCGCACCTAAATCTGCCATGGCCTCTGGCAACACTGATTTAACAGTTGCCTTTGTGCCCACCGGAATAAATGCAGGGGTTTGAATTGGCCCATGTGGGGTATTGATAGTTCCAACACGTGCCAGTGAATCACTCTGCGCGTGCTTGATATCAAATGAAAAACTCAAAGTGCTACCAAATCTGAACTCGCGATTGTTCATCTAGCCATAAGGCATCTTTGTCAGTCACACCGAATGCTTCATAGAAGGGAGTGAAGTTCTTAAGGATTTGGTTACACCTAAATTCGGCAGGTGAATGCGGATCAGTTGCAATACGACGGCGCATCTCTTCTGGGCGAACCTTTGCCCGCCAGATCTGCGCCCAGGAAAGCAGCAGACGTTGCTCACCACTAAAGCCATCGATGACAGGTGATGGTTTGCCACCCAAAGAAATCAGGTATGCCTTATAAGCAATTGTTAGACCACCGAGGTCGCCGATGTTTTCACCGATAGTTAGTGCGCCATTAACGTTTACATCAGGTGCCTCCTCTGGAATCAAAGCATCGTATTGGGCAATTAACGCCTTGGTGCGCTCTTCAAATGCTGCGCGGTCTGCATCGGTCCACCAATTGTTCAGTGCGCCATCGCCGTCATACTTAGAGCCCTGATCATCAAAGCCATGGCCAATTTCATGGCCAATGACAGCGCCAATGCCACCGTAGTTCACTGAATCATCATGGTCTAGCCCGAAAAATGGTGGCTGCAAGATTGCGGCCGGGAAAACAATCTCATTCATGACCGGGTTGTAATAGGCGTTAACCGTTTGCGGAGCCATAAACCATTCATCGCGATCAACTGGCTTACCAATCTTTGAAAGCTCATGATCTCTTTGGAACTTAACGACGCGGCCCACATTTCCGTACAAGTCATCAGACGTTGTTTGCAATGCGCTGTAGTCACGCCACTTATCTGGGTAGCCAATCTTGGGGCGGAACTTGCCCAGTTTTTCCAAAGCCTTGACCTTGGTCTCAGGACTCATCCACTCCAGTTCATTGATACTGATTCGGTAGGCCTCAATAAGGTTTGCAACCAGCTTTTCCATGCGGGCTTTTGCTTCGGCCGGAAAGTACTTCTGGACATATATCTTTCCAACGGCTTCACCCAATGATCCTTCGATCATCGATACTGCGCGCTTCCAGCGCTCGCGAAGTTCAGGTGTTCCAGACAGTGTCTTTCCAAAGAAAGCAAAGTTTTCATTAACTAACTCATCAGAAAGATATGGGGCTGCGCCACTGATGATGTGCCACTTCAGCCAGGCCTTCCAGGCATCAACATCAAAGTTGGCCAAAATAGTGCCTAGACCTTCAAAAAATGAAGGCTGCTGCACGATGACTGAATCCAAAACAATCCCTGGGATTTCACCTTCTGCTAAATAAAGGTCCCAATCAAAAGCTGGCATCAACGCCTTTACCTGTGCGCGATCCATTTTGTTATAGGTAAGGGTTGCATCGCGATTTTTCACTTGGTCCCAATGATGGCTGGCCAGGCTGGTTTCTAGAGCCATGACCTTGGCGGCATTGTCAGCAGGGTTTGAAACCTTGGCCAAAGTAAACATTGCAGTTATGTGAGCAAGGTATGCAGTTCGAATGTCAGCATATTTTTCTTCGCGGTAGTAAGCCTCATCTGGCAAAGAGAGTCCACCCTGTACTAAGTACAAAATGTTTGTTGATGCATCCTTCATATCTGCATAGATAAAGGTGCCGAAAATTCCAGAGGTCCCGCGGGCTTCTAATTTCGAAAAGGTAGAAACAAAATCAGTCAATGATGAAATCGAATCAACCTGGGCAAGCTCGCTAGCAATAGGGGAGCCACCTTTTGCATTTACTGCAGCTGCATCCATAAAGGACTTATAGATATTGGAAATCTTGGTCGCCTCATCTGAACCGGTGGCACCTTCTATGATTTCGCGAACCCGAGCTTCAGATTGAATGCGAAGAGTCATGAAGGCGCCGTCACTTGCTCGGTCGGCCGGGATAACTGAAGTCTTTAGCCACTGGCCATTAAAGTGACGATACAAATCATCTTGGGGGCGAACAGTTGAATCCTGGTGTGAAAAATCTAGCCCAGCTTTTTTAATACTCACGATCTTCTCCTTTAGGTACTAATGAAATTCGAGTTTGTTGCATTAATGCTACATAGCATATATGCTATTTCTTATGAGTCGCAACCCCGAAGACCCGGTCTATAACCGCATAGAAGTAGTTGAAGCTTCAACCTTTGCCGTAGACTGCACTCATGGCACGTGAAAACGCTACCGCACCAAGGTGGCTTACTCCCACAGAAATGAAGGCTTGGCGCCGCTACATCCTGGCCAGCCGGCGCTTGATTGATGAACTAGATGCCGACCTTGGTGAGCATGATTTATCCATGCCTGATTATGAAATTTTGGTGCAACTCAGTGAAGCCCCAGATCGCAAAATGCGGATGAGTGAATTAGCTGCCAACGCCCTGCTTTCCAGATCCCGTCTTTCCCACCGGATGAAGGTTATGGAAAAGGCTGGCTGGGTAAAGCGAGAAGCCTGCCCAGTTGATAAGCGCGGCTACTTTGCGGTGATGACAGCAAAGGGATGGAAGGCAATTGTTGCTGCCGCCCCAGATCATGTTGAAAGTGTTCGCACTAGATTTATGGATCATTTAACAAAAGCCGATCAACAAGTGCTGGCAGAGATCTTTGAACGTATCGAGGAATCACTGCGCAAAGATGCGGTGGATGAGTAGGTAGATTTTTTAATTACTAGTTCTTAAGAAGTAAAAGAGCATAAAAAAACCCGCCACATAGAGTGGCGGGTTTTTTTAATATGCTTGAGGGCTTTACTTAGCCTTCTTTGCTGCCTTCTTGCGACGCTTCTTTGGAGC
>JBIJAA010000008.1:0-37365 GCA_044346015.1 Candidatus Planktophila sp. | reverse complement strand
CGTACGGCTGTCTTGATAGATGAGCTCACAGACTTGTTACGAAGGCGTGCCTTCTCGTTGGTCTTGATGCGCTTGATCTGAGACTTGATATTTGCCACGTGCGTAGTTCTCCGAACTTTAGGTTTTTACGTTGAGGGGTAAGGGTACCGATTAGAGCCCTCAGGCTCAAATCGGGGTTGGATTTAGGCGGTGATAATGCCTGATGATGAGGCACGGCGGCGCTTTCGGCCACCTGCCTTAGCTTCGATCTTTGGAGTCTCTTCCACAGCTGGCTCATCAACTGAGCTTTCTTGGTTGAGAGATTCATGGAACTCGTGCGCTGTTGCATCCTTTTCATCAGCATCTTCATGCTGAGACGAAGGAGTATCGATTTGAGGCGCTGGGGCCTTCATCTTTACCGGCTCCATATGAATATGAATTCCGCGGCCGCTACATGAATCACAGGTAGTGGAGAACGCCTCGATTAGTCCCTGACCAACACGCTTACGTGTCATCTGAACTAGACCAAGGGATGTAACTTCTGCCACCTGGTGCTTTGTGCGATCTCGACCAAGGCATTCAACCAAGCGACGCAGCACAGCTTCACGATTTGATTCAAGAATCATATCGATGAAGTCGATGACAACAATTCCGCCAAGGTCACGAAGACGAAGTTGACGGGCAATTTCTTCTGCTGCTTCTAGGTTGTTCTTGGTAACAGTCTCTTCCAGGTTTCCACCCTTACCAATGAACTTACCGGTGTTAACGTCAATAACAATCATTGCTTCTGTGCGATCAATGACAAGTGATCCACCTGAAGGCAGATAGACCTTGCGATCAAAAGCTTTTGCAAGTTGTTCTTCAACGCGGAAGTCGGCAAACAAGTCACCGGTACCGGTGTATTTCTCAATCTTTTGTGTGAGCTCTGGTGCGATAAAGCCAAGATAATTTGTAACTTCATCCCAAGCAGTTGAACCCTGAACAGTTAGCTTGCGGAAATCTTCATTGAAGATATCGCGGATAACACGTACAGCTAGATCTGGCTCTTCATAGAGAGCAGAAGGTGGATGGAAATTTGAGTTCTGGCTCTTTGCATAGATGTCATCCCATTGTGCCTTAAGGCGAGCAACATCATTTGTTAAATCTTCTTCACTCACACCTTCTGCAGCAGTACGAACAATCACGCCGGCTTCTTCGGGAATTAAGTTCTTTAGGATTGCCTTTAGGCGCGTGCGCTCTTCTTCAGGAAGGCGCTTTGAGATACCTGACATGCCGCCACCTGGGACATAGACAACGTAACGTCCTGGCAATGAAATCTGGCTAGTAAGTCGTGCACCCTTTTGACCAATGGGATCCTTAGTAACTTGTACAAGAACAGGCTGGCCTGTCTTTAATACTGTTTCAATTTTGCGTGGGGCTGACTCTGAAATACCTGCAGCATCCCAATTAACTTCACCAGCGTAGAGAACAGCGTTGCGGCCCTTACCAATATCAACGAAGGCTGCTTCCATTGAAGGAAGAACGTTTTGTACACGGCCTAAATAGACATTGCCAACGTAAGACTGATTGCTATTACGGTTAACGTAGTGCTCAACCATGATGCCATCTTCAATCACTGCAATCTGTGTGCGATCTGCAATCTGGCGAACCAACATTTCACGATCAACGTTTTCGCGTCGAGCTAAGAACTCTCCATCGGTAATGATTGTTCCGCGCTTGCGATATGGCTCGCGGTAATCACTACGACCGCCACGATCATTGCGATCGTTTCTGTCATTGCGATCACGACGGTTTCGACTACCGCGGTCATTACGATCTGGGCGTGCTGGACGTTCTACTCGTTCGCGCTTTTCGCGAACCTTAACAACTGTGATGACACCATCTTCTTCAATGGTCTCCCCTGGTGTGACACCCTCACCTGTTGCACGACGGCGACGGCGACGGCGGGTAGAAGTTGAACCTTCTGAAGAATCATCATCTGTTGATTCTTCACTTGAATTCTCATCATTGCTTTCTGTAGTGGCTGAATCACCAGCACCTGGCTTGCGACGACCACGGCCACCGCGACGGCGACGGCGATTACGGTTAGCGCGTTCTTCAGAATCAGAAGAATCTGAATCCGTAGCGACAGCTGGTTTTTCTGAAACATCAGATGCATCACTCTTTGCAACAGCCTTCTTGCGTGGCTTGTTATCTGTCGCTTCTTTCTTTGCAGCGGGCTTTTCAGGTGCTGCTTGAAAGATGGGGACGGGGACAGCTGCGGCTTTCTTGCGAGTTGTCTTCTTTTCCTCAGTTACTTCAGTAACGGGGGTATCTGCCTTCGCAGATGCTTTCTTAACCGCACGCTTGCGCGGTGTTTTAGGCTCAATTGCCATGGCACCAAATCCTTTGTGTCTACTTATGTAGACTGTCTTCTTAAAAAATCCTGTTGGGTTTTCCGTACCGTTCGCGCTGGGCTTGTTTCGCGATTGATCGCGAGCCGCGCTGAACTAGTGACCTAATTATGGCAGAGCAGGGGCGATTTGCCTATTTAACCCCGTAATCGAGCGTGAACGTTTTGCAACAAGCCAATTCCAATCAGGGTCGCAAACATCGATGAGCCGCCATAGGAAATGAAAGGCAAAGGCACCCCTGTCATCGGCATCAACCCCAAGGTCATTCCGATGTTTTCAAATATCTGGAAGGCAAACCATGCGATTACTCCTGTGCAGACCAATCGCCCAAATGGGTCGCTGGTTCGCCTAGCTATCGAAAAACCTCGCATCAATAAAATTAGGTACAAAATCAAAATTGTACCGCTGCCTATAAATCCAAGCTCTTCACCTGCAACTGTGAAAATAAAGTCTGTCTGTTGTTCTGGGACAAAGCGACCATTTGTTTGTGGGCCATTGAATAAACCAGTACCAATTAATCCACCAGATCCCACGGTGATACGTGCTTGGCGAAGTTGATAGCCAGCACCTTGTGTATCAGCGGTTGGATCAACAAATGTTTGCAATCTATTTACTTGGTACTCGCTAACAACACCGGCCTTAACTGCAACAAATCCACCTAATACTGCAAGCAGTAGCAGGGCTGTAACCCAACGCGCTGGTGCTCCCGAGACTGCAATGATTGTTACAACCGCTGCTGAAATAATAAGAATTGTTCCCATGTCTGGCTGGAGAATAATGAGCAAGACCGGAATTGCGGCAATAACAAGTGATTGCAAAACATCAGCGCTACTTGGCCCATCACTGTCATGGGTGCGCTCCGACAAAATCATGGACATTCCGATAATAATGGTTATTTTGGCTAGCTCTGCAGGTTGAATCTGAAATCCTCCAGGCAATGCAATCCAAGCTTTTGCACCATTTACTTCGCTGCCTAATCCAGGAATCAAGACGATCACTAATCCGAGTACACCAGCACCCCATAAAAATGGTGTGTATGCACGCAGTAACCGGTAATCAATAACTGTCACGCCGTATGCCAGAACTAAGCCAATCAAGATGTTAATGATGTGACGCTTTAAGTAGTACTGACCATCTAAACCATTGCGGATATACCAATCGCGCGTGGCAGCCCACACCAGAAGGGTTCCCACAAATAAAAGTAAGCCAACGACAGTAGTTAACACTGGGTCAAAACCATGCACCAAGGATTGGCGACTACGTCGATAGAGACGTTGGCGCGCTTGTATCTGACTCACTTGCCCGTCTCCCTTGGTTTAGTCGCTGGTGAAATCTTAGGCAATTGTGTTGGCGGTTTTCCTTCTGGGAATAACGCCGCGCCAGGCACAACTTTATTGCCTGTGACGCCATAGAGAGTTTCATAAATCTGTCGAACTCCAACTCCTGAAGTTGAAGCACCAAATCCACCTTGGCCAACCATCATCACAACTGCATATCGTGGGTTATCACTAGGTGCAAAAGATGCAAACCAGGAAGTGTCATCTTTTAAGGATCCATTGGGATTTTTACCAAAGACCTGGCCCGTGCCTGTCTTGCCACTAACTTCAATTGGAAAGCCTGAGAATGCGCCAGCACCTGTTCCGCTGACAACTACCTCGCGAAGTGAGTCTTGCAAGAACTTAATTGTCGAGGCATCAACATCTAATGTGCCAAGTTTTTGTGGTGTAAATGTTTTAATGACTGTTCCGTCGGTTCCAACAACCGCCTTTGCAATATTTGCTTGCCAAATAGTTCCACCGTTTGCAATGGCTGCATACATTTGAGTCAGCTTGAGTGGTGTCACAACAGTGTCGCCCTGGCCAATTGAAAAGTTAACCGCATCTCCTGCGCGAATCTTGTCTCCATCTACGCAGTTTTCAGCAGCTAACTGCAATAAGAACGGAGTCTGCTGAGCCTTAGTTGCCCGCTCCTTATAGTTGCAATAGAAATCTTTGTTTTGCTGGTACCAACTCTTTTTGTATGCGCGGTCAGCAAGACGAGAGCGAGACTCTGAGGGCAGATCGATTCCTACCTTTTCAGTAATTTGGAAGGCTTGGGCAGCCTTGAAGAAGTAATCATTCGGGTCAGATTTTGGCTTTAGACCACCATCTCGAAGCCATTCATCAAAGGCTATTTGGTACCAAATAGTGTCACAGGAGACCGCAATGGCTTTCTTCATATTCATAGTTCCTTGATTTTTACTATCAAAGTTCTGAAAAGCTCGTGTTCCAACCTGGACCTGTGATGGACACTTGTAGTTTGCATTGAGGTCATAGCCGGCAGATGCTGCAGCCACAACTGAAACAGTTTTAAATGTTGAGGCAGGTGCAAACAAACCTTGAAGGGCTCGGTTGAGTGCAGGTACTGATTTCTTTTCACTAAATAGATCTGATGCCTGTTGAACAGTCAATCCTTTTTCCCAAGCATTGGGGTCATAGGTTGGATATGAAGCAAGAGCCAAAATGCGACCTGTCTTAACATCCATGACTATTGCAGCCCCTGAATCAGAGGTGTAACCATTGGCGCGACCACGCAAAACGGCATCCTTGAGTGCTTTTTCTGTTGCAGCCTGCAATCGAATATCTAAACTTGTAACTAGATGATCACCTGCCACTGGCTTTGTATTTTGGCTTTCGCTGGTAATTGATTCTTTGCGATCAACAATTACTGTGCGTATGCCGGGTTCTCCGCGCAAGAAAGAGTCGTATTGAATCTCTAGACCAGTCTTACCAATACTCTCACTCCGGAAATACTGCTCACCATTTGCCCCAGATAAATCTGACTCTGTGAGTGGGCCAACATAACCCAACACATGGGCAGCATTAACATTTAAATAACTTGGATAATTTCGAATTGCAACTGGTTGCGCGTCAACACCAGGGAAAGCATCTGAACGCTCAACGATCTGCAATGCAATATCAGGGTCGGCAGATTTAGTAATTGGAATTGGCTGGTATCTAGAGCCTTGCCAACATCCAGCTTTCTGCCCCTTGGGTAGTTCACCACACAGGCGAGTGTTCTGATAAACATCTTCATACTTAAGGTCAAGTAACTTTGCCAAGCGCTTCATGACGCCAACGCCTTTGTCCTCTAACTTATCAATTGCAATACGATCGATAGTGATTGCCAGGCCCGCCTTATTCATTGCCAATGGCACGCCATATCCATCAACAATTAATCCGCGCGTTGCAGGGGTCACAACATCTCGGCTTTGAATACTAAGTGCAGCATCACGGTATTTGGGCCCTGCAGCTATCTGCAAATAAAACAAGCGACCTAACAATGCCATCATTAAAGAAACAATAAGAATCTGCACTACCAACAGTGAAAGACGTGACTTATTGTTCATAAGGAGGACCGTGAGTCAAAAACCATTGCGTGCAAACGGGTAAAGGTCGGCAAGAGCATTGGAGAAACTAGCAACGCCCACACACTCATTCCAAGCAAAGTTATTAAAACCTGACCAAAGGAGCCTGAGGAAACTCCTAAGAGTGCCCCACTTGCCACATAGGCGATTTCAACGACGAGATTGGCAATAACAACAAAGAAGATAATGCCGAGTGCATTTGCTCGCACATTGTCATCGCCATAGCCCATGTAAGAAATCGCATATCCCGCCATCAGCATGATCAAAGTCCACTGACCAAATGGGCCAGCTGCCGTCTGAGATAAGTCCATTAAGAAACCAGCTGAAAAGCCAATGACCGCTGCAACTTCAGTTTCGCTAAGAACTGCCCACGTTAAAGCAAAGATCAGCAAAATGGAAAAGCCGCCGCCAGGTAAACGAAACTGTGTAATAACCGCTTCTTGTATCACGTAAATAATGAAGAAGATTGGCGCAGCAATTGAAATTTGTCGGGTAAGCATGATGGCTACTTAGTCGGAGATGGTGATGGAGTTACATAAACAGTTACTGTCGGAATAGGTGTAACGAGTGGCTTTGCAGGAACTAAGGCATCTCCTGGGTTTGAACCCGAGCCACTGACTACAACTGCAACGACTCCGAGTGCAGAAAAGTTTGTGTAGTAACGAATAGTTGCCGACTGCGCTACCGCTCCTGCTGAATTATCAACACTTGTCACATACCCCAATGGAACTCCTGGAACAAAGGGGCGGTTAGCGATGCTTCCTCGAGAAAGCAGAACGTCGCCTACTTCTAGCGATGTTGAATTATCTAGTAATTGCAGGCTTGCAGAACTAGTTCCACGCCCCGTCAGGATTCCAATCTGCTGAGTTCCTGCAATACGTGCACCAATTCTAAAACCTGGATCACTTGCTAATTGAATCAACGCCGTTGTCGGGTAGACATCTTTGACAACACCTGCAATGCCGTATTGAGATAGAACTGTCATGTTCTTTTTGATTCCAGCATTACTCCCTATATCAATCGTGACAGTCTGTGAAAAGGATTGACTAGATCCATGACTAATGACTTTAGCGTTGACAATCTTGTAACCGCCAGTTCCTGCTAGATCTAAAACATCTTTAAGCTGATCTAGCTGTGCATCTGCATTTTTGCGATTTATCAGTTCTGATTTTAAGTTTGCATTCTCAGCTTCAAGTTTTTCGATCTGATTGCGAGTGCGACCCAGGTGCGTAACATCGGAGAAGAAGCTCTTAACTGGAGTTAAAACCGCGCTGCCGGCGCGTTGAAATGGGGACATGATCGTTTGCGAACCTTGTTTGAAGCTATCGATTACTTTTACACCGCGAAGATCCAAAGTAATCAGGAATAGCGAAGTGACCATTAAAATCACTAGCAGCAAACGTGCGCGCCCCCCGTTACGCATTAACGAAAAGCCTTATCGACGAGGCTCGGAGATTAGAACCTTCTCAAGAGCTTCAAACTCTTCGATGCACTTTCCGGAACCCTCAGCAACAGCATCCAATGGACGCTCTGCAATGTGAATTGGCATTCCAGTTTCTTTACGAAGGCGCTCATCTAATCCCTTAAGAAGTGCTCCTCCACCTGTAAGAACGATTCCGCGATCCATTAGATCTGAAGCAAGTTCAGGTGGGGTCTTATCAAGTGTGCTCTTAACAGCATTAATAATTTGGTTGACTGGCTCTTCCAGCGCTTTACGAATTTCAGCTGCTGAAACAACAATTGTCTTTGGAAGTCCTGTTGCTAAATCGCGACCGCGAATTTCAGCATCATTTTCTCCAGCTAGTGGGTATGCAGATCCGATCGCCATCTTGATCTCTTCTGCTGTGCGCTCACCCAAAAGTAGTGAGAATTCACGCTTAACCCAGTTAATAATTGATTGATCTAGCTCATCGCCGCCCACACGAATAGATAGTGAGGTAACGATTCCGCCCAATGAAATAACGGCTACTTCAGTAGTACCGCCACCAATATCTACAACCATGTTGCCTGTTGGCTCATGAATTGGAAGACCAGCACCAATTGCTGCAGCCATTGGCTCTTCAATGATGTAGACCTTGCGTGCACCTGCTGCATAACCAGCATCCTTTACCGCGCGCTGTTCAACACCAGTAATACCTGATGGAACACACACAACAATACGAGGCTTGGCCAAGTAACGACGACGGTGAACCTTTTGGATGAAGTAGCGCAACATGCGCTCTGTTGTATCAAAGTCTGCGATAACACCATCTTTTAAAGGACGGATTGCAACGATGTTGCCAGGAGTACGACCGATCATCTTCTTGGCCTCAAGTCCAACGGCCAGAATTCCGCCAGTATCTTGGTTGACGGCAACTACTGAAGGCTCGTTCAGAACAATGCCACGTCCGCGCACATACACAAGTGTGTTTGCTGTGCCTAAGTCAACGGCCATATCGCGACCGATAAAGGACATTCTGCTTCCTGCTGACATTTTTACTCCTTGTACTTTTTTTGTGCGGGGAATTAACTCTTTGGGAAAAAAATCTGAATTTCACGAGCCGCCGATTCTGGTGAATCAGAGCCATGAACAATATTTTGCACAACCTTTGTTCCTTGATCACGAGCTAGATCTCCGCGGATAGTTCCAGGTGCTGCAACTGTTGGATCAGTTACACCAGCTAATGAACGGAAGCCTTCAATGACGCGATTACCAGATGCAACAATGGCAACAATTGGACCCGACATCATGAACTCAACTAATGGTTCATAAAATGGCTTACCAATATGTTCTGCGTAATGCTTTTCTAATAATGCGCGATCAGCGTGAAGCATGCGTAAAGAATCAATTGCATATCCTTTACTTTCAATACGCGAAATAACCTCGCCAATTAAACCGCGGGCAACGCCATCGGGCTTAACGAGGATAAGTGTCTTTTCTGAACTCACCGGCTTAGTCTATTAGGGTTTTTTAGGACCTGCAGCCAGCAAGGCAGCGCGAGCGGCCTCACCCTTCCGGCCCACCACTATGGCAGCCACCCACAGACCAATCAAGACCACCCCGATTATGAAGAAGGATGGCTCAACGAATCCGAAGCCAATCATCGCAACTTGCATCACTGAACCAATAACAAATCCCCCTGGGCGTCGAACAAGTGCTGCTGCAACAAATAGTAAAAACGATACGACGCAACCATAAATAATTGCAGCACTTGAATGATCTTTCATCGCCAGAAGGATTGCAAAACCCATGGTCATGCTCTCTGCAATGAGAACTGATGCCCCTAAAAGCTTCATTGTGAAAACTTCTTTCTTAAGTAGGTGCGAGCTTCACCAACTGTGACAACAGAGCCGGTGACAATAATGCCAACAGTGTCTTCACTCAGTGGACGCACAGCATCTCCTACCGCTCTATCCAACGCGGTAGCTAAATCTGGGACTTCAAAGACACGGTCTGCTCCAAATACCTTCGATGCAATCTTTTCTAACTCACCAGAGGGCATGGCACGTGTTGAAGAACTTTGGGTAACGATCACATGATCGACAACCTGCTCTAGCTCCTGAAAAATCCCTGTTGCATCTTTATCGCCAAAAACTCCCACAACCGCGATGATTTCATCAAAATTAAATTCATTAAGTAATGTGTCGGCCAAAGCTTTTGCACCGTGTGGGTTGTGTGCTGCATCCAAAATTACAGTTGGATCGCGATGAACAACCTCGCAGCGCCCAGGGGAAGTAACGGCGGCAAAACCAGCACGCACAGCATCTATATCTAGTGGTTGGTCTCCAAAGAAGGCTTCAACTGCAACCAATGCAGATGCCGCATTTGCCGCTTGATGACGGCCATGCAATGGCAAGAAGATTTCATCATATGTGTCATGTATTCCTTGAATAGTTAGTAACTGCCCACCAACTGCAACCGCCCGTGATGCAACTGAGTACTCAATGCCCTCACGAACAACATCTGCGCCTACTTCAGCGGCCTTTCGAATTAACTCTTTAGCAGCCTCAGGCTCTTGCTGGGCAAGGACTACAAACCCGCCTTCTTTAATGATTCCAGCCTTGGTGGCGGCGATCTCGTGCAGGGTATTGCCTAAGTACTCCATATGATCAAAACCAATAGGCATAATGACAGAGACATCTGCCTCGACAACATTTGTTGCATCCCATTGTCCGCCCATGCCAACTTCAATAACTCCAACATCAACAGGATGCTCAGCAAAGGCTGTAAAAGCTAGTGCGGTGACTGCCTCGAAAAATGAAATCGGATGCTCAAACTTTGTATCCATCAAATCTAAGTAGGCGGCAATGTCATTGTAAGAAAAGATTAATTCCTTGGGGTCAATTGGTTGGCCATTGATCGCAATACGTTCCCGGTATGTTTCAAGATGAGGACTAGTAAAACGTCCTGTTCGTAAACCATGAGCGAATAATAAAGAGTCAACCATTCGTGAAGTAGTCGTCTTGCCGTTAGTTCCACCGATATGAATCGTTGGATATGTTAATTGCGGTGATCCCAAGAGATCAACGAGGGCTGCAATGCGTTCAGTTGTTGGTGCGATACGAGTTTCTGGCCAGCGAGCAAGTAAGGCCTGCTCGATAGCATCAACGCGTTCTTGATCATCTGGTGAAATCATCATGATTGTGGCAATGCTGCTAAAGCTGCAGTGATTCGCTCGATATCTGCCGTTGTCTTTTCAAGTCGCTCACGAATTTCAACTACTACATCCTCCGGAGCTTTTGCCATGAAACCTTGATTATTGAGCTTCACCTCAGCGGTTTGCTTGTCCTTTGTTGCGGTCACTAAATCCTTCTCAAGGCGGGCGCGCTCTGCAACAACATCAATAGAGCCAGTTAAATCAAATTCAATAGTTACACCTGCTGCTTCACATTTTGCACTCGGCGTAATCTCTGCAAGCTCCATTCGAACAACGAATGCAACAGCTGAGGCGTAGTCAGCAATCTCGCCAGTTGCAACGATACGACCAGGAATCTTTAATGAGGTTTTAATCCCCTGATCATTGCGGAAGCGACGCACCTCAGTAATGATCTCTTGTAGCTGGGAAACAAGCTTTTCTGCCTTCTTATCTACATGAGCTGGGTTAGCAACAGGCCAATTAGCAATCACTAATGACTCTCCCCCAGTGAAGGTTGTCCACATTTGCTCAGTTATAAATGGCATTACTGGGTGCATTAGACGGAAGAGTTGATCTAAGACATGTCCAAGAACTCGCTTGGTTGAATCTGCAGTCCCTGAAGCAAAGGCCTCTTTAGAAAGTTCTAGGTACCAATCGCACAAGTCATCCCACGCAAAGTGATACATCAATTCGCATGCTCGTGAAAATTCATACTTTTCTAGCAGCGCTGTTGTTTCCATTACTGTTTCAGATAAACGACTAAGAATCCACTTATCAATAGCATTCAAAGATTCAGTCGGTGGCAAATCACCTGAAACAGTTGCGCCATTCATCATTGCAAAGCGAGTTGCATTCCATAACTTTGTGGCAAAGTTACGTGAGCCGCCAATCCAGTCTTCGGCAAGTGCCTGATCGGTGCCTGGGTTGGCACCACGTGCCAAGGTAAAGCGCAGCGCATCTGCGCCATATCTATCCATAAACTCAATTGGATCAACAACATTTCCACGACTCTTTGACATCTTCTTGCCAAATTGATCGCGTACCAAACCATGCAGCATGATTGTTTTAAATGGAGCAACACCATCCATAGCAAAAGTAGACATCATCATCATGCGAACAACCCAAAAGAATAAAATGTCATAGCCTGTAACAAGAACTGAGGTTGGATAAAACTTTGCAAGATCTGCTGACTTTTCTGGCCAACCAAATGTAGAAAACGCCCACTGTCCTGATGAGAACCAGGTGTCTAATACATCTGAATCTTGAGTCCATCCAGCCGGTGCGCTTTCATCTGGGCCAACTACTGTCACTTCACCATTCGGTCCATACCAAACAGGAATTCGGTGACCCCACCACAACTGGCGCGAAATACACCAGTCGTGCATGTTGTCGACCCAATCAAAATAACGTGGTGCAAGTGCTTCCGGTTCAATCTTTACCGCACCACTTCGCACCGCGTCTGCCGATGCCTTTGCCATAGGTGCAACCTTTACAAACCACTGCTTTGATAAACGTGGTTCAACGGTTGTATCGCAACGAGAACAATGTCCAACTGCGTGCATGTATGGTCGCTTTTCGGCAACTACGCGTCCCATTTCCTTTAACTTCGCAACTACAGCTATACGTGCATCAAAGCGATCCATTCCATCAAACTCTGTACCGGTTCCATCCATGACTGCGTGCTCATTCATGATCACAACAAAAGGAACGTTGTGGCGCATCGCCATCTCAAAGTCATTTGGATCATGTGCGGCTGTAACTTTTACAGCGCCAGTTCCAAAATCAGGATCTACTAATTCATCAGCAATAATCGGAATCATTCGATTAACGAGAGGCAATAAAACTTCGGTGCCCACCATGTGTTTGTATCGAGGATCATCTGGGTGCACTGCAACTGCGCCATCTCCCAGCATTGTTTCAGCTCGAGTTGTTGCAATCACGATGCTCTGTTCACCTTCGCCATAACGAATCTGAACGAATTCACCTGCATCATCTTGATGCTCAACTTCAATATCTGACAAGGCCGTTAGACATCTGGGGCACCAGTTGATAATTCTTTCGGCACGGTAAATAAGTCCTGCCTCATACATACGCTTGAAAATTGTTACAACTGCTTTAGACATACCTTCATCCATGGTGAAACGCTCGCGAGACCAATCAACAGATGATCCCAAACGCTTCATCTGTTCCAGAATCGCTCCGCCTGATTCTTCTTTCCACTCCCAAACCTTTTTAATAAACTCTTCGCGACCAAGATCATGACGTGATTTACCACTAGCTGCTAATTGTTTTTCTACAACGTTTTGAGTTGCAATACCTGCATGGTCCATTCCTGGTAACCACAAAACTTCAAATCCTTGCATACGCTTCATGCGCGTTAAGCAATCCTGGAGTGTTTGATCCAAGGCGTGACCGATGTGTAAAACACCGGTGACATTTGGTGGCGGTAAAACTATTGAAAATGGTGGCTTGCTAGAAGATGCATCAGCTGTGAAATATCCGGCCTTGACCCACTTTTGATACAGCGCGGACTCAATCTCGTTTGGCGAGAAGGTTGAGGCTAATTCGCGGCTTGAAGACATAGTGCGCAGTCTAGATTATGCGCTCTTCTCCTCAGTACCTTTTGGTGTTCGAGAGCGCTTTGGTCCTGTGTGATTTACCAAAGTTGGCGCCCCACCAGATGTGATGCATTCCTTGGTGATGATCACCTTTCCGATATCCGTCCGGCTTGGAACGTCATACATCACTGACAGCAGCACAGATTCCATAATTGCACGAAGTCCACGCGCACCTGTCCCACGTTCTTGTGCAAGATCTGCAATTGCCAGTAAGGCTTCTTCATCAAATTCAAGTTCCACATGATCAAGATCAAAAAGACGTTGATACTGCTTAACGAGAGCATTCTTTGGCTCTGTCAGGATCTGCATCAAAGCTGGCTTATCAAGGTTTTCAACACTAGTTAATACTGGCAGACGACCAATGAACTCAGGAATCATTCCGAACTTCAATAGATCTTCAGGCATTACATCAGCAAAGATGTCCTTACGGTTCTTATCTGATGCATCCTGCAAAGTCGCATTAAAGCCAACTCCTGATTTGCCGATTCGACTCTCAATAATCTTTTCAAGACCTGAAAATGCCCCACCGACAATGAATAAAACATTGGTTGTATCGATTTGAATAAATTCTTGATGTGGGTGCTTGCGACCGCCCTGAGGTGGCACAGATGCAACTGTTCCTTCAAGGATTTTCAACAGCGCTTGCTGAACACCTTCACCTGAAACATCTCGGGTAATTGATGGATTTTCAGATTTGCGTGCAACCTTGTCAATTTCATCTATATAGATAATTCCAGTTTCTGCTTTTTTAACATCATAATCTGCAGCTTGCAAAAGCTTGAGCAAGATATTTTCAACATCTTCGCCGACATAGCCTGCCTCAGTCAATGCAGTTGCATCTGCAATTGCAAATGGAACATTGAGCATGCGAGCTAAAGTTTGGGCCATAAGAGTCTTGCCGCAACCAGTTGGTCCTAGCATTAAAATATTTGACTTTGCTAACTCAATTGCGCCTTCGCCTTTTGACTCACCGCTCTGCACACGCTTGTAGTGGTTATATACGGCAACAGATAAAGACTTCTTTGCGCGATCTTGACCGATTACATATTGATCTAGAAATTCAAAGATTGCCTGTGGCTTTGGAAGCTCTGCCAGACCAAGGGATGTGGCTTCGCTGAGTTCTTCAACAATGATCTCGTTACACAGTGCAATACATTCATCACAGATATAAACGCCAGGACCGGCAATGAGCTTTTTAACCTGCTTCTGAGTTTTGCCACAGAAGGAACACTTGAGCAGATCGCTTGTTTCACCGATTCTTGTCATGCCTGAATTTTACGTTCTTATGCGGATTTACGCTGCGGTTTTTACGCTTACTTGTGTTCGCCGTGAGAATAATCAGCGGGAGGAATCGGCATCTTCATGTCTTTTACTCCAGGCACCCGCAGAATCGCAAAACTAATGAGAATGTGAAAAATTGAAGCGCCGATGAGTAACTCTGTCTCGCCAAAGAATGCAACAGCTGGGCCAATTAACGCCATACCAATTGGCATCAAACCAGCAGATCCCATGTGATCAATTGAAAACACACGACCCTGTAAGTGCTGCGGAACTTCTCGCTGCACCGCAGATGCCCACCATGCCTCCCATGGTCCCACTGAAAATCCTGCCAATAGATATGCGATGACCAAAAAGGTTGGTGATACTGGAAAGGCCAATGCCAATGGAGCGATGATGATAAACATCCACACAAATATTGAAACATAGCCTTCATGTTTAACTTTCACCTTGACGCAAATGAGAGCTGAAATAATGCTACCCACTGAAAAGGCGACCGCGGCCATTGCAAATGGCGTACTTGAATCAAATTCACGCCGGCTAATTACTGGCAGCAAAACTACTTCAGCTGCTAGAACTACCATCAACTGAAGAGAGACCATCAGGATCATGGCACCAATCCAGGGTATGTCTCTAACTGTGCGCAAACCTTCGCGCAGCTCTACGAAAAATGGCTCTTGTTCGCGCTTATCACCATTAATATCTTCTTGAATTTTGGAGAGAAAATATGTTCCTAATGCAAAAGCAACGGCCGTAAAGATGAAAGTAAGTCTGGCGCCAACCAAAAGGACTGATGCGCCACCAATTCCTGGACCCACAATAGATGCACCCTTGGTCACAATGTTGCGAGCAACATTTGCTGCAGGAAGTTTTTCATCCGGTACAAGGCTTGGGATTATTGCCCCAGCTGCAGCAGCACCAAATGCATCACCCACACCCATGAAGAAAACTGCTAGTCCCAACAAAATATGTGGCATTTCTGGTGCTGAAAAAAAGATCATTGACACGACAAGTGCGGATCTAAATAAATCTGCACCGATCATGACATTTTTGCGAGGCAATCTATCGGCCCACACACCTGCAAATGGAGCAAAAACTACTCCCGATAAAATTCGTGCTCCAAGAATCAAGCCGAGAGAAGTTGCCGTTCCCCCAGCATCAAGAACTGTGACAGCTAGTGCAATGGGAAATGCCGATGCACCTAGTACGAAAATAGAATTTGAAAACCAAAAGAGCCGGTATCCCTTATATGACCAAAGGGAACCCGGCTCAAATAGTTTCAATTAATGTTAAAGAAGTGTTACTTCTTTGCCTTTCGTGAAGCAAGTACTTGATCAATAATTCCGTATTCAACAGCTTCAGCTGCTGTGAGAATCTTGTCGCGCTCAATATCTTTGCGAATCTCTTCGGATGATTTGACCACATGGCGTGAGAGCAAGTCCTCTTGCAAGCGAGTGATGCGATCAATTTCGCGTGCCTGAATCTCGATATCTGATGCCTGTCCGCCACCTTCAGATGATGGTTGGTGAATCAAGATGCGTGAGTGTTCTAGTGCATAACGCTTTCCCTTTGCACCACCTGCAAGAATGACCGCTGCTGCAGATGCTGCTTGGCCCAAGCAAATAGTGCTGATGTCTGGGCGAACAAACTGCATGGTGTCATAAATTGCAGTTAGCGCTGTAAATGATCCGCCAGGTGAGTTGATGTAGATCATGATGTCTCGATCTGGATCCATTGATTCCAGAGTCAAAAGCTGAGCCATGACATCGTTTGCAACTGTGTCATCAATTGGCTGACCCAAGAAAATGATGCGCTCTTCAAATAGCTTTGTGTATGGATCTTGACGCTTGTATCCGTAGGCGGTCTTTTCTTCAACAGTTGGAAGAACGTAGCGTGCGTTAATTTCTTGGAATGTCATTACGCTTTCCCTCCAGTGATTTGTCCCAGTGAAGTAACAACATGATCAACAAAACCATAATCTTTTGCATCATCTGCACTAAACCAGTTGTCTCGATCTGAATCTGCAAGAATTTTCTCTAGAGATTGACCAGTGTGCAAAGCATTTAACTCTGAAAGAGTCTGCTTAGTGATGGCCATTTGCTCAGCCTGAATGCGAATATCAATTGCAGTTCCACCAATTCCACCCAGTGGTTGGTGCATCAAAATACGAGAGTTCTTAGTTGAGTAACGCTTGCCCTTAGCACCCGATGTTAGAAGGAACTGACCCATTGAAGCGGCCATTCCAAAAGTTACTGTTGCAACATCATTTGGCACCAACTGCATGGTGTCGTAGATCGCCATGCCGGCAGTCACAGAACCACCTGGTGAGTTGATGTATAAGAAAATATCTTTCTTGGCATCAAGTGATGAGAGAAGGAGTAACTGTGCGCACACCATGTTGGCCATGTCATCGCGAACCTCACCTGACATGAAAACAATTCGCTCTTCAAGCAGGCGGTTATAAATCCGATCCTTCATCTTGCCATCTGTGTCCACGTCAATTGCCTCCTGTATTTTTACCTGTAGTGACCTTAACAATTAAGAAGGCTAAATGCTTCCCGATTAACAAAAATACATGCGTGAGGTGTGCTGTGTTCGCTGTAGGCAGAGAGGAATTAAGCCTCTTCGACTAGATCTGCAGGGTTGGCCTTTGGGGCGAGCGCTTCGAGGTCAATGAGATTGCCTGAAGCATCCTTAACGGTGATTCGACCCAGAACTGATGCCAACGCCTTCGCGCGTGTTACCTCGGCTACCAACTGCTGAATCTGTCCAGCCTTTTGTAGCTCCTCGGCAAACTGCTGCGGCGCCATTCCGTAGCGCTGAGATGTGCGAACCAAGTACTCAGTTAACTCAATCTCAGTAACCTGCACATCTTCGGCGGCAACGATTGCATCAAGAAGGAAATCAGATTTTAGAGATGAGCGAACCTGGCCATCAACTTCTGCGCGGTGCTCAGCATCTTCTAAACGGCCTTCGCCCTCTAGGTGGTCATTTACTTCTAGTTCAACCAGATTATCTGGGACCGGAATCTCATTATCAGCCAGCAATTTTTCTACTAGACGATCACGTGCCTGTGCGCCTTGTTCCATCTTCTTCACGCGCTCAAGGCGTGCCACAAAATCTGTCTTTAACTCTGCAAGTGTGTCGAACTCAGATGCCAGCTTTGCGAATGCATCATCTACTGGTGGAAGTTCACGTTCTTTAACCGCCTTAACAGTTACCTTCACTTCACCCTTTTCGCCCTCTTGCTGACCAACTAGTTGTGTTTCAAAAGTCTTAACATCTGCGGCCTTCATGCCGATCAAGACTTCGTCCAGACCATCAATCATCTTGTCTGAACCAACTTCATATGAGATGTCGTTAGCTTGTCCGCCATCAACCTCTGCGCCATCAATAAAGGCAGTCATATCAAGAGTAGTGAAGTCACCATCTTTAACTTCGCGCTCAACAGTTGTGAGCGTTCCAAAACGTGTGCGCAATGATTCGATCTGCTCATCTACATCTGCATCAGCAACTGTCACATCGTCAACTTCAATAGTGATCTTTGAAAAATCTGGAAGAACAACCTCTGGGCGAACATCAACTTCAACGGAGAAAACAAGCTTCTCGTTATCTACAAACTCTTTCACATCAACTTCTGGGCGACCGATCACAGCAACTGTGTGCTCACGAGCAGCTTGGCCATAAAAGATTGGTAGCGCTGTATTGATAGCTTCATCGATTACTGCCCCACGACCCACGCGCTGATCGATCATTGCTGCAGGAATTTTTCCCTTACGGAATCCAGGAATGTTTACCTGCGCAGCAACCTTCTTATAAGCGTTAGCTACATGCGTTTCAAGCTCAGAGTAAGCAACTTCAACATCTAGACGTACACGAGTTGGAGAAAGTACTTCGAGTGAACTTTTCACAAATTGCTCCTATAGGGATTGAAGAAGAACCGAGACGAACTGGTCGGGGCGGGGAGATTCGAACTCCCGATCTCCTGCTCCCAAAGCAGGCGCGCTAGCCACTACGCTACGCCCCGAGGCGCAAAGCGAGAGTCTAAACCAGATTTCGTACTCTGATTACCGACCCAGTACCTTTAGCCCCTAGACACCCGCGGGTGTAGCTCAATGGTAGAGCCCCAGCCTTCCAAGCTGGCCATGCCGGTTCGATCCCGGTCACCCGCTCCAGTTTGTTTACCCGATGGATCCGACCTCAATTTTCGTAAAAGTCCCACTCGCCGAAATACTGGCTCCACCATTTGCGCCCGAAGTTAGCGTGACCACCAATGAATAGGGCTCTGCATTAGAGGAACCATTTAAAACTATGTCAGCAACAACCGAAATGTAAATTCGATTACCCGCTGAATATTGAGAGCCATTCATTACTACGTAACTGGTGCTCAAACTTGTAGTACCAGCGGTGGCAGCGATTGCAAAACCTAATCCGTAATTGGAAATACTCTGATTCATATCGTAAGTCGAAATCAATATTCGCAGGACATAGTTTTTGCCTGCTAAAAAATTCCCAAATGCAGCCGATGATTTTGTACTACCCGCGGTTCCTGTGAGTGGACCGTCAAAAGTAATTGCGGACTGATTACCCAGACTGACTCCCGCCGCACCTGCAGCCCCAGTATCTCCCTTAACGCCTTGCGCACCAACACTTCCTGCAACACCGGGATCACCTTTTATTCCTTGTGCACCTTGTGAACCACTTGCACCTGCAGTTCCACTTGCACCTGCTGCACCTTGTGAACCAGATGGACCGGCTGGACCTGTTGAGCCGCTCGATCCGTTTGCGCCATCATTTCCTTTAGCACCTGCTGCGCCAGCAGCACCCGGTAATCCTGCAGAACCTGTTGCACCAGTACTTCCAGTTGCGCCCTTATCTCCTTTTTCTCCTTGTGCACCTTTGTCACCAGCTGCGCCTACATCACCAGTAACTGTTGAAATTGACTTTGTGTCAGCTTGTTTTAGGGATGTTCCTGATTTCCAAGCACCTTTGATTTTTGGTCCATATAAAACTAAATTCTTGGTGTCGATATAGAAATCACCATTGATACCTACGGTCTTAGATGGAACGCCAACACCATTTAAAATGGTGTTAACAATTGTTGTTACTCGGCCTGCTGCTTTTACTGTTGACTTTGGTGCAGCAATAGCTGACGGAATTAACGCGAGTGTTGCTGCGATAGTTATTGCTATTAGGGATCTGCTGCCTTTCATGAAACACCTTTTTCTATTGGGGAATTTAAGTCTGAACCTGTGAAAAAGGTGAGCGAATAAGGAGTTCCTAAGAGCTTTTGTGCATGGATAAGAGGGATCCCCTAGGGGAAACGCCTTATTTCTCTGAGGGCATTTTCAGGTTCAGTTGCTATCTTCCTCAGCATGAACCTGTTGATTACAGGTAGTGGTTGACGAGGGGTCAATGACATTCACGACTAACGAAGGGACATGCAAATGTCATCAAAGAAAAGAATGGCAGCTCTTGCAATAACTATTGCAGCACTATCACTTGGTTCAATCGGAGTCGCTTCAGCACATGACAAGGGAGCTCCAAAGGGAGTTGCAAAGTCAGTTTCGCGTGATGTAAATCGCGCAGCTGATAAAGCTGCTCATGATGCACGTCATGCAGCAAAAGAAGCGTTAGTTTCAACAACTATTGGAGTTGATGCAGCGACAATCAAGACACGTCTTGCAGCTGGAGAATCACTTGGTGCAATCGCAGGTGTGAAGAAAGATGCATTGATCGCAGCTTTGGTTGCATTTGAGACAAAGGAAATTGATGCTCGCGTAAGCGCAGGCACAATGACTGCGGCTCAAGCAGCAGCAAAGAAGTCTGAACTAACTGCCCACGTTACAGAGCATGTAAATGCTGTTGGCGGTAAGGCAATGGGTCCAAGGAGTGGGAAGAATCGCGATTGGCAAACCGATTGCTGGCCAAAGCCTAATAAGTAGTTAGAAAAACCCGCCACGTGAGCAATCACTTGGCGGGTTTTTCTTTGCTCATGGCAAGATGCTCACATGCGCATCCATATCGGTAGTGATCATGCAGGTCTAGAACTTAAGGCCGCACTTGTTGAGTATCTGCAAGGAAAAGGTCACGATGTAACAGATCACGGGCCCCATGAATATGACGCGGTTGATGATTACCCTGATTTTTGTATTCCAGCGGCCCTTGCAACTGCTGCAGATCCCGCTTCCCTTGGAATTGTTTTAGGTGGTTCAGGAAATGGTGAGCAAATCGCTGCCAACAAGGTTAAGGGTGTGCGGGCGGCACTTGCTTGGAGCGTTGAAACAGCAAAGCTTGCACGTGATCACAACAACGCCAACGTTGTTGGAATCGGCGGGCGCATGCATTCCATTGAAGAATGCAAAGCAATTATTGATGCATTCGTTGAGACACCATTTTCAAATGATGAACGCCATGTGCGCAGAATTAACAAGATTTCAAAATATGAGGGTTCGCTTTAAACCTTTGTGTATAACATGTCGTTAACGGCATGATCTTTATCGATACCTTGTCCTTCAAATCTAGTTACAGGACGCCATTCTGGTTTGTCGATTACTCCCCCAGCAAATAATGTGGAAGCCACAAAAACTTCTTTAATGCTCTCTGCATATGGGACCCAATCAGTTGCAATATGAATGAAGCCGCCATTTTTAATCTTTGGGTGAATCAAGGAAAGAAAACCTTCATTGACTATCCGGCGCTTATTGTGTTTCTTCTTTGGCCAAGGATCTGGAAAATACAAATGAATTCCATCAAGTGATTCATCAGGGATCATGTGCTGCAAAACAACATGCACATCATCTTCAATTACTTTTAAGTTAGTTAGATCATTTTCAACAATGCGAGCCAGCAACTTGCCAATTCCAGGTGGGTGGACATCTACGGCGATGTAGCCATTGTTGGGGTGATTCTTGGCAATGATGGCTGTGGCCTCGCCCATTCCAAAACCAATCTCCATAATGATTGCGTCGCTGTTGGGAAAGATCGCCTTAAGGTCAATTAGCTCTTGCTTGAATTCAATTCCATGCACCGCCTGAAGGGCTGTCTTTGCCTGTCTCTGGGCATCGGTGATGCGAGATCCGCGGATGCTGTAACTGCGTACCGATGGGCGTTCCATGAGGTAACTCTGTCATGGTTGGATTGGAACCTACAAAACCCTCAAAGGAGTAACAAGTGCCAGGTCTAAATTTGAGCCGTGCGGAAGCAAAAGATCGTGCGGACCATCTCTATGTAAATAGCTATGTAGTAACCCTTGATGTCACAAAGGGCGAAGAGACTTTTTATTCCAAGTCTGAGGTTTCTTTTACATGCAACAAGCCCGGCTATTCAACCTTTATTGACGCAGTTGGCCGCTCAGTCATTAGCGCCACTCTTAATGGTGCACCAGTTGATACAAGCACCTTTGATGGTGAATCCATCTTTATCACTGGCCTTGCAGCCGACAACCTTCTAGTTATTGAAATTGAAGCTGAGTACTCACAATCTGGTGAAGGTTTACAGCGCTCAGTTGATCCATCAGATGGTGAGGTCTATTTGTACTCACAAGGAGAAACGGCCCACATCCGCAACATGTTCCCTTGCTTTGATCAGCCATCACTTAAGGCAACATTTTCATTAACTGTCACAACACCTGGTCACTGGGAAGCTATTTCAAACAACCCTGTTGAATCAAAGGTTGCAAAAGGCGAGCTAGTGGAATGGAAGTTCTCAACCACTCCCCGCATCACTACATATTTGGATTGCCTAATCGCAGGTCCGTATTCACATGTTCATGATGTGTATAAGGGTCAAAAAGAGATCCCACTTGGTATTTACTGCCGCAAGTCAATGATGCAGTACTTGGATCCTGAAGATATTTTCTTGGTAACTAAGCAAGGTTTTGAGTACTTTGAAAAGACATTCGGTTTGGCATATCCATTTGAAAAGTATGACCAAATCGCAGTTGTTGACTTTAACTTTGGTGCGATGGAAAACGCAGGCGCAGTTACCTTCCGTGAAGATGTTTTGGTGTTCCGCAGCCACATGCCAGATAAGGCATACCTCTCACGCGCAAACACAATCCTGCACGAAATGGCACACATGTGGTTTGGTGACATGGTCACGATGCACTGGTGGGATGACCTATGGCTCAATGAATCATTTGCTGAATGGTCTTCATACCTAGCTCTCTCAGAGGCAACACGCTTCAAAGGTGCTTGGTCAGAATTTAACTCTGCACGAAAGAACTGGGCCTATCGCCAAGATCAACTCTCTTCAACCCACCCCATCATCGCTGACATGGTTGATATGGAAGCGGTTAACGCAAACTTTGATGGAATTACCTATGCAAAGGGAGCCTCAGTCCTTCACCAATTAGTAGCACACGTTGGACGCCCTCAATTTATTGCTGGCCTTCAGAAATACTTTGCCAAACATGCGTGGGGAAATACAACCCTTGATGACTTGTTAGTTGAACTAGAAGCAGCAAGTGGACGCAAACTTGATTCTTGGGTTAACACCTGGCTACAAACAGCAGGTGTTAACACATTGCGTCCGGTGTTAGATATTGATGGTGGCGTCTATAAGAGCATCACAATTTCACAGGAAACACCATTGATTCCTGTTGGATCTAAAGAATTGCGTCCACATCGCCTAGCAGTTGGTCTCTATGACATCAGTGGGGATAGCTTAAAGCTTCGTAAGTCTGTTGAATTAGATGTTACTGGCGCTTCCACTGTGGTGTCTGATCTTGCAGGAGAAAAGGTGGCAGACCTTCTACTTATCAATGACCGCGATCTGTCATATGCAAAGTTGCGCTTTGATGATCGTTCAATTGCAACCTTAAAAACCCACCTGGGTAAGTTAGATGACGCTCTTGCTCGCTCATTGTGTTGGGCAGCAATCTGGGACATGCATCGTGATGCTGAGATTTCATCTTCTGACTTCATAGAAATAGCCCTTAACGGTCTTGCGGGCGAAACAGATGATGCAATCGTCAATATTGTTCTTTCACAACTAGGCACTTCAGTTGAGGCATATACAAAGCAAGCAAACCGAAACTCTTTGCGTGAGAAGTTAGCAGATGGCTTATGGGCACTGACAAATGGTTGCGCCCCAGCAAGTGATCTGCAGCTATTAATTTCTCGTGCCTTTGCAATCAATGCCCACACCGAAGCACAAACAGCAAACATCCGTGCACTTCTCAATGGAAGTGCTCCAGGACTAAAGGTTGATGCAGATCTTCGTTGGTACTTCCTTATTGCTCTAACAGAGCGTGGTGCAACAACAAAGGCTGAACTAGATGCCGAACTTGCAAATGACAATACAACTACCGGAAACCTTGCCTATGAGACGTGTTTAGCTGCGATGCCAACAAGTGATGCAAAAGCATATGCATTTAACAAGGTCTTAAATGAAGAGATTTCTACCTCTGTTCGAACCGCTTTGGTAGCTGGCTTCCAGCGTCCAATCCAAGGCGCTCTCTTAGAGCCATTTGTGAATCTTTACTTCGACAATCTCATTTCAGTATGGGAATCAAAGTCCTATGAGCCAGCGGCAAAGTATGTGACCGGCTTCTATCCATCATGGATTATTAAGCAATCAACAGTTGACTTAACGAATGCATGGCTAAATGGTGCTGGAAAAGATTCTCCTGCGGTATTGCGAAAGCTTGTTAAAGAGTCACAAGATGGATTAATCCGTGCGCTTAAGGTGCAGGTACTAGATAAGTAATGCTCGTTAAGCAATTACTCGATTTCAGTAATTGCTGATGACTTCTTCTGTTTAGTAGCCGTGCCTGCGTAAGTGATGACTGAGATCGCAACAAACATCGCTGTTGGGATTAAGAAAAAAGTAACAATGGTTTCAAGTACTGACAAACTTGGAGCTGAGGTTACTGGACCTTCAAATATAGTCATGAGTTAAGTCTAATTTACTTATGCAGTTGCCGCTGCCACACCAAATGGCTGCAGGTACGGCAACCACCTGTGATCTGTGCGACCAGTTCCCAAGATTCTCCACGCCGCCCCCACTGGTTCACGAGGCAAGGTGCGCAAACGCCAGCCCAACTCTTTTAAGTGTTTGTCAGCTTTGACATGGTTGCACTTGTGACAGGCTGAAACAACGTTTTCCCAATTGTGCCCACCGCCACGACTACGTGGAATCACATGGTCAATTGAAGTTGCAGGTGCTGCGCAGTAAACACAACGACCACCATCTCGAGCAAAGATTGCACGACGAGAAAGTGGGACTGAGTGGCGATATGGAATTCGAACAAATTTTGTAAGGCGCACAACTGCTGGCAAGGAAACTTGGCCACCAGCAAATCGTAAAATCTCGCCAGAATCTTCAACCATCACAGCTCGGTGATTTAAGACAAGGATCAGCGCGCGACGTTCTGTTATGACACCCAATGGCTCATAGGTGGCATTTAAGACAAGTGTGCGCGACATATATCGCTCCCGATCTAGCGCCTGGCTGGCACCGATTGCATAATCTTGCACCAAAACACCCGACCTCGTGGGTATTTCATAGCGGTATTTAGGTAAAGATTTGGATAAAGTCTCGTCATTATGAGCGACTCTCTGCGTAACTTCCTCGAATGGATGGCTGGGACTCCCCTGCGCATCCTGATCATCCTTGTTGCTGCTGGATTGATTCAATCTTTCGGCTCACGTGCCATAAGCAAGGCCATGAATAAATTGGCCTCAGCAGATTTAGTCCCTGGACCGCGCAACATAGTCGCTAGACAAAAAGAACGGGCAAGCACTATTGGCGGCGTGCTAACTGCAACCTTAAAGAGTGCAACTTGGATTATTGCAATTGCTATGGCACTTGGTGAATTCGGATTTGATCTTGGCCCGCTCATCGCATCAGCTGGAATAGTTGGAGTTGCCGTTGGACTTGGCGCACAAACTCTGGTGCGCGATATTTTATCTGGAATCTTTATGTTAATCGAAGATCAATATGGTGTGGGTGACTCAGTTGATGTGTTAGATATTGAAGGTGTGGTCGAAAAGGTTGGACTTCGCGTGACAACTGTTCGAGATGGTCAAGGAACTCTCTGGTATTTACGCAACGGTGAAATCCTAAAGGTCGGAAATCAATCTCAATCTGGTTGATTAACCATTGAGTTAGCAGCCATCTCACAATAGCTCCACAACTGTGTCTTTAGCTCTTCATTAATCTCTACGCCATCAATGGCAGTGCGCATCGCTTGCAACCAGGCATCACGTGCCTTTGTATCAATAGAAAATTGTGCATGTCGCATACGAAGCCGAGGGTGTCCTCTATTTTCTTGGTAAGTATCAGGTCCACCCCAATACTGTTCCAAAAACCATTGTAAGCGTTGCGCAGCACCTTGCAGGTCATTTTCTGGATACATCGGACGCAAGATTGGATCAGTTGCAACGACAGCGTAGAACTGAGAGACCAGGTCTGCGAAGAACTTTTCGCCACCAACTTGTTCGTAGAAGTTACTCATGGATGCAGAGTAATGTCATTGTTTGCTTGTGAGATAGATTTAAATTTGAAAGACATGACTCCTAATGCAAGGACAGGAACGGCTGCGGCAAAGCAGAGCCAGCCGTAACTAAGAGTGCCAATAATTACTCCAGCTAATGCTCCCCCGCCAGCACCCGAAAGGTTCATGACTAGATCACTTGCACCTTGCGAGGATGCACGAAATTGCTGGTCAACGCTCTCTGACAGAAAGGCAGAGCCAGCAATCAAGGTGCAGGACCAACCTAACCCAAGCAAGAACAAGCCAACTCCTAATGTGTAGGCATCATCTGCTTTAGCCTTGCCAGAGATAACTGTCGAAAGCAAGAGAATAATTAATCCGATTTGAATAACACGCACTCTTCCCAGGCGATCACTCAGTAATCCCACTAACGGTGAAAATGCATACATGCCAAGAACGTGCACACTAATTACCAAACCAATAATGGTCAGAGAGACATCAACATGTGCCATATGAACTGGTGTCATCACCATCACTGACACCATCGCTACATGGCCAATTGCAATGGAGAGAATTGCAAACAGCGCCTTCGGATTGTGGCGAATATGAGCCAGAGCCTTTTTAGTAGAACCCTTGTGCTTACTTGTCGTTGAGTCTTTATTTGCTAGTAGGTATGGATCTGGCCGCAAGAAAATGGTAATTACAACTCCAGCTAAAGCCAAGGTGGTTGCAGAAATCAAATATGGTCCAACAAGGGGCGGTAAATCAAAAAACTCTGCCAAGTTACCTGCTGGCTCCATTAAGTTCGGTCCTGTAACAGCACCGATAGTCGAACCCCACACTACAAATGAGAGTTGTTTGGCCCTAGTTTCATTAGATGCTAAGTCGATTGCTGCAAAGCGGGCTTGGTATCCAGCAGCAGCTGCTGCTCCCACTAGAAATGTTCCCATCAACATTAAAACTATAATTCGATGATATCCGCCAAGAATTGCCAATATCGATCCGATAACACCAGAAAAATATCCAACTGATAACGCTAAGCGTCGTCCGCCAATAGATGTAAGCCGAGCAAGAGGAAGTGCTAACGCTGCAGCACCTAAGACCGCACTGGTTTGTGCCAGCCCGGCTAAGGTCTCTGATCTGGTAATTGATGAGACAAGAAGTGAACCTGCAGCAACGGTTCCGGCAACTCCAACGCCACTTAAAACCTGCGCTGCTGCCAGGGTCCTTACGACCCTGTGCTGCACCACTGTATTTGGCATTATGGAACTAAACGCACCCAGACAGCTGTATCTGTTGGCAATGTGTGACCTGTTACTGGTCCACTTGCAATCAGGATTTGGCTATTGCTTGGCAATTGAATTGGTGCACCAAAGTTGATGTAGCAAGCAAAATCTCCAGGACGCTCAAATGCAACAACATCCTTACCCGCTTCAATCCATTCCATTGGACCATCACCAAGACCTGCTTCGGCCTTACGGATAGCAAGTGCCTCGCGATACATCGTCAGTGTTGATCCTTCAACACCATCTTGGGTATCAACTGCGTACTTACCCATCCACGGTGATTGCGGCAACCATGTTTCATTTAATTGCAAAGCATCATTTGATGAAAAGCCAAATCCACCCTTTGGATCAGCTGACCATGGCAATGGAACGCGACATCCATCGCGGCCACGATCTAAGAACCCGCTCATCTTCCAACGCGGATCAGTTAAACGATCTTCAGGCAGATCACGAACTTCAGGTAGCGCTAACTCTTCGCCTTGGTACAAGTATGTTCCGCCAGGTAATGCAAGTGTCATCAAAGTTGCACTACGAGCACGCAATGTTCCGCGAGCAATGTTGAGCTTCTTTGGATCTCCTTGACGAGAAAAGGTTGTGTCGCCGTGATTTGTCAGGCCAAGATCAAGGCGGTCAACAGAACGCACAACATCGTGGTTGTTAAACACCCACGAAGTAGGTGCGCCAACTTCAGCTAATGCTTCAATTGAGTTATCAATCTTGGTGCGAATCGTCTGTGCATCCCACAACGTGGTTAGCATTTCAAAATTAAATGAGTTCTGAAGTTCATCTGGGCGGACATATCGTGCGATGCGAGAGGCAGGACTTACCCATGCTTCAGCAACTGCCATACGGTCCCCTGGGTATGAATCAAAGATTTTGCGCCATGAACGATAAATATCGTGGACGCCTTCTTGATCCCAAAATGGCTTGTGTTCGGTGCCAAGCATTGTGGCTGTTGGATCAATCCGAATATCAGGTAGTCCTACTTCTTTGATCATGCCGTGTGCAACATCGATACGGAATCCATCAACACCGCGATCTAGCCAAAACTTCAAAACATCTTCTAGGTGATCTCTCACTTCTTGGTTTTCCCAATTCAGATCTGGCTGCTCAATTGCAAAAAGGTGCAAGTACCACTGCCCTGGCGTTCCATCAGCTTCGATAACTCTTTCCCAAGCAGGTCCGCCAAAGACTGCTTCCCAGTTATTGGGTGGTAAATCTCCATTGGCACCTTTGCCATCACGGAACATGTAACGATCGCGCTCTGGTGAACCTGGCTTTGCAGCTAACGCCTGCTGAAACCACTTGTGATCACTTGAAGTGTGGTTAGGGACAATGTCCACAATAAATTTAATTCCAAAATCATGTGTTTCTTTAATGAGTTGCTCAGCTTGTGCCAATGTTCCGTAGGCAGGCTCGATGTCCATGTAATCAGAAACGTCATAGCCATGATCGTGTTGTGGTGATGGATACCAAGGAGAAATCCAAATTGCATCAATACCGAGAGATTTTAAATATGGAAGACGTGAACGAATGCCTTCAACATCGCCAATACCATCGCCATTTGCATCAGCAAATGATCGTGGATAGATCTGGTAGGTAACCGCATCTCTCCACCAAGGGCGTTCTTCTCGTGATGCTAGCTGTGCCATCTTTAGCTCTCCAGATATTTGTTAAGGAAGTCGCGCTCCGCATCATTGAGGGGCCTCGACTTTTTTGTTTCCATGGATACTGTAACTTGAACAGACTTAACAACTGCCACAAGTTCATCTCCATTTTTCATTTCATAAGTCACACCAAATGAGGAGGTACCAATTTTGTTCACCCAGATCTCGATATCAAGGTAGATATCACCCTCATAGATAGGGGCAAGAAAATCAACCTCTGCTCGAGCCACCACCATTTCAATCATCTTGGACCATGCAAAGCGCGCTTCTTGTGCATAGACCAAATAGGTGGCGTTGTTAACATGACCAAATGCATCTAAATCACCCCAGCGCACATACTGCTTACTCTGAAATCTCATTAGCGCGTTAACTTTCGATATGTCATGCGATGTGGACGAGATGCTTCTGCGCCTAATCGTTCACGTTTGTTTTCTTCATAGCTTTCAAAGTTTCCTTCAAACCAGAACCACTTAGCATCACCTTCATAAGCCAAGATGTGTGTGGCAACGCGGTCAAGGAACCAACGATCGTGAGAGATCACAACGGCGCAACCAGGAAACTCCAGCAGTGCATTTTCAAGTGATCCCAATGTTTCAACATCAAGATCGTTCGTTGGCTCATCTAGCAGCAATAAGTTTCCACCTTGCTTAAGCGTTAATGCCAAGTTCAAACGGTTCCGTTCACCGCCAGAAAGAATTCCGGCAGCTTTTTGTTGATCTGGGCCTTTAAAACCAAAGCAGGAAACATAGGCGCGTGATGGCATTTCAACTTGGCCGACCTTTATAAAGTCCTGACCATCTGAAACAACTTCCCACAATGATTTCTTGGGATCAATGCCGCCACGACTCTGATCAACGTATGAAATCTTTACAGTCTCGCCGATTTTTACATTTCCAGAATCTGCGGTTTCCATACCCATTAATGTCTTAAACAGCGTTGTTTTACCAGCACCGTTAGGACCAATGATTCCCACAATTCCGTTACGTGGCAGCGTAAATGAGAGATCTTCAATAAGAACGCGATCTCCATAGCCCTTAGTTAAGTTATTCACTTCAATAACAACGTTTCCAAGACGTGGGCCAGGTGGAATCTGAATTTCTTCAAAGTCCAACTTCCGCATCTTGTCTGCCTCTGCAGCCATCTCTTCATATCGTGCAAGGCGTGCCTTTGATTTTGCTTGGCGCCCCTTTGCATTTTGTCGAACCCAGTCAAGCTCTTCTGCCAAGCGCTTGGCGCGCTTTGCATCCTTTTGTCCTTCAACCTTAAGGCGAGCAGCCTTGGTTTCTAGATAGGTCGAGTAATTACCTTCATATGGATAGGCACGACCACGGTCTAGCTCTAGAATCCATTGCGCGACGTTGTCCAAGAAGTATCTATCGTGCGTGATCGCAACTACTGCGCCAACATACTTATTAAGGTGTTGCTCAAGCCATAGAACAGATTCTGCATCTAAGTGGTTTGTTGGCTCATCAAGTAGAAGTAAATCTGGAGCTTGCAAAAGTAGTTTGCATAAAGCAACGCGGCGCTTTTCTCCACCAGATAAAACAGAGACATCAGCATCAGGTGGTGGGCAACGCAGTGCATCCATGGCTTGCTCTAATTGTGAATCAAGCTCCCAAGCATTGCGATGATCTAGTTGCTCTTGCAGATTTCCCATCTCAGCTAGCAAGGTGTCATAGTCGGCATCTGGGTTTGCCATCTCAGCGCTAATCTCATCAAAGCGCGCAAGCATCGCGACAGTTTCTGCAACGCCCTCCTTGACGTTATCAATAACATTTTTTGTTTCATCGAGCTGTGGTTCTTGCAGCAAGATGCCCACTGTGTAGCCAGGGGTTAAGTAGGCCTCACCATTTGATGGTTGCTGCAGACCGGCCATGATTTGTAGAACGGTGGACTTACCTGCACCGTTGGGACCAACAACGCCAATCTTGGCGCCCGGATAAAACATGATCGTGACATCATCAAGGATGACCTTGTCACCGTGCGCTTTACGCGCCTTCTTCATCGTATAAATGAACTCAGCCATGGAATGAAACCTTAGTGGTAGTGGCGGGTAGACTATGCATTACGACCCTCCTACAAGCGCCTGTAGCTCAGTCGGATAGAGCACCCGCCTTCTAAGCGGGTTGTCGCAGGTTCGATTCCTGCCAGGCGCGCAGACTGTCTTAAACATAAAAGAACCCAGGGCTACCCTCGCGGCCCTGGGTTCTTTTATTTGTTTAGTGAGTTACTTGTTCATCTTTCCAATTAGCTCATTTGCCTTTGCAAGGAAGGTACCTGAGATAACGATGTACCCAGCTTTTGGCTCTAGACCTGAACAATCAGAAGACAAGATGTACTGAGCAAGTTGCTTTACAGCCGCTCCCTTTGCCTTGTCAGAATATTCAGTTTCTACCAACATGTAGCTAACGATTCCAAGTGTGTATGCACCTGCAACCTTTGTGCCGTAGTCGTAAGAAACGATTCCGTTTGCATCCTGCTTTGCCTCACCCAAGAATGCTGACGTTGCAGCAGAATCTGGGAATGTGAAGTTTCCGGCAGCGTTGCTTACATAAGCCGAACGTAGACCATATGCATCGCCCCAGTTCTTCTCAGCGTATGTGATTGAGTAAGGAGTCTTTGCAGCAAGTGTTGCGATGCCTTGTGATGCGTTTGCACCAACGATACGACCAATGTTCTTTGAATCATTGATGTTTCCTGGGAAAGCAGTTGTGAAAGCATCGTTTGCTGGCTTAGTCCAAACAGTTGGAGCTACACCATTGAGCCACTTAGTGAAGTTGTTTGATGTTCCTGAACCATCTGCACGGAAAACAACCTTAATTAGCTGATTTGGAAGCGTGTAGTAAGTCTGCTTTGTTTGCTTACGCAAAACAATTGGGTTGCCTTTTTTATCCTTAACAACGTTACCTGAAGCATCTTTGCGGTAGATCGTTGTTGTTACTGAGCGATTGTTGTCAGCAACAATTGCTGGATCATTCCACTTTGTAATTTCACCAGCGAATATCTTTGCAACTGTAGTAGATGAAAGGTAGATGTCCTTCTTTGCAGGAAGATTGACTAGAACCGCAATTGGTGCCGCAATGATTGGCGCGTGGAATACTGTTGAGCGCTTTGTTGATGCAGTGTGAGCTGAATCTGAAAACCAAAAGTCACCGATCTTTGCATCAGCATTTTTCTTGCCAGTACCAGAACCTGTTGAAGTGTAAACATATGAATGACCTGTCTTCTGTGCAAAGCCAGCCTTGCATGACTGTAGAAGAGGATCAACGAATGAAGCGCCAGATCCTGTGAGATCTGCAGCGTGAGCAGGTGTCGCAGTTGAAAATGCGATGACAGCAGCAATAGCAATTGCTTTTGCCTTGTTTGAAAACTTCATTTAATACCTTTCGTAGGAGGGTGAAACATTTACATCCCCGAAAGTAGTTTGCGAAAGTTAAGTCTAGGCAAGGATAAAGTAAACAAAAGCCTTATCTAAAGTGAACAACAGGTGTTATCCGAAACGTCCCGTTACGTAATCCTCGGTGCGCTTATCTGTTGGAGAGGAGAAGATTTTGCTAGTTGGAGAGTTCTCGACCATGATTCCAGGCCCGCCATCGGATAGGAAGAAAGCGGTGTAATCAGACACACGGGCAGCCTGCTGCATATTGTGGGTAACAATCACAATCGTCATTGACTTAGCCAGCTCTGAGATTGTCTGCTCAATTTTGAAGGTTGAACCTGGATCGAGTGCAGAGCACGGTTCATCCATCAATAGAACCTGGGGCTCCACCGCGAGTGAACGAGCGATACATAAGCGTTGCTGTTGACCACCCGAAAGAGCGCCTCCGTGCTCTTTAAGGCGATCTTTTACCTCACTCCATAATCCAGCTCTTGTCAGACAAGATTCAAGTAGTTCATCAGTATTGTTCTTTTTCAACTGAGCCAGCTTTAGCCCTGATAAAACATTTTCACCAATAGTCATTGATGGAAAAGGGTTTGGCTTTTGAAAAACCATACCGACTCGTAAACGAATCTTGGTCACATCTGTGCCTGGCGCATAAATGTCATAGCCATCCAATAGAACTTCACCGGCAAGTGCTGCCGTAGGAATGAACTCATGCATGCGGTTGAGCGTGCGCAGAAACGTCGATTTACCGCAACCTGAAGGACCGATGAGTGCCGTGACGGTTCCTGCAGCGAAATCAAGAGAGACATCTGAGAGAACGTGCTTCGTACCGAACCAAGCATGCACACCGCGAGTTTCCAAACCTGAGCCAATGAGATTTTTGCCCGGTACTCGCTGCTCTCGGTTTCCTGCAACAGAGGCGAGTGATGATGGCGTTACTTGCATTTTTTTCTCCAAGTTATTCTCGTTATTTGAATTTTCAGTTGACGACATCTCAGCTAACCTTTCTTCCACTTAAGAAACGTGCGAGTCCAAACAAAACAAAGATAAATACCAACAAAACAAGCATTCCGCCCCATGCGCGAGCAAATGCTTCATCTGTTCCCCCTGTTAAGAAAGCCTTCCAAATGTAATATGGCAAAGATCCCATAGGTCCAGATGTTGGATTTGCATTCAAGGCATCGCCACCACCAGATACCAGGAGCAATGGCGCAGTTTCTCCAATAATGCGCGCGACACCCAAAATGATCGCCGTCACCAAACCACTCTTTGCAGCAGGTAATACAACACCTGAAACTGCGCGCCACTGTGTGGCACCTAAAGCAACGCCTGCTTCGCGAAGATCATTAGGAATCAAACGCAACATCTCTTCGGCTGTTCGAGCAATTGTTGGGATCATCAGAATAGATAGCGCAAATGATCCCATCATGCCAGAGAGCTCTTTTGTAACTGGATACACCAAACTTGAAAGAATAAACAAACCGGCAACGATGGATGGCACGCCGCTCATTGCCTGAACCAAGAACTTGATCGGTCTTGCAAACTTTCCGCGGATCTCAGTTAAGTAAAGCGCCGTCAATACACCGATTGGAAAACTGATTAACAATGCACCAAAAACCATAAGGGTGGTGCCGACTAAAGCATGGAGTAGGCCACCTTCTTTTATTGGATCATTAACAGAGTTCAGGGCCATATCATTAAAAAGTAGACCAGAGTGAATCCCTTTATACCCCTTCACGAAAACAGTTGTAACTATGCTCACGATTGGAATTAATGTAAGAACTATCCCTAGCAATGCAAAACTATTTAACAAAGTGTCCTTGGCTGCCCGAATATCTGAAGTTCGAAGTACCCGGACAAAAGTGAGCGTAGTAGCTATTAAGAAGAAGGAAACTGCAAATCCAAGTTTTCCATCTATGCCTGTAAGCACTGAGTTTATTGTAAATTCGCCACCAAGAAATTCTGGAAGTGCTATGACAGTCCCATCAAGTAAGTCTGGAAGTTTTACAAGAGCACCAGCAAGAATGGCTGCAAGAACAATCAAAGAACCATTCTTCGATCGCTCCTTGATTGACGCTTCCCAAGGCTTGCCTGGCTTAGGAATAACTTGATTGGTCATCGTCCCTTACTTCCAAATCGATTGATCAAAAGGTCTGCAAATGCGTTAACAATGAGAGTCAAGATAAAGAGGATTAGTCCTGCCGCCATTAATGCATCCACTTCGTATGGACCGGCTTCACCAAATTTTAGAAGAATAAGAGATGCAACGTTTCCACCAGCTCCAAAAAGAACTTGCCAGTTGACCTGATACACGACGTTTAACACCGTGTAGACAGCAACGGTTTCACCCATGGCACGCCCAAGACCTAGCATCGCCCCGCCAACAACTCCGCCGCGACCATAAGGAATCACCACTGCGCGAATCATCGTTAACTTCGATGCGCCTAGCGCGTATGCAGCCTGAATGCGATCTAAGGGCGTTTGATCGAAAATTTCACGCGAAATTGAAGTCACGATTGGGATGATCATGATTGCAAGTACCAAACCTGCGATAAATGGCGAGCGCTCAAAAATAGGTGCTGGCACATCAAAGAATGGGATGAAACCGAGGTACTTATTTAATAACTTTGCCCAATACTCGGCACTTGACATGAAAACAAAGAAGCCCCAAAAGCCATAGAGCAATGAAGGGAAAGCCGCCATTAAGTCGATCAACGAGATCAGAATTTTCTTCACTGCGCCGCGTGCATAAAACGTCAAATACAAAGCACTAAGTACTGCAATTGGAACTCCGACAAGAATTGCAATAAGTGCGGCTAAGAAAGTACCGACAAGCATGGCCCCAATACCAAGGTTGCTCTCTGCGACATCTCCATTTTCATCCGTTATAACTTCCCAACGAGACTCAGTTATGAAAGAAAACTTCTCTTCACTGAGAATGTGAAAACCTTTAATTGAAAGAAATAGTGCGATAAGACCAAGAATTACCAGAGAGGCCATTCCACCCATGGTCACCACTCCACGAAAAATTTGGTCTGACAATCGTGGCTTGGTCGTAATTTCCCGTGGGGCAGGGATGTCTGCCGACTTGTTTTCAAGCAATGTCATGAGGTGAATCTTGTACATAAGCGGGATTTTTTATGTGGACCAAAGGTGTCTAGCAGGTTAACAAAAGGTGAAATCACCCCTTTGCCCTTAAGGTTGCCCCCATGGCCAATGAACAACCCAATCTGATCTGGATCGACTGCGAAATGACCGGACTTTCCCTCGAAAAGGATGTCCTGGTCGAAATTGCCGTCCTTGTGACCGACTCTGACTTAAATGTCATCGGCGAAGGGGTCGATGTTGTGATCAAAGCGAGCGCAGAACAGCTAGCCGGCATGAATGAGTTCGTCACCCAAATGCACACCACCTCAGGGTTGATTACCCAAATCCCGAACGGCATCTCTGTGCAAGAGGCTGAAGCCAAAGTTATTTCCTATCTGGAAAGTGCCTCAACACAGCCTGGCAAATCTCCACTGGCAGGTAACTCAGTTAGCGTTGACAGATCATTTATCGCACGGGATATGCCACTTCTCAATGACTACCTGCATTACCGAACCATTGATGTCTCATCAATCAAAGAGTTGACCCGCAGATGGTTTCCCAAGGCCTACTTCGCTGCCCCAGCAAAGACAGGTAACCACCGCGCCCTTGGTGATATTCAAGATTCAATCGCAGAGCTGGCTTACTACCGCCAAGCAGTCTTTATCTCTGCACACAACGAGGAGCCAACCACCGCATAACAGCGGGTAGACTTAGCACTTCATGGTGGACGTAGCTCAGCTGGTAGAGCACCCGGTTGTGGTCCGGGATGTCGCGGGTTCGAGCCCCGTCGTTCACCCCAAGTTTGATTTCGAGATTAACCCCTGCACCATCAAGTAGAGAGCCGGACTGAAATGATTTTCGACGTCGTTGTTGAAATCCCAGCGGGATCACGTAATAAGTACGAGATCGACCACATTACTGGTGAAGTCCGCCTAGATCGCATGCTCTTCACATCTACTCGCTATCCCTATGACTATGGCTTTGTTAAGAACACTCTCTCCCAAGATGGCGATCCATTAGATGCTCTCATCATGCTGGATGAACCAACATTTCCAGGCTGTGTTGTTTCATGTCGAGTAATCGGCATGTTAAACATGACAGATGAGGCTGGCGGAGATGACAAACTGCTCTGTGTTGCAGCAGGTGATGTGCGCAAGTCTTATCTGCAAGATCTAAATGATGTGCCTGCGTATGAACTCTCTGAAATCAAACACTTCTTTGAAGTGTATAAAACCCTAGAACCAGGAAAGTCTGTGCAAGGCGGAGAATGGGTTGGACATGTTGAAGCAGAGTTAGAAATCAACGCATCATATGAGCGTTATAAGGGTTCTCACTAACTAGTTGGTAACACTTTTTCTGGACAGGTTTTTAAAATTCTAATCATGGCCTCTTTTTCAGGGGCTGTAAACCACAACTTGTATTTGATCTTTACCGCAATCTGTCGTGCAACATAATCACACCTATAACTTTTCAGTGGTGGTAACCAGGTAGCGGCATCACCATCGCCTTTTTGTGAATTCAACTTTCCTTTTACTGCCAATAAATTGAGTGGGTCATTGGCAAATGCTTTTCGCTGTTCTGGAGTTAATTTAAAGGCACCTGTTTGCCAGGCATTTGAGAGTGCCACAGAGTGATCTATTTGCACATCTGAGCTGGTCTTTGCTCCTTGCACAAAGTTGATGGTCTCCCCCGAAAATGGATCTACCAATGTGCCACTTAAAACAGTGCAGCCATTAGTTTTTTCTTTAAAGACTTCGCTGGTTAAATCTCGCTTCAAAATATCGTTGCGCGTATCGCACCCATTGCGATCAACATCTGCCCATGCAGGTCCAAATTGCGCTCTGGTATATCCAGATTTAGCAGCACGCCCCTTAGTTACTTGGGCTTGAATAACAGATAGACCAGATTCAACGGCTTCAGCTTTTGCTGGTGTGATTCCAGGCAATAAGAGGCTTAGAACTAGGGCTAACCTGATTTCTATGTGACTCACACGCCCAGTATGCGGGAGTCGGGGATGTGCGACAAGGCGTATCTTCCTGATAGGTTTCCCCCTGCATTCAAGCGTTTCCCTCGCATGAATGCCTCGGGTGGTTAGCTCAGTTGGTAGAGCAGGTGACTCTTAATCACCGGGTCGGGGGTTCGAGTCCCTCACCACCCACTTACGAAAGTAAGCCCGAGATCAGAACAATCTGCTAAATCTAGTAACCCTT
>JBIJAA010000056.1:0-3160 GCA_044346015.1 Candidatus Planktophila sp. | reverse complement strand
CAGAGGTATCAATGCCGTACTTAGTATCAATTTCACGGTGAATCTCTACATCATCAACTTGGGCCATTCGGCAGTTTGTATGCGGCATGATCAAAATGCGTTCGACGCCTAGCAAGTAGGTAGCCAACACCAATGTACGTAAAACGTCGTCAGTTACTCGGGCCCCAGCATTTCGCAGAATTTTGGCATCGCCAGACTTCATTCCAACCACAGAGAGGGGATTGATGCGCGAATCCATGCAGGTAACAATTGCTAACCCCTGTTGGGCGGTTCCTGTTAGATCTGAATACTTGAAATTTTTGATGTACTCATCATTTGCAATGAGTGCATCCCTAAATGATTCATGCGGAAAAGAGTTATCTGACATATCCACTCCCCTCCGGAATATCCGGAGCCCCCCGTCAGGATTGAACTGACGACCTGCGCATTACAAGTGCGCTGCTCTACCACTGAGCTAGAGAGGCCTGCTCTTCAAGTTACCCCGAATACAGCAGCCGCAATTATGGCAGTGATGTCCCAAATCTTAAAATCCACGCCTTATGTCACGCCCAACGATAGGTTTACGCCATGAGATTGGGTGTTCTTGATGTGGGTTCAAACACCATCCACCTTCAAGTAATGGATGCCCATCCAGGAGCCAGACCAACGCCAACAACTAATTACAAAGTTGATCTGCGTCTCACAGAATATTTGGATATCTCTGGCGCGATCTCGGCAGGGGGAATAAAGCTACTCAATGATGCCATTGAGGAAGCCATCGCCCATGCGCGCGTTAATGAAACCGATGAGATATTGGCTTTTGCCACCTCTGCAGTTCGTGATGCAAGCAATGGAGCGCAAATAATTGCCGATATCAACAAGCAGTATGAAATTGATCTTCAAGTTTTGTCAGGTGAAGATGAGGCATCAATGACATTTTTAGCAGTGCGTCGTTGGTTGGGCTGGTCAGCAGGAAATTTACTCGTGCTCGACATCGGTGGTGGTTCTTTAGAAATCGCAAGTGGAATTGATGAAAATCCAGATGCAACATTTTCTATCCCACTTGGTGCTGCTCGCTTGACCCGAGAATTCTTAACGGGTGATCCATACAACTCAAAAGGAATAAAGAGTTTAGAAAAGCATGTTGAAGAAGCTCTTAAAGATTCATTGCCAAATGCTCTCAAGTCACATGATGCAGATCATTTCGTTGCTACAAGTAAAACATTTAGAACGCTGGCGCGCATTTGCGCCCAGTGGTATGGCGACAACTCAAAGTTTCTTGAACGATCATCTCTAAAATCGGCTCTGCCAAGACTTATTGAAATGACAAATAAATCCCGCGCAGAATTACCTGGAGTATCTGCAAGCCGTGCTCAGCAAATTGTTGCGGGTGGAGTGGTTGCACTTGCAGTAATGGATAGATTAGATGTGGATGAGGTAGAAATTTGCCCTTGGGCGCTGCGTGAAGGCATTGTTTTACGGCGATTAGACTGGTTGAGCGACTAAGCCTCCGGCGCTGGCATCCAGTCAATTGCAATAATTTCACCATCACGGTGATGCAAAATGAATGCTTCTCCCGGCATTAATCCATGATCTAACTCTTTAAAATTCTTCTTTCCCATGAATTTTGCAACTATTCCAGGAATTACTGGGTTATGGCCACAAACAATCGCATGAGATTCACTTTCAATGATGTCATTAACAACATTAATGGCAGCTTTCTTATCCTTCTCGTATGCATATTCACTAAGTTCAGTCCAATAAATCATGTCTAGCGACAATGAACGGGCCATTGGCGCAACAGTTTCGTAGCAACGTACTGCATCTGATGTGTGGATTTCAGTGATTGCAAAGGGAAGGTAGCGGGCCAACATTCGCATAGATTGAATTTGTCCTAGTTGGGCAAGTGGGCGATCACCATCATCGCCTTCCCATTCTTCTCGAGCAACTGCTTTTCCGTGACGTAATAGAACTAGCGGAATTGTGTCAGTTCCAAACTTTTCAAAGTTCTTTAAAACTTCTTTGTCGCCTTCACGTGAGACCTTGTCATAAGCATCAGCAATAGTTACCCAAATTATTTGGTCTACCTCTTGCAAATCCATAACACCTTTTGCTTCACCAATTGCTTGGGCAGACCAATATCTAACTGTCTTGGTTGCTTCGCCAACCATGTATTCGATTTTGCAAAGTTCAGGACCAAAAACTGTTTCATATCCAGTTTCTTCCAGAACCTCCCGGAAGGCACAACTTATTTCGGATTCCCCATTTTCAACTTTACCTTTTGGAAAAGACCAATCGTCATAACGAGGTCTATGAATCAAAGCGACTTGAATTAGTTCATCACTTAGTCTGCGCCATAAAACTGCACCTGCTGCCTGAATTACTTCGCTCTCCACTTACCGATCCTTTGAATAATGATCGATGAGTTGGGCATGGACATCAGTTAATCCCTTTTTATTAGGACGAGACCAGATTGTTTCCTTTAGCTGCCATGAAGATGTTTCCTCAGAAAGACCCAAATCTAGCAATCCCTGCAAACGTGCCTGATGCTCTTTTCTCTGAATAAGAACAAGGCTTTCAACACGACGATCAAGGTTTCTACCCATCAAGTCTGCGCTACCAATCCAATACTCATCATCCCCACCATTAATGAAATGATAGATGCGTGAGTGCTCAAGGAAGCGACCCAAAATAGATTTAACAGTAATGTTTTCTGAAACGCCTTTGATGCCAGGTTGTACTGCACAAATACCACGAATCAGTAATTCAATCTTTACTCCAGCTTGTGATGCTTCATATAATTTTGCAACAAAACCCTCATCCAAAATCGAGTTGAGTTTAAATTGAATTCCAGCCGGGCGTCCATTCTTTGCATGGTCAATTTCTCGGTCGATGCGTTCGATTAATCCTGAACGCAATGTTCGAGGGGCGACAAGTAAACGTGAATATGTTGACTGAGGTGCAAAGCCTGAGAGTTGATTAAATAGGCGGGTCAAATCTTCTGTTAATTCGATGTCAGCGCTGAGTATTCCTAAGTCTTCGTACATACGGGCGGTTTTTGGATTGTAATTACCGGTTCCTATGTGACAGTACTGGCGAATCCCTTGTGGTTCATCACGCACGACCAATGAAAGCTTTGCGTGGGTCTTTAGTCCCATCAAACCATAGACAACATGCACTC
>JBIJAA010000007.1:0-38738 GCA_044346015.1 Candidatus Planktophila sp. | reverse complement strand
TTCTTGCGGCGCTTCTTTGGTGCAGCTGGTGCTGCTGCCTTCTTGCGCTTCTTTGGTGCTGCTTTCTTTGCTGCGGCCACGTACTTCTCCTATCGGAATGGTTCGGATCCGTCACCCAAACCTGTTCGTGGATAAGCGTGACATCATTTGGGCAAAAATGCCAACATTTTGTGACAAATTATTTAGCGCGTGTCGCAAATTTATATTTGAAAATATTTATGCATTTGCGAAGATTTCGCCAATTTTTATTTTCGTGATTTATTAATTTCCTGAAAATTGGTAAAAATCCCGCAAAAATCTGTCAAGTTATGAATTCTCGTCCTCAGATTGAGGGTTTACGCGTAATTTTTCCGCCATTTTCTGGTTTTCGAGGGCATATTTGTTGGTTCTGATGTCGAATTTTCTGAAATCCGGTAAGAAACTGGCCAGTAATACGACCACGATTACACAAATAATTCCACCACTTGTTACCGAAATACTTAATGTAGTAGCCGCCGCCATTCCAGCTGCTCTCATCTGACCGGCTAGTGGCCCTATTGAATAGGAGAGCAACTCAATTCCGGCAAGGCGTCCACGAAGATTGTCGGGGATGGTTTGGTTCCACATTGCAGATCTAAACAGGGCGCTAACCATGTCCGATGCCCCAGCCAAAGTGAGAAATAGAAGTACCAGCCATAGGTAATTGGTCGCACCCGATAAGGCGATGGCTACGCCCCAACCAATAGCTGCCCACATAATTGCCCGACCATAGAAGTGAACATTTTTTGCCCATCCACTTGTCAGGACAATTGCAATAGAGCCAATTGTTCCTGCGGCATAGAGCAGACCCAGGGCCCACGGTGCTCCTAATTGATCGGCCCAAAATGGAATAAGTGCGGTGGGCATTGCAAAAAACATTGCAGCCAAATCGATGAGGTAGGTGCCCAATAAATCCTTCCGACTGAATGCATATTTCACACCATCAATTAATGCTGACAGGGATGGGGCTTCGGCCTCGTGGGAAGGCGGGATGTTTTTCATAAATGCGATTAATGCAATTGAGACTATGAAGGTTGCAATATCTGCGGCATAGCCAACTGCTACTGAATATGATGAAATCAAAATTCCACCAATGGCCGGCCCCACGATCACGCCAATCTGCCAACGCAAACTCATCAACGCCGCAGCAGCTGTCATATCTTCATGATCGACAAGTCTAGGAAGGGCTGCCTGCATTGCAGGTTGGCGCAGTCCACTTGTTGCAGCAAATAATCCGGAGACGATGTATATCAGTAGCAGGCTGGGTGAATCCATCATGGAATTAACCAGCAAAATTGCGGTGAAAAGAAGGGAGAGTAGCTCGGTTACCCAGATCAATTTCTTGCGATCTAGAGCATCAGCTAAAACTCCGCCATAGAGGCCAAAGATGATGAGGGGAAGGATTTCAACTAAACCACTAATGGCAACTGCCACATAAGAGCCGGTTAGTTCTTTGATTTGAAAGGGCACCGCAACATAGGTGATCATCGAACCAAAGTAGGAAACTAGACCAGCTGCCCATAGCAAGGAAAAGTCCTTGGACTTCTTTAGTGGTGCGAGATCAATTACGTATTTGGCCACACGCCAACCCTAGTTCAAGGTTTGGCCTAGTTGAAGGTTTGGGCCTCGGTGGGGAATTGGCCAGAGCGCACATCAGATGCAAACTCTGTTGTTGCCGCCAACATTTCCGCTCTTAGATTGCGATATGCCTTAGCTAATTTTGGTGCCTTTTTGGTGATGCCCATTAAGTCTGTCCACACCAGGACTTGTGCATCGCAATTAACGCCAGCACCAATTCCAATAGTTGGGATGGTTAATTCGGCGGTGATTCGGGCGGCTAATTCGGCAGGGACAAGTTCTAAGACAATGGCAAAGGCACCTGCTGCTTGCAGAGCTTTTGCAGCTTCCACAATTACATCGCCATCGGTTCTGCCCTGGACTTTGTAGCCACCTAGTTGATGCATCGATTGTGGGGTTAAACCCAAATGACCCATCACCGGAATTCCACTTGAGACAAGTTTTTTTACAGTTTCAATATGGGCACCTTCTAGCTTTACCGCCATCACGCCAGATTCTTTGAAAAAGCGAACCGATGTCGCAAGGGCTAATTCGGCAGATGCTTCATAGGATCCAAAGGGCAGATCTGCAACAACCATGGCCCGCTGTGATCCTCTGACTACCGCCCGAGCTAGAGGAATTAACTCATCAACTGTTACTGGGATGGTGTTCTCTTCACCTAGAAAATTATTGCCTGCGCTATCGCCCACGAGCAGAACTGGAATCCCAGCCTCATCAAAGATTTCCGCGGTCATGGATTCATAGGAAGTAAGCATCGCCCACTTTTCGCCACGTTTTTTGGCAGCGGCTAGATCCAGAATTGTGATGCGTCGGTGCAGGGCACCGCCATACAAAGTTTCCATTGTTTCCTCTCCTCGAAGCCACATAGGTGGTCCCCGGGTACAAGGCAAAGGGTACCCCCGTTACACTTGAAAAATGAAGTTGCGCGTGGCGCTAGCCCAAATCAACCCAACCGTTGGTGATCTTGCGGGCAATGCTGGGCTGATTGCCCAATCTGTAAAGAGCGCCCAGGTGCAAGGTGCCAATCTGATTGTCTTCCCAGAAATGATTGTGACGGGATATCCGGTTGAAGACTTAGCTCTTCGTCCATCATTTCAAGCAGCCAGCATTAAAGCTGTCGAAGAGATTGCTGCCGGTATTACTGGTGATTTAGTGGCAGTTGTCGGGTATTTAGACAAGGGACCCAAGAACGCTGTTGCGGTAATCCATTATGGAAAGATCAAGGCTAGATATGTAAAACGCCATCTGCCCAATTACGGCGTCTTTGACGAGTTCCGAAATTTTGTGGCAGGTGATCAAAGCCTTGTAGTGCGAATCCATGGTGTTGATGTTGCCGTGGCGATTTGTGAAGACATTTGGCATTCACTGGAATCAATCGCGGTCAGAACCCCCGGACTACTAGTTGTTCCAAATGGTTCACCATTTGAGCGAAACAAAGATGATGTTCGGTTGGCACTTGTGCAAAAACGGGCCAAGGAAATTGGAGCACCTGTTGCCTACGTCAACATGACCGGCGGGCAGGATGATTTGGTTTTTGATGGGGACAGCATTGTTGTTGGTAAAGATGGAGTAGTAGTTGCAAGGACCGCCCAGTTTGATGACCAGCTGATTCTTGTTGATATTGATTGCGTTGAAGGATCATCCACACCTGATGTTGTTATTTCAGAAGAGCCGGCAACACATGCCGATTCGCTGAACTCTTCAATTGCAACGCCTCTTTCAGATGAAGCGGAAATGTGGCAGGGCCTTGTAATGGGGCTTCGTGATTATGTGATCAAGAATGGGTTTAGATCGGTTGTTCTTGGACTTTCAGGTGGAATTGATTCTGCGCTAGTTGCTGCAATTGCAATTGATGCATTGGGTGCTAAACGGGTCAATGGTGTTGCAATGCCAAGTAAGTTTTCATCGAGTCATTCAGTCGAAGATGCTCAAGCTTTGGCAGATGCGACCGGCATTCATTTCAGGACCACACCGATTGGACCTATGGTCGATGCCTATATGGCCAACATGGATTTGAAGGGCTTGGCAGAAGAGAATCTGCAGGCGCGAGTTCGCGGGACCACTTTGATGGGTATTTCTAATCAAGAGGGCCATCTTGTGTTGGCCACAGGCAATAAGAGCGAGCTAGCTGTTGGATATTCAACACTTTATGGAGATGCTGTCGGCGGATTTGCTCCGATTAAAGATATCTACAAAACAGATGTGTGGGCGCTAGCTCGATATCGAAATGCCCTAGCAATAGAGCGCGGAGAAACCCCACCAATTCCTGAGCGATCAATTACTAAAGAGCCAAGCGCCGAACTTCGCCCAGATCAAAAAGATTCAGATTCATTGCCCGACTATCTATTACTGGATCGAGTTCTCCGAGCATATGTTGACGAGGATCATGGTTACGAGGCCCTGCTTGCCGATGGCTTTGATCCTGAATTAGTACGCCGAGTTATTTCATTGGTGGATAAGGCTGAATACAAGCGTCGCCAATATCCACCTGGCACCAAGGTTTCGGGACGAGCTTTTGGAAAAGATCGACGTTTGCCAATGACCTCACGCTGGAATGAGCACTAACCTGCGAATCATTTGCAACTCGCTTAAATAACTCTATTCGGTAGAATTTGCACATGCTTACAATCATCAACTGGTTATTTACACGAAACCGTGTTGTTGATTTCTGCCTCTCTACATCTTGCAGCTGCTAATTCTTTCGCTTTTTCGCTGCCAGTCAATTTTTCATCATTACGCCAAAAATCAAAAACTATTTTTAGGGGAGAACTATGAAGGTCTATAACAGCATCACAGAAATTTTCGGAAACACACCATTGCTAAGAATCAACAAGATTACAGATGGCGCTGCCGGAAATGTTTATGCCAAGCTGGAGTTCTATAACCCAACGTCATCTGTGAAGGATCGTCTTGGCGTTGCCATGATTGATGCAGCAGAGGCAAGTGGTGAGCTAAAGCCTGGTGGCACAATTGTGGAAGCAACATCTGGCAACACGGGTATTGCAGTGGCCATGGTTGCTGCCGCTCGTGGATATAAGGCGATCATGACGATGCCAGAGTCAGTTTCAAAGGAGCGTCGCAAGCTCATTCGCGCATATGGAGCAGAGTTAGTATTAACTCCCGCTGGTGAAGGCATGAAGGGCGCAGTTGCTGCAGCAGAAAAGTTGGCCGAATCTGGCGCGGTGTTAGTTCGCCAGTTTGAAAACGAAGCAGGTCCCTTTATTCACCGCACAACAACTGGTCCAGAAATCTGGCGCGATCTAGATGGCCAGGTTGATGCCTTCATTTCAGGTATTGGCACAGGCGGAACAATTACAGGAACTGGGCAATACTTAAAGGAAAAGAACCCTGCTATCAAGGTGTTTGGTGTTGAACCTGCTGCATCTCCAATTTTAAATGGTGGAGAGCCAGGACCACACCCAATTCAAGGAATCGGACCAAACTTCATTCCTAATGTTTTAGATCGCACCGTTTATGACGAGATTTTAGATGCAACTGCAGCAGATGCCATTAAGTATGCACGCCGTGCTGGCGCAGAGGAAGGTTTCCTTGCTGGAATTTCATCAGGTGCAACGCTGTGGGCGGCAACAGAGATTGCAAAGCGTCCAGAGTTTGCTGGCAAGAACATTGTTGTTATCTGTGCTTCAAATGGTGAGCGCTATCTATCAACAGTTCTCTATGAGGATTTGGTTGACTAATTCATGGCATTTCTAAGTCGCATCATTGAAGACCTTGATAACGCAATCAGCCATGATCCGGCTGCGCGTAATCGCTTAGAGGTCGCTTTGGCATACCCAGGTGTGCACGCGGTTTGGGGACATCGAATTTCACATTTCTTGTGGAAACGTAAATTGAAACTGCTTGCACGCATTCATTCCAACATGGTGCGATCTACTACAGGTATTGAAATTCACCCTGCAGCAAAGATAGGGCGACGCTTTTTTATCGATCACGGAATGGGCGTTGTTATTGGTGCAACATCAATTATTGGTGATGATGTGATGCTCTATCACGATGTGACCCTTGGGGCCCGTGGCATTGAAGATGGCAAGCGTCATCCGAGCATTGGAAACAATGTAGTAATCGGTGCCGGTGCCCGTGTGCTGGGAAATGTCACCATTGGTGAAGGCTCGCGCATCAGTGCAAACGCTGTTATTACCAAAGACTTAGCCCCTAAAACAGACCTGGATCACGCTGATTTCTTTGTCATCTAGGGATAGTTAACATAGCCGTAACCTGCATTTGTAAGAATGCTGCCATGTCTACAGATCTTAATAAGCAGCAAGAGTTCGTACTTCGCACCCTAGAAGAGCGCAATATTCGCTTTGTGCGTTTGTGGTTTACCGATGTCTTGGGGTTTTTGAAATCTGTTGCAATTGCACCTGCCGAACTTGAAAACGCCTTTGATGAAGGCATCGGCTTTGATGGTTCTGCCATTGAAGGTTTTGCACGTGTTACCGAGTCTGACATGTTGGCAAAACCAGATCCTGCAACTTTTTCTATTTTGCCGTGGCGCACAGAAGCACCAGGTGCTGCACGTATGTTCTGCGACATCACCATGCCAGATGGATCTGCATCACCATCTGATCCGCGAAATGTTTTGCGTCGCACGCTAGATAAAGCAGCTCAACTTGGTTACACCTGCTATACACATCCTGAAATTGAATTCTTCTTATTTAAGAACACCCCTGAAACAGGTGTTGCGCCTGTACCTGTTGATCAAGGTGGGTATTTTGATCACACGCCAGCAGTTGTTGGTCATGACTTCCGTCGCCAGGCAATCACAATGCTAGAAGCCATGGGAATTAGCGTTGAGTTTTCTCATCACGAAGGTGCACCCGGCCAACAAGAAATTGATTTGCGTTATGCAGATGCATTAACAACTGCCGATAACATCATGACCTTCCGTCACGTTATTAAAGAGGTTGCCATGGATCAAGGTTTCCATGCCTCATTTATGCCAAAGCCTTTTACAGATCACCCAGGTAGTGGAATGCACACACACGTTTCGCTCTTTAAAGGTGAAGACAATGCTTTCTATGATCCAACTGCAGAATTTAATCTATCTTCCGTAGGCCGTTCATTTATTGCAGGTCTGATAAAGCACGCACCAGAAATTACTGCCATCACAAATCAGTGGGTCAACTCTTATAAGCGTTTACATGGCGGGGGAGAAGCACCTGCATTTGCTAACTGGGGACAAAGTGATCGTGGCGCTCTAGTGCGAGTTCCTATGTATAAACCAAAGAAGGAAAACTCAACACGCATTGAATTCCGCTCACCAGATACTGCGTGTAATCCATATCTTGCCTATGCAGTGATGTTGGCAGCCGGGCTAAAGGGTGTTGAAGAAAAGTATGTTTTAAGTGATTCAAAAGATGCTGTTGCATTGCCTTCGAATCTCAATGAAGCAATTGCGGCTATGGAAAACAGTGAATTAGTAAAGGAAACCTTAGGTGCTCATGTATTTGAATATGTGCTTCGCAATAAGCGGGCTGAATGGCTTGAGTACAGTCGCCAGGTCAGTGCCTTTGAACTCGATCGCTATTTGCCAGTCCTTTAACTCACGCGTTACCCTTTACTCATGATCACTTGCAGCCTCCTCCTTCGCTGCCGTGGCGGGGCCAAATAACCGGTCCCCTCGCCGCGGGGTTTGTCGTACCGGTTCACCCATGACAAAACCCGCCAATTAATAAGGAGCATTACATGAACTTCCCGAAGCAAGTGCCTTCAAAGATGCCGGTGCATCGCTATGAACCTTTTCACCCGATAGATCTTCCAGATCGCACATGGCCGAATAAGAAAATCACTCAAGCACCTAAGTGGTGTTCGGTAGATCTTCGCGACGGAAATCAAGCGTTGATTGACCCAATGGATACCCCGCGCAAGTTAGCGATGTTTAAGCTTCTAGTTGCTATGGGTTACAAAGAAATTGAAGTTGGATTTCCTAGTGCAAGTCAGACTGATTTTGATTTTGTTCGCAAAATTATTGAAGAAAAGTTGATTCCAGATGATGTAGTGATTCAAGTCTTAACTCAAGCGCGAGAGTCCTTAATTATTCGCACCTTTGAAGCTATTAAGGGTTCAAAGCAGGCCATAGTCCACTTGTATAACTCAACCTCGACTTTGCAGCGCCGAGTCGTATTTGGCCTTGATAAAGATGGTATTAAAAAGATTGCAACCGATGCTGCCAAGATTTGCTTAGATTTAGTCGCGACGGTTCCTGAAACTAAGGTTTCCTTTGAGTACTCACCTGAGTCATATACCGGCACTGAACTTGAGTTTGCCGTTGAGGTTTGTAATGCGGTCAATGATGTGTGGAAGCCAACCCCACAGTGGAAGACCATTATGAATCTTCCAGCAACTGTTGAAATGGCAACACCTAATGTTTATGCAGATTCCATTGAGTGGATGTGTCGCAACCTTAACAACCGCGAAAGTGTGATTGTTTCTCTTCACCCACATAATGACCGCGGCACAGGCGTTGCAGCGGCAGAACTTGGCTATTTAGCGGGTGCTGATCGGATCGAAGGAACGCTATTTGGAAATGGTGAGCGCACGGGAAATGTATGTCTTGTAACACTGGGCATCAACTTAGTTACACATGGCATCGATCCACATATTGATTTTTCAAATATCGATGAAGTTCGTCGCACAGTTGAATACGCCAATCAATTACGTGTTCCAGAGCGTCATCCTTATGGCGGCGATCTTGTGTTTACCGCATTTTCTGGTTCACACCAAGATGCCATTAAAAAGGGTTTTGACCACTTAGCCCGTGATGCAAAAGCTGCTGGCAAAGAAGTGCGTGATCACACCTGGGCAATTCCTTATCTGCCTATTGATCCACTAGATATAGGTCGCTCATATGAAGCGGTGATTCGTGTGAATTCACAGTCAGGTAAGGGCGGTGTTGCTTACCTGATGAAGAATGAACATCACCTTGATTTACCTCGACGTTTGCAAATTGAATTCTCAAAAAATGTTCAAGCTAAAACTGATGCTGAAGGTGGCGAAGTAAGTGCTGAAGATTTGTGGAATATCTTTGAAGATGAGTACTTGCCAACAGATTGCGCTCCATGGGGACGTTTCCGTCTGAAGGGCTTGTCACAAAATTCAGTACTTGGCGAAGATGTTTATCTGACCGTTTCGCTGACCGATCGCGGGGAACTTCATGAACTTAAGGGACAAGGAAATGGTCCAATCGCCGCCTTCTGCAATATTTTGCAGGCATACGGAGTAGATGTCCAAGTTCTGGATTACTTCGAGCACGCACTATCTGCAGGTGGCGACGCCTCTGCTGCTGCATACCTGGAATGTTCAATCGATGGCGATGTCTTCTGGGGCGTCGGAATCGATCCCAACACGACAACTGCTTCACTAAAAGCGGTCGTGTCTGCGATAAATCGCGCAATTCGCTAATCCACGCACTACCTTTACCCATATGAGTTTGTACCGGGATGAGGCAATTGTTTTACGCACTCAAAAACTCGGAGAAGCAGACCGCATCATCACAATGCTTACCCGCGATCATGGGCGTATTCGTGGTGTGGCAAAAGGAGTTCGTCGCACCAAATCTAAATTTGGCGCGCGCCTAGAACCAGGAAGCCATGTTGATATCCAGCTCTATACCGGCAAAACCTTTGACACCGTCACCCAAGTTGAAGCATTAATGAATTATGGCGAGGCGTTGACTGAGGATTATCAACGTTGGACAGTTGCTGCAGCAATTCTAGAAGCAGCAGAGCGTTTTACAAGTCAAGAAAATGAACCAGCTCTTCAAGAGTTTCAATTAGTAGTTGGCGGCATGAAAGCTTTGGCAGAAAATAGATATGAACCACTTTTAATTCTTGATGCATTTTTGTTGAGGTCTTTGGCTGTTGCCGGGTATGCACCATCAATGACCATCTGTTCTAAATGTGAAACGCCCGGCCCTCATCGATACTTTTCATTAGTGGGCGGCGGCTCTGTGTGCGCAGATTGTCGGCCATCGGCATGTGCAACGCCTGCACCAGAGACCTTAGAGCTCATGGGTGCTTTGCTTTCTAGTAATTGGGATGTTGCAACAGCAAGTGAAGGAAAAAATCGTCGAGAGGCTAGCGGTTTAATTGCCGCTTACTTACAATGGCACCTTGAACGCGGACTGCGTTCTTTGCCGATGGTGGAGCGGGTATGACAATTAAGATTCCTAATCACGTTGCAATAGTTATGGATGGCAATGGTCGCTGGGCGCAAAAGCGCGGTCTGCCTCGCACCGCAGGACATGAAGCAGGCGAGACAGCTTTATTTGATGTCGTGGAAGGCGCAATTGAATTTGGCGTTAAGGAGGTCAGTGCTTATGCATTTTCAACTGAAAACTGGCGACGATCACCCGAAGAAGTAAAGTTTCTGATGGGCTTTAATCGAGATGTCATTCGCAGACGCCGCGACCAGATGCATGAGATGGGAATACGAATCCGCTGGATTGGACGTCCTAAGCGATTGTGGAGCAGTGTTATTAATGAGCTGGAAGAGGCAGAAGAGTTAACAAAAAAGAATAAGAAATTAACTTTAAACATGTGCGTCAATTATGGTGGGCGTTCAGAAATTGTTGATGCGGCAACAGAGTTAGCTCGAGATGTGAAACGCGGCAAAATTAAGGCAGATGCGATCACAGAAAAAGTCTTTGCTAAGTATTTAGATTCTCCGCAAATGAGTGATGTGGATCTTTTCCTCCGTTCATCAGGGGAGCAGCGCACCAGCAACTTCTTGCCATGGCAAAGTGTTTATGCTGAGTTTGTTTTCATGGATGTGCTGTGGCCAGATGTCACACGTGAGACTTTGTGGAAAGCGATTGAAGAGTACTCAGCTAGAGATAGAAGGTTTGGTAAGGCTTAAGCGGCTGGGAAATCTATTGGCGTTGGGGCGGTTAAGTGAGCCTGGCACATTGCACAACGAGCGTTATCAAGTAAGTACATTTCAATCTCGTAGGTATCTGGGCTAAATGATGCAGTTATCTCTAGGAGATGTGAGCCGCATGCAGGACATGCGCAGGTAGGTATGCCTCTAAAGTCGCCCATGATTTAACACTTGGAGCAGATGCCAAAGATCTCGGCGGTGTGCCCGACGTCGCGGAATCCAAACTCTTCAGCCATTGTCTTTGCCCACTTTTCAATTGCGCCACCTTCGATTTCAACTGTGTCGCCACAGCTCTTGCACACTAAATGGTGATGATGGGTGTCACCACAAAGACGATAGATAGCCTCGCCATCTTCGCGGCGCAGAAGGTCGACGATCTTGTCATCAACTAAAGACTGCAATGCGCGATACACCGTTGTTAAACCAATTCCATCGCCTTCTCGGCGTAAAATTTGATGCAGCTCTTGAGCGCTGGCAAAACCACCAGTTCGCTCAAGAACTGCAATCAATTTGATGTCAGATTTATTCATTGTCTGAGTGCTGATGTTCCTCTTCTTCATGTACCCCTTCTTGATGAATCTCTTGTTCTGATCCATGAGCATGCGCATCACCCGAATGTAGGTATGCAACCAGAGCCCACATGATTAGTACACCCAAAATAGTTGCAACCATGGTCAATCGTGATGAATGGCGTGAATGTGCTTCAGGCAAGATGTGCGATGTAGCAAGATAGATGACGATTCCAGAGAAAGCAGCAAGATATAGCGCGATCAAGTTATTGCTCAATACCAAGGTGCTTCCTAGTGCTGCACCTGAAACACGTGCTAACGCATCAACACCTAGTAAACTAATGCTCTTCTTTCCCCACAAGCCAGATTTGATCATAAAGGAAACGGTGTTCAGACCATCGCTAAATGCGTGAACAAGTAATGCAATAAAGACCGCAAGGCCTAGATCAGAGCTGACTTTAAATGCGACACCTAGTGCTAATCCATCTAGAAAAACATGGCCACCCATTGCGATTGCGCCAAAGACACCAGTGAAGTTATGTGAGTGCTTGTGGTCATGCCCGTAATCTGATTCAGCGGGCTCGTGAGAACCAAAGATTCGCTCGTAGAAATGCAGCAGTAAGAAACCACCGATTAAAGCGATTGAAACAACCGGGGCATGTAAGAACTCTTGAGTTCCAAGCTCAAAAACTTCAGGCAATAGATCAAATGCAACAAGACCAAGTAAAAGTCCGGCTGATAAACCAAGAACCAGGTGGAGGCGATCCTTTGCCTTCAGGGCCAAAGCCCCGCCTGCAAAGGTTGAGAGAGCGGTGAGTGCTGCGAGGATGATGGCTATATTCATGTCAGGACAGTATCACAAAAATGGAAATGATTATCATTTCCATAATTCACCCCGCTACGCTCAACCCATGCTTGCAATAGCTCGATTCTCAGTCCCGCTCGCAGATGCCTCTCAATTTGAGGCACAACTGGGCACCGCGCTCGAAGCCTTTTCTGCATGTAAGGGATTTGTAAGCGGTGAGTTCGGACAAAACCTCGATGACCCAACACTGTGGTCATTGGTAACACATTGGGAAAATGTGGGTTCATATCGAAGAGCGTTGAGTAATAACGATGTGAAAATGAATGCGATTCCGATCTTGGCACAGGCAATTGATGAGCCCGGTGCATATGAAAAGCCGTACTCAGAGTAAAATAATTGCACGGAAGTAACACACGTTGCTTTTCGCCGACAGCCAGCCGGATGGAGAATATTGTGGCAACGGACCGTTTAGAAAATATTGTAGGACTAGCAAAGCGTCGTGGGTTTGTATACCCATCATCTGAAATTTATGGCGGACTTCGCGCATCATGGGATTACGGCCCACTCGGTGTTGAACTAAAAAATAATGTTAAGCGCCAATGGTGGAAGTCCATGGTTATGGGTCGCGAAGATGTTGTTGGCCTTGACTCATGTGTGATCTTGGCAAAAGAAGTCTGGGAAGCATCAGGCCACGTTGCAACATTTAGTGATCCACTAACAGAGTGCACCGCTTGTAATAAGCGCTATCGCGCCGATCACCTTGAAGAAGCTTATGAAGCAAAGCATAAGAAAAAGCCAGAGTCTTTAACTGAGGTTAACTGCCCTGCATGTGGAAATAAGGGACAGTTCACAACTCCTAAGCAGTTCAGTGGATTGCTCAAGACTTTTCTTGGACCAGTTGAAGATGAATCAGGTCTTGCTTATTTAAGACCAGAGACTGCTCAAGGAATCTTTATTAACTTTGATCAGGTAATGACAACTTCACGCAAGAAACCACCATTTGGTATTGGCCAAATCGGTAAGTCTTTCCGCAATGAAATTACACCAGGAAACTTTATTTTCCGTACTCGCGAATTTGAGCAGATGGAGATGGAGTTCTTTGTAGTCCCTGGTAGTGATGAAGAATGGCACCAGTACTGGATTGATACACGTATGGCTTGGTATGTGGATCTCGGTATTAATCCAGATCGCCTACGTGTTTATGATCATCCAAAAGAGAAGTTGTCGCATTACTCAAAGCGCACAGCAGATATTGAATACAAGTTTGAGTTCGCCGGAACTGAATGGGGCGAGCTAGAAGGTATTGCAAACCGCACCGACTTTGATTTAAAGGCCCACTCTGCCGCCTCCGGTAAAGATCTTTCTTACTTTGATCAAGAAAAGGGTGAACGCTGGACGCCATTTGTTATTGAGCCTGCAGCAGGTGTTGATCGTTGCACGCTTACTTTCTTAATGGATGCATTCACAGAAGATGAAGCACCCAACAGCAAGGGCGAGATGGAAAAGCGCGCAGTATTAAAGCTTGATCATCGTCTTGCGCCAATTAAGGCTGCTGTCCTTCCACTCTCACGTAATGCTGATCTGTCTCCTAAGGCACGAGATCTGGCAACACAGCTTCGCAAGAACTGGAACATTGATTTTGATGATGCAGGCGCAATTGGTCGCCGCTACCGTCGTCAAGATGAAATCGGTACTCCTTACTGCATCACTATTGACTTTGAAACTCTTGAAGACAATGCGGTGACAATTCGCGATCGCGACACAATGGCGCAAGAGCGCATCAGCCTAGATCAGGTTGAAGCATGGCTAGCACCTCGTTTACTAGGTTGCTAAAGCCACTCTTACTTCCATTAGCAAGCGGTGATCACTACATAGATCCACCGGTTGTTCTAGCACCCATGGCTGGAATAACTAACGCTCCTTTTCGCACACTATGCCGTGAACAAGGGGCGGGATTATTTGTTTCTGAAATGGTTACAGCTCGAGCTTTAATTGAGCGACGCCCAGAAACACTTCGAATGATTGTTCCAGGCAAAGATGAATGGCCACGTTCTGTGCAGCTATATAGCGTTGATCCAACCACGATGCGCGCAGCGGTCACAATGCTTGGAAAAGAACACTTAGCCGATCACATTGATATGAACTTTGGATGTCCTGTGCCAAAGGTGACACGCAAAGGTGGAGGAGCAGCCCTTCCTTTCAAGCGCAAACTATTTAGCAACATTGTTGGCGCTGCAGTTGAAGCAGCAAAACCATTTGGTATTCCAGTCACAGTGAAGATGCGAATTGGTATTGATAGCGATCATGAAACGTATTTAGAGGCGGCCAAATCTGCAGCTGATTTAGGTGTTGCCTGGGTTGCCTTACATGCTCGCACCGCAGCACAAATGTATGAGGGCAAAGCAGATTGGTCTGCAATTGCACGGCTGGTAGAGCATTTAAAGCCAACAGGAGTACCTGTTTTAGGCAATGGTGATATTTGGTCCGGCCAAGATGCAATCGACATGGTCGAAAAAAGTGGTTGTGCAGGAGTCGTTGTTGGTCGCGGCTGTCTGGGGCGGCCATGGTTGTTTACAGATTTAGTGTCTGCACTTAAGGGAGATGGACAACAGATCACTCCTACATTGCATGAAGTGCGTGAAGTGATGTTCCGTCACGCAAATTTGATTGTTGAATATCTGGAATCTGAAGATCGCGGAATGCGCGATATGCGAAAGCACATGGCGTGGTATTTAAAGGGCTTCCGAGTAGCACGCGAGATTAGGCATGACCTTGGCATGGTCTCTTCTTTGCAGGAGATGCGAAATTTGTTGGATCAGCTAGAAGATCAGCCATATCCAATTGAAGTTGGAGACAAACCGCGTGGTCGCACAAGTCATGGGCGCCCACCCACATTGCCAGATGGCTGGCTCAATGATCCTGACGAACTAGTTCATGTTGAACTAGAGGATGCGTTTTCGGGCGGATAAATGTTTATATTCAGATGGCTCCGTCGGACACTCACTGTGCTTTTGGTTCTTGCATTAGTTGTCCCTGCATTTGGGCTTGCGCAAGTTTGGCGTGCTGCAAATAATCCAATTGTGCGTGAGGCTGACGTCATTGTTGTTCTAGGAGCTGCGCAATTAAATGGCAAGCCAGGTGAAGCACTTGAGGCCCGACTTGTTGAAGCAAAGAGAATTTATGAACTCGGGTATGCACCGCTGATTATTACTGTTGGAGCAGGAGCACCAGGGGATAGAACAACAGAGGCTGCATCTGGCAAGTATTGGCTGCGAATGAATGGAGTTCCAGCAAAAGACATCATTGCTATTGAAGAAGGTCGCGATACTTTAGTAAGCACAAAAGCCTTTGCCTCCATTATGAAAAAACGTTATGTCAGCGATGTGATTATTGTGACTGACCCATATCACTGCAAACGCGCAATGAGCATGGCAGATGATCAAGGTGTGGTTAGCACATGTTCGCCAGTACAAACTGGCCCCAATACACTTGCAAAAAGTGGTTATAAATACCTACTTCGCGAAGCTAGCGCATATTTGGCCTATATAACCGTAGGTAAGCGCGGCATACAAATAAGTGATCACTTACCTGATGCAGATATTGTTACTAAGGTATTGCCATGAGTTACAGCGCATTTGACCAAGAACGCTTCTTGGATGAACCCGCAAAGCGCGCAGGCCGAACTGAATTTATGCGCGATCGTGCGCGAGTCATTCACTCCGCATCTTTGAGGCGTTTAGCTGCAAAGACACAGGTTGCAGTGCCGTGGGAAAATGATTTTCAACGCACCAGGCTTTCGCATTCATTGGAGTGTGCACAGATTGGACGCGAACTGGGCGAATCACTTGGCGCAGATCCTGATTTGCAAGACACAGCATGTCTTTCTCATGATCTAGGACATCCGCCTTTTGGTCACAATGGTGAAGAAGCATTGGCAGAGATTGCCCAAGAATTCGGCGGCTTTGAAGGAAATGCACAAAGTTTTAGATTACTGGTTCGCTTAGAAGCAAAAACAGTTGATGCTAGCGGTAAGAGTATTGGCCTGAATTTAACAAGGGCATCCCTAGATGGTGCAACAAAGTATCCATGGTCACGCACTGAAAATTCTCGAAAGTTTGGTGTTTACGATGATGATATTGAGATTTTCAACTGGATGCGCCAACAAGCACCTGCGGGAAAGAAATGTATCGAAGCACAGATCATGGATTGGTCTGATGATTGCGCATATTCGGTTCATGATTTAGAAGATGCAATATTTGCAGGCCAAGTTTCGGTAAAGAATTTTGAGCAGGATTTTCAAGAGCTATACAAGGTTATGACAACTGACTACAAAAGCGATGCAACAGAGCAAGAGGCCATTGACGCTCATGCTCGCCTTTCAGCACTTTCTGCGTGGCCTCATTATTATGATGGAAGTCTTCGCAGTCTCGCGCGTTTAAAGGATTCAACAAGCCAGTTGATTGGTCGCTTTGTTTTAGCAGCTGAGGTTCAAACACGTAAAGTCCATGGCAATGGGCCACTTTCACGCTACAGCGCAGATCTAGAGATTCCACGCGAACAAAAACTAGAGGTAGATTTCCTCAAGGCTATTGCGGGGCATTACTTAATAAATGCCGCACATTCGCAAGATAGGTATGCAAAGCAGCAGGTAATCATTGGTGAGTTAGTCGAGATGCTATTGAAATATCCTGATGAACTAGATTCCTATTTCCAAAAGCCCTGGAACGAGGCAAGTGATGAGATCGCCAAAATGCGCGTGATTATTGACCAAGTTGCTGCCCTTACTGACCCGGGCGCATATGCCTTACATGCACGCCTACTTGCTAATCGGTAGGGTAGGAGCATGAGCGGTCGCATTAGGGAAGAGGATGTTGCATACATCCGAGACCGTGCACCCATCGATGAAGTTGTTGCAGATTATGTTCAGTTAAAAAACGCGGGTGGCGGACAGAAAAAGGGTTTGTGTCCCTTTCATGATGAAAAGTCTCCTTCATTTCATGTGACACCCAGTAAAGGATATTTCCATTGCTTTGGTTGCCAAACAGGTGGGGATGTCATCGCATTCTTAATGAAGATTGATCACTTAACTTTCACTGAAACCATTGAGCGCCTTGCAGATCGCATTGGTTACACACTTCGCTATGACGAGGGTTCAAACACCGGACCGGTGGTTACATCAGGAACACGTAACCGTTTAATCGCAGCACATGTGGAGGCTGCTAAGTTTTATCAAGAACAACTCAACTCTTCTCCTGGGGCGGCCCATGGCCGTGAACTGTTAACAAAACGTGGCTTTGATAAAGCAGCATGTGAGCAGTTCGGTGTTGGCTATTCACCTGATGAATGGGATGGCTTAACAAAACACCTGCGCGCACTTGGCTACACAATTGACGAGCTAGAACTAGCGGGGCTTTCAAAGATGGGTCAGCGTGGGCCTATCGATAAGTTCCGAAATCGATTGATGTGGCCGATTAGAGATATCTCAGGAGACGTAGTGGGATTTGGTGCCAGAAAGCTTGCTAGTGATGCTGATGACCAAGGCCCAAAGTATTTGAATACCTCTGAAACCCCGATCTATAAGAAAAGCCAAGTGTTATATGGGCTAGATGTTGCTAAGAAAGAAATCGCTAAAAAGCGTCAAGCAGTAATTGTTGAGGGCTACACAGATGTCATGGCAGCCCACTTAGCAGGGATAACAACAGCTGTTGCAACGTGCGGTACAGCATTTGGCGCAGACCATATTCGAATATTGCGCAGATTGTTAATGGATGATGATGCATTTCGCGGTGAAGTGATCTTTACATTTGACGGAGATGCTGCCGGACAAAAGGCAGCTCTTCGTGCATTTAGTGAGGATCAAAAGTTTGTCACACAGACATTTGTTGCCGTTGAACCAGATGGGTTAGATCCCTGCGAGCTTCGCCAAGAAAAAGGCGATCTTGCATTGCGCGACCTGATAGCTAGACGTGTTCCACTCTTTGAGTTTGCAATTCGCGCAGAGCTAGCTCATCACAAGTTGGATTCAGCTGAAGGGCGAGTTAACGCATTAAATGCAGCAGCACCATTGGTTGCCCAGATTCGTGACAAGTCATTGCGCCCTGAATACACCCGACTACTTGCAGGATGGCTTGGAGTTGAGGTTGAGATTGTTACGCGAGCCGTCTCCCGCGGTGTTAAGGCCGCACCTGTTGCCCAAACTTTAGTTGAAGAATCTTCCACTCAACCCAACTTCAGACCAGATCCTAATGAAGCTCGATTGATACTAGAGCGCGAGGTATTAAAAGCTAGATTGCAAGATCCATCACTTTTCGTTTCTGATCTATGGAGTTCTATCGAGGCCGGTGCATTTACTCATCCTGCATACATTGCGCTGCGACTTGCAATTGATTCGGTTGATAAAATTTCACCAGACAATATTGCTGATGACAATGTCAAAGCGTTGTTTACAGAATTAACAGTTGAACCAATCCGCGCCGATGGAAAGCCGACTCAGGTATATGTCGCAAGTATTGTGGCTCGCTTACGAGAGGTCGCAATTTCGCGATCTATTGCCGAACTCAAGTCATCGCTTCAGCGCTTAAATCCAGTTGAAAATGAGATTGAATACAACGCGGCATTTGCCCAACTTGTAGCCCTAGAAAGTGCCCGTAGATCCCTGCATGATTTGGCGCTTGGCAGCCTTTAGTTTTTGCCCAAGCCCGTGTGTGCGCTAGAGTTTGCGCTTGCACAGTTAATCCCTGATAGCTCAACGGCAGAGCAGTCGACTGTTAATCGACAGGTTCTTGGTTCGAATCCAAGTCAGGGAGCATGAAGATCTCGCGCAGAGCCGCGCTTCGAATGGCCCTGGTAGGGGCGAGTACAACCCTGTTTGGCAATCACGCAGTTGCTGCAAATAACCAGATTGTTAAGTTAAGTAAGGTCAAAGTTGGCGGCACATATTCATTTCAACTCAAAAATGGTGCACCTGCCCTGCTATTTCGCACAAAGACTGGTGTCTTTGCTTATCAAACTATTTGCACCCACGAAGGCGGATTAACTAAGTTTTTTGCAGCACGAAAATTATTGGTGTGTTCTGTCCATAACGCTAGTTTCGACCCCTTTAAAAAGGGCGCAGTAGTCACAGGGCCAGCAATCAAACCCCTCCCTACTATCAAGGTTGCCATCAAGGGTGACTGGATCGTTCTGTCTTAATCATCTGCAATTAATAAGGGATAAGATTTTCATATGGCACTCTTCCAACTAAACGTAGCTATTCCAGATCGTCCAGGTTCATTGGGACTTCTTGCATCTGCAATTGGCGCTGCAGGGGGAGACATCCGTGCGCTCGCAGTTGTTAAGTCTGAAGATGGCAAAGGCTATGACGACATCACCGTTGCAATACCGGGTAGCGATGCAACAGACCTTCTCAATGTTTTAGGCGCAATCGGTGGAGTCGAAGTTCTTTCAATAACTCCCCTGTAAATCTGAAGAAATAGAGTTAGCGCCTAGAAAGTAGTTCAGCCCCTTGGCTTGGTAATGAAGTGAAAAAGCGAGGTGCTTTAAATTTCTTATCTGCAAATGCTTTTTCAACTACGCCAATAGTCTCTGAGGTCTTTGATGCCTGAATTAAGGCGATTGCACTTCCTCCAAATCCACCGCCCACCATACGTGAACCCAATGCACCTGCCACCAATGATGCTTCAACTGCAGCATTTAACTCGGGACAAGAAACGTTGTAATCATCACGTAAGGACAGATGTGATTGGTTTAAAAGTTGGCCAACTTTCACAAAATCACCGCTGCTTAAAGCCTCTACGCAATCTAGAACTCGTTTCATTTCGGTGATTGCATGTCGGGCGCGGATGTATTCAGTCTCTGAGAGTTGGTCTCGCGAAGAATCCAACTGCGCGATGGTTAATTCACGCATGGATTTGACGTGCAATTTTGCTGCCACAGATTCACAGGATGCTCGGCGCTCGGCATAACCGCCATCAGTTAAAGCGTGATGGGCTTGTGTATCAATGATGAGTAGTTCTAACCCGTGTGAGGCAACATCAAATGGAATATTACGAGTTGAAAGATCTCTACAGTCGAGCAAAAGAGCGAAACCATTAGTTGCCATCAAGGAAACTGATTGATCCATGATTCCGCAGGGAACTCCCACATATTGGTTTTCTGCTTTTTGAGTTAAACGTGCAAGTTCTTCAAGGTTAAATCCCATATCAAACAAATGATTCATCGCAGTTGCCACAGAACACTCAAGAGCTGCAGATGAAGAAAGACCTGCGCCTAGTGGAACGTGGCCATCAATCATCAGGTCTACGCCAGATGTGACACCCATGGACCATAGAACTCCGAGTGCATATCGCTCCCATTCACCCTTCAGGCCTGGTTTAACATCAGCGATATCTACCGTGACAATCTTGTTGCGCCTCTGGGCAGATGCAACACGCACAGTTGAATCATCACGCTTTCTTACGGCAACCATAGTTCTGTCTTTTATGGCAAAAGGAAGTACAAAACCCTCGCTGTAATCAATGTGCTCGCCGATTAAATTAACGCGCCCCGGGGCAGCAGCAACCAGATCTGGTTCTTCACCAAAAGTTTCAAGGAATTTTTCTTCGATCGAACTCATTGCTATCCCATGGATTTCAATGTGTCTGAAACCATTGTGTTTAGATCTCGCAACGGCTGCCAATCAAGGCGCGATTTGGCCTTTGAAATATCTGCAATCAAAACAGCAGGATCACCTGCCCGACGCGGTGAATCCACAAAAGGAATTTGATGTCCAATTGCAGCACTAGCCGCTGCAACAACTTCACGTACTGAGTAGCCAGAGCCGCTTCCTAAGTTGTATATCTCATGACCAGGATTTCCTAATGAATTCAAAGCCTTTAGATGTGCCTCAATTAAGTCGACCACATGTACGTAATCGCGGATGCAAGTGCCATCTGCTGTCGGCCAATCGGTGCCAAAAATCTTTACTGGATTATCTACAGTGCTACGTAAAACATTTGGTATTAAGTGTGTTTCAGGGTCGTGCCTTTCTGCCAGCCATCCACGCCCGGCCTTAAGGGCTCCGGCAACGTTGAAGTAACGAAGTGAGGCAGCAGAAATTCCGTGAGTGGCACTTTCCTCTGTGATCATCTGGTCGATAGCAAGCTTTGTTGCACCGTATGGATTAGTTGGATGAGTCTCGGAAGTTTCAAGGATTGGAACTACCTTGGGCTCACCATATGTTGCCGCTGAAGAGGAGAACACGATCTTTGAAATCGATTGTTTGCGCATTTGATCTAAGAGAATACGGGTTCCATCAACATTGACCGAGTGGTAGAGATCAGGCTTTTCAACTGATTCTCCCACCAATGATTTACCTGCAAAATGCATGACCGCATCACACTCACTCAAAGATTCGGCAACTTCGGCAGGGTTTAGAAGTGACCCTTGTGTAAAACGCACACCAGCAGGGACCGTGTCTGCATGACCCATGCTGCAATCATCTAAAATTGAGATATCAAAACCTTGGTTTAGTAATATTTCAACTGCAGTAGAACCTATATAGCCAGTGCCTCCAGTGACTAAAACCCGCATTACAGCACTACATCTCGAAGTTGGGCAGCAGATTGTTCTGGACGCATGTCCATAATGAAGGCACCCATTGCTGATTCTGAACCAGCTAAATACTTTAGTTTTCCTGGTGCACGGCGAACACTTGTGATTTGCCAGTGCAGGCGTAGTACATCTCGACCAATTCGGACAGGTGCTTGGTGCCATGCTGCGATGTATGCCATTTCAATTCCAAAAACACCATCTAGTCTGCGTGTGACCTCAAGTGCGATTTCTGGAAAAGCATCACGGTCTTCATCAGTTAATCCAGTTAGATCAGCAACAGGGTTGAGCGGTGCAACATGAATTTCAAATGGATATCTAGCCGCAAATGGAACAAATGCAATCCAGCGATCATTTCGGGCGACAATTCGTTCATCATCGCGAATTTCTCGGGCCACAACTTGGTCAAATAGAACTTTGCCAGTTTGCTCTTTGTACTTATTAGCAGCAGCTAACATCTTTTCAACGCGTGGAGGGATATATGAATAGGAGTAAATCTGACCATGTGGATGAGAAAGGGTGACGCCAATTTCTTCACCACGATTTTCAAATGGGGCAATATGTTCTATGTAGCTCTCTTGTGATAGTTCAGCCGTCCGGTCAATCCAGGCCTCAAGCAAAGTGCGGACACGTTGTGGTGTTAGATCCTTAAAGGCGCTGCCATGTTCTGCGGTAAAACAAATTACTTCACACTTACCGGCTGCTGTTCCTAAATCAGTATCAGGTCCAACCATGTCAGGAAGTGCCCAATCACCAACAGGTGGGCGAAGTGAAGGGGAACGATTATCAAAAACAACTACTTCAAAGTCTGCTTCTGGAATTTCAGTGAGTAACTCACCCGTAGTGGGGCACAAAGGACATAACTCCTTTGGCGGCAAGAAGATTCGACCCTGTCGATGAGCTGCCATTGCAACCCATTCATTGACCAATGGATCTAGGCGAAGTTCGCCAATTCCTGGTTGTTCTTCTTTTGGCCTGGCATCGTGAACATTTCGCGCTTGGCCAGCGGTGTCGTAGTAACGAATAGTTCGTCCATCGGCCATGTGGCGGTCATTTCGAATGACGCCTGCTTTTAGTTTTTTACTCTCGCCCATAGTGTCGTTACTCTACCTTTGTGAGTAAGCAATCTGCACTATTGAGCGCGCCATCCTCATCGCTGCTGCTCGAAGTAGTCGATGGTGCCCTTGTGATCCAACATTGGGGTGCACCTATTCATGGAGATCTCGCATCTGTGCACATGGCAATACGTCCTTCGATTGCAAATAGTTCCTGGGATCAGCCACAGTTTCCTGGCATTATGCGTGAAAGCTCACGTGGGTTTTTAGGTCGTCCATCTTTGTCAGGTCACCGAAACGGAAAAGATTGGTCAACAAAGTTTGAGGTTACAGATTTTCATCATCAGGGAAACCATGTTGTAGTTACATTACGTGATTTACATGCAGAACTTGAAGTAGTTATGAGTTTTGACCTTGATGCGCATGGGGTTCTGATTCAGAGAGCTACAGTTAAAAACTTAGGAGCCTTGCCTTATTGCGTCAATGAATTTATTCATTGGTTGCCACTTCCAAAAGAGGCAACACAAACTTTAGATTTTGTAGGGCGTTGGTCCAATGAACGTAATCCTCAACGCAAAGAAATCGCAACCGGTACATGGGTGCGGGAATCTAGAGAAGGTCGAAGCGGACACAACTTTTCAATCGCAGACATCGCTTTAACTCCGCAAACATCATTTCAGTCTGGAAATGCTTGGGCAACTAGCATCGCCTGGAGCGGAAATTCACACTACTTAGTTGAAAAGCTTTTTGATGGTTCACAATCAATTGGAGCAGGCGAATTATTATTGCCCGGTGAGTTGTTATTAGCCTCTGGTGAAGTTTATGAAGCACCTGCACTGATTTCTGTCTTTTCAGCAGAGGGTCTAGATGGGGTCAGTGCTGCCTACCATTCTCACCTTCGAGCCCGCGAAGTTCACCCCAAGCGCCCTCGTCCTCTGACTTTGAATATGTGGGAAGCGTTGTACTTTGATCACGATGAAGAAAAGATCAAAGCATTAATCGATGTCGCATCTGAAATTGGTATCGAGCGCGTAGTGCTAGATGATGGTTGGTTCCATTCACGCCGCAATGATCGTTCCGGGTTGGGGGATTGGGTTATTGATCCTGCTGTGTGGCCACATGGTCTGACTCCGGTGATTAAATACATTAATGACAAGGGAATTGAGTTTGGCCTGTGGTTTGAGGGCGAAATGGTTAATCCAGATTCTGATTTATATCGCGCGCACCCTGAGTGGATTTTGCATGAAGCAGATCGAGTTCCACCACTCTGGCGCCACCAATTAGTTTTAGACATTGGCCATGAAGGAGCCTTTAATCATGTGCTGGAGCAAACTTCTGCAGTATTGGCATCTCACAACATCGCTTACATTAAGTGGGATCACAACCGCGTTCTAGTCGATGCCGGTCACTTAGGTGCAGCAGGTGTTCATCGCCAAATTCAAGCAATTTATCGTTTGTTTGCAGAGTTAAAGAAGCGTCATCCAGCCCTTGAAATTGAGTCATGTGCATCTGGCGGAGCCCGTATTGATTTAGGTGTAATCGATTATGTGGATCGATTCTGGACAAGTGATAACAATGATGCGTTGGAGCGACAAACAATTCAGCGCTGGACCTCACAAGTCATCCCACCTGAACTTTTGGGAACGCACATTGGGCCCACACATGGACATCAAACAGGGCGCACATTAGAACTTTCTATGCGTGCAACAACAGCACTTTTTGGTCACGCAGGTATTGAATGGAACATCACAGAAGCAACGACAGAAGAACGCAAGCACTTGGCAACCTGGGCGCAGTATTACAAGAACAATCGCGCACTCTTGCATTCAGGAAAAATGGTTCGCGTTGACTACCCAGAATCACACGCATACTTACATGGCGTTCAAGCACATGATGCTTTGCGCGCAATTTTCGCCTATGTTCAATTAACGCCAACAGTTTCTATTCATCCATCACCGCTTAAGTTTCCTGGGCTACATCAAAATGCCAACTATGTAGTTAAGGCCGTATTTCCTGCAGGCAAGCCACGCTATATGTTGATCTCTCCACCTGAATGGATGGATGGGATCACGATGTCAGGATCTGCACTTGCCAGTATCGGTGTGACTGCGCCAATTTTGGCTCCAGCAAACGCTTTGTTAATTGAAATTAAAAAGGTTTAATCAACCCAATTCAAAGTTCGCTCAACAGCCTTTTTCCACCCTGCATATCCAACTGCGCGTTGTTCAGCTGTGCTGGATGAACTCCAACGACGAGATTGTTGCCACTGCTTGCATAACTCATCTGTTGATGACCAAAAACCAACTGCTAGTCCTGCAGCGTAAGCGGCACCTAACGCTGTTGTTTCACCAATCAATGGACGAGTGATGTCGATACCCATGACATCTGCTTGTAACTGCATACAGAAAGAGTTCGCAGTAATTCCACCGTCCACCCGCATTTCTTTCATCGGCACGCCGCTATCGGCAACCATTGCATCCATGACATCTCGGGTTTGATAACAAATTGCCTCTAGTGCTGCGCGGGCAAGGTGCGCCTTTGTTGCTGCGCGAGTTAATCCCACAATGACGCCGCGGGCATCGCTGCGCCAATAAGGAGCAAATAACCCTGAAAACGCAGGGACGAAATAAACACCAGCAGTATCTGCCACAGAAGATGCCAAACCTTCGGTTTCAGCAGCGTTTGTGATGATTCCTAATTGATCACGAAGCCATTGAATAGCAGAACCGGTTACAGCTACTGAACCTTCGAGTGCGTAATGGGCTGGGGCATCACCAAGTTTGAAACAAACTGTTGTGAGTAATCCATTTTTAGAACGCACGATTTCGGTACCGGTATTTAGGAGTGCAAAGTTTCCTGTGCCATAAGTTGTCTTTGATTCACCACGCTCAAAACAAACCTGACCAACCATTGCTGCTTGTTGATCACCCAAAATTCCAGCAATCGGAATTGCAGTTCCAAATGGTCCATGGGGATCTGTTAGGGCGTAGGTTTCAGAAGATGATTTGATGTCAGGAAGAGAAGAGCGTGAAACCCCAAATATGGCGAGCAGGTCATCATCCCAATCCAGGGTCTCAAGGTTCATTAACAAGGTGCGGCTGGCATTAGTCACATCAGTTGCATGCACGCCACCGCGTACGCCACCGGATAAGTTCCATAAGAGCCATGAATCAATGGTTCCAAAGCGTGCGGTGGGAGATTGTGCAGCAGGAACGTTGTTTAAAAACCAGTTCATCTTGCTGCCGGCAAAGTATGGGGCGATAGTTAAGCCGCTCCTGTGGCGAATCATGGCTTGTTGAGCATCTGTCAGGGTTGCTAAGAATCCTGTAGTTCTAGTGTCTTGCCAAACAATTGCATTAGATAGTGGTTGGCCTGTTTCTATGTCCCACACAACAGTTGTTTCGCGCTGGTTTGTCAGCCCAATAGCAGCTAAATCTGAGCCCAAGATATTGGCTTGCTTAAGAGCGCCGGTTATAACTTCTTGGGTGCGCTCCCAAATCTCAACGGCATCATGTTCTACCCAACCAGCTTGCGGAAGTATTTGGCGATGTTCTAATTGGTGCTGTCCAACTACTTGGCCCGCGTGGTCAAAGATCATGAAACGAGTACTACTAGTGCCCTGATCCAAACTGCCGATAAATGCCACTGCGCACAAACCCTTCGCCGTAAGTTAGGCTTAGCGTACTCACTGGTTACGGAGAAGCAACGTATATGTTCTTGTCACAACTTGGCCCAGACCAGCGTGAGGCTGCCATTTCACAACTTGGCACAGAACAGTTCGACATCCTTGTTATCGGCGGGGGTGTAAATGGCGCAGGCGCAGCATTAGATGCAGCTGCTCGAGGATTAAAAGTTGCCCTCATCGAAGCGCAAGATATTGCCGCTGGCACATCTAGTAGATCCAGCAAGCTCATTCATGGTGGCCTGCGGTATCTCGAACAATACGATTTCAAATTAGTACGTGAGGCGTTGCACGAGCGCGAACTAATGGTTTCCACCTTGTGTCCACATCTTGTAAAACCAGTCGGATTTCTATTTCCCTTAACTGAAAAACTTAAAGAGCGCACATATGTTGGAGCAGGTCTTGCTCTCTACGATGCATTGCGTGGATTCCAACGCTCACTTCCATGGCACAAGCACTTAAGCCAAAAACAGATAAATGAAATTGCCCCCTCTTTACGACGTGATCTTGTAACTGGCGCAATCAAGTACTTTGATGCCCAAGTTGATGATGCTCGCCACACAATGGCAGTTGCACGAACTGCTGCACGTCACGGCGCAATCATCGCAACTAAGGTTTCTGCAGAGTCACTCATTCGGGAAGGAAAGCGAGTAGTTGGTGTTAATGCCATTGACTTAGCATCCGGAAAGAAGATTGCGATAAGAGCAACCGCAACGGTTATGTGTGCTGGAGTGTGGAGCGATCAGCTACATGAGCGATTTGAATTAACCCCTGGATATAACGTGACTATGAGTAAAGGTGCACACATTGTCATGCCCGGTTCTGCGATCAAATCAGATGCTGGCATCATCATTAAAACCCCAGTTTCAGTTTTATTCTTGATTCCTTGGGGAGATAAATGGATCGTTGGCACAACAGATACTCCATATGAGGGAGATAGAGCAGAGCCATGTGCAACACAAGAAGATGTTCAATACATTCTAGATCAGGCAAATCGAGTACTGAAGCCGAAGTTGCGAGCAAAGGACATCATTGGTGTTTATGCGGGCTTGCGTCCACTTGTTGCAAACAAAAAAAGTGCAACAACAACAAAGCTCTCACGTGAACATACAGTAGATAGACCTGCACCTGGATTTGTTTCTATTGCTGGTGGCAAGTACACCACCTATCGGGTTATGGCTGAAGATGTAATTGATCGCGCAGTTCTTGAACTTCGCAGAGTGACCAAAGATTCGGTCACAGAAAAGGTGCCTCTAGTGGGTGCCGATGGCTACTTCGCATTGGAGCAACAAACTGAGCGAATTGCCCAAGAAACTGGCCTGGCGGTAGAAACGGTGACTCATTTACTCAATCGGTACGGATCACTCATCAGCGAGATCTTGGTAATTATTAAAGAGCAACCAAAACTGGCAAAAAGGTTAGATTCCGATTTGCCATACATTAAGGCTGAAATAATCTATGCAGCATCACATGAAGGTGCACAATCAGTAGATGATGTTATTTCGCGCCGTACGCGCCTTTCTTTTGAAGCAATAAATCATGCTGTGCATCTTGCTGAGGAAGTCGCAACACTGATTGCGCCAGTTCTAGGATGGAGCGCAAAAGAGCGCAAAGCATCAATTGCTCATTACCTTGAGATGGTTGAACGTGAAAAAGTAGCTTTAGCTGAGCTACTTGTGGTTAATTCTTAATCTGCCCTCTGCAGCTATCAGTTGTTGGCTTTTTAGTAGCCGTCGGTGAAGGTGTTGGCTTAGCAGTCGGCGTTGCACCTTGTGTCACAGTGAAGGTCACTGGAAAAGCTGATTCAGCATGAGTTCCGGAAATATCTTCAAACAAAACCTTGCCTGTGTAGGTCCCAGCCGGCACTGCTCTTAGTGCAAGCGTCCACACTCCACTAGTTTCGCGAAGTATTGTTTGGGTCGGCTTGCTTTGCGGTGTCGTTGCTTTATCAAATACTAATTTCACACTTCCGGTCACAACGGGAGAATTATTTGGTCGCACAACATTTACTTTAAAGGTAACTAGTTTGTTTGTGGTGCTTGAGGATTGATCCACAACTGTGAGGACAGTTGGCTCTTGTTGCGGCATCAAATCAACAAGGGTTGGTGTCCAACTTCCTTGTGCTAAATTCAAAAATGATGATGGGGTGCCGCGGAAAACATTGAGATCTAATCTGTTTCCCGGGACACCGTACTTCGGAGCAATTCCACATGAGGAGTACTGCCACACAGTCCACTGTGAATCACAATTTTCACTTGTCCAAGAGTGAACATAACAACCCCCAGTTTTCAAACCTGGCTGGTTAATGGGATTGGCTGGATCGATTGCATACTGTGCAAGCCACAATGGATATTGTGTAAGTTCAGGAGACCGGGTCATGGAACTCTCCAAAAATGCTGCATAGGAATACAAAATAGGTGTGCGTCCAGTTTTCTCTTTTAGTGATGCCAGAAAAGTTGTTGCCCATAAGGTCACAGCACTGCGTGTTGCATACTTTTGGCAGGCACCAGATGAGGAGTAACGAACACACTTATTTTCTAGGTCTAGGGCATAGGGAAGATCTCGATCCGAGTAACCGCCCATTGATGCCAGACGCCAGACAACCTTCTGGGCTTGTGCCAACGCATCTTTTTTTATTCCTTCGGGATCTGACACATCAGGCAGGACTGCATAGTGGTAAAAACCTGTATAGATGCCTGCAGCTTGTGCGGCATGGTGATCCATTGCGGCATATTTAATTGCAAGCAGATCTGCTGATTCGCGAGTGTCTGATGCTTTGATAAAAACAAATCGCATTCCCGCTTCATACATTTTCACAAAGTCAATCGGCTTGTCGTTGGGGTGTTGCCAGCGACTAATGTCTGCGCCATGAATGCGACCACCAGGTCCAGTTAAATCAATAAATAGAGCAGGATCAGTATTTGAAATCTCTGGTTGTTGCCTCACAGTGATCGAACGAATGGGGGAGTACAAATTCTTACCTGAGATTACCGAAACGGCGCGATAGCGAACCTTTGCTTCCAGCGCGGTTGCAAGGGCTGTGACCTTCCATGTTCCAACTTTGGTGACCTTCGTCGTAAAACGAGTTGTTGTCCACTTACCATCTGTATCGACTTGAATCTTTACAACGGCACCTGTTCTATTTGGCTTAAGATTTCCATACAGAGTCAGCAAAGTTTCAGATGCACTAGGTGTTTGCGTAACAGACATTGAGAGAGCTGATGAGGCGGCAACTGATTGCGGTGCACCCATAATTGCAACCACCAATGAAATGGCGAGTAGATATATCTTTAGCCTCATTGCTCAACAATCTCGACATCTATACCGATTGTGCTTTTGATTGCCACCTGGAGCGCTGACTTCAAATTGGGGCGCGTTTCTGAGTATTCATGTGAAGTTGCAAACTTACGGCTGTCTGAAAAATCTAGAGTTAAAGTTCCATTGTCATACTTACTCAAACGAGCATCAAAGTATGCGATCCAAGCAACACGATTTTCTGATTCAAGGGTGTCTAACACCTGATTCCAATGCGCGCGAATCTGATCTAGCTCCATAGACGAGAACTTTACCTGTGCCTGCATTCAGAACAGTAAAGCTAGTGGACAGGCGCGCCTATCCACTTAAAGTATTCGCCAACTAATTGCACCCGTAAGTTCTTTGATCGATCGGGCTGCACATTGAGCACCATTGCAATTCTAGAAACGACCTGCTCAACTGACTTTTCGCTGACAAACCTGATCCTACTAATCTCAGCATTTGTTAAGCCATCTGCAACCAGGCGAAGAGTTTCAATCTGAAGGTCGGTCAAATGCGACCTTAAATTCTCGAGAGATTTCTCATGAAGTGAAATGTTGCCGTTGACCCAGGTCACAGGAGATTCAGGCGAAAAGTTTCTTGAATCTGAAATTACATCGCACAAGGCACTGACACTATTCATAGATTTCTTGATAACTATCTTGGTTCCTTGAGGAATGTCACTGGTGATTTCACCAAGCAATCGGAGGTCGGCACAAGCAACAAGCATGACAATGCCAATGGAGGCAGACTCCTTGCGGATTGCAGAAGCTATTTCAATCGAATGTTCATTCGAAAAATGCATATCAATTAAGAGGACATTGGGTTGCATGCTTCGCATGAGCAAAATCGCTGATGATTTTTTTTGAGCTTCTCCTATTACATTTGTCCCATGAAGTTTAAGGGCCGCGGCCATCGTCGATAATTCAAAAGCATCGTCCATAACTAGTAAGACTCGATCACTCATACCTCAAAGTTACGCCTAGGTTTGCCTAATGGACATATAGAAGAGAGTTAAATGAGGGGTAGCAGTAAGTAGGGTGATCTCAACTTTCTTTGAAATTGCGGGGCTTGACCATTACATCCATAATTAGCCCACTCAGAGTAATTAATAGGGGGAATCATGGACGCAAAGTGCCCAGTAGCACACGGTGCTAACACTCAAACAAGTGAATCAAACACATACTTGTGGCCCAACACCCTAAAGCTCGATATTTTGCATCAGCATGATCGCAAGACAAATCCTTTGGGTGAAGATTTTGATTACCGCAAAGAAGTCAAAACTTTAGATTTCGCTTCGCTTAAGAGCGATCTGCATCAATTCATGACCCAAACACAAGAGTGGTGGCCAGCTGATTGGGGTCACTATGGCGGATTAATGATTCGCATGGCTTGGCACTCAGCAGGCACATATCGCGTTGCCGATGGTCGTGGCGGTGCGGGCACTGGAAGTTTTAGATTTGCACCCCTTAACTCATGGCCAGATAACGGCAACCTTGATAAAGCCCGTCGTTTGTTATGGCCGATCAAGCAGAAGTATGGAAACAAACTCAGCTGGGCTGATTTATTTATTTTGGCCGGAACCATTGCTTACGAGAGCATGGGCCTCAAGACATTTGGCTTTGCCTTTGGACGAGAAGATGTGTGGCATCCAGAAAAAGATATCTACTGGGGATCAGAATCTGAATTAATGATGCCAAGTGATGAGCGCTATGCAGACACTACAGATGCAAGCTCATTGGAAAATCCTTTGGCTGCCGTGCAGATGGGATTAATTTATGTTAACCCTGAAGGCATCAATGGAGTTTCAAATCCACTGCTGACCGCCCAACATATCCGTGAGACTTTTGCACGTATGGCGATGAATGATGAAGAGACTGTTGCTTTAACCGCAGGTGGCCACACAGTAGGTAAGGCCCACGGAAATGGAGATGCATCTCTATTGGGACCAGCACCAGAGGCTGCAGATATTTTTGAGCAAGGACTTGGCTGGAACAACCACACCAAGCGCGGAGTTGGTCGCAACACTGTAACTAGCGGTATTGAAGGAGCCTGGACAACTGAGCCAACTAAGTGGGATGCCGGCTACTTTGAAATGTTGTTTAAGCATGAGTGGGCACTTGTTAAGTCACCAGCTGGAGCACGTCAATGGGAGCCAACAAATATTGTTGAAGCCGATAAGCCGGTCGATGTTGAAGATTCAACAATTCGCTATAACCCAATGATGACTGATGCAGATATGGCGATGATCATTGATCCGATTTATCTTGAGATCTCAAAGAAGTATCATGAAAAACCAGCATTACTTGATGATGCTTTTGCTCGTGCGTGGTTTAAATTAACCCACCGCGATATGGGTCCAAAGATTCGCTATATCGGACCTGATGTTCCACAAGAAGATTTGATTTGGCAGGATCCAATTCCTGCAGGCACAACTTCTTATGATGTTGCAGCCGTTAAGGCAAAGATTGAAGCAACAGGACTATCTGTTGCAGAACTTGTAACAACTGCGTGGGATAGCGCTCGCACATTCCGTGGTTCTGATCTTCGCGGTGGGGCAAATGGAGCCCGCATTCGTTTAGAGCCTGCTCGTAATTGGGAGGGCAACGAGCCAGCACGTTTGAATAAAGTTCTTGCAGCGTTAGAACCAATTGCACAAGAAACTGGCGCAAGCATCGCAGATGTCATCGTCTTGGCAGGAAATATTGGTATTGAAAAGGCTGCAGCCGCAGCAGGAGTCAAGATTGCAGTCCCATTTGCACCAGGTCGCGGGGATACAACACAGGCACAAACAGATGTGAATAGCTACGCAGTTCTTGAACCAATTCACGATGGATTCCGTAACTGGGTGAAAAAGGATTACGCAGTAAAACCTGAAGAGTTACTACTTGATAGAACTCAGTTGATGGGCCTGACGGCTCCTGAAATGACAGTTCTCATTGGTGGAATGCGCGTGCTTGGAACTAACCATGCCGGCACATCTCACGGAGTATTTACTAAGAATGTTGGAGCACTCACAACAGATTTCTTCGTAAACCTCACAGACATGAAGTACACATGGGAGCCAGCAGGGGAGAACCTCTACAACATCCGTGATCGCAAGACCGGTGCTATTGATTGGACTGCTACTCGCGTAGATCTAGTCTTTGGTTCTAACTCGATTCTTCGCTCATATGCCGAGGTCTATGCACAAAACGATAACAAAGAAAAGTTTGTTAAAGACTTTGTGGCTGCCTGGACCAAGGTGATGAACGCTGATCGCTTTGATTTGAGCTAAGGATTAGTTTGTTCGGCTCTTAGAAGCCTTAAACCATTCGAATTCAGCGCAATCGAAATAACCGAAACAAAGGAAAGTTTCGCACTAAAAGTGTCCGACATGTGTCTTTCCAAAGCCTAATATCACTTCTGGTACTTCATACTTGAGGTGTGACCAGGTACTGCTGAGAGATAATGGAGTTTTAGGAATGAACTTTAAAGCTTTTACTCTTTTCCTGAGTTCCATAACTCTTGCCGCTTCATTGAGTGGATGTGGCATTCCGCAATCAGATAGCCTCGTGCCACTCAACCCCGATGCATACTCAACTGCACCAACTGATTACGCTGAAATCGCCATAATCGACGAGATGATCAACGAGATTAACTATGCTTTTGAGGATAGTTCTGCCAAGGGTTTTGATGCAGTGTTCAGACACATTTATCCAAACTCACTTGATCTTGGTAAGGCAGTTCCTTGCGCTCAAGCGTTGGTGGATCAAAACGAAACTTGGTGGATGGATTTTGGTAGCAGTGATGCATCTCTGCTTACAAAGTGGGTTGCACCTGAGAATCCTGCTGATGACTGGATATTTGCTGGCAAATCCCCTGAAGGCAACACCTATTTTGGACTTGGGTCTTTCGTTGGTTCAAGCTTGGGATCTGGAATGGGACTCATGCATGTAACCGTGCTGAATGGTGAAGCTTACTTATTCATACCATTCTGTGGAAGATAGTTACCCCCCTTCTCGGTGATTCACGATCAATGCCTTATTGAATTGTGATTTCTAATTGTTAGGCAAGTGTTAGGCAATTAGTAAAAACTAAATCTGGGGAACGCGTTAGAACCGTAATTCACGCCTGAAACAAGTGGGGCGGGTCGGGCTCGAACCGACGACGACGGAATTATGAGTGGGTGTAATTATGGTTCTACGCGTGCCCCTGCGTGCCTAGTGTTTAACAATTAAGGGTGAATTGTCCCTAGACATCCCTCCTAATACCTACAGGTGTTAGGAGGGTGTTAGGGAATTGTTAGGGTCAAGATACTTCTTTGATGCTCAGGAAAACGCCACTAGCTCAAGATTTCTATTTAATGTCGTACTCGCTGCCACAATACGCTGCGATTTCCAAAGTTAACTCTCCCGCATACTCAGAATTAGATTTTATTTCCTCTAGAGAATTGGCGTTACCAATTGTCATAAAGATTCCCCAGATTGTCTGAGCTGCAATCCCAGGGGCCACTGCTTCTGGATCACCATTTTCTGCTGCGAGATTAAATTGCGTAGCAGCTTCGTCTAATGCCATTTGGTCAGCGGCCCTACAACCTGCCTCTTTGTACTTTGCACTCTGGGATGAGCCGCACCCTACAAGAATTAAAACCAAGACAATTGATATTGACCAATTTGATTTCTTCATTTCTGTTCCTCATCTCAGTGATTAACTCTAATATTTTTACGCAAAACTAATTTTGAAGGAAAGGGACACGATTTGTTCTGGACATCAATTCTGGCAACACAGTATTCTCACTTCTTCACCTTATAACCAGTCGGACACTTGGGCTTTACCGCAGTCACCTTCTTGGTGAGTTTGCCTTTGACGCAGGTGATGGTGGATTTCTTGGCGGCGGCGGCTTTGGCTGCGACAGCAGCAGCTTTTAGTTCTGCTTCTTCTCTTGCTGCTGCTTCCTGTCGTGCCGTCTCCCGTGTAAGCCAGTCAGCATCTGCCTTGGCTTTAGCCTCTGCTTCTTGTTTGGCTTTTAGTTCAGCATCTGCCTTGGCTTTAGCCTCTGCTTCTTGTTTGGCTTTTAGTTCAGCATCTGCCTTGGCTTTAGCCTCTGCTTCTTGTTTGGCTTTTAGTTCAGCATCTAACACAGGTTTGTAAAAGTTTTTAAACTCTGACAAAGTGCTTTGAAATGCGACATTAGTGTTTGCAGGGCTTGTCCCTCCGGTTGATTTATAGCTGCGGCAGGTGGTGATTCTTCCTAAAGTACTACAGGTGGTAGACCATCCACCTGAGACAACCAAACCTTTTGAAGAAAAGCGCGAGTATGAACCGTGAAAAAAATATAAGTTAGTTTGTTCTGGTTGGATCTGTTTCAAACTACTTTGCGAGATCGAAATATCAATAACTATGTCACTTCCGACACGTGAGAATTTTTGTTCAGTTTGCAAATTCGTCCACTTATCATTGAGGCAGCTAGATGCGCCAGCCTCCCAACTAAAGCATTTCGCCGTAAAAACTCTTACAAAGGAAGTATCTGAAATAATTCCTTGAAAGTATTCTGACGAAGTTCCCGCCCAAATGGGATAATTTGCGTGCAGGTATGCACTGCTAAGATATTTCAGAATGTAGTTATCATAAATTCCCTTCCAGTACGAGACCTGGCTATTGTCAATAAGTGAGCCATAGTTCGGTTTAGAAACTGGTCCCGTATAAACCCAATCAACACAATCGGCGTTTGGTATGACTAATTGATAAATTAAGTTGCCATCTGTGACAGATTTTAGGGAGACCTTTCCACTAGGAATAAATGTTCCCTCTAAACCATAAAAGCTTCCTTCATTTTGACCGTTAGCTAAGAGGTTTGAGCACGTATCGGAATATGTCCCTTTGAGTTTTGCAAACCAGTCTGACCATAGATTTTTTAGGCTGTAATCACCTTGTAAGAGGTAGATGTTTTTTCCTTTTGGCTCATCTCGAATAACCTCTACTTCAACTTTAATCCCACCCAGGAAGTCCCAACCTTTTCTATCTATATCTTTATTTGAAAGACTCTCGAGCGACTTCTGATTGATTCGCATCTGTGAGCTAACAATTACAGAATCGTTCACACGCTCAAAAGTAAAACTCGTCGGGATAGATTCTGAAAAAGGAGATCGCTCGAGAGTTGCTTTAGAAGTCCCAATACCTGTAATGCAGTTTTCCGGGTCTCTCAATTTCCAATAGAGTTTATAAATTAATTCTTTTGAGTTTTTTGACTCCCAGATGTCGGGTGATTCGAGGAGGTAATTTGGTTGAGACGAGCATCGTGTATCAAATGCGTTAGCAGTCGTATTGACTGTAAGTGCAAAATTAGTGGTAAGACTAAGGATGATGACAAAAGCACAGAGGAGCGCTTTTTTGAATTTAGTCTTAGTCTTCATCTCTTTAGGATAATGGTGTGGTTCAAAATTTTGAACTAAAAGCGGAGCCGTAGGAATTGTGGATCAGAGAGGATGGTTTCAACTGGCTTTACCCTTACCTTGGTCACTATGAGGTGTGACCAGTCTCCCGGCGGCGTTTAAATCTACAAAAAACACTGAACCCTCAGGCACTAGGGGAGAGCGTCACCGGGTGTTAGGCAAGTCTTAGGCAATTAGTAAAAACTAAATAGAGGTAGCGCGTTAGAACCGTAATTCACGCCTGAAACAAGTGGGGCGGGTCGGGCTCGAACCGACGACGACGGAATTATGAGTTCCGGGCTCTAACCAACTGAGCTACCGCCCCTTGCGGGTGAACTTTACTGTAGTTTTTTGTTGCGCTGGAATCCTCTGCGACCCCAGAACTCCCACATGCCCATTACTGTCAAAATAAGAGCAAAACCAAATAGGAGGTCCTCTATTGGGGCCGAAGCAATTCGGATGCCAATAATTGATTTTTCATCATACATAACAATGGCTTGGCCATCACTTCGCTTATGAGTTAACCACCAATTTGTGAGTAATTGAAAAGGAAGGATGATCATGTATGAAAGCCAGAAAGCTAGACGTGTAAGAAGTGAGTTCTTAAACAAGAACAAATCCACCACAATTGAGATGCAGAAGGCGGCGATGGCAATGTCGCTATAAATCACTTCTCCTCATCCTTTCCGAACTCTTTTTCACGCAAATGAGGCTTAACTGTTGTGACACCTTCAATGGTCAAGATTGCTGCCATCGGAACAATTATGAAGAAGAGAAACTCTTCTAATGGAATATCAAAAGGTCCATATATGCCGAGCATGCGATCGCGATTGAAGAACCAATGTCCTTGGGCGATTGCATAGGCATCCCACACAAGAAAAAAGAAACTAACCGGAAGGATACTTAGAAGTGCTCGCTTCCAACGCCTCAAGACTCCGGTCTTTAGAAATACTTCAAGCCAGAATGAGCCACAGACGGTGAAGATGAGCATCGCCATGTATCCAAATTTCTGCACATCCAATCTTCCCACACCAGCCTTTGATAGGGTTGATTGAAATGGGGACACGATGAAAGAAGTTGAATTACGGCTCTTTAACTGGGTCCGTAACTTTTCGACCCTCGCAGTTCTAGCGGCAATACTCCTTTCGCTTGTCTTTTCAAATCTTCTGGGGAGTTCAAGCATGGGGTGGCAAATCACTCTTGCGGCGGTTGCCCTTGCCATTGGCATCCCTCACGGAGCCCTTGATCATCTTGTGACATTGCCTCGATCCAAACCTTTCACCATGGTTCTTTTCATTCTCATCTATATTGCTATTGGCGTAATTTCAGTGTTTGCGATTCTAAGATTTAACACAGCAGGTTTTATAGTTGTTGTTTTAATGAGTGCAACGCACTTTGGCATTGGAGACGCAGCTTTTTTAAGTGAGATAGATCGACGATCCGAGTCAAAGAGTAAATTGCCACGCACCGCATACGCTGTTGCTTCAGGGTTTATTCCAGTTGTGATTCCCCTGGTAAATGACGCGAGTAATGATGCGTTGAAAAAGGTAAACCCTGCCATTATGGATTGGCACGGCAGATTTGCTACTCAATTGTTAGTTGCAGCAATTGTGGTGGGCATAACTTCACTTATTGTTTTGATTGTTAAAGGCAGAAGGCGTGAAGCTATCGATATTGCCCTCTTGTTGACCCTTTCATTGGTAGCACCTCCACTTATTGCATTTGCTGTGTACTTTGGCTGCTGGCATGCGATGAGACATACCGCTCGACTTACCTTGGCCCTGGATTCATCTCAGCGTGCATATAAAGAGAACCAACTACCCAAAGCATTTTCTCGTGCTGTGCTTCCTGGTGTCCCTGCCTTAGTTGGGACCTTTGGCATAGCGGGCATTCTTGCTGCCAACGGCCAGGATTTTGATAATGATTTCTTTTGGATGGCGCTAGTTGTTGTGTGGGCGCTCACTGTCCCTCACATGATGGTTACCGCACGTTTGGACCGTGCGGCATTAACCTAAGGACATGAAGTTTCGTTATTTAACAGCGCTAGTTTTAACCTTGGTATTTTTTGCTCCAGTATCTGCACAAGCCGCTCCCGTATATGTTTTTCCGGTGGCCGATTGTGAAGCCAACTATGCGCGCGCTCACCATGATTACGCAGCTACTGACATATTGACTAAGGCTGGTTGTAAGTTTGTTGCCCCAATTGATGGAGTTGTCGATGAGGTTAATCGAACAGATAAATGGAGCGGTAAGACTAATTTAGGAATTGATCGTGGCGGTCTCTATGTTTCAATTATTGGAACAGATGGGGTTCGCTATTACGGATCCCACTTGCGTTCGATTCCTGCAAGCATTCAACCTGGTTTGTCTGTGAAAGCTGGACGTTTGTTAGGTGCTATTGGATCAACGGGTAGTGCGCGAGGTACTGCGCCACATCTTCACTTTGGAATTTCATGGCCAACACCAGCTGATACCTGGTGGGTGCGCCGCGGTGAAGTGTTGCCATGGAAATATTTAGATGCATGGAAAGCTGGTAAAGATTTATCTCCAGTCAAAGAAGTTAATGCTCGTAAATTAAAAGTTGGCGAGATCCCGCCGGTACCAAAGAAGTGAAATAAAAAACCCCGCCAGTTACCCGGCGGGGTTTTTTATAAGTTAGTGTTGATTAGGCAGGGTTTACTGCATCAGCCTGAGGACCCTTTGGACCCTGTACGACTTCAAATGAAACTGCCTGACCCTCTTCAAGGGACTTGTAACCGTTTCCTTGGATTGCTGAGTAGTGAACGAAAACATCTTGTCCGCCACCATCAACTGCAATGAAACCGAAACCCTTTTCAGAGTTGAACCACTTAACTGTGCCTGTTGCCATGTATTTATTTCCTTCGATATGTGGGTGTT
>JBIJAA010000032.1:0-10985 GCA_044346015.1 Candidatus Planktophila sp. | reverse complement strand
GTTCAACAGTTGCTAGCGGATCTATCTACGTTGAAGTTTGTTCTGTATGCCACCCGTTCTACACAGGCAAGCAGCGCATCCTTGATACTGGTGGTCGCGTGGCTAAGTTCGAAGAGCGCTTCGGTAAAACCAAATCTACTTCAGACACAAGCGCTAACTAGCTTTCTAAAGAAACCGCATCGCATCCCTTATGGGTTGCGTTCGCGGTTTTTTTATTTCCCTATCATTTTTTACTTAACCTCTAGATAGAAAGGAAAAGTCAATGAGTAATGATCGCTTTGCATCAGCACATGAAATGGTGCGTGAATACGCCGAACTAGAAGCAAAGATGGCTGATCCTTCTATCCATGATGATCAAGCAAATGCTCGCAAGCTTGGTCGTCGCTATGCCCAACTTGGTCCTGTCGTTGCAGGATTTAAGGCCTGGAAATCATCTGAAGATGATTTGCTCGCTGCAGCAGAATTGGCCGCTGTTGACCCAGAGTTTGCTGCCGAAATTCCAGCACTGGAAGCAACACGTGATGCGGCTGCTACAAAGCTAGAAGAGTTGTTATTGCCTCGTGATCCTAATGATGACCGTGATGTTATTTTGGAAGTTAAAGCAGGTGCGGGCGGTGATGAATCAGCCATTTTTGCTGGGGATTTATTGCGCATGTATATGCGTTATGCTGAAAAACACAATTGGAAAGTTGAAATCATCGATGCCACTGAAAGTGAAATGGGTGGATACAAAGATATTTCTGTAGCGGTTAAATCAAAAGGCGTTGCAGCCCCAGGAGAATCTCCGTATGCGCGTTTGAAGTTTGAAGGCGGCGTGCACCGCGTACAGCGCGTGCCAGAAACTGAGAGCCAGGGTCGCATTCACACTTCGGCAGCCGGCGTGCTTATTCTGCCTGAAGCAGAGGAAGTAGATGTTGATCTGAATATGAATGATGTGCGCGTTGATGTTTACCGCTCATCAGGTCCTGGTGGGCAGTCTGTTAATACAACTGACTCAGCGGTGCGTTTAACCCACGTGCCAACAGGCATTGTTGTTTCTTGCCAGAATGAAAAGAGCCAGTTGCAGAATAAGGAATCAGCACTTCGAATCTTGCGTGCTCGCCTTTTGGCAGATGCCCAAGAAAAGGCAGAAGCGATCGCATCTGCAGAACGTAAAAGTCAGGTTCGAACAGTTGATCGTTCAGAGCGCATTCGCACATATAACTATCCTGAAAACCGTATCAGCGATCATCGCGTTAACTACAAATCAAACAATTTAGATGCCGTTCTTAATGGGGATCTAGATGACATGATTCAAACATTATTGGATGCTGACAAAGCAGCACGATTGGCAAACGCGAACTAACATGCACATCAAGGAGATTCTGCAGGATTCGAAGTCGCAATTAGCTGAATCTGGAATTTCAGAAGTAGATGCCGAGCACTTGTTGGCACATGTTCTTGGATTATCTCGAATGGATCTTCACAACTCGGTCTTGGTCGAATCAACTCTGCTTGGTATTGAAGACAAAGATGTCCTTGAGGAACAGTTTTATGACCTATTAGATCGTCGTCTTAATTTTGAGCCGTTGCAGTATTTAACGGGGATAGCCGGCTTTAGATATTTAAATATTGAAGTTGGCCCAGGTGTATTGGTCCCACGTCCTGAATCTGAACTTCTTGTTGAAGCCGTATTGCAACACATCGAAAACCTGCCAGCACCTGTCAGTGTCATTGACCTTGGTGCAGGATCTGGCGCACTTTCTTTGGCGATTGCAACAGAAGCACCAACTACCCGTGTGATTGCAGTTGAAAAAAGCCCAGAAGCCCTAGTCTGGCTGAAGAAAAACGTTTCAGTGATTGCAGAGAATGTTCGCGTCGTCGAAGGCGATGTTGCAGATGTGTTGCCGGGCATTAAGTGCGATGTTGTTATAGCCAATCCACCCTATGTGCCAGATTCACAAGAATTGCCACGAGATGTTGCTGGTTTTGAGCCACACATTGCTTTGTTTGGTGGCCCAACTGGCATGGAAATTCCCCAGATATTTATCACCGCAGCAGCTCGTTTGCTAAAGAGTGGGGGAGTCTTAGTTATTGAACACACGGAGGGACAAGGATCTGCAATTGCAGATGTGTTGGCTATAGATTTTCTAGAAATTGCCCTGCATGATGACCTAGTAGGTCGTCCCCGTTGGACTAGCGCGGTTAGGAGGTAGCCATGGCAAAAGTGATAGACCTTAAAAAGGGTGAGTTAACTCGTCATGTTAATAAAGCTGCCAAAGCGATTGCTGACGGTTACATCATCGTTGTTCCAATGGAACACAGTTATGCATATATGTGTGATGCATTTAGAGCGGACGCAGTAAGAGCAATGCATGTCTTGCGTGGTGATCCATTGCTCACCGCTGCCCAAGTCATTGTTGGAAGCACTCAGACTGCTGAAGGAATCGTTCGCGAAATAACACCTGAGATAAAAGGTTTAATGAAAAAGTTTTGGCCAGGAATGGTTTCGCTCAACCTGCGACCTCAACTTGGGCTTAGCTGGGATCTGGGAGATGACAATCAATTAGATCGAGTCAGCGTTCGAATTCCAAAAGCAAAGTTTGCAAAAGCACTGGTGTCACAAACAGGTCCATTGGCAGTTGCCAGCGCATCACGCAAGGGAATGCCTTCACCAAAAGCCCTGGGTGATGTAATGGTTCTTGATTCAGGTGTGGCACTGAAGTTTGACAACGGAAACCTGCGAAAGGGCCCAATCTCAACTGTTATCGAGGCTGATGAAACAGGCGTGCGAGTTCTGCGTGTTGGGGCAATCTCGCTTGAGCAAATCCAAGAGATCGTTCCTGGCGCTACAGGCGAGTAGTCCCATCTGCCTATAGGGTTTGGGCATGTCCGAAACTTTCTATGGCCCAGATTTCAACCTATTAACCCAGCAGGATCCTGATGTCGCAGCGGTTCTCTTATCTGAACTCAAGCGCCAACAGACCAATCTGCAGTTAATCGCATCTGAAAACTTCACCTCACGCGCAGTCTTGGCCGCCCTTGGGTCAACACTTTCAAATAAGTATGCCGAAGGTTATCCAGGCAAGCGTTACTACGGCGGATGCGAAGAGGTTGATAAGGCTGAGTACCTAGCAATTGATCGCGCTAAATCACTGTTTGGCGCAGAACATGCCAACGTTCAACCGCACTCAGGTGCATCTGCAAATGTTGCGGTCTATCAAGCATTTACCAAGCCAGGAGACACAGTCCTTGCAATGTCTTTGGCACATGGTGGCCACCTAACCCATGGTTCGCCTGTTAACTTTTCAGGCAAGTGGTTCACCATTGAGTCATATGGAGTTCGTCAAGATAATGAGTTAATTGATTACGACGAGCTTCGTGACCAAGCAATTCGCACAAAGCCAAAGATGATTTGTTCAGGTGCAACGGCATATCCATCACTTGTTGATTTTGCAAAGATCCGTGAAATTTGTGACGAGGTTGGCGCAATTATGTGGGTGGATGCGGCGCACTTCATTGGGTTAGTTGCCGGTAAAGCGATTCCTTCACCGGTGCCGTATGCAGATGTTGTTTCATTTACAACACACAAGGTTTTGCGTGGGCCACGCGGTGGAATGATTTTGGCTAAGGCAGAACATGCCGCAGCAATTGATAAGGCGGTATTCCCCGGAATGCAGGGTGGGCCGATCATGTCTGCAGTTGCTGGTAAAGCTATTGCGCTCGCAGAGTGCGCAACACCTGCCTATCAAAAGTATGCTGCCGATGTAATTGTTAACGCAAAGGCACTTGCTGCAGGACTTGAAGCAGAAGGCATGCGAGCAGTATCTGGCGGTACCCAAACTCACCTAGCGTTGATGGATATTCGCAGCACTGGTGTTACCGGCAAGGTTGCCGATGAGCGATGCGGGGCTGCAGGAATTGTTATGAACAAGAACTCAATTCCTTATGATCCAGAAAAGCCAGGAATCACAAGCGGTATTCGCGTTGGTTCTCCTGCCACAACTACCCAAGGAATGGGTGTTGAGGAGATGAAGCAGATTGCAACTTTGATTTCGCGTGCCATCAAAACAGATGATGCATCAGCACATGCTGTGATCAAATCCGAAGTCCATGCACTAACTGCGCGTTTTCCTATTTACCAGGCATAACACCTAGTAATGCGCGAATACCTAGTAACCCTGCTGATATCTGCAGCATTGTGTTATTTGATTACCCCGATTGTTCGCACCCAAGCACTCCGATTTGGCGCAGTTGCTGGTATCAGAGAGCGCGATATTCACAGCACGCCAACTGCGCGTTGGGGCGGGGTGGCGATGTGGGTTGCAATGGCTCTGACATTCTTGATTGTTAGCAATCTGCCCCTGGTTGGAAAATCAGTTGGACAGGAAGCCCAAGGAGTTTTACTGGCATCGGCAGCAATTGTGTTACTCGGCATGGCAGATGATCGCTTTGAGCTAGATGCCTTAACCAAACTTGCGGGCCAAGTTTTTACGGCAGGTATTTTGTTGTTATACGGCATTCAGATTTTATGGTTACCAATTAATGGTGTCATTACCTTGCCACCAAGTATCGGTCAGCTACTAACGGTATTAATCGTTCTAGTTGTCATCAACGCCGTGAACTTTATAGACGGCATGGATGGACTTGCCGCTGGCGTAGTAGCGATTTCAGGTATTGCGTTTTTTGCATTTGCCTACCTGCTAGCTGTTGATTACGGCTTTAGTCGCGCAGGTGCTCCATCGCTCATAACAGCCGTATTAATAGGTATTTGCCTTGGATTCTTGCCTCATAACTTAAGCCCAGCAAAGATTTTCATGGGCGATAGCGGATCGATGTTATTGGGTCTATTGCTATCCGTATCTGCAATTACTTTAACTGGACAGATTGATCCGAATGCTATTTCTGCAGAAAAGCTAGGACCAACTTTGTTACCGCTATTGCTTCCATTTGCCGTGCTTGCAATTCCATTTTTGGATTTACTACTCGCAGTTATTCGCCGAGTAAGAGCAGGCAAATCACCTTTTGCGCCAGATAATTTGCACCTACATCACCGTTTGTTAAATGCAGGAAACTCGACCGGTCAAACTGTTTTGATTGTGTATTTGTGGACTGCGACAATTGCATTTCCTGTGACAGTCTTAGCTTTTGCGCCTTGGTGGGTTGCTGTCTTGACTGCATTATTTTTTGCACTATCAAGTGCGGTTGTTATGAAAAAGAAGAAGGTAACGGTATGAGCCAAAGTAGTAACGAAATGCAATTGTTACGCGGCGCAATTATTCCAACTGCAGTAACAGGTGTTGTTTCGATGCTTGCAGCATTAGCCCTTGCAGGCTTGCCTGGACTGTACGGAGCAATTCTTGCCCACTTCATTGTCGTGATCTTTTTTGCGGTCACACTATGGGTCTCAAAACTTTCTAAAAATCTGGATCCACTATCAACAATGGGAGTTGCACTATTTTCATATACGACCAAACTCTTACTGATTGGTGTTTTCCTCTGGGCTTTGACTAAATACACAGATCGCGAAGCAATCAACAGGACCAGTTTTGGCGTAACGGCAATTCTGCTCTCCTTAAGCTGGCTAGGCGGGGAGATTGCCAGTTACATGAAATTGCGCATACATTTACCCCTGCCCGAGAAAAAGCCCACCCCACCTGAGGAGATCTAATGAGCCGCACGAATGAAGGCGCAGCCTGGACCATCGTTGGGTATCTGCTCTCTGGACCTTTGTTCTGGGGCGGAGTTGGCTATGGGCTAGATACCTGGCTTGAAACGGGATACTTCCTGGCCTCAGGGCTCATTCTGGGAATGGGCGCCGCCCTTTATCTGGTGTGGCTGCGCTTTGGACGCCAATAAAGAGTCCAATTCCACAGGAATTCGATTTCGCCCAAGTCAACCTTTCCCCATAGGGTAAGCCTGAAGAACGACCCCTTTACACTCATGAGGAGTATGCGTGCGCTCGATTACTAGCTTTCGTGCAGAAGGCAACGAGTTTATACCGCCAAGTAGTAAAGACTTTGTTTTGCCTCCCATTTTCGGGGAGAATGAATTCACGACAAAACCAATTTTCTTAGTTCTACTTTCAGTTGTTCTACTTTCAGTATTTTTCTTAATAGCCTCACGTAAGGCTGCAATTGTTCCGTCAAAGCTTCAATTCGCCGGTGAATCAGTCTATGCATATGTGAGAAATGACCTTGGTAAAGACATCATCGGTCATGAATTTATGCGCTTCGTGCCATATCTATTCACGCTCTTTACTTTTATTTTGGTAAACAATTGGTTCGGCATTATTCCGATGTTGCAGTTTCCAACAATGTCTCGGATCAGCTTCGCCTATGTGCTCGGAATAATCACTTTCGTAGTTTTCCACTATGTTGGAATCCGTCACCATGGAATATTCAAATACCTAAAGGACATTTTGTTCATGCCAGGTGTTCCAAAGCCTGTCTATATTCTTTTGACTCCGATTGAAGTTGCGACCTACTTAATTGTTCGTCCACTTACTATTTCACTGCGTTTGTTTGCAAACATGTTTGCTGGTCACTTACTTCTTATGATCTTTATCCTGGGTGGAGAGCATCTACTCCAGGGTGCTATTGGCTTGAAGTTAGTTAGCCCATTTGCATTCGCATTTGGAATCGCACTGACCTTCTTTGAGCTCCTTGTTCAATGTTTACAGGCGTATATCTTTACCCTGTTAACTGCCCTATACATCGGCGGCGCACTTGCCGATGAGCACTAACTAGAGTTCCACAAAAGCATAAATAAGTACCACCTACTAGAAATACCAACGGAAAGGTAAGAAAAATGACAGGCACACTCAACCTCGTCGGTTACGGTCTTGCAGCAATTGGACCTGGACTTGCAGTCGGAATGATCTTCTCTGCATACATCAATGGCGTTGCACGCCAACCTGAGGCACGCAGCGTTCTACAGCCAATCGCATTCTTGGGCTTTGCTATGGCAGAAGCACTTGCATTGTTCGGTCTCGTACTCGCATTCGTTCTATAAATATTCGATAACTAGCTAGAGGAATACAGATGTCATTCTCATTGCTCGCAGAAGCAGGGGCAGCGCCTAATCCGCTCTTGCCTCACACAGCTGAAATTGTTGTCGGTTTTGTTGCCTTCGGATTGCTTTACTTTGTAATGCGCCGCAAGGTAGTTCCGATGTTTGAAAAAGCCTTCACTGCTCGCACAGAAGCAATTCAAGGTGGAATCGAACGTGCTGAAAAAGCTCAGGCAGAGGCTGCCGAAGCTTTGGTTCAGTACACAGAGCAACTTTCAAAAGCACAAGGTGAATCACAGGCGCTTCGCGAGGAGGCACGTATTCAAGGTGCTGCAATTATTGAAGAGCTTCGCACAAAAGCACAGGAAGAGGCTGCACGAATTACAGCATCTGCCCATGCTTCAATCGAAGCAGAGCGTCAACAAGCGGTGACATCACTTCGTAATGAAGTTGGCGCACTTGCAGTTGAGCTTGCTTCAAAGATTGTTGGAGAAGCATTAGATGATCAAGCGCGTCAATCACGCATCGTTGATCGTTTCCTCGAAGATCTAGAAAAATCAAAGTAATCCACATCAAGAATTACAAGTAGAAGCAGAGAGAAAGAAAAATGAGAGCTCATCTCGGAGGCAGCAGTCGACAGTCACTGTTGGCTGCCCGCACCGCACTTGATGCCGCAGTTAAGGGTGTCGATGCGCAAGCAGCGTCATCTTTGAGCGCTGAACTTTTCTTTATCGCTAATGTTTTGGGATCCAATATCTCTGTACGTCGCGCACTTACCGATCCCTCTCGGGATGCTCAGGCTAAGGGCGCGTTTATCAAGGATCTTTTGGCTTCAAAGGTGGGAGCAGCAGCACTTGGTTTACTAACTGAGATATCTGCACTTCGTTGGTCTGGAGCCAAGGATTTAGTACAAGTTATTGAGCAGTTGGCAATTGAAGCGGAGGCATCAGCTGCCAACATCTCTGGCGAACTTGATCGTGTTGAAGATGAAATATTCACAGCCGCAACTGCTTTTGCTGGTTCATCAGAGCTTCGCAAGGCGGTCACATCAGATGCTACGAATGCAAAGGCAGCCTTGGTTGCTGAAGTGCTCAAGAATGCATCTAGTTCAACTGTGAAGTTAGTTTCACAAATGGTTAATGCATGGAGAGGCCGCAGTATTGAAGCCGCATTTGCGGATTATCAGTGGGCTCTTGCTGCACGTCGCAATCGTGTTATTGCATTGGTTCGAGTGGCAACACCACTTAGCCAAGCACAGTTAGATCGCCTTACAACATCATTAACAAGCAAGGTTGGACAACCTGTTCGTATTAATATTGAAATCGATCCATCCGTGTTGGGTGGAGTTTCAGTCAAGTTCGCAGATGAAATAGTTGATGGTTCAGTTTCAAATCGTTTGGCGGGGGCCGCACGCGCTCTTGCCGGAAGCAAATAAAGGGAGAATCACATGGCAGACCTAAAGATCAATCCTGAAGAGATTCAGGGTGCCTTAGCGAACTTCGTTAAGTCATACGATCCAGGCGTTGCAGCTCGCGACGAAGTCGGAACCGTTAGCCAAGCAGGCGACGGAATCGCACGTGTTCAAGGGCTGCCATCAACAATGGCAAATGAGCTGTTGCAGTTTGAAAACGGCACACTCGGCCTAGCACTCAACCTTGACGTCCGCGAAATCGGTACCGTTATTTTGGGTAGCACAACAGGAATTGAAGAAGGAACATCAGTCCGTCGCACTGGCGAAATTCTTTCGGTACCAGTCGGTGATGGTTTCCTAGGTCGCGTTGTTGACGCACTTGGAAATCCAATTGATGGCAAGGGTGAAATCAAAGCTGAAGCACGTCGTGCACTTGAACTGCAGGCTCCCTCTGTAGTTCAGCGCCAACCTGTTAAGGAGCCTCTTGCAACTGGTATCAAGGCGATCGATGCAATGACAGCTATTGGTCGCGGACAGCGCCAGCTCATCATTGGTGACCGCCAGACCGGTAAGACTGCAGTTGCAGTAGACACAATTATTAACCAGAAGGAAAACTGGAAATCTGGCGATAAGAAGAAGCAGGTTAAGTGTATTTATGTTGCTATTGGCCAGAAGGGTTCAACGATTGCTGCAGTAAAGGGCGCACTCGAAGAAGCTGGCGCAATGGAGTACACAACAATCGTCGCGTCCCCTGCATCAGATCCAGCAGGTTTCAAGTATCTATCTCCTTACACAGGTTCTGCAATTGGTCAGCACTGGATGTATAAAGGCGAGCACGTATTAATCGTGTTTGATGATTTATCAAAGCAAGCTGAGGCTTACCGTTCAGTCTCACTTCTACTTCGTCGTCCACCAGGCCGCGAAGCATACCCAGGCGATGTTTTCTACTTACACTCCCGTTTACTAGAGCGTTGCGCAAAGCTTTCAGATGAATTAGGTGGCGGTTCAATGACCGGTTTGCCAATCATTGAAACAAAGGGAAATGACGTTTCTGCCTTCATTCCTACAAACGTTATTTCGATTACTGATGGTCAGTGCTTCTTCGAAACAGATTTGTTTAACGCCGGTGTTCGCCCAGCGATCAACGTAGGTGTTTCTGTTTCTCGTGTTGGTAGCTCTGCACAAACTAAGGCGATGAAGAAGATCGCTGGTCGTCTGCGTCTTGACCTTGCTCAGTACCGTGAACTTGAAGCATTCGCTGCTTTTGGTTCAGATCTAGATGCTGCATCAAAGGCTCAACTAGAGCGCGGTGCACGCATGGTTGAACTTCTTAAGCAAGGTCAGTACTCACCATATGCATTGGAACGCCAAATCGTTTCAATCTGGGCAGGTACCACAGGAAAGCTTGATGATGTTGCCGTCGCAGACATTCGTCGTTTTGAAGCAGAACTCCTGGACTTCATTGCACGCGAACGCAAAGAGATCAACACTGTTATCTCTGAGACCAAGCAGCTAGAAGATGACACCATTGCAAAGATGACTGAAGCTGTTGAAGCATTTAAGAAGCAATTCAAGTCATCAGTAACTCAGGCTCTCAATGAGGCTCCAGCAGAAGCACTAGATGGAGAAGATGCAGAGCAGATTACTAAGTTCGTCCCACCGGCGGTGAAGAAGTAACCCATGGGTGCCCAACTCCGCATTTATCGCAGACGCATGCGATCTGTAAAAGCGACCAAAAAGATTACGAAAGCAATGGAGTTAATCTCTGCTTCTCGTATTGTTAAGGCGCAGCAACGGGTCGCAGCTTCAACTCCCTATGCAAATGAGTTGACCCGTGCGGTATCTGCAGTTGCAACCTTCTCAACAACTGTTCATCCTTTAACTACCGCTTCAGAGAATCCAAAGCGCGCAGCAGTGCTTGTCATCTCTGCAGACCGAGGTATGGCTGGTGCGTACTCAAATAATGCGATCAAGGAAGGGGAGCAGTTAACTGCCCTACTTCGTGAGCGAGGACTAGAGACAAAATCCTATTTAGTGGGTCGTAAAGCAGTTAGTTACTACAAGTTCCGCAATCGCGAAATCGCAGGACAGTGGACAGGTTTTTCAGATAATCCAACGTATGAAGATGCTCGTGAAGTTGCCGATGCGCTGATTGAAGCATTTATTCTTGACGCACAGATAGATGTCAATGGAGTCGATGAGATTCACATTGTCTTTACTGAGTTCAAGTCAATGCTCACACAAAATGCAATGGCAAAGCGCATGCTTCCTTTGGAAGTTGTTGAGAGCGAAGCACCAGCACCTGCTGGATTGCTACCAATGTATGAATTCGAGCCAAGTTCTGAGGTTGTGCTTAACGCACTTCTGCCTCGTTACATTCAGGCTCGAGTATTTAACGCGATGTTGCAATCTGCAGCTTCAGAGCATGCAGCAAGACGTCGCGCAATGAAGTCAGCAACTGACAATGCTGATGATCTAATCAAGTCGTTAACTCGACTTGCGAACGCGGCTCGTCAGGCCGAAATTACCCAAGAGATCAGTGAAATTGTTGGCGGCGCAGACGCGTTGGCCTCAGCTAGTGCAG
>JBIJAA010000031.1:0-11078 GCA_044346015.1 Candidatus Planktophila sp. | reverse complement strand
TCTTGGAGAACCAACTGTCATAAAGACTGAGCCTGGTTCACACCCTGTTTCTGTTGCTGAAGCTGGCATCGATGTTTACGCAATGACTCACAACGAGACCAGCACCGGTGTTGCAATGCCAATCATCCGTCCAGCAGGTACCGATGGAGCACTTGTTTTGGTGGATGCAACATCTGCAGCGGGTGGTCTGATGGTTAATGCTAAAGAGTTTGATACTTACTACTTTGCACCTCAGAAATCTTTTGCATCTGATGGCGGCTTATGGATTGCAATCATGTCCCCTGCTGCTATCGCGCGTGCAGAGCAGATTAAGGCTAGCGGTCGTTGGGTTCCAGCATTCTTTGATCTCGGAATCGCTATTGAAAACTCACGCTTAGATCAGACCTACAACACTCCAGCTCTTGTGACTCTAATGTTGCTTGCAGAACAAATCGAGTGGATGAACTCAAATGGTGGATTGTCATTTGCCGCAGGGCGCAGCACACAGTCTTCTGACATTTTGTATTCATGGGCTGAAAAGACCAGCTACACAACTCCATTTGTCACAGACCCTGCGATGCGTTCAAAAGTCGTTGGAACAATTAACTTTGATGATGCAATAGATGCAACAAAGATTTCTGCAGCACTTCGTGCCAATGGAATCGTTGACACAGAGCCATACCGCAAGCTTGGTAAGAACCAGCTTCGCATCGGCATGTTCCCTGCTGTTGATCCAAGTGATGTTGAAGCACTTACTAAGTGCATCGATCACGTTGTAGCAGCTCTTTAATGCCCAAAAGTTTTCAGCGCGATCGCTTCTTCTGGGTCGTAGCGGTTCAAACTGCAATTGTTAATTTCTACCTTGGTGGCTTCGGTCCTGCGCAATCATTGCTGCGAGAAGATCAAGGAACTTCCCTAACAATTGCAGGTTTGCATGGAACAGCAATGGGTGTTGCCTCCATCTTTGCTGGTTGGGCCAATCCACGTATTGCCCACCGTTTTGGTCGCTCAAAATCTAGTTGGATTGGATTGTCAATATTTATTGCAGGTTTAACTCTCTTTGTTATCTCTCCCCCTGTATACATCACAATTCCTGCCACTCTCATAACAGGTTTCGGAGTTTCTGTAGTGATCAACTCAATGCTCACCAAGATGTCTGCGCATTATGGAAAATCTGCTGAAGTTGCGATTCCGCAAGCAAATGGTGTGGCATCGGTCGGGTTTGTTATTGGAACAGCATTAATTGGAACAATTGCGATTGCATTTCCAGATCTATGGCGTTTAGGTCTCTTACTAGCTCTTCCTGTAACAATAATTCTCTTTCTGCTTGGCAGAGAAAGAGATGAAGAAGACCATGTGCCGGATGAAGAGGGACCACAAGGAGGAAAACTTTCACTTAGCTTTTGGATTGCATGGTGTGGTTTTGTTGCTTGTATCTCAAGTGAATTCGCCACTTCATTCTGGGCCGCGGCCCTTTTAGAAGAACGTGTTGGATCAAAGGCTGCGATCTCAACTGTTGCCATAGTTGCACTTGGAACTGGCATGGGTATAGGTCGTTGGTATGGTGGATTACTACTGAAGAATTTAAAGTTAGACACTCAACTTCTGTCAGTAATTGCAATGCAGTTCGTTGGCTTCCTTGGATTCTGGCTTTCACATAACATGGTGTTTTCGCTCGTATGTTTATTCGCGGTTGGGTTAGGAATTTCAATGCAGTTCGCATTATCTTCCATTCGCTTGATTGGCTTGAGCGATGGACGGCCCGATTTAGCTATTGGCCGGGCCTCTTTAGCTGCCGGCACAGCAATCGCTGGAGCACCATTCTTGTTAGGTATTTTGGGCGACAAATTTGGTATTTCACGCGCATACATCATGGTTTTTGTATTGATCGCAATAGCTTTTGTGATTGTTAAAGTTGTTCCATCTAAGGTTGCCGAGGCCGCCTGATGAGTTACAAAATTAGAAGAGTTATTACCTTGCTTGTGTTGATTGGGATATTAATCGTGATTGCAATTAACGGTCTTTAAGAACCGCTGCAACTGAGATATCTGCTGGCAATGCCACTCGATCTTTATATTTAAACCAAATAAATAATGATGCCGCCAAAGAAATTCCACCGCACGCTGCGATTGTGTATCGTATTCCAATCAGTTCAGCTGATGTTCCAATAAGTGGTGATCCAAATGGTGTGCCACCCATGAAAATCAAAAGATAAAGTCCCATTACTCGACCTCTAATTGCTGGGTCAGTACTGGTTTGAACAATTGAATTTGCAGAGACCAAGGTTGTCAAAGCTGTAAAGCCACAAATTGGAAGCCAGAGAATATAAAGTGAGTAGGTGGGAATGATTGAAAAAGCTATAATAGAAATAGAAAATATGATTCCACCCTTAATAACAAACTTTGTATTTCTAAATCGTTCAAGTCTGGCAGATCCAATAGCACCAGATAGCGAGCCAATAGCAATACATGTTCCCATCAATCCAAAGCTGGCTGGCCCTAATCCAAACTCTTGTGTTGCCATAAGAGCATTAAATATCTGAAAGTTAAGTCCAAAGGTTGCTAGGAAAAAGACCATCAACATAACAACATAAATATCTGGGCGTGCTTTTGCATAAGCAATTCCTTCACGGATGTTGCCATCAGATTTTGGACGATCCAGATCAAAAAATGCTTTTTCGTTGAGGTTGAGCAAGGCCGCAATCACAAAGAAATATGAAAGCCCATTAACGATAAAGGAAGGTCCGGTGCCAAAAGCTGCAATCAAGCCTCCGGACACTGCTGGGCCAACTAAACGCCCAGCATTAAAGTTTGCCGAGTTAAGCGAAACAGCGTTGGGAAGATCGGTTTGACCGACAACTTCAGTCGTAAATGATTGGCGAACAGGAGCATCAATTGCCGTTGAAATTCCAAGGACTGCAGCTAAAGCAAAGACGTGCCATAGCTGAACATGTTCTGTGATGACAAGTGCGCCTAGACCAAGTGATGCAGCTCCACCAACGATGTTGGTGAGAATCAAAACCTTACGCTTGTTAAATTTGTCAGCTAATTTTCCGCCGTGCAAAGAGAAGAGAAGTACTGGTGCGAATTGAACGGCTGTAACTAAACCTAGGTAGGTTCCGTTGTTATTTGTAAGTTCTAGTACGAGCCAATCTTGAGCAACGCGCTGGGCCCAACTGCCGATATTGGACACTGTGTTGGCGGGAAAAAGAATTCGGTAATTACGGTGGCGAAATGAACGCCAATTACCATCCTCTTTAACCTGAAATCCCATTACTCTACTTCCATGACTACTCGACTACGCAATGCAGTAACTCTAGTGGCTATTGGAACAATCTGCTGGGTGATTGCCGGCGTAATTGCGCTAGCAGCTAATGCAGATGCCAAAATTATTTGGACATGCATCAGTGGAGCCATGCTTGGCTTGGTAGGTATTCGTTACACAATTCGTCGCGAACGACGAAGCGGCCTCTAAACTAAAACAAGTTAGAAGAAGATTAAGCGCCGAGTGCTGTAGCAATACCGCGTAGCACACGACCAAGACGATCAGCCTCTTGTGCATTCGGGTGACGTCCATGACGCAAACCATTTCCGACTTTATCCAACATCTTGATTGTGTCTTCAATCATCGCTGCAAGATCATCACTATTAACACGTGAATTTTCAACTAATGATGGTGGTGCATCAATGATGTGCACTGATAATGCTTGTGGGCCTTTGCGGCTGTCAGCAATAGAAAACTCAAGCTTTGTTCCAGGCTTAACTGTTGCAACACCTTCAGGAAGTGAAGTAGCAGCTAGATAAACATCTTCGCCTTCATCATTTGCAATGAAACCAAAACCTTTTTCTAATGAGAACCATTTAACGCGTCCTGTAGGCATGGGGGGCTCCTTGCTAGTTTTCTTTACTGGTATTAATCGATATCGCGGGTGCGATAGCAGGTGCTTAGTTTAACACTGGCTCCGTGAAGGTCGCTTCCGAATGTGCTCCGCAGCCATGATCCACGCTCACTACGCGTGCATCATCGGGTGAAATCGCGTTAGCGCACACGCCAAAAGTTGATCGTAATGAACCCGCAATAGGAATAAAGAATCCGCAGCTATGGCAGGGTTTCGGCGCTGACTGAGCAACTGGAGCATTCGGTCCACGCTCTCCGTCATACCAACGCTTTGCTGCTTGATCGCGACCTTCAATAGACATCACACGCGCACGACCTAAACCAAGTTCGATTGCCATTGCAGTATCTAAATCTTCATCCTGTGGCAACGCTTGTTCGCCTGCGACTAAACGTGCATCATCTAATGAGCTTGGAACAATATCGCCAACACCAACATCGCCCGGCAAAATTCTGTCGCGATACGGAATCCACTCTGGTGCACGTAATGCATCTGGTCCCGGCAGAACTACAACATCACAGATTGTTGGAGTTGCTTCTTGATCAACCTTTGCAATGGTGATGCACCAACGCCATCCTCTATACCCTGCGAGTTTTGCTTCAAATAAATATGTGGCAACACGATTGTCATCATCAAACTCAACTGAAACAAAGCCGCCAACTTGATCGCGTTGTTCTGCAACTTCTAGTGCAGCATTTCGGGCAAGATCCTTTGCATCAAAAGCAACGGTTGTGCTTGTTGATGTCTTCTCCTGTGCAGGAGCTTTCTCCTTTTTGGAGATGAGAGATTTCTTTGCCATGGTCTAAGGGTAAAGCAGAACGCCGCCCTCGCGTTAATCGAGGACGGCGTTACGCGTAATACGAGGGACTTAGAAGTCCATATCTCCGCCACCTTGTGGGGCAGCAGCAGCCTTTTCAGGCTTATCTGCAATAACTGCTTCTGTTGTAATAAACAGAGCAGCAATTGATGCAGCATTTTGAAGTGCAGAACGTGTCACCTTTGCTGGATCAATAATTCCAGACTTGATCATGTCTACATATTCTCCAGTTGCAGCGTTTAATCCTTGTCCTGCTGGAAGATGGCGAACTTTTTCTACGACAACTCCGCCTTCAAGTCCTGCGTTAATTGCGATCTGCTTAATTGGGGCCTCGATTGCATATTCAACAATCTTTGCACCAGTTGCTTCATCGCCAGTTAAACCAGTTAGACGCTTGAACACTGCAGCACCTGCTTGTAGAAGTGCAACGCCACCACCGGCAACGATTCCTTCTTCCACTGCAGCCTTTGCATTGCGAACTGCATCTTCAATACGGTGCTTGCGCTCCTTGAGTTCAACCTCAGTTGCTGCACCTGCCTTGATAACTGCAACGCCACCAGCAAGCTTTGCCAGACGCTCTTGCAACTTCTCGCGGTCATAATCTGAATCTGATGCCTCAATCTCATTGCGAATCTGCTGAACACGGCCCTTAATCTGAGCGTCATCTCCAGCACCTTCAACAATTGTTGTCTCTTCTTTGCTGATGACAACCTTGCGAGCGCGACCTAGTAGATCAAGTTCTGCTGCATCAAGACGAAGGCCAACTTCTTCAGAAATAACAGTTGCACCTGTAAGGATTGCAATGTCTTGCAGCATCGCCTTGCGACGATCTCCAAAGCCTGGTGCCTTCACTGCTGCTGAACGGAATGTTCCGCGGATCTTGTTCACAACTAATGTTGCGAGCGCTTCTCCTTCAACATCTTCAGAGATGATCAAAAGTGGCTTACCTGATTGCATAACCTTTTCTAGTACTGGCACTAGATCCTTAATGTTTGTGATCTTTGAGTTTGCAATTAATACGTATGCATCTTCAAGAACAACTTCCATGCGATCTTGATCTGTTACAAAGTAAGGAGAGATGTAACCCTTATCAAAGCGCATACCTTCTGTGAGCTCTAGCTCTAAACCAAATGTATTTGACTCTTCAACAGTGATAACGCCTTCTTTGCCAACCTTGTCCATGGCTTCAGCGATCATTTCGCCGATAGTTGCATCTGCTGCAGAGATAGATGCAGTCGCTGCGATTTGTTCCTTTGAGTCAACAGCCTTTGCCATTGAAAGAAGTTCGGCAACAATTTCAGCAACAGCCTTTTCAATGCCTCGCTTTAGCGCCATTGGGTTAGATCCGGCAGCAACGTTACGCAGACCTTCGCGTACTAGAGCTTGTGCCAAAACAGTTGCAGTTGTTGTTCCGTCACCGGCAACATCATCAGTCTTTTTAGCAACTTCCTTAACTAGCTCTGCGCCAATCTTTTCCCATGGGTCATCTAGTTCAATTTCCTTTGCAATGGAAACGCCATCATTGGTAATTGTTGGGGCGCCCCACTTCTTCTCGAGAACAACATTTCGTCCGCGAGGCCCAAGGGTTACCTTGACCGCATCGGCCAAGATATTCATGCCGCGCTCTAATCCGCGACGTGCTTCTTCATTAAAGGCAATCTGCTTTGCCATGAGTTTCGCTCCTTGTGTTAGTACTTCGTTAGGCGGGGCGCTTTATCACTCGCACCCCGAGAGTGCTAACGCCAAATCTAGAGCCTTTATTTGGTAGGTGCAAAACGAGGGGTCTAGCGGGCCACGCGAGTAGCCATGCGGGCCTCGCGTAGGCGGCGCAGGCGCTTAACTAGCATCGGTGAGGCAGCTAGAGCGTCGTCGCGGTCGATCAGATCGTTTAGAAGTTGGTAATAACGAGGAGCGCTCAGGTCGAAAAGATCCTTGATTGCCGCCTCTTTTGCCCCTGCATAGCGCCACCAGTTGCCCTCAAAATCAAGGATGCGAACTTCGAGGTCGCTAAGCCCAGTATTGATTGCAGACTCTTCTTGCGCGGACATGGGTTAAATCTTAGGTCAGGGAGCGCAAAAAGTGTGGGATTTACAGCCGTTCCAGAATCATTGAAATATCTGAAATTTTGGTCCAAGGATTGACGATCGCAAATCTCAATATCGGGTGCCCATGATGTGATGAAGGTGGAATAAATCCAATTTGGTCTTCCAAAAGTTGATCGCTCCACTTTTGATAATCAGCTGCGGTCCACCCTTTTCGAGTGAATGCAACAATAGAAAGTTCTGGTTCGCATAACAGTTCTAGGTTTGGATGGTTGCGCACTAACTGAGCTGCTTGTTGTGCAACTGTAAGAGTTTGTTCCATAGCTTCTGCGTATGCATCTGTTCCGTGCGCTGCAAGTGAAAACCAAAAAGGCAAGCCGCGTGTTCGTCTGGTTAAGTGAATTGCATAGTCAGAAGGCGACCAGTTCTCATCTTTTAATGTATCTAAATATGAAGCGTGTTGTGAATGTGCTTGCTTAGCTAATTCAGGATTTCGATACACAAGTGCGCAGGCATCATAAGGAGCAAAGAGCCATTTGTGAGGATCGACAATAAATGAATCCGCCGCTTCTATGCCATCAAACATGTGTCGCACAGATGGTGCACACAACGCTGCCAATCCATATGCGCCATCGACATGGAACCAGATCCCGCGATCATGTGCGGCTTTTCCAATTCCCTTAAGGTCATCGATGATGCCCAGGTTTGTTGTGCCAGATGTTGCAACAACTGCAAATATGCGGGTCTTTGTAGTTGCATGTAAGTGATCAATGGCTTGCGCAACTGCCGCACCTTGTAAACGGCCATCTTTATCTACTGCCACTGTTAGAACATCTACATCCATGACATTGGCAGCAGAAACAATTGATGAATGCGCTTCTTCGCTGCAGGCAATAACCCAACGCTCTGGATTACCTTGCTTCTTGCGTGCCTCAGCGCGTGCAACTACAAGTGCGGAAAGATTTCCAATTGTTCCACCTTGCACAAAAACGCCACCAGCAGATGCAGGTAATCCCGCTAAATCAATGAGCCATTGAATGGCTTGGTTTTCAGCAAAGACTGCCCCAGCGCCCTCTTGCCATGATCCGCCATAGAGAGCACTAGCGCCAACAACTAAATCAAAAAGGTTTGCATATTCACTTGGTGCCGATGGAATAAATGCAAGGTTGCGTGGGTGATCCGTAGAAATACAAGCTTTAGCTAAAACATTTGTAAAAACTTCAAGCGCTTCATGTCCACCTAGTCCTTTGGCGGTAATTGTGTTGCCTACTTCCTTAAACAAATCTTCGGCAGAGCGAGGACCGTCAAGAGGTGGATCATCTTTCAAACGTTCAAGACTGTACTTCAAAATCTCTGCGGCAAGTTCTTCTACCGCAGGGGTGAACTCATGCATTAATTTTTGCCTTTTTCACAATATTTCTGATCATGGTTGGAAAAACAAATAGGTGCAGCGGGGAGATTGCATACCAATACAACTGGCCACCTAAACCTCGAGGAATAAATGTTGCCTCTTGCACAATCTTGGTCTTTCCGTATTCGCGTGTGACTGTAAATTCCAGCCATGCCTTGCCAGGCAAAACCATTTCGGCATATAACTTTAATCTGCGACCTGGTTCTAATTCTTCTACCCGCCAAAAATCTAAACTCTCACCGACGCGCAAGAAATCTGGATCACGACGACCACGACGCAAACCGACGCCACCGACTAAGAAGCGATCTAAAACTCCGCGGGCCCACCACAAGAAATCTGAACCAAACCATCCATTGTCTCCGCCAATGCGTTCAACTTGTCGCCAGACATTTTCGGCAGGGACATCGGTGATTTTTTCCCGACGATCGCGCAAAACCATTTCACCAGCCCAATCTGGGTCTCCTTGTGCCTTTTGCCATGGAGCAGTTGGCATCGTCGCATCAGACCAACGTGTTTCCACGTTATGAGTCGTGATCTTTGATAGCGCCAGTGCAATCGCAGTTTCAACATCAATCAAGCCTTCAGAAGGTTTTGGAATTAGTCCGTCGATTGATTTGGCAGGATCTGCAACAACTTCACTAATGAGCGATCCAACTAGAGGCCGGGCTAAAGCTGTCGGAACTGGCGTTACTAAACCAATCCACAAACTAGATAGCCCAGGTGTTAGAACGGGAACTCTGATGATCCAACGCTTTTTTAAGCCTGATAATTTTGCAAACTTTTGCATCATGTCTGCATAGGACAACACTTCGGGTCCACCAATATCAAAAACTTTGTTTACTGGCTTTTCTAGATGTGCTGCGCCTTTTAAGTAATACAAAACATCTCGGATTGCGATTGGGTGAGTTTTGTTCATCACCCATTTAGGCGTAGTCATAATTGGAAGTCGATGTGTTAAGTGGCGTAGCATTTCAAAGCTGGCAGAGCCTGATCCAATAATGATTCCTGCCCGTAGTTCAAGGACCGCGACGGATGTGGTCGCAAGCGAGCTCCCTGTCATCGCACGCGATGCAAGGTGCTTACTAATATTCACATCATTTGCAATTCCACCCAAGTAAATTATTTGAGAGACACCGGCTTGCTCAGCAGCCTTGGCAAAGTTGCGGGCCATTTCGCTTTCAATCTCATCAAAGTGTGGACCTAGGTTAATTGAGTGCAATAAGTAAAAGGCTGTATGAATTCCTTCTAGCGCCATTTGCAAATCACTAAAGTTTTCTGCGCTACCTTCGCAGATGTCGACCTGAGTTGCCCATGACTGACCCATGATTTTGTTCTTATCGCGCACCAAAATTCGAACATTTTCTTTATCTTCAATTAATGCACGGACTAACCGACCGCCCACATATCCAGATGCCCCTGTAACGAGGTATGTGCGATTCCCAATGTGCGTGTTCATGCTGGCAAGCCTAGACTTAACCCATGCAAAAGACACTCCAAAAACCTCGGGTAGTGATCTTGGGTGCCGGTTTTGGCGGACTAACAGCAGCCCGCAAGATGGCTGGGTTTGCCGATGTGACAGTGGTTGATCGCCATAACTTTCAAACTTTTCTACCTCTTTTGTATCAGGTATCAACGGCTGGGCTAGCTGCCGACCATGTTGCCCATCCAGTTCGAGGCGCACTGCGAAAAACCGGAGTTCAATTTCGAATGGGCACTCCAATATCTGTTGATCACAAAAATAAGAGTGTGAAATTAGATAGTAGTGAAGTTTTGGAGTTCGATTATCTTGTTGTTGCACTTGGTTCGGCAACAGCTGACTTTGGAGTACCAGGTGTCAATGAACATGCGCTGGGTATGAAGAGTGTTCATGAAGCGTTGACCATTCGCGCAGAAGTCTTGCGGCGTTTTGAAGATTTGTGCCGTTTTGAAGATGAAACTATTTTCTCAATTTCTGTTGTTGGCGGCGGACCTACCGGAGTCGAAATGGCTGGCGCTTTCGCAGAGTTAGTACGGGGACCACTAAAGAATGACCAAAAGCATGCAGCTGCGCACATCAAAATTAATTTAATCGAAGCAGGACCCCGAATCCTGCCAATGTTTTCTGAAAAGCTATCTGCTCGTGGAAAAACAGATCTAGAAAAACTTGGCGTGAATGTGCATTTGAATACAGCCGTAAAAGAGATCAAGTCTCGCATGATTGAAATTAGCAATGGAAGTCAGATTCCATCAGAGGTAACAATTTGGGCTGCAGGCGTTAAAGGTGAACCAACGGGTGCGAAGTTGAATTTGCCATTAATCAATACCCGCATTGATGTTGCAAATACATTGCAGGTTAAGCACTATCCGCACATCTTTGCTATCGGTGATATTGCGGGTTTCGTTGGAGAAAACGGGCGTATGTTGCCTATGGTGGCACCTGTCGCACTGCAGCAAGGTCGACACGTTGCTCAACAAATCAAGAGAATTGCAGCTGGTCAAGATCTCAAACCATTTAAGTATCTAGATAAGGGTTCTATGGCAACAATCGGTCGCCATAAAGCAATCGTTGAAGTAAAAAACCTTCGAATGACTGGAGTTCTTGCTTGGTATGCCTGGTTGTGGCTTCACCTGTTTTATCTATTAGGTGGGCGCAATAAGATCGGCACTATGGCTGACTGGACCTATAACTATTTAACATTTGATCGCGGCAACCGTCACATCATGGATTCGCAGTAATGCCAGAGTATCTAAAGGTCGATGGTCACGATCTTTATTGTTACGAATGGGGAAACGATGGCGAAGCTGTTGTTTTACTTCATGGTGGCTTGAGCAAAACTTCTAGTTGGGATTATTTACTAGTACCTGCGCTCGAAGATGATTTTCATGTTTTTGGATATGACAGAACTGGACATGGCTTTACCGGAGATCGCACCGGTAGCCTGCACTTTGAATTTC
>JBIJAA010000030.1:0-11104 GCA_044346015.1 Candidatus Planktophila sp. | reverse complement strand
CCCACAGAGATTGTGTGGGTTTCATCGATAATCAAAATCGTGCCGTATTTCTTTGCTAATTCGGCAACAGCATCTAAGTAACCTGCTTGTGGCAAAACGATTCCCACATTTGTCATCGCAGGCTCCATCAAAATCGCTGCAACATCACCGTGGGCTAATGCCTTCTCCATGCCAGCAATATCATTGAATTCAACTACCCGTGTGGTCTGATCCAGGGCTACAGGAGCACCGATATTTCCTTCGCGGGCTACTGTTTTTCCGCTCTCATCTAGGGTTGCAAAGGTTTCATCGACTGAGCCGTGATAGCAACGATCAATCACAACAATCTTTGAGCGCCCTGTAATCATGCGGCTATAGCGAATCACGTGACGGTTGGCATCTGTGGCAGAGACCGTGAACTGCCAGAGTGGTAATCCAAAGCGGCGGGCTAATTCGGCAGAAACAATTGCGGCATCTTGTGTCGGCAACATCGCAGTAATTCCCTTACCAACTTGCTCTCTGATGGCCGCAACTGTTGCATCTGGTGAATGCCCTGTCATGGACCCTGTGTCACCTAAACAAAAATCAATATAGGTATTGCCATCAACATCACTAAAGCGCGCACCCTTTGCTTGGTCAATAAAGATTGGATAGGCCCCTGGCCACTTAGCCATCCATGACATGGGAACTCCGCCAGGCATATTCACTTGGCCTTTTTTGAAGTGTTCACCAGATTTTGGATGCAGTGCTAAAAAGCGTTCATCTTCAATTTTTCGAAGAGCAGCTAAACGGTCGCGATTAATCATGGGCAGATCCTATTCAAGTGATTCAAATACAAAGAGCGCTTCGATGTAGTTCTCGCCGGTGATTCCTAAGTTCTGCGCATCAGGGGGCGCCGTCTGTGGTTCCAGACAAACTCCATCAGAGTCTTCAGAGTAAACAACCCACCAAGGGGCATCGCATTCAATAGATATCCGTGCCACATCTTCCCAAACGACAGCCGGGGTGCCTTTAATGCCGGTAAATGCATCATCCCAAGGTGGTGGCGTTGGTTTGCAACGCTCTCCCGTTGGGATTCCATCGCTTCCGCGAACCAACATCTCTGTTGCTTCAAACTCAATCTCTGCGCTTCCACCGCGTTCTAGATCCCGTGCAAACCAAGGATGAAAACCAAGCCAGGCCGGCAGATCACAACCATTATCGTCATACTCCAGTGACCAGCGAATTGCATCATCTAGCACTTCAATTCTTTGTTCAACCGTTGCATTTCCATATGGTGATGGCAGATGCAAAAGTGAGCGACCTGGACCAATTTCTTGCCAGGAAGATATAAGTCCAAAGCCATGCAGCGCATGTGGTGGATCAATTGTTGCTGGCAGTTGAATTTGTTGGCCCGCGCTATTTGTAATTAGACCTTCTTTGATGCGTCCGGCCCATGGCGCCATCGCATACCAACCCGATGAATGAACCTGTCCTCTAAAGGGAACAGCAAACTCATTCTCCCGCCACTTAAGTGAGGTAATGCGAGCGCCATTGTCATCATCAATTGCTATTTGAAATTCAGCATCATCAATAAATTGCATTATGCATCCAATGCTTCTACTAATTCGTGCAATCGTGGAGGCTGAGCGCCAGCACGTGAAACGGTAATTCCTGCAGCAATGGCTGCGCGATGTAGGACGGCGTTTAGGACTTGTCCTTCTAGGCCATTAACTGAGTGCTTAACAATGCCTTCAACAAGAATGGCACCCACAGTGTCACCGGCCCCAACTGTGTCTATAACGCTTACTTTGGCCCCTTCTACCTCTTCAAATCCATGCTCGGTATAGCCAATGATTCCTTGGGCACCACGTGTGACAACAACCAGTGAGACACCGTTTGCAATCCAACCCTTTGCCACTTCATCCATCGATTGATCTGGATATAGCCAAGAGATGTCATCATCTGAAAGCTTCACAACACTTGAAATTCCCGCCCATTTTTCAACTGCTGCACGGTATTTATCTCTATCTCCCACAACAGATGAGCGCACATTGGGATCAAAGACGATGGGTGCAAACTCTGCTGTCTTTAGCGCCCATTCATACAAAATAGTTGATGCTGGTTCCACGATTGTCACAAGCGTCCCGATGTGTAATACCGATGGCTTTAATCTTTCTGGGTCTGGCAACCAGGAATGTGCGAAATCAAAGGTGGCGGTGCCATCAATCAGAAATTCATAACTGGCAGAGCCTTGCGAATCCAAAGTAACTGTGGCGGTGCAGCTTGGTTTGTCACTGCTTAATGAGAGTGAGAGCCCAACACCATCTCGCTCTAACTCTTTGCGAGCGCTCACACCATGCGCATCTGTTGAAATCCCATCAATGAAATCGACTTCATGACCCAAACGCGCAAGTGCCTTTGCAGTATTTGCAGGACCACCGCCAACAACTGAGCCAGTTGGCAAAATATCTATTAAAACCTCACCACACACCCAGATGCTCATAGAAATTCACCTGCTCCAGTGGTCATGTGCTCAATTGTGCCTTAATCTGCCACCATGATCACTATTCCAGAATCCGACCTAGTAGTTCACCCACTCTGCCTAGGCAGCAATATCTTTGGTGGCGCTGCCCCCGAGGCCGAGTCCCACCTAGTGATGGATGCCTATCGCAGCCACGGTGGCAACTTTATTGATACTGCAGATATGTATAACCAGTGGATTGAAGGACATGTTGGCGGCGAATCAGAATCAGTTATTGGTTCCTGGATGAAGTCCCGCGGCAACCGCGCAGATATGGTGATCGCAACCAAGGTTTCAAAGATGGATCGCAGACCAGGGTTATCAGCTAAAAACATTGTGGCAGCCTGTGAAGAATCCCTAGATCGTTTACAAACCGATTACATAGATCTCTATTACAGCCACTCAGATGATGAAACAGTCTCACTGGAAGAAACCCTTGGCGCATATGCCCAACTGATCGCTGAAGGCAAGGTCCGATACATCGCAGCCTCTAACTTCACACCAGCACGAGTCCGTGAATCAATTAAGTTCAGTGAAGATAACAACTTGCCCTCATATATCGCAGTCCAAGATCTCTATAACTTGGTAGATCGCACAACCTATGAGGCTGAAATGGCTCAAACGGTGGCTGATCTTGGAATCTCTAACATTCCATTTTATGGAATCGCCCGTGGATTCTTAACTGGAAAGTATCGCCCAGGAGTAACTGAAGTTGATTCAATGCGCCCAGCAGCTCTTGTATATACAACCGATAAAAATTACGCAGTGTTATCTGCCATGGATGAGATTGCACAAGCACATAACGCTCCTCTAGCAGCAATTGCACTTGGTTGGCTTCGCGCTCAACCAAGTGTGAGTGCCCCTATTGCATCTGCTCGGACAGTGCCTCAATTAGAAGAAATCATCCAGGTTGTTGAATTGACTCACGATGAGGTTTTAAGGCTTAACACCATCAGTGCTTAATTACTTGGCCACTGCTTCTTTATTTTCACTATCTCATCCTTAACATAGGGAATCGCTTCATTTTTGTACCAGTCATCGATCTTGATTCCATAGACTGATTCAAATGCGTTTTGCCATCCCTTTGAAGGTGAGCTTTCCATCCACTCAATTGCCTTAGCCTGCCCATACTTTCCAAGCAGCTGTTCATAGATCAACATTCCAAGTGAATATCCGAGCTTTCCGGGGAAGCCGCACTGAGGTGCATTCTGTGGCTCAATTGATTTAATCATCTCGTAGAGCTGATCATTGGTGGCCGTCCAAAGATCATTTTGTTGACTCTCCAAGGACATTCTTACCGAACCATTTCTGATCAAGTATTCATCTGCCTTAGTGTTTTTAATGAACAAACCCACAATGATATTGGCATATACATTTGCGCCACCTTCCATCGCCCAACATGGAAAGGTATTGATATTTCCCTTGAGGAAATAAATTTGTGCCGCATGCGAATACTCGTGAGAAGCTGTTGAATAATCGAGCGGATAGAGTTTTGTTCGACCATTACCTCTTAAATACTGCATCAAATAAGTTCCTTGGACATAGGAAAGCCCGGCCAGCATTACTTGATTGCCTTCCATGCCAATTCTTCGGTCTACCTCTGCCAAATACATCGGAGATGAGTGACCATAAAAAGCTATTCTGCTTAGGAACCAATCTTTATCATCAGTTCCAGAGTAAATCACTGGAAACTTCAGCGAACTCTTTATATCTGTTGACCAAAACTTTGCCCCTGCATTTATGCCAATGGTGATCAATTCCTTATATTCAGGATCAGTGTCCTTGCCAAACTCAAAAATCATTTCAGGTTGATTATTAGCAGATTGACTCACACGGTTAGAAAATTGCGCGAGTAGTCCATCTAGTGCTGAAGATTCATCCCACTTCGTTGGTGTTGGAGTTGGTGTTGGAGTTGGTGTTGGAGTTGGTGTTGGAGTCGGGGTTGGAGTTGGGGTTGGAGTTGGGGTTGGAGTTGGTTTCACAACCGGAACAATCTTTACTCCCTTATTCCAGATAAGTTTTTTACCTGACTTTATGCAGGTGTATTTGAATCCTTTGCTCACGGCGGTTGCACCAACTTTGCTGCAGGCCTGGCCGCTTTTGACTGAAGCTGAAGCCAAAGGTGAAACACTTAAAAACAACAAGGCAGCACAGAGCCCAATGCTGTATTTCCCCGCATGTTTCATGGGAAAAGCATCCTTGAATATCACTCTAATTTAAAGATCGGCACGCCAAGTCTGACCAGGCACATATTGATTCTCCACAGTAACTCCATGTCCTACTTTTACTACAAATGTAGTAAACTACCGTTATGAGCATGCCAGTACGAATCGAACCTGATCTTTACAACCGCGCTAAAAAAGAGGCAGCGGTTGAACATCGCACAATTGCCGGACAAATAGAGTTTTGGGCTCAAGTGGGCAGAGCGTGCATCGATAACCCTGATCTACCCGTCACCTTTGTTATTGACTCTCTGGCTTCACTTGAAACATCCGAGAAAGACAAAAAATCATTCAAGCGTCGCGAGATTTAATTGGCGTATCAAGAAAACCAAACGCCGCGCTTTTCTAGAACATACAAAAAACTTTTTAGGCGCGAGCTGGATTCAATCCATGAAGCGATGGATGCCATCATCAAAAAACCAGAGATTGGTACGGAAAAAATTGGTGACCTTTCCAGCCTCTTTGTTTACAAATTTAGGATTGGAAAATCTGAGTGGTTACTCGGCTACACATTCAACCCAACAAAAAAGATAGTTACATGGCATTCAATAGGTCAGCATGAAAACTTCTATCGCGGTACTAAAAAGAATTAGTCGAATTTACTTTTGTTGTAAACGCTTAGCCATCGTCACTGCAACATTGAGCCACTTAGCCACCTGCGCATCAGTAAATTCTTCTGATTTCAGAACGTACAAGCCCGAAAAGGTGTCGCCACTAAATTGATAGAAGCCCAGTAACGATCTGGCTTGCTCGCCTGAGTCAATGATTGCGTGCACAAAGACTCGGTTGCCTTCTGCAACAACACCGGTTGGGATGTTTTTTAGCACCTTGAAATCATAAGGAACAAGAGTTCCGGTTGTGTCTTTATATCCCTTATCGATCTGGCACTGTGCCATGACTTTTACTAACTCTTTCTGGGCTGCCGTAGCTGCTGCAACAGATGAGTACTTAACAACCTCTGTTGATAAGAATGAGAAAGGTGAGCCTTCTTTAGAGGCAAGAACTTGCCTGCGCTCTGTGCGATCCCGCTCAGAGTCAAACTTTCCATTACACAGATCTAGAGATGGATCAACCAGAGTTGTTCCACCAGCCATAGGCAACACACTCCATTCTTGAGTGAAATCTGTTGCTCGAAAACCTAATTTCGCAAGCTTTGCCTGCTTTTCATTCGATAGCGATATATCAATTACTGCAGGCGGGCTAGCGATCTCTCGTAAGTAGCCAAGAGTGGTCGTAACAGATGCCAAGCCAACTAAAACAAAGTTACTGCCAGATAGTCGAACAACTTTCTTGGCTGAACCCACATCAAAAGATCCGCTAGTAGTAATTGATTTAACTGTTTTTCCACCAACTGCAACAGTTGCAGAACCTGCACCAAGCACCACATCAAATTTTCCTGATGTAGTAATTGAAGCGGTGCACTTACCCACGCACTTTAACGCCCCGGTTCCAAATGAAGCTGGCGCTGCAACCCACTTGCCAGTGCGAGAAGATTTTGCTGCGCCAATAAATGTATTAGTGATACTTAAATCCCCACTTTGTCCGTTACCAACACAGTCAAAGACCTGAGCAGTACCGGCCAGTGCAACACCAGTTTTTAATGTGAAGGTGGGTGCATTTTTAACAGATGAGCTTTGAACTATGAGGCCTTCTTCGTCAACGACATTAACCTGACAAATTCCAGCTCCGGCATCTGTTGCACCTTTCCAGCCCACAGTTAATTCGTTGGCAGTAGCGCCAGTGAGCACAAAGTTATTTGTCACAACTGGGTAGGCGCGATCAATAATTACTTGCTCTGGCTTTGACCACTCGCTCTTATTGCCTTGCATATCAATGGCTCGAATTGAAAAGGTGTAACTACCTTCAGATAGATCCCGCAGATAGACGGTCTTTGGTGGAACAAAAAGACTTAAATATGTTGGCACCCAACCATCAACATCAGATGCCTTCAGTGTCTTTACGATGCCATCTATTTGAGCTTCAAATCCAACGATTGCAGTGTCGGCATCTTCATTACCCTCTTTAACGATCACCATGTTGGGTGATTGCCATTGGGCAACTGGTACCAAAACAGGTGTCGGTGGAGGCGTCGTATCTACCTTTTTCGTAACTGTCACAACTGCGCCGGTTTCAGAGGCAACAGCGCTAAAGGAAACATTGCCAGAGTAGGTCGTGGCAGTGGTTCCGGTCATTGATCCAGAAACTGCGCTTGCAGTTAAGTATTTGTAATTATCTAGATTAAGCATCCACACATCTGTGCCAAGTTCTGCGCCAAACTCTTCAGCTGTTGAATCTTGCGGGTTGGGCGAAACAATGGCTGAAACAGGTGGTGGATCTAAGCGATAGATCGCAAGACCTGGCTTATATGCAACGCCATCTGTCTTTCTGCGATATTCAATCCAGTAGCCAGCTTTTCCGTCACGAATAAAAATTGCTTTAACTCCATTGGCAAAATCACTGGGGGATAGCGTGACAACTTCAGATTGCCAGACCTGTTTGATTTGTGAATCTTCCATATATCCCATGCGCCATTGGTGATAGGTACTCAACGGTGATGTTGTATCAAGATTTCCCATCACATCGATAGTGCCGCCGTACTCCACAGCCTTACATGTCTCTGACCAGGCACCATCTTTAGCTCCGTTATCACAGCGCAAAAAGTTTGAGTGTCCTAAACCAAAGGTATGTCCAAGTTCATGGGCAATAACAAAGGATGAATCACTATCGTGCAAGACCAATGTGCCACTGACACTTCTTGGGCCACCTAGCCCCGCACGACCTGACCACACACATCCAGCCTTAGGTGAATACACAACTAAATAACGGTTGAAAGAGTTAGCAATACCTAAACGTCTATATGCCTCTGATCGAATTGAGGTCATGAACTCAGAGGCTGCACTTCCTGTGCAAGCCATTTTTGACGGGAGCGTGATTGGAGTTTCTAAAACCTTGCCAGTTTTAAATGAAATTGTGCGATCTGTCGTCGCACCGACCATAGTCGTAAACTTTTTCCAGTCTGCATTTACTTCCGTATCGATTACCCCAGCAATAGTTTTTGGATTACTCAGCGCAGTTGCCGCACCATTCCAGGTAACTGCAACAACATCTATTACTCGCTCATCAACGGCGTATGCAGGTGCCAACCCAAGTGACGCGAAGGCAAAGACAATCGCTACAAATATAGAAAACCGCTTGCGCATACTGAGCATCCTAAATCTCCCACGCACTTTCTTCATGTCGATTTACCCCAAACACCTGATACCCCTGCAATTCAGGCTGACCGAACCACTTGGCAGAATCAGCTCCCCCCACTATTACCGCAGTTGCCATGGCATCACAGAGCCAACCCAACGGTCCAACAACAGTTGCAGAGAGCGCACCGATTGCAATCATCCCGGTCTGTGGATCGTGGATGTGAGCCCCTCGTTCATATGTTCCAGATGTAGCAATCGCACCATCTGTAATTTCATAGACCTTCACGACCTCTAAATTATTAGTTGGATTCACAACACCAATCGACCATGGCTTTATCTCTTCACTGGCTGAATCAAACCATCCACCACGCAACGCCAAATCCCCAGCAGCATTGACCTGCACATGCGGCACACCAGCTGCTACCAACATATCTGCGCACTTATCTGCAGCCCAGCCCTTTACCAACCCAGATGGATCAAAGCCGCCAGCAACTGCCCAGGGATCAAATGCTCCATCACTTAACCACTTTGCTTGTGCGCATAAATCCCACACCTCAATAACATCATCGGGGCAATTCTCAATCGCAACATCTCCGCGGCGCAGCCGCGAAACCCAGGAGCCCTCTTTGTAGCTTGAAAAATCTTGATCTACTGCTTCGCAAAAATCAGTTATTTGATTCATTGCCTCATTTAAATCTGCATCGCTGACAAACTGCGAATAACAATCCACATCCACAATTGTTCCCCACACAGGAAACTGTTGACGCAGTTGATTCATGCACTCAACCCTATCGGCTTACAAACCAGCCTCAGCCATTGCTCCCTGCAATGACTTAAACCAGCCATAGCTTGTATATGAAGCACCAGATGCTCCCTGAATATTTGCACTCTGTGCTTGCAATGTTTGCTGCTTTAAAATTGGCACAGCCATATTTGTGTATCTATCGTTTTTACCCTTAGGTGCTTTCACCGCCACTGCATCTGTGATCTTGCCATTGGAAACGGTGATCATTACCTGCACATTTCCGTAGTTAACATTTACTGATGGACCCGTAAAGGTTCCATCTTTCACAGTTGATGTGACAGGTGCTGTTGTCTGTGTTGCCGCAGGAGATGCAGTGGCAGTTGCACTCTGTGAAGCAGCTGGCTGAGTTGTTGCACCCGCTGTTGCCTTCTTTGTTGCCACAGGCTTTGCACTCTTTGTTGCAGTCGAAGATGGTGAAGTTGAGGATGATGATGAAGCAGACGCTGAAGAACCTGTCCCGGTCGTGCCAATTACAGAACCACCAGCGATGTTTATTGAGCTAGTGGTCGATAGCTGAGGTGGCGTAATCGCCAACACAGCCCCAAGGCCCCCCACAGTGCCTCCTGCTATTAGCAGCGCCCGCTTCATCTCATACCCTCACTTCTTACCGTGTAGTGCGTGAATCCCCCTCGAGAAGATCAACACCTGAATAAAAGCCTAGTAAACTGAAGTATTTCTGAGAACGCCCGCAAAGTGGGCGCAGAGTATTGAAAATGAGCACATCACCGGTTCTGTAGAAAGCGCTCCTGAAGGACTTCTCGCACAATCGTCGATGTTGTCTCACCACGGCGCTTGGCCTCTTTTTCAATTGCTTTTTTTAGCTTGACTGGCACCCGCACCTTTAACTGTGGGGATTCAATGGCTACGGCCGTTAATGACGGTCTGCCGCGCACCTGCTTGATCGCATCCCGTGCCATCTTGGCAGCTAACTTATTTGTTAAGCGAGTTCCATCTGACAAGAAAACAACTTCTGAATCTAGATCCACATCTGGACCAACAATGTATTTTCGCTTCACTTTTGCAGCCATGTCAAAAGTTTAACACTTACGAGACTATTTGTGTACCCCATAATTAAAAGATGATTTGTGAGTAACTATTCCTTCGAGAAAGCAAAAGGCAGGCCAGGCATATCCGCCCAACCTGCCCTTTGCTTTAGAACTTACTTATTGCGTGCTGCGATCTTTGCCTTAATGGCAGCTAGACGAGCTGCACGTGCCTTAATCGCTTCAGTTTCTTCTGCAATTACTGCTGCGATGTTTTCCTTAGATCCCAATGAAGATGCATCACGGTTCTTAAGCAAATAAGTCAAGATCGACTTATTGTTGTTTTCTTTGGCAAGGAAACCAGTTGCAATCAGCTGTGTGACAGTTACCTGCTTTTGCGTAGCGGTAGTTGAAATCTGATCTACCAAGTTTTCAATCTTTACTACCTTAGCAATCTCTTCATTCTTCACACGCAGATCAGCTGGCAACTTCAATAGTGCAGCATTAACGCGTGCTAGAGCTGCCTCAGATGAAACAGTAAAATCTGCTTCTTTGTACTGAGCCATTGTTCCTGGCTTGTCACCCTTTAGTAGGCCTTGCAATACAACCTTTGCAGCAGCAATTGCTGCCTGACGAACACGTTCTGCTTCAATGGCAGCGGCTTGTGCTGCAGAATCTGAAGATCCAACACTTCCACCCGAGGTAAAGAAAGTGGTTGGGCTAACTACCCATCCTGTTATTGCATCAGTTCCATTAACCAGTAAATTAACTTCGCCAGGACGACAGAAATAGTTAGCGCTTGTAGTTCCTTCTCGTAAACGATAGAAAGTGTAAGTCGTGCCAGTTACTGGCGTGAAGGTCCCTCGTGTACCTGAAGCATTAATTAGAGCCTGTGTGAAGGCAGCATCGTGAGTTGAGCCCCAAACAAAACTTGCAGCACCGACAAATGAAAAATCGATGTTATCGCCAGAGGTCCAATTCCGCACGCGAGTCGCAGCCGAAATTGTCGTAAGGTTGCTGGGGCAACTAGTCATCGCGGCGGCCATGCTTACCAATGTAACTGTGCTGCCATCTGAAATAGTGATTGCCGATGACGGCGCAGCAGTCGCAATTGAAATTCCTGTTGCCAAAACGGCGGCAGTTAGAATTGATGTAATTTTTCTTAACATGTGTATTCCTTTGAGTCTCCGAGCACTTCCTTGATCTCGCGAGGGTTCGAAAAGACTCAAGTGTGGGCTAATTTATGTACTAATTGTATAAGGCATTGTACTTTTAGTCTAAATCCGACCCAACATGGCTCTTGGTTACCCCAGCACCTCACGGGCAATCCGGCCAATCAACTTCTCCCAATCCGCATCATTCATATGGGTAGTTGTAATGTCATCAACAATTCTGCCCAGTGTGTAGGCCTGAATAAA
>JBIJAA010000029.1:0-11493 GCA_044346015.1 Candidatus Planktophila sp. | reverse complement strand
ATTACCCACGTTCTGGCGGAGGATGAGGGATTTGAACCCTCGATAGGTTGCCCTATACACGCTTTCCAAGCGTGCGCACTCGGCCGCTATGCGAATCCTCCCGAGGAGGTGAACTCTATCGGTGGCTGTAACTATGATTACGCCAGATCCCTCGTACGGCGTTATCCGTACTGAACTCCCCCAGGGCAGGAATGCAGCAAGGGTAGGTCCGCTCTGGCGGGTGTGCGAGGGGTCCTATTTAATTGGGCAAGGCGACGAACAGTAGAGGAGCACGGCGATGTCATTAGCTTTGTATCGTAAATATCGTCCCTCTGTTTTTGCAGATGTCATCGGACAAGAACATGTAACTGTTCCCCTTTCAAATGCTTTGGAATCAGGGCGCACACACCACGCATATTTATTTAGTGGTCCACGAGGTTGCGGAAAAACTTCTAGCGCACGAATCATGGCGCGCTCGCTTAACTGTGAAAAAGGTCCAACGCCAAATCCATGTGGTGAGTGCCAATCATGTAAGGATTTAGTTGCGAACGGTCCAGGTTCATTAGATGTTATTGAATTAGATGCGGCGACCCACGGATTAGTAGATGATGCACGCGATCTTCGTGACAAAGCATTCTTTGCACCAGTACAAAGTCGTTACAAGATTTATATTATTGATGAGGCACATCAGCTCGGACCAGGTGCAGCAAATGCATTATTAAAAGTTGTTGAAGAACCGCCAGCACATGTAATTTTTATCTTTGCTACAACAGAACCAGATAAGTTAATTGCAACTATTCGTTCTCGCACACACCACTACCCATTCCGCTTAGTTCCGCCAGGAACCTTGGCTGCACACTTAGAAAAGGTGTGTAACTCTGAAGGCGTAAAGGTTGATAAGGGTGTTATTCCACTTGTTGTGCGCGCATCTGGTGGATCTGTGCGTGATGCACTTTCTGTGCTGGGTCAGCTGTTAGCTGGTGCCGGAAAAGATGGCGTTAGCTATGAGATCGCAATTCAATTACTTGGATTCACAGATGGTGCGCTACTAGACGATGCAATCGATGCCATTGCTGCCCATGATGGTGCAACGCTGTTTAAGACAATTGATCGTGTAATTGAATCAGGACATGACCCACGAAGATTTGCAAGTGACTTATTGGAACGCATTCGCGATTTAATGATTGTTGATGCACTTAAAGATTCATCAGCTAATTCAATCTTGCGAGATATGCCAGATGATCAGATGGAACGCATGCGCAATCAGGCAAACAGAATTGGCACAGCAAACCTCTCAAGAGCTGCAGATATTGCAGCAGAGGGCTTGACCCAAATGCGTGGGGCAACAGCACCTCGCTTGATCTTGGAGCTCATCTGCGGGCGTATTTTGTTGCCAATTGGCGATAACTCTGAGGCAGGGATGCTCTCTCGCATTGAGCGATTAGAGCGCGCAGAAAACATTGCTCCTCTTACAACCGCTCGTGCTACCGAAACAAAAAGCGCAGAACCACAGATCAAGGAAACTTCTGTCCCTAAAGCGAAGGAAGAAAAGCCTGTTGCTCAAGAAACAGAAGCAGCACCCGTTGTTGCACCAAAAGCGCACGTTCCAGGCAACTTTGACATCGCAGCATTGCGCAGAGCCTGGCCAGATGTTATTGAAGATGTGAAGAAGCGTCGCAGGCTGACTTGGTCACTGCTTTCAGCAAGTGCGCAGGTACTTAGTGTTGATGAAAATGCAATCACAATAGGTATTGTTAATTCTGGTGCAAAGGAAAGCTTTGAACGCTCTGAATCCGATGTGATTTTGCGTAATGCATTTATTGATGTTGTTGGGTTAGATCGAAAGATTGCAGTTGTTGTTGATCCTTCGATTGACACCAATACTCCGGCAGCCCGTGAGACAAGAACTTCAGAAGCACCAAGTGATGCTGTGCTTTTGTCAGGCGCAGCGCTTTTGGCCAAAGAGCTTGGCGCAAAAATTGTTGAGGGTAAGTAATAGATGTCAGGAATGTATGAAGGTGCTATCCAGGATTTAATTGATGCGCTAGGTCGCCTGCCTGGCATTGGTCCAAAGAGTGCCCAGCGAATTGCTTTTCATATTTTGCAATCAGATGCTGAAGTAGCATCAGCACTGGTTGATTCAATCCGCGTAGTTAAAGAGCGAGTGAAGTTTTGTACTGTGTGTGGAAACGTATCTGAAGAAGATGAGTGCAGGATCTGCCGTGATCCTCGCCGTGATAACACCACCATTTGTGTTGTTGAAGAGAGTAAAGATGTAATTGCAATTGAACGTACTCGAGAATTTCGCGGTAAATACCATGTGCTAGGTGGTGCGATCAGCCCCATAGATGGCATCGGTCCAGAACAACTTCGAATCCGTGAATTAATGATTCGTTTAGAAGATGACGGCATTGTTGAAGTTATCTTGGCAACGGATCCAAACCTTGAAGGCGAAGCAACAGCTACCTATCTATCCCGACTTATTAAGCCGATGAATATAAAGGTCTCGCGTTTAGCCAGCGGATTGCCAGTAGGTGGAGATTTGGAATATGCCGATGAAGTTACCTTGGGTCGCGCCTTTGAAGGCCGCAGGGATGTTTAATCTCATTAATTGAGATACTTATCGTCTCAATATTTGAGAAATGCAGGAAATTGGGTAGCCCCAAACAAATCTGTGCTTCATGATTGAGCCATGGGACTAATTGTTCAGAAATATGGCGGCTCATCTGTGGCAGATGCCGCAGGGCTAAAGCGCGTTGCCAACCGAATCGTGGCGGCAAAGCGAGATGGCAATCAGGTCGTTGTTGTGGTTTCAGCCATGGGCGATACCACCGATGAATTGATTGATCTGGCAGAACAAATCACTCCGATTCCTCAGGGCCGCGAACTAGATATGTTGCTGACAGCTGGCGAGCGAATTTCAATGGCACTTCTTGCCATGGCAATTAACAATTTAGGCCACGAAGCTCTTTCCTTTACAGGAAGTCAAGCAGGCGTGATTACAACTTCTGCACATGGTCGCGCTCGCATTATTGATGTGACACCTGGTCGAATTAAAGAAGCGCTAGATGGCGGCGCGATTGCGATCGTTGCAGGCTTCCAAGGAATTTCGCAAGACACAAAGGATGTAACAACGTTGGGTCGCGGTGGTAGTGACACAACTGCGGTTGCATTAGCTGCAGCGTTGGACGCGGATGTTTGCGAAATTTACACAGATGTTGATGGTGTGTTTAGCGCTGATCCACGCGTTGTTCCAACTGCACGTAAGTTAAAAACTGTTACTTATGATGAAATGCTAGAACTCGCAGCAAGCGGAGCCAAGGTTCTGCACTTGCGTTGCGTTGAATACGCACGCCGTTACAACTTACCTATTCACGTACGTTCATCTTTTACAACACATGAAGGAACATGGGTGGTCAAAGATCATCCAGAAGGAGGCAGCATGGAGCAAGCAATCATCTCAGGAATCGCACATGATAAATCTGAGGCAAAGATAACGATCGTCGGTGTACCTGACCGCACTGGTGTTGCCGCGCGCATCTTCCAAGCGATTGCAGATGCCGACATCAACATCGACATGATCGTGCAGAACGTTTCTGCCGCTGCAACGGGCCTTACAGATATTTCATTTACCCTGCCAAAGGCAGAAGGTGCCGGAGCAACAGCAATTTTACAGAAGCTACAAGGCGAAGTTGGCTTTGCTTCAATTCAATACGATGATCAAATCGGTAAATTGTCATTAGTTGGCGCTGGAATGCGCTCACATCCAGGTGTCACTGCAACCTTCTTCGGTGCTTTATCTGATGCGGGCGTTAATATCGAAATGATTTCAACCTCTGAAATTCGTATTTCGATTATTTGCCGCGAGACAGATCTGGAACGTGGGGCAAAGGCAGCACACACCGCCTTTGAATTAGATGCTGATCAAAGTGAAGCTGTTGTATACGGAGGAACTGGGCGATGAGTAAAAAAGTTAAGAAAGTCGCTAAGAAGCCAACACTTGCAGTCGTTGGAGCAACCGGCGCAGTCGGGACCGTAATGCTCGGAATTCTTTCTGAGCGCAAAGATGTGTGGGGCGAAATCCGTCTGATCGCCTCTGCACGCAGTGCTGGCAAGAAATTGATGTGCCGCGGAGAAGAGCTAACTGTCGTTGCACTTTCTCCAGAGGCTTTTGATGGTATCGATGTTGCCATGTTTGATGTGCCAGATGAGGTTTCTGCAGAGTGGGCACCAATTGCTGTTTCACGCGGTGCAATTGTTGTTGATAACTCTGGTGCATTTCGAATGGATCCAAAAGTGCCTTTAGTTGTTCCAGAAGTAAATCCAAAAGATGTGAAGAAGCGTCCCAAGGGAATTATCTCAAATCCAAACTGCACAACTCTTTCTATGATTGTTGCGATGGGTGCACTTAATAAGAAGTACGAATTGAAGGAACTGGTAGTTGCTTCATATCAAGCAGCATCTGGCGCGGGCCAGTCCGGTATCGATGCACTACGTGCACAAATTTCTGCAATTGCTGGCACGACAGCAGGTGAAGCAACTGGTGATGTGCGCAAACATGTTAAGGATTCAGGACCATTTCCGGCTCCTCTTGCACTCAACGTTGTGCCATGGGCGGGTTCACTTAAAGAAGATGGCTATACATCCGAAGAGCTCAAGGTTCGTAACGAATCTCGCAAGATTCTTGGATTGCCACGTTTAAAGGTCTCTGCAACATGTGTTCGTGTTCCAGTTCTGACAACACATTCACTCGCGGTGCATGCAACATTTAAGAATGAAGTAACTAGAAAGGGAGCACAAAAGCTTCTTGAAAAGTCAGCAGGGGTTACCTTGCTTGATGATCCTGAAAATAAGAAGTTTCCAACCCCAAATGATGCCGTTGGCACAGATGCAACATGGGTAGGCCGTGTGCGCCGTTCACCAGATGATAAGAAATCACTTGATTTGTTCTTGTGTGGGGACAACCTACGTAAGGGTGCTGCGTTAAATACTGCCCAGATCGCAGAACTATTGGCGGTAGAGTTAACAAAATGACAATCAAAGAAACTCTACGTGCCGACTTAACAGAGGCAATTCGCGGTCGTAACGAAATCACATCTAGCACAATCCGCATGGTTCTAACTGCAATCACTAATGAAGAGGTTGCCGGTAAAGAAGCACGTGTCTTAAGTGATGATGAAGTAATTGTTGTTCTCTCGCGTGAGGCGAAGAAGCGCCGTGAAGCAGCCGAAGCATTTGAAGGTGCTGGCCACCCACAAAAGGCTGCGTTAGAAAAATCTGAAGGCGAAGTAATTGCTAAGTATTTGCCTGCACAGTTAACTGCAGATGAGGTTAAGCAGATTATTGCCGATGCCATCGCAGCTACTGGTGCTGCAGGTCCTGCTGATATGGGCAAGATAATGGGCGCTATTAAAAGCAAGATTGCAGGAAAGGCTGATGGGGCACTTGTTTCATCACTAGTGAAAGAGAGTCTGAACAAATGATTAAGTATGAATACGCAACAGTGCCACTTCTTTCACATGCAACGAAAGCGATCCTTGATACGTGGGGTTCAGATGGTTGGGAGCTTGTACAAGTTATTCCAGCACCAGGAACGGGCGAGCAGCTTGTTGCATACATGAAGCGAGCAATTGCGTGAATACAGTAGATGTTCGCGCAAAATTAGCCGAACTTGGACTGGAACTTCCAGTTGCTGCAAAACCAGTTGCTGCTTATGTTCCAGCAATTCGCACAGGTAATTTAGTTTTCACTGCAGGACAACTTCCACTTGCTGGCGGAGAAATGGCTGGCGTTGGAAAGGTTGATGGCGAGATCACGCCTGAGCGCGCAAAAGAGCTTGCACAAATTTGCGCACTCAACTGTCTGGCAGCTGTTGAAACTGTTGCTGATGTAAACAAGATTACAAAGATTGTTCGTGTTGTTGGTTATGTAAATGGAGTTCCTGGCTTTATCGGAGATCCCGGCGTAGTCAACGGCGCATCTGAACTATTTATTGCAATTTGGGGCGATGGTGCAAAGCATGCACGTAGCGCTGTTGGAATTGCAGAACTTCCACTTAACTCGCCAGTGGAGATTGAACTAACAGTCGAAATTACTGACTAATACTCAGTCAATTAGTCACTTCTTCTTGTAGCCAGCAGGGCATCTTGGCTTTACGCCACTGACCTTCTTTATTATTTTGCCCTTGACACAAGTGATAGTTATTTTCTTTGTTGCAGCTGCCTTTGCTTCCACATCTTGCTTGGCCTTTAACTCTGCAGCTGCCTTTGCTTCTGCTTCGCGCAGAGCAATGATCTTTGCCTCTGCCTCGGCCTCCAATCTTGCATTTTCATCGAAAGCAGCCTTAGCTACCGCGGCTTCCTCTAGCCTCTTCAACTCTTCTTGAAATCGAGTTGACTTGCCTTTCACAATATTTTCAATAAGAGCTTTGCCTTCAGAATAATCTGGCATTGATACAGGTAAACCTAATCGCAATCTGTAATCTGCCTGAGCATTTGGCTGAGGCTCACTACCAACCTGCCCAACAACTGCCGAACCCAATACCGTGACCTTGTGACGATTTTTCTCCTTACTTGATGCGACATACAGATTAGTTAAGACATCCTTCTTACCATCTTGGGTTTCTGCAATAGCCGGACCTAATGACATCATGCGAGGAATGAAGGGTGTATTTAACCCGTAGTCTTCAATGAAACCGTAACCACCGGCTAAACCATTCTTAAACCTCGTTGGGAGAGTGTATGAAGCAAAAAACTCCCAGGGCTCATTCTCTAACTTCACCGCAACTGACAGAAGTGATTCTGTGCCAGCCGGCTCAAGTCCAACCAGCCATGAAATTTTCTGCCCAATCTTCCAATCTAAATCGTAGATAAAGGACTGCATAAAGGTTCCCTCGCCACCTGACCGTCGGGAAGTTGTTCTTTCTCCCTTTGCAAATAGTGCTATTCGATTTTTGACCTCTGCATCTTCAGCTTTGCATGAAAAATATTCACAATTAGATTTTCCTAAGTCCCATGCAGAGAAAATAGCAACTCTTCTGCCATCGTATAACTGTTGTACGCCTCCATAGAAGTCTGGGTAGTTGGGGTCTGCATTAATTCCATTGATCATGAAATAAGTCGAGTTGGTACTTTCTAGAATTGTCGCCTCTTTATAAATGTAGCTGTACTGCTTGCGCTCAAAATATTTAAGAAATGTCTCCCCAGGCAATGTGTCAGGATCAAACCAAAAAGACATAGCATCTGTACGACCATCGACATAGGGATCAGAAGAATGCGCCGGGGAGAGAGGATATAAAGTTACAAAAATTAAGGAGATGGTGGCTACTAACTTCTTCAAATTGCGACCCATCATTGTAGATTCCCCTTTGCTAAGAGTCTCACTTTATGTCGGTGCCTTATTGAAGAAAGACTACTTCCCTCTTTTTGAGAGACGTTCGAAATCTGTTATTAGTACTGCGCGACCATCTAGCTTTAACCAGTTGCGTCCTGCAAAGTCAGCAAGTGCTTTGTTTACAGTCTCGCGAGATGCACCAACTAGTTGAGCTAACTCTTCTTGAGTTAGATCGTGGTGAACAAATAAGCCATCATCTGTTTGCTTTCCAAAACGCTCACCAAGATCAATGAGTGCCTTTGCAACTCGTCCTGGAACATCTGAGAACACTAGATCGCCGACAGCTTCATTTGTGCGGCGTAGGCGCTGTGCAAGTCGGGCTAGAAGTTGTAAAGAGACCATTGGATTTTCTGCAAGCCATGGAAGTAATTTTTCCTGGCCGAGGCTTAACAACTTTGCATCAGTAACTGCAGTTGCAGTTGACGTGCGTGGGCCTGGATCAAAAAGACTTAATTCTCCGAACATTTCGCCAGGTCCAAGGATGGACAGCAAGTTTTCTCGACCATCACCGCTTGAAGTTCCAAGCTTTAACTTGCCTTCGGCAATTACATACAGGTGATCGCCGTCATCGCCTTCGGCAAACAAAACAGATCCTTTTGCAATCTTCACAGAAACCATATTTGACAGCAGGGATGTGGCAGCGGCATCGTCTAGCGCAGTAAAAAGCGGCGCCTTACGAATAACTTCTTGATCTATGGGCACGAGGGGTACTTTACTACTCATGGTCGTCGATAGCGAAACCCGCAAAGGGGCAAGGGCGGTTTACCGCATCCTGACTAAGACCTATCCAGAAATACGCTGTGAACTCGATTTCACTAACCCACTGGAATTGTTAATCGCAACTGTCTTGAGCGCACAGTGCACGGATAAGAGAGTTAATACTGTTACTCCAGCATTGTTTAAGAGATACAAAAATCCAAAAGCTTATGCAAAAGCACCCCTGCTCGAAATTGAGGATCTGATTCACTCCACAGGTTTCTATCACGCTAAAGCCCGGAACATAAAGGGGTTGAACATCAAATTACTTGAAGATTTTGGGGGAGAAGTTCCTCAAACTTTGGAAGAACTAATTACTTTGCCAGGCGTGGGGCGAAAGACCGCCAATGTTGTTTTAGGACACGCATTTGATATCCCAGGCATCACTGTAGATACACACTTCGGACGTTTGTCTCGGCGATTTGGTTGGACTAAAGAAACTGATCCCGTAAAAGTTGAGATGATTGTCCAGCAACTAATTCCACAACCTGAATGGACAAATCTTTCACAAAGAATGATTTGGCATGGTCGACGAATCTGCCATTCACGCAAACCAGCATGCGGTGCGTGCCCTGTTGCAAAACTTTGTCCAAGTGTTGGAATTGGCGAGATGGATAAAGATAAAGCGTTACTGTTGGTAAAGACAGATAAGGATTTTAGATGAAAAAGGTTCTAGGAGTGATTGCTCTTCTATTGCTAACGGCTTGTTCACCATCTTCTTCCTTTGTGCAAGGCGAAGTCGTCTCTTGCTCAGCGATACCCCAAGAACAAAGAATACTTGATGGTGGAATTGAACTGCGTTGCTTAGATGGGACTATGGGCGCGCAACTAAATACGCTTAGAGGACCAATGATTCTCAATGTGTGGGGATCTTGGTGTGGCCCATGCAAGGAAGAGATTCCGATCTTTAGATCCTTTTATGAAAAAGCTAAAGACAAAGTTTCCCTAGTGGGTGTTGACGTTGAAGAAAGTAGTATTGAAGATGGCCAAGAATTTGTAGAAAGCAGTGGAATTACTTGGCCAAATTTGTATGACCCCGATGGGCGCTCACGTGAATACTTTGGACTAGGCGTTCCAGTGACATGGTTTATTGCAGCAGACGGCTCGATTGCAGGAAAGAAAATAGGGGCAGTATTGGATGAAAACGAGCTCATCACACTTACAAACAAATATCTAGGTGTGAAGCTCTAATCCTCATCCTTTGAGCCATTAAGACCATCTGAAATCAAACGCATAACGTTGGGATCAGCCAAAGTTGTCGCATCTCCTACTTGGCGATTTTCAGCGACATCTTTAAGCAAACGCCGCATGATTTTGCCACTTCTAGTCTTTGGAAGTTCTGCAACCACCAAGATCTGGCGCGGCTTTGCAATGGCACCGATTTGCTTGGCAACATGGTTACGAAGTTCGGTTATAAGAGTTTCACCCTGTGCATGAGCAATACCGCCACGCAAAATAACAAAGGCAACAATTCCTTGCCCCGTCATCGCATCATTTGCTCCGACAACGGCAGCTTCTGCAACTGCTTCGTGTGAAACTAACGCTGATTCAACTTCGGTTGTGGAGATACGGTGACCTGAAACATTCATGACATCATCGACGCGACCAAGCAGCCAAATTGCACCATCTTTATCTAACTTTGCACCATCTCCAGCAAAGTAAATACCTTCAAACCTAGACCAATATGTTTCTTTATACCGTTCATCTTCTCCCCAGATACCGCGAAGCATTCCCGGCCAAGGTTTGTCTAAAATTAAATACCCACCATGGCCTTTAGCAACCGGCTTCCCGTTGTCATCAACGACAACTGCGCTGATCCCAGGAATTGCTGTCATTGCAGAACCCGGCTTAGTTGCAGTGACACCAGGCAATGGTGAAATCATTATTCCGCCAGTTTCTGTTTGCCACCATGTGTCAACAATTGGACAACGGTTTCCACCAATAACTTCGCGGTACCACATCCAAGCTTCTGGATTAATTGGCTCTCCAACCGATCCAAGTAAGCGCAATGACTTTAAGTTAAATTTGTTTGGAAATTCATCGCCCCATTTCATCCACGTGCGAATCAGGGTTGGTGCGGTATACAAAATAGTGACGCCATATTTTTCAATTAACTCAAAGATGCGTCCCTTATGAGGAGTATCGGGGGTTCCTTCATACATAACCTGCGTTGCACCATTCATCAGTGGCCCATAGACGATGTAGCTATGGCCGGTAATCCACCCCACATCTGCGGTGCACCAATAAACATCTGTTTCTGGCTTAATATCAAAGACAACACGGTGGGTATAGGCAGCCTGGGTTAAATAGCCACCCGTTGTATGGAAGATGCCCTTTGGCTTTGCTGTTGTTCCTGATGTATACAAAATAAACAGTGGGTGCTCAGAATCAAAAAACTCAGCGGTGTGATCGGCCGATTGGCGACCAACAACGTCGTGCCACCAAACATCAGTTGCCGAATTCCAAGCAGTCTCTTGTTTAGTGCGTTGGACAACTAAAACTTTCTGGACATTGTGTTTGCCCTTGAGCGCTTCATCGACTGCAGGTTTTAATGCAAATGCTGCGCCTTTTCTAAATCCACCATCTGCAGTAATAACAATCTTTGCATCTGCGTCTTGAATTCGAGACAGCAACGCTTCTGCAGAAAATCCACCAAATACAACTGAATGTGGAGCACCAATGCGTGCACATGCAAGCATTGCAATCGCAGCTTCAGGAATCATTGGCATATAGATTGCGACTCGGTCACCAGCAACTACGCCTAGTTCAATTAACGCATTTGCAGTCTTCTTAACTTCAACTAGTAGTTGTGCATAAGTGATTGTTTGAGTGTCACCTGGTTCGCCCTCGAAGTGAAAAGCGACTCGATCGCCTCTACCTTCAAGAACATGGCGATCTAATGCATTTACGGATGCGTTAATTTTTCCGCCCACAAACCACTTGGCATAGGGTGATTGCCACTCAAGAGTTTTATGCCACGGTGATTGCCACGACAGTTGCTTAGCCTGCACATCCCAGAATGCCAAGCGATCTAGTTCTGCTTGGTCATAGAGCTCCGGCTTTGCGTTTGCTTGTGCTGCAAATTCAGCGGTTGGAGGAAATTGACGATCCTCGCTGAGCAAGTTTTCAAGGGATTCGTGATCGTGGCTCATAACGCTAGAGGCTACCTCTTGGGCACCGTTATCAACAGACAAACAGGGATTGGATTTTTCAAGCCCACTTTGGCTTGAAGATGCGCCAAAGAGAGGAGAAAAAATGCTTGTATCTTTCATATTGATGCTGATCAAACTGCTCAGTAACCCATTCCTACTGGCCGCTCTGGCCAAATTCTTGGCAAATGCCCTTAAAACACTGAGTTGAAAAGGG
>JBIJAA010000006.1:0-42770 GCA_044346015.1 Candidatus Planktophila sp. | reverse complement strand
AGAGTCCTTTGGTAAGGCTCCCCTTGATTCGCATTCCAAAAGGGTAATGGGAGAATCAAGTCTTATGGGGGTTCGTGCGCTCAATTCTGGGGTCGGGGGTTCGAGTCCCTTACCTTCCTTGAGGGGTCTTGTGTCTTATAAGTCATAGGCGTGGCAGTAATATTTGAAAATGCTTCATCACATAAGTATTGGTGTTTCAGACATCATGAAATCTGGATTGTTCTATGACGCCATCCTTGAGCCATTGGGTTACTTGAGAGTCTTTGAGGATTTGCGTCCTGGTGAGACGCATCAGGCTATCGGCTATGGCATAACTCCAACTAATGACATATTCACTATCAAGGAGCGGAATTCAAAATCACTTGCTCCAGGTCCTGGATTCCATCTCGCCTTCTCTGCACCATCTTCGGAGGCTGTAAATTCGTGGCATAACCGTGGAATTGAAATGGGTGCAATTAGTAAGGGTGAACCAAAAATCTGGACTGAATTTGGACCCAACTATTTTGCGGCCTATTTAATTGACCACGATGGATACCAAATTGAAGCCGTGCACAAGAAGAGTTTGAACTGAGTATTTTCCTTAACAATGTTTCCCCTCTTGCCCCAAAATGCCTTGCTCATGTTTGGATGCTAAATATCAGTCCCTGGCCCACATTGGATTTGTCTGCCATACCCTCTAATATGGGAGGTGATTCAAGCACAAGAAAGAATCGCCTGTAGGTTGCGAGAAAGTCATCTAAGAAGAGATGACGAGTCCCTCACCACCCACATATGTAGGTAAATCTGAGATCTATTTCCAAACCTTGGATGTGGTTCAGACCTTTAAATAGTGGATATATCTGCCAAGCCTTTATATCCAGTATTTGATCTCTTGACTCCTTTATTCATAAGGAAAAGATGATGTTAGTCAGTGAATATGCAACGGAAGTTATAAATACAAGGTGCTAATTTACTTTTAAGTACACTATTTTTGCCAAAGAATTGAGAATACATCACCTATAACTCCATCAATTACCCAACGGTACTTCCTTATTCCGAATCTATTTTCTGAGAATGTAGTTGATGGACAAACAAAATTTGCAGAACAAGTGTATTCGTTATTCGTTCCCCAAGGTTTTTGGGACTTTATTCCATTACCTACAGCGACTGGATTTGAATCTGTAACATCTTGTAACACTGCACTTGAAAAATCACTCCACTGATACCTTGGAGGACCAACAATATTTTTTCCAATCGTACAGATTCCCTCAAGAGTTTCCAACATCCTACAAGGCATATCAAGAGTCACATCTGTTGTGAAACCTGACCAAACTCTTCGCTTCAAAATATCACTACCAGCAACTGTGCTCACGCCTACATAGAATTTTCTTTCTGGATCTATTTGATATCTTTGTAAAATACATGGTTCGTGTGAAAGAAACTCACAACCATTTCCGTTTGTATCTTCAACACCTATATCGTGCAGTGATTCATGAACCCAGGCCGTTACCCGATTGTCAGGGAATTGAGCACTTCTGCCAGAGCATTGCGGGCCAATTGCAATAGCGTGACGGATGTCGTTTATACTTGTGTATCCACAAGCAGTGCCGTTTTTTAGAGCATCTACATCTATCCAGAATGAATACAGTTTTCTATTTTGAGTCCTTCTTTCAAGAATTTTCATTTCATTGAATAGGACTCTGTGGGCATCAGGCATTGACTTAATCTCCGCTACCGTGAGTTCGGTTCTAAAGAACTCAATGTCATAATTTCCCTGCCAGGAATCTATTGGAAATCTTCGCTGGATCTCCTGTGTGAGGAAGTTGTTTCCCTCAGTTACAATTTTTTGTAAACTTCCATCTAAATCAAGTTCTCTATCTTTTCCATCTTTTGGAACTACATATATAACTTTGATTTGGAAACCATCAACCTCATCAGGCTTGTCACCTATGTTTCTTGTGAAGGCATTTGGTGTAGGTGTAGGTGTAGGTGTAGGAGTAGCCGTTGGTGTTGGAGTTGGTGTTGGTGTTGGAGTTGGTGTTGGTGTTGGTGTTGCGGTTGGAGTTGGTGTTGGAGTTGGAGTTGGAGTTGGTGTTGGAGTTGGAGTTGGTTTCTTTATGGCAACACCCTTATTCCAAACCAACTTCTTGCCAGATTTAATGCATGTGTAAACCTTGTTTTGATTAGTTACTTTCTGCTTATAAACCTTGCAGGTAGATCCAGGAGTTATCTTCTGGGCAGAGAAGGCTGTGATTGGAATCAGGGTAAGGATGAGGGCAACTAAGAGTCCCTTGGTAAGACTCCCCCTGATTCGCATTCCAAAAGGGTAATGGGCAAATCAAGCCATACGGGAATTAGAGCAGTCATTTCTGCTCTCACCTCCCAAATACGCTTATTGCTCTTGGAAGACCCTTGATTTGTCCCTGACTATCCCTAATATTGGAGATGAGTCAAGAACGGATATATCCGCATAGTGGGTCAAAGGGAATGGTTTGAAGATTTGATAACGAGTCCCTCACCACCCACTTACGCAAGTGAATCCGAGTTATATGTCCAAATTGGATCTCATTCAAACCCTTGATTATTGGATATATCTGCTCACGTTCCCAATTGGTTTGATCTTCCCATTATTATCTTTAAATGAGCATTAAGGCGAGTCTTTTCAAGAGCTTACTACTTGCCCTTGCCGTTGCCCTTATTCCAGTTGTCGCAGTCTCTGCCCAGAAGATAAAACCAGGATCTTCTTGCAAGGTGCATAAACAAAAAGTCACCTATCAAAACAAAGTTTATACATGCACTAAATCTGGAAAGAAATTGATTTGGGATAAAGGGGTTGTTGTAAAGAAGCCAACACCGACACCAACACCAACACCAACGTCTTCGCCAACACCAACATCAGGAATCAAGCAGAAAAGATCGTTAGTCGTTTATTCTCCACCGAGTTTGCCTAGTGAAAATATATCTCTCTGCAAAATAAAGAACGCCAGCGCCGACGGTCCAAAGTCCGGATTCCCAGCATCCATTCCTTTGTATAAAGGAACAGGCGTAGTTAAATGGGCGCTAGTTCCGCTGGATTTCTCCGATCTACCTGGTGAAGCAAACTTTATGGAACGCGTGCAAAAGGAAATGGCGTTTGCATCAGATTGGGCAGATAACACAAGTGAAGGTCAGTTAAAAATTGAGTGGATGGTTCATAAGAATTGGATACGCCTACCCGGACTCTCGCGTGATTACGCCATCCCAAAGTCTGATAACAATTGGAATAAATCACCCGCGCAACATAGTGTCTGGCAAAGAGCCATTGCTGAATCAGATAAGTTCATAGACTTCACTGGCATCCAAGCTGTGCAATTTATACTTCCCTCAGGACAGTCAATAATTGAATATGGAGTTAAATCAAATATTGGCTTTGAGGTTGTCAGGAATTACGTTACAGGCGAAGGCACGCGAATAGATCTTTTCTCAATTCCAAGCACTTTCAATGAGGAACCGAACTCTGGGCGCAACTATTGGTCTTGGTGGATGTATCACTACGTGGTAGGCCTGGGTGTTCCAAAGTATGGAGGATCTACTGCAACGCCCTTGCACTCATATCTGATACAAGGCAGCACCGAAGGCGAACGTGATTTAAGTGGTTGGATAAGATTCCTAATTGGTTGGATGCCTGAAACTCGTGTCTATTGTCGGACAGCAGAGAACCTCTCCACGCTTGATATAACCCTTGTTCCTTTAACCGACAACATATCTCAAGGCATCAAGCTTGGGGTCATTCCACTCTCAGCTACGAAGGCTTTAGTGTTGGAGTCCAGACGAGTCACGAAGTTCGCTTGCACAACCGAAACTGAGAGAAATGGTGTACTCGCATACATCTATGACTCCACTCTTAGCCATCAGGAAGAATACTTCACGGCAATTTCGCCAAGTGGCAGATCCATAGAGAACTATTCTTGTTATGCCAGCAGAACCCAGGATTTCTTACTACATCAGGGCGATGAAGTCACCTACGAAGGAATAAAGATTGAAATGGTGGCCCACGGCGATTACGATCGATTGAGAATAAGTAGAAACCCTGGGAAATGATCTACCGAGTTCTATGTCCAAACCTTGGATCTGGTTCAAACCCTAAAATAGTTGATATATCTGCCAAACCTTTATATCCAGCATTCAGCTAATCACTTTTTCTTATAACCCTTTGGGCAAACTGGTTTAACTCCAGTTACTTTCTTAACTAGTTTTCCTTTGACGCAGGTGATAGTTGTTTTCTTAAGTGCAGCTGCCTTTGCGTCTGCTTCTTGCTTAGCTTTGAGCGCTGCTGCAGCTTTGGCATCTGCCTCTTGCTTGGCAATCAGTGCAGCAGCAGCAGCCATTGCTTCTGCCTCTTGCTTGGCTTTGAGATCTACTGCAGCCTTTGCGTCTGCTTCTTGCTTGGCTTTAAGTTCTGCTGCAGCTTTTGCTTCAGTTTCTTGTTTGACTAGAAATTCTCCCTTTGTGAAAACTCGGAAAGAAGCTTGATCTTTACCTACCGTGTCAGCAATTATCACCAAATCCTTAACTTTTACAGATTGACCAGTAGAGAGTGGTGCTGTTGAATATCGTTCAACATCTTCGCGTGGATTGAGCACTAAATCTTGTTCCGAAGGTTGAATACTTATTGGCCCCTTTATCGAAGCCACTCTCATATTAATCAAATAAACTAGAAGTCCGTCATTGCCCTTTAAGACGTCAGTCTCACTCTCGGTTCTGAACTCAACAACAAGTGCCGTAGTTCCATCTAGTGGATGTACGTAAAGTCTCTTTCCAGAAACTTGGTTAAGAGGGGAGAGCGTGTGAATTACGGAAGAGTTTGGTGTTAAGTCACAATCAATGTCACTATCTTCAAACCAGCCCTGAACCCACCTTTGAAATCCGAAAAATGAAGGGGCGGCCCCGAGAGTATTTCCCATAAGATCAAACGGCCCTGGAGATTTTCCTGAACTACCAGTTCCTTGTATGTAGTAATCATACATTCCGAGCAGGTGCCCATACTCGTGTGCAAATACTTTCCAGGAGGGAACCGGAGATTTCACCGTTCCTACTGTTCCACCCATAAGTTGGGAGTTGTAAATTATTCCAGCCCCTACATCTAAAGGCAGGTCGAGATGCGCGCCCCCGTAGTAACCCATCGAATTAGCTGTAGGAGCGAGGATATTGATACTTGAATAGCCGTCTAAACTACCTTTTGTTCTGGCTATTTTGATGGCTTCAAAAATCAGCCGTTGGTCTTGTTGAACTCCATCCACAAAGAATCCCCCTGATGAATTCGGAGCAAAGCTCTTTTCAAGACTATTTAATCTTATTACTTGAGGAAAAGTAGTGAAGGTTGGTCGCAGTTTTCCATTTGAACTTTGAAAAAAGAAATTCTCAACAATTTTAGGTGCTATCACATTATCTACTACTGAATCCAAGTTCTCGATCAAAGGAGCATCGAGAAAATCCACCACAAGAATAAGATTTTTAGTTATACCAAATTGAGGAACACGGTCTGTGTTACGTGAAAATCCGAGCCGTAGAGAATTTAAGAAATAATCTTTAACTTTGCAATCAGTAGCAATAATGTGGTCTATATCTAATCGAAAGCCGCCCCCTTGTTTGTGATAGGGAGACCCAGGTTCGGTTTCAAGAACGAGGGTTTGTGTATTTAGTGTTAATCTCCAAGTGACACCTGCTTGATTCTTAAAATAATAGCCATTTAAATCCCGATTCAAAGCGCCAATCTGCCAAGCAGGCGATAAATTCGGGTTAATGACATATTCTTCATAAACATAACAGCCGATTATTCCTTGTGGCTCAGTAACAAATTCCAGTGAATCTTTGGAGAGTAGCTTAAATTCTTGACCTGATGGAGACCGTAGGAAAATAGTTTTCGGAGTAGACAACGTTGGAGTTGCATCAACCACATCTGGACAACTAGCCAACCAATTTGGCTTCTTTCGCTCTGCAGCAGCCGCTGGTTGCAAGTAAGTAAGAAAAAGACAACTTATGAGAATCGTTATAATCAAGTAGCGATTCTTGTTATGGTTCATAAATTTAGCCTACGCTCTTTAGGAGATATTTCTAAGTGCCTATTACAAGCATATTCAGTCATAAATTAAGCAATGGGGGGTCTGCCAAAAGGCTTAAGCGTGGCCGATCACTGATGGCTTATCGGTCGCTTACTTCTTCACCTTATAACCCTTTGGGCAGACTGGCTTCACTGCAGTCACTTTCTTGGTTACTTTGCCTTTAATGCAGGTGATTGTGGTTTTCTTGATTGAAACAAGTTTTGCTGCCGCTAATTTATCAGCGGCTAACTTATCTGCCGCTACCCTCGCCTCTGCTTCTTGCTCGGCTTTGAGATCTGCTGCAGCTTTTGCCTTTGCTTCTGCTTCTTGCTTGGCCTTCAACTCTGCAGCAAGACGTACCACCTCTGCAGCAGCAAATTCTCTTTTTTTGTCTTCCTCAACTATCGTCTCAGCAGTTTTCAGTAAATCTCGCAATTTAGAGTTAGGGTCGATCCAACTCATTGAAGGAAACCCATACCATTTTTCTGGTGGCGGACAGTTGTTGTTTACCAGTCCTAGTCCAGTCGTGCCAAGAACATATCGAACATTATCTTCTTCTACGAAAAATACAGAACCAGAATCTCCATCGCAAATATGACTTTGCTTTAATTCACGATGTTGAACTATTCCATAAACTCCTGGTTTATTGATTTTTTGCCAATCCACATTTGGGTATTGTCTGTAGAACTGAAGCACAGCTTCGGGCGACAATAACGTGCCTGTTAGTTTATTTGGAGGCCTGTTGATCATTTCTTCAAATGGTCTATTTCTTTGACTGCCATGAGTAATTCCATAACCAACCAACTCAACTTTTGACTTCTCTCTTGCGAAACGTTGCATTTGCTCTTCTGTTGCAAGCACAGCCTTCTTAGTTAATGGGATATCTTCACTCAGAATAATAATTGCGAGGTCATCAACGATGATGTTGTTTGCATAATCTGGGTAAACATATGTACTGGGAACAAGTACTTTTTTAACTTTATATTGTTTTTCCCCCGCGATAGTCACGATACCTGGTCGGTAAATGACACCGTCTCGTTCCCAATAGGCAATGCCCTGGTTAATTTCGTCACCAATTACGTGCCCAACAGTAATAATGATTCTTTCAGAATACAAAAATCCAGAGCCACCTCTAACTTTGACCGCATTTGGATCACCTGTTGCGTCTTGGCCAAATTCGACTGAATGAGCCAGTGAAGAATTGTTTAGCATCAGCCCAAACACAAGAGTTAGCGATGTTAAGAGATTACTCCGACTGATTCGCATTCTAAAAGAGTAACGGGGAGATCAAGTTACGTATGTGACCTCTAGCAGTTTTTAAGAGCGTTTTTATTTCTTGAACAGGTTGGTCCAACAGTCTCTGTTTCCAGTGCTGGCGCAGCCGTTTGCGTTGGTGTCGCTGTTAGCGTGGAAGTAGTTGTGGCCGCTTGTGTGGAAGTTGTTGTCGAACTAGTTACTGGCTTGACAACTACGACCCCTTTATTCCAAATCAACTTCTTGCCTGACTTCATGCAGGTATAACTCTTGTCTTCGTAAACAACTTTTTGTTTCCAGACCTTGCAAGCACCTGAAGGAGTTACATTCTCAGCGGCTACTGCAGTAAATGGAATCAGGGCAATACCCAAGGCAAGAAGAACACCCTTGGCAAGACTTCTCTTGATTCGCATCCCATAATGGTAATAGAGGATGGATAAAAAGGGGATTTGAACCGTAATTTCTCCTTTGGCCCACCCCTACTTTCAAGGAAAAAGGGCTGAGGCTTATCGCCCCAGCCCCACTTTCTATAGTGCGCGTAGAAGCTTATGCGTGCTCTCCACCTGTGTGGGCAAATGTCTTATTGGTGATCTGCCAGCGACCTTCAAGAACTGAGAGCGTGAAGTAGTCAGTAAATGAGAGAGTCCCCCAGAAACCTTCTTCCTTCACAGTCACAACTGCAACAGTTCCATCAATTTGGATGTCAGTTATTTCTGCCTTGAGCTGGCCACCATCTGCTGGAGACTCAACCATGAGCGCGACAAAGCCTGCCTTATCAACGTCATAATCTGTGCCACCCATTGTGCCAAACCAGCGGGCGCTTGAATGAAATGCTTCATTTAGCTTGTCTGCATTACCTTTTCCAGCACCTTCAATATAGAGATTAATCAGGCGTGTTACTTCTTCTAGATCCTTACTCATTGTGTTCCTCTCCCTAGTTAGCAGAAATAAAACCAGATTTGAGGGGTGATGTAAATAGAAATCTGATCAAGAAGTCTCTTAGATTTGCGCCTAATTCAATCCGAAATCAAAACGAGCGTTGTTTAAGGGATAACAAATCCTTGATTTGCTAAAAACGGCTTAACTTCTACAAAGAACTCCTTCAGTGTTATGCCATGAGCCAATGTGAACGCTTCTTCAAAGGTCTTGCCCTGTGCGACATATTGGTAATTTTTAAGAATTGCGTCGACGCCTCCGTGCCAGGCAACTAGATAATCTGTCATTCTCCGACCTAGACCGTATTCACATTGCCCAAGTTCTGAAAAGCCGGTGGCATTATTGGTCTGCTGCCAGTAAGTCCACGCTTTATTGCAATCGCTATAGGACACAGGCGATTTCTCAAAACGATTTAATTCACCGTAGTTGAATTTACCTTTGCTCATCAATGATCTAACTAGACCACCGAAAGTTGAGGCGCTTCCTTCGCGATACCAAGAGGGATGGTATGGATAAAAGAGTGAATTGTTGGGGTCAGTTCCGACAAGAGCAGCGACATATTCGCCAATATGAAATGTCTCGTGTGCTGATTCAAACCATGAGCCATCGATGCCCGCAATATTATTCATCCAACCATTGAGATTGGAGATAACGAGCTTGCCGCATCCAACTTGTGCACCGGCACTAGTGCTTGCTTGGCCCACCAAGTTTGGACACGTTGCTGCCATTTGTTTATCGACCCACTCCGTCGTTTCATACATGTAATACGTTGGAGAGACCATTCTTGGCAAAGATTTCCCCAAGATTTCAAGGGACACTTCTGCGCTAAGCCGATTTTCTTCATTGCGAGGATGTGCTGGATTTTCACTAATAACTTTCACCTTATTGTTTTCAAGTGCTGAAAGATAAGGAGCCCACTCCTTAACAATCGCATCCATCTTTAGGTAAAGATTGCGTTCAATATCTAAAACCCCAGGGTATGGAACTTCCGGTGTAGGAGTCGGTGTCGGTGTCGGTGTTGGTGTTGGTGTTGGTGTTGGTGTCGGTGTTGGAGTTGGTGTCGGTTTTGCTTTCACAGCGACACCTTTATTCCATACCAACTTCTTTCCAGATTTTATGCAGGTATAGGTTTTATTTCCGTAAGTTAACTTCTGATTCAAAAATTTGCATGTATTTCCTGGGGTGACTTTCTGTGCCGAAAATGAAGCAACCGGGATCAGGGTTATTGCCAGGGCAAAGAGAACTCCCTTGGCGATACTTCCCTTAAATGGCATTCTGAAATGGTAGCGGGGAGATCAAGGCTCATGGGGTTTTGAGGAGTCATTTCTGCCCATGCCTGTTGCTGGAGATGAGTCACGAACGAATATATCTGCATCGTGGATTCAAGGCCATGGCTTGAAGGGTTATTAACTATTGTTTTGGGTTAGCCAAGAGCCATTCAATTATTGCTTTAGGAAAAGTCGCACTAAATGAAGGCCCATGCACACCATCAACTATCTGCCAGCTGGTAACAGTTGAGTTAGTGCAGGTGCTTTCAAATACTTTTGTTTCAGCACCATCAATGCCTTCGTCGATATCGATATCTTCCTTGGCGATTGGAACTCCAACGCACTTATCAAGATTGCGCCAGATATCGAGAGTTTGGTCCACGGATGTATAAGAAATGCCAGCGATCGCACCTCCAGTAAATCCGATAACCGCATCTGCGGTGCCATGAATTTCTAGAACACTAACTGGCGATGAAATAGCGCAGTCACTACCTTCTAAGTCCATTGCACCTGCCACACCAACAATTGCTGCCACGGTATCGGGATAGGTGCAGGCGAATTTGTAACTCATAAAAGCGCCATTTGAATGACCGAAAATGTAAATACGTTTTGGATCGATGGCAACTTTTTTAGAAATCTCATCTATCAAAGACTTAAGGAAGGCAGCATCATCAATATCTGTGCGATCAAAGTTGCAGCAAGAACGCGAGGCATTCCAGAATTGATTTCCATTTGAGTCACGCACACCATCTGGGGCGACATAGACAAAGCCGTTCTCACGTGCGACATTGCTGAGTCTTGAAAAACGCTGTTGACTTAAGCCATCGCCCATATAGCCATGCAGATCTAGCAATAGCGGAGCAGGATTATTCTCGCTATATCCATTAGGCAGATCCACAGAAGTTGAGCGGTCACCTCCTGCAAGAAATGAACTCTCTGTCATGGTGGGCTCATCGCCCTGCATACTCAAAACACCGTATCCAACACCCACAAGAACAATGAAAGCTGTCGTAATGATGGAAAACCTTTTCATAGTTCAATATAGCCCAGACATTGGGAGGTATTCCTCTATGAATTCTTCTCTCCCTACCCACAATCAAGACATGCTCGCGCATGAATGACCTTGAAGTAGGCATAAACCTTCTAATTGGGAAAGTGCCGTTGTAACCTAACGCTATGGAATCTAGTTGGGGAGCGGGAACAACATCACCCTCGAGTGACCCAATTGTTCATTTGCTTCATAGATTTACCTATGGACCAACAAAGGATTTAGTCGCAGAAGTTAGCAAGGTTGGGGCTGATACTTGGTTTGAAAAGCAACTAGATCATCTGGCTTTACCGGATACAAAAGTTGAGACTTACCTTGCCAAGTGGGATATTTTCAATTACATCCATAAAGATATGAATTTCTTATGGCCTATTGCTGAATCAGAAGGCGATATGAGTAAAGGTCAAATCTTTTACATAAACCATTTGAGTGGCAGGGTTTTGCATCTCTACACGCTAATTCAGCAAACTCATTCCGAGCGACAGATATTTGAATTGATGGTCGAGTTCTGGCATGACCACTTGAATATTACGACCCTTGGAGATGAAACAAAAGATGGAAATCTTGATTGGCATACCAATGATTGGAATAAGCGGGTTATTCGCCAGCATGCTTTAGGTAAATTTGAGGACTTGTTACAGGCTGCGGCGCTGCATCCAGCCATGATTGTTTATCTAGATGGAGAATTAAGTACTAAAGAGCAACCTAATGAGAATTTTGGGCGTGAATTATTAGAGCTCTATACAGTGACACCAAAATCTGGCTACACCCAATCAGACATTATTAATGCGGCAAAGTTGTTTTCAGGTTTGCGAGTCAAGTGGCCGGAGCGCTGGTACCAAAGAGGACCAAGAACTCGGCCTTGGGGCAACACTTTGGACGTTCCACCTTTTTCAACCATGTTGCATGGAGAGCGCCAAAACTACGGCACTTTCAAAATTATGGGCTGGCAGCAGACTGTCACAACATTTGATCAAGTTCTTCCTGCAATCCAGTCACTTCTTAAATATTTGGCTGCTCATCCGGAGACAGCAAAAGCAATTGCTCTCAAGCTAGGGCGTCGCTTTGTTGAGGATGTGCCCTCACAGCAATTCATAAGTGATATTGCCGCTTCTTACACTTCAAGTGGTGGTGATATCAAGACTGTTTTAAAGGCTGTCTATCAACATCCTGACTTCAAAAACGCCGTGGGCAAGAAATTGAAGCGCCCGGGTGAGGATTACGTTTCAGTTGCACGCACGCTAAATGTTTTCCCCAACTTCACAAGAACCCAAAAGTGGAAAGGCATGACCAAGGAGTTTGCTTATCCTGCAGTAGTTCCGGATGAGTTAAGACGTATGGGCCATGCACCACTATCGTGGCCATTTCCTGATGGCTATCCAGATGTTGCATCCAATTGGGTTAATGCAAATTATCAGGTGCTTCGCTGGAATGCTTATGGACATTTTATTCAAGGAAATACTTGGAATCAGCCTTCTTTAGATTGGTTACTCCCTGTTCGAGAAACAAATGTTGATAGGCAAATAGATCAAGTCGCTCAGGTACTCCTTTTTAAGGAGCTAGGAAGTGCTGATCGTACTTCGGTTCGAAATGCGATTACTAAAGCCTATGGCCCAAATCCTGACATGAATACTTATTATCGAGATGTAACTAGTCTGATTGCTCGACTGATATTTCAATTACCCGTTTGGAGTCTTCGATGATTTCAGATGACGCAATAAAAAATTGTCCTGAAGGACGTGAGGGCTTTACTCGTCGACAGTTCCTGCGCGGAGCAGCCCTATTTGGCGGAATGACAGTTCTTTCTGCAAGTGGAATTAGATATACATTTGCTGCCACCACAACCGAAGTACCTGATGTGGTCGTTACTCTCGTGCTTCGTGGTGGGTTTGATTCCTTAAGCGCAGTTGTTCCAACAGATGAAACCTTGATGCGAAAAGTTCGAGGCGAGATTTATATTCCTAATTCAAGCTTGCTGCCACTTGATCGAGAGTTTGGCCTTCATCCTGCTCTCAAAAAGTTTATGCCGCTATGGGAAGCAAAAGAACTTGCCATTGTAAATACCCTTGGCGCACCAACACATTCACGCAGTCACTTTGATGAAATTTCAGATGTGGCCTATGCCGCCTATGGTGAAAAAGATAAGCGAAGTGGCTGGATTGCCCGCTTCTTGGATGTGGCTGGCAATGGCTCTGCGGTGCAATCTGTCGGCATTGGATCAACCACACGGCAACTAATTGGCGGCAAAGCAGCTCCTGTGAATGTGGATTCAATTAACAACTTTAAATTGGATTCTATTTTTGGATATAAGGCAGAGGACTTAGCCGGATTTATCGATGAAACACATGGTCGATGGACAAATGTTTGGGCAACTCAAGCAAAATCAACTATTGCAGCCTTAGATCAAATTGCCATGGCTAGCGCGCAGAAAAGTGTTGTGACCTATCCAAATACAGGAACAGGCCAGCGATTTAAAGATGTGGCAGCATTATTAAAAGCAGGTATTGGTGTGCGCGCGGTCGATATTGAGTTCCAAGGCGACTGGGATATGCACGCAAACATGGGAAACCTTCAAGATGGTTGGCTGACTTCATATCTTGCAGATCTTGCTGGATCTATTTCTTCCTTTAGAGAAGATCTTGGAGTTCTTTGGTCGAGAGTAACGGTTGTAACAGTTACTGAGTTTGGAAGAAGAGTGAGCCAAAATCAATCAGCTGGAACAGATCATGGCTGGGGTTCAAGTACCTTTGTTGCAGGTGGCGGTGTTAACGGTGGACAAATCCACGGAAAATTCCCAGGGCTAGACAATAAGAATCTTAAAGATGGCGACTTGGTTGTAACCGCAGATTATCGAAGTCTGTTATCTGAGATTCTTACGCGCCGAGCCGGAATCACAGCAGAAGGTGCGGCACAAGTTTTTCCAAACTTTAGGCCAGAAGTTCTTTCAGTCATGAAGCATCTTTCTGAAACTCCACTTCCGGAGAATTTTCCAATCAAAGTTCAGACTGCGCTGGGAAATATTGCGTATGACCCCGACAAATTGCCAACTGCTGCCCCGGTCGCATCAGCTACTCCAACTCCGACACCTACAAACTCTGTTGAAGTAAGTCCTACCCCAACGGCTAAGCCGAGTGCTTCTAGCTCTCCTGTTGCCTCCCCGACTCCAACTGCAAAGAGTGTGAAAAAGACGATCACATGCGTTAAGAATGGCAAAACAATCAAAGTGACCGGAACAAATCCGAAGTGTCCAACAGGTTACAAAATTAAGAAATAACTATTCTTACTTCTCCATTAACTTCAAGTGTGCGATAACTCTTAAGAGGCTCGACAGCAGGTCCGCGGACTACTTCCCCGTTTTCTGGATCAAATACCGATCCATGGGCTGGGCATTGCAATAGTGACTCACTCAAAACGCATGGTGCTCCCGCATGAGTACATCTGGTATCAAAAGCTACAACTCCCCGAGAAGTTCGAGTTAACGAATAACTTGTGGGGATGCCAAATGAATCCTTCAAACTAAAAACTCTTGTCTGACGCAGAATTAGGTCGGCACTTTTTGCGATGACCACGCCCTCAAGAACTGGGGTTTGCGTGGCTTGAGGGCTAGAAGTCTCGGTAGGAGTATTGGTTGGTGTTGGCGAAGAAGTTTTTTTGCTTGGCGTTGACGATGGAGTTGCTTTTGTATTACTCGGAGTGGGTAAAGGTGTGTTTGGCGGCGGCGTAGGCGTTGCTGTCTTCTTGCTCAAAACTTCAGTTCTTTGAACGATTGCACCAAGTAGGACCGCCCCCGCAAGCAATAGAAATACCCGTCGAGAGTTTTGCATCATGTCTCACATCGTAGTGGGCTAGTTTTAAATGCTTCCATAACTTTTAGTGTGTGAGCCCAATGTCCTCTCACAATTGCCTAATCCCCTAGGCCCTCATAGTTGGCAAACTGCCACATATCAATTTCATCTAGGTCAATGACCTTTAGCCCATGGTTTGCAAAGATCCCAGCAATTTGCGCACGATGTTCTGTTGCATGGTGAATAGATTGAGTCAAAATTGTTTCGCGGTTTCGACGGATTGTTCTTTCTCCCCGCTGAAACTCTACGAAGCCAACTGGGTTTTTGGCCGATTCGCGAAGGCGAAGATCAAAGCCGTGTGAGAGCTCTTTCAGTGCAAGCACCTCTGCTTTGTTGCTAGGAACTTGTGTAGGAATATCACCGGTGCCATCAAGTAGATCTGCATACCTTGAAGCTGTTAGGTGCTCCAATATTTCGGCAACAGTCCATGTGTCATTAGGCGCTGCAAGTTTGAGACTTGAGTCTGGTTGCTCGGCAATCCTGTCAAAAACATAATTGTTTGCCCAGGCTAAGTGGCGGAATAAACGATCAGTTACTACATCCATTAGGAGAGATTACTCGACCCAAGTAGAATTGGAAACATGCTTGGTGGAATCAATAACGGGTTGTTCTTGCAATCTTTCGGGGGCTTTGTTGGCCTTGGCCTTTTGATACTAGTTTTAAAATGGGGTTTTTCTTCAAATAGAAAGATGATTGTCACCCCCATTAAGGCAGGTAAGAAAGATCAGTATGGCCTTTTGAAGCCATTGCCAACGCCAGGTAATTACATAGAAGCACAAATGATTTTACAAAAACTTGTCGACTCCAATATCAAGGCGACTCTTACGCAAACCTTGGACGGGCCACAATTAATGGTCTTTGAAAAAGACTTAAGGGTCGCAACCGCGATTCTCAAAAGCTAAAAAATAGCCTTACCGAATCTGGCGCGACCCTTAAGTCGATCCTTACAAATGTTGCTTAAGTTTTAAGGACGCACTGGCTTTGTTGGCTTTGCAGGAACTGTTGCTCTTGCGGCATCAACAGCTGCCTTCATTGCTGCGCGTGCAGCCTGACGTGCTTCCTTGGTAGTTGCCGCTGCCTTTGCTGCTTCAAAGTTGGCTTTTGCAGTTGCGATATTTGCCTTGGCTGTTGCAACAGCTGCTTGACGCGCATCACGAGCAACTTTGAACTGCGCCTTTGCTGCTTCGAATGCTGCCTTTTGTTCTGGAGTTAGTGCGACTTTCTTTACAACCGGTGTTGGAGCATCAACTGCGAAAGAACCAGTTGTTCCTGTTAGTGATAGTGCTACTGCCGCGGCGATAACTGCGCCGCTCTTGATTATCTTGTTCATACCTGCCCCCTAGGTTTCGGATCTAACTTCTAAGTAAAAATCTATAGGGCTTGGATTAATAATGGGCAAATATTTGCTGGGAAAGTGCTTTGAAGAGGGTAAGAACATCCTGCTCCACGCTCAGATACGGCGGTAAATTCCCTTGTGCCTTAAGGTTTCCTCATGGAAAAAGTGAACATAGATGAAGCAGCCCTCAAAGCTCGAGTTGGCGATCTTGCCTACGACGTTTTGCGAAATGCAGCGACTGAACGTCCTTTTACCGGTGAATACACAGACACAGAACTAGTTGGCTCATATCGTTGCAAAGCATGTAGCGCCGAACTGTTTAAAAGCGAAACTAAATTTCACAGTGGCTGCGGATGGCCATCCTTCTATGCACCAACTGCAGATGATGCTGTCACCTTGATAGAAGATCGCTCACTTGCTCCACGTATTCGCACCGAGGTTCGTTGCGCTGCCTGTGATTCACATTTAGGCCATGTTTTTAAGGGTGAAGGTTATGACGTGCCGACAGATGAGCGCTGGTGCATCAACTCTGTTGCAATGTATTTAGAACAAAAAGATTAAGCTAAAAGCTCTGCAAGTAGCACTTCTACGCGCCTCTTGATCTCATCACGGATCACGCGCACTGGTTCGATCCCCTGTCCTGCCGGGTCATCTAATACCCAATCTTCATAGCGCTTGCCTGGATAGAACGGACACACATCGCCGCATCCCATTGTGATGACAGCATCTGATTCTTGAACCGCCTCTGGTGTTAAAACCTTAGGAGTGTTGTTTGCAATATCAATTCCAATTTCAGCCATTGCTTCAACTGCAATTGGGTTGATTGAATCTTTGGGAGCACTACCTGCTGAAAGAACTTCTACCCGGCCCTGTCCAAGCTCACGCATGAACCCTGCTGCCATTTGTGAACGACCAGCGTTGTGGACACAGACAAAGAGAACTGTTGGTTTATTTGTCATGTGTAAGCACCTTCGTTAGGCCCAGGCCTATTAAGGCACCGAGAATTTGAGCAGCTACAAACTTTAAAACACACCCTGGTGCGATTCCGGCAAAAGAGTCAGAAAAAATTCGACCCACGGTGACAGCTGGGTTTGCAAATGATGTGGAACTTGTGAAGAAGTAAGCGCTGCCGATCCATGAAGCAACAATCACTGGGATCAGAGCTGTCTTTTCTTGATGAATCATCAAATTAATTATCAGGATTAATCCGGCTGTTGCAACGATTTCACCCAGGTACTGGTTACTGCCTGATCTGGTCCTTGTAGAAATCTCAATGAGAGGATGACTAAACATGGCATTTGCCAAAATCGCACCTGTTATTGCTCCAGCTGTTTGAGCAAACGCATACTGAATAAAGGTCAGAAAGTTCGTCCGTTTTTGAATCAAATCGACCATGGTTACGACTGGATTGAAGTTGGCTCCACTGACTGGACCCAAAACTTGAATCAACACTGCAAGTCCAAAAACCGTTGAGATCGTATTGATCAGCAGCTGCACACCAATATCTTTTGAAAGATTGGTAGCCATAATTCCTGAACCAACAACAATGGCAACTAACGTGGCGGTTCCTACATATTCACCGAACACTTTCTTCATGCCAGCAGAGTACAACTCTTATGTAAACACACGGTGAACAAACACAAGACCCCACCAGCCAATACGGCCGATGGGGTCTTATTAAGTGAGTGTTATGAAACAGCGATGATGTCTACGACGAAGATCAAAGTTTCATTTGGTCCGATTGGGCCTGAGCCATTTGGGCCATATGCCTTATCAGCTGGGATAACGAGCAAACGACGTCCTCCAGCTTTTGCACCTGGCAAACCTTCTTGCCAACCTACGATTACACCTGACAGTGGGAATGTTGCTGGTTGTCCACCAGACCAGGATGACTCAACAATTTCGCCATTAGACCATGACATTAATGTGTAATGAACTGTAAGAGTTGATGTCGGAAGAACTTCCGCACCAGTTCCTACGATGATGTCTTTTGTTTGCAGTGTTGTTGGTGCATCACCTTTTGGTGGGGTAATTGTTGGTGCTTCCCCTGCGTTATCTGTAACTGATGGCAATTTGTTATTCCCTCCGCATGATGTGACAGTTGTAAATGTCATTGCTATCACGGCCAAAACCGCAAATACTTTAACCAGAGTTTTACTTGGCATTTTTCTCCTCTTTATTCGATTTCGCCGATTAGTTTAAATTCTCCATCACCGATCTGACCCTGTGCGCGATAGAGCTCTAACTTAGCGCGGGTGTCGGCAATATCAAGGTTTCGCATGGTTAATTGTCCGATGCGATCTACAGGGCCAAATGCAGCATTTTCAGTTCGCTCCATTGACAGTTTTTCTGGGTGGTAACTAAGTCCTGGGCCAGTTGTGTTGATGATTGAATAATCATCACCACGGCGCATACGAATGGTTACTTCACCTGTGACAGCAGATGCAACCCAGCGCATGAGTGATTCACGAAGCATTAGTGCCTGCGGATCAAACCAACGTCCTTCATACAATAGACGGCCAAGACGGCGACCTTCTGCGTGATAGTTGGCAATGGTGTCTTCATTGTGGATCGCACTGATTAAACGTTCGTAGGCAATGAAAAGTAAAGCCATTCCAGGAGCTTCGTAAATTCCACGACTCTTAGCCTCAATAATGCGGTTTTCTATCTGATCAGCCATTCCAAGACCGTGGCGACCGCCAACTGCATTTGCTTCTTTCATTAGATCAACAATGTCATCAAAAGTTTTCCCGTTGATTGAAACTGGGCGGCCTTGAACAAATGTGATCTTGACATCTTCTGTTTCGATCTTTACGGCAGGATCCCAGAAACGAACTCCCATGATTGGCTGAACTAGCTCCACTGATGTGTCTAGGTTTTCAAGGCTCTTTGCTTCATGAGTTGCACCTAAAATATTGGCATCTGTTGAATATGCCTTCTCGGTGCTGTCGCGATATGGCAAGCCATGCGCAACTAACCATTCAGACATTTCTTTACGTCCGCCTAGTTCGGTGACGAAATCCTGGTCAAGCCATGGCTTGTAAATTCTTAGGTTGGGATTTGCAAGAAGGCCATAGCGATAGAAACGCTCGATGTCATTGCCCTTATATGTCGAACCATCGCCCCAGATTTCTACTGAATCTGAATGCATAGCGCGAACAAGCATCGTGCCTGTTACCGCGCGGCCAAGTGGGGTGGTATTGAAATACTGTTTTCCGCCTGAACGAATATGGAAAGCACCACAAGCAATTGCGGCTAGACCTTCTTCAACAAGTGCGCTCTTACAATCAACAAGGCGTGAAATCTCTGCGCCATATTCCTTTGCGCGAGCCGGCACTGAATCAATATCTGGCTCGTCATACTGGCCAAGATCTGCTGTGTAGGTGCAAGGAACTGCTCCTTTATCGCGCATCCATGCAACAGCTACAGATGTATCGAGGCCTCCAGAAAAGGCGATTCCTACTTTTTCGCCAACTGGAAGGGATGCGAGGACCTTAGACATATTCCAAGTCTAACGGATGTTAAGCGTGGGAAGTTTCTTCTCCAAAGCAGGTGTAACGCCCCATTGAGCGGTAATTTCGAGATATCTATCAATATCCAACTTATCCGGCTTTGCATCCGTCTTGACTGCACGAATCATCAAATTCCGGGGAGTGTGCTCTCCTCCAATAAATTCAATAATTTCAACCCGGTATCCAACTATTCGCAATAAGTGTGCCCGGAGTGAATCTGTTAATAAATCACCAAGACGTTCTTTCATGACACCAAACTTCGTTAATGCACCCCATGGCTCTGGGGCACTATCCATTTGCTTTTGAATATCGTGGTGGCAACAAGGGGCGATAAGTAACAATCTTGCTCCACCATTGACAGCCCAAGCTATTGCATCATCTGTTGCTGTGTCGCAGGCATGCAGAGCAATTGCAATATCTGCAGCTTCAGCTGTTGTCTTGGCTATCTCTTCTGCTTTGAAACTAATTGTTGTTGCAATACCTAGTGTCTGGGCAATTGCGTTATTGCGATCTCTAGAATCTGGGCGAATGTCTATTCCGGTTACTAAAACAGGGATTCCTGATTTCATCAGGAATTGGTGGGCTGCAAAAGTTAAGTAGGCGTGCCCACACCCCAGATCTGTAATACGCAGAGGGTTTTGCGCAGTTGGCTTGTGAATCTGTCCAGCCTCAATTGCGGCATTAAGGGTCGGTGATAGCAATCGAAGAAACTCTTCGACTTGCTTGTACTTATCTTGCTTTGAAGGCTTAATGACTCCTTTGGCATCTGCAATACCGACTTCGCGCAGGAATGGATCATTTGAATCCAGCAATCGATCTTTCTTTTTATCGTGTGACAAGTTTTGTTCTGCATCACGCTTTTCTGTGTGCACTTGAGCATCTCCACTTTTAGTAATGCGCACAGAATATGCCTCATGAGTGCTTTCAACGGTGATATTTGCATATCCGCTATCCAATAGCTCATCAACTGCTACCTGATGTGGCAGTAGATTTTTAGTTGTCGTTGCGCGACCATCATTTTGCATCAACTGAAGATTCAAAATACCTTTGATTTCAACTAGTCGAATGTCTATACGCTCATACTCCACCTGCATATTGCGACGGCGTCCTGACAAAACTGCACGAACAAAAGTGGAGGTATCTAAAATTCTAGAACTTGCCTCAATTAAGGCATCCTCTTTTGACGGTTGCATGATTTCGCAAGTGTATCGTTGATGTATTACTTGATTAATGAGCCAAACGTGCCTTTGGCGCTGAGCCCACAACGCAAAAACGTTATAAAAGTGCAACCTTGCAGCAGGTGTTACACGCTTTTTACATTGTTCCAGATTTCCCTTTTCCGTAGCCTTTCACCATGAAATCTTCGCCTTGGTGGAAAGAAGCAACCATCTACCAGATCTATCCTCGCTCTTTTTTTGATAGCAATGGCGATGGTGAAGGCGATCTCCCAGGAATTACTTCTAAACTCGAATATGTAAAGTCTTTAGGCGTCGATGCAATTTGGCTCAGCCCCTTTTACACATCGCCCAATAAAGACGGCGGGTATGACGTAGCCGATCCACGTGATGTTGATCCGCGTTTTGGCAATTTAGCTGATGCGAAAGAAATGATTGATGTTGCTCATTCATTGGACCTCCGAGTCTTGGTTGATGTAGTTCCCAATCACTTTTCAGATCAACATGTGTGGTTTCAGGAAGCACTAAAGGCTGAACGCGGTTCTCAAGAACGTTCACGTTTTCATTTTTACGATGCAAATCCCGACGGAACACTGCCAAATAACTGGATTTCACTTTTTGGCGGACCATCATGGACGCAAGTAGAAGATGGGCAGTTCTACTTACATTTGTTTGACTCATCTCAACCAGATCTCAATTGGGAAAACCCTGAAGTCCCTGCAGATTTTGAGAAGACCTTACGTTTTTGGTTAGACCTTGGTGTTGATGGTTTTCGAATTGATGTTGCACATGGTTTAGTCAAAGAGGATGTTCTTAAAGATCATCCAGATCCACAAGGTCTAAGTGATGCCTTGCGCCTTGATATGCCCATGGATCCTGAAAAGCGATACGCCTTGTTGCCAACAGTTCCTTTTTTTGATCGCCAAGGAGTCCATGAGATTTATCGTGAGTGGCGCAAGCTGTTTGATTCCTACGGTGATCGCGATGTAATGGCGGTTGCAGAAGCATGGGTCCACCCACCAGTTAATTCCACCCGATATGTGCGACCAGATGAGCTGCACCAAGTCTTTAACTTTGATCTTTTGGATGCTCCCTTTAGCTCGATTCATCTTTACGATGTTATTAGTCGCTCTATTGATTTAATGAAATCTGTAGATGCCCTGCCCACATGGGCCCTTAGTAACCACGATTCACCTCGCGTTGCTACACGCATGGGCGAACAAGAATCACGTGCCCTTGCCTTGTTTGTTCTTGCATTGCCTGGATCAACCTATGTTTACGCTGGTCAAGAGCTTGGACTGCCAGATGGAGTAATTCCAGATGAATCTCGACAAGATCCAATTTATTTTCGCACGGGAGGCCTCCAAAAAGGTCGTGACGGTGCGCGAGTTCCACTTCCTTGGAATGGAGATACAGCACCTTTTGGATTTACATCCGGAACTCCTTGGCTGCCCATGCACGATGGTTGGAAGGATTCAACAATTGAAAAGCAATCTGCTGAACCAAAGAGTTCACTTAACTTGTATCGAAATGCGCTAAATCTGCGTGCAGAGCATTTAGTAAATAATGGACAGATCCAGTGGCTTGAGAGCCCACATCATGGGGCTCACAGCTCTTCTGTCTTGGCCTATCACCGCGGAAGTGTGTCGGTATACATGAATCTTGAGAATTCACCCGTTGAGGTTGAAATCACAGGCAAGGTGTTGATCGTGAGCGCGGGAGTTCCTGATGGCCGGGACGGAAAGATAACAATTCCACCAATTTCAACGATATGGATTCAACGCTAACTGGCACAATACCGCCATGGAATCTACAGATGTCTGGCTGCTCACACTTGGTGGTTTGTCTGCCGTAATCATATTTGACTTAATTCTTGCAGTGTTACGACGCAATAAAGAGACAAGCATGACTGAAGCAGGAATTTGGACAGTTATCTACGTGTCTGCTGCCTTGGTATTTGGATACTTCTTGCCCAATTGGACAACAGATGAAAATGCACAAAAAGAATTTTTTGCTGGTTGGTTAACAGAGTATGCATTATCTGTAGATAACATCTTCGTATTTGTAATTATTCTGAGCCGCCTGCAAGTTGAAAAAACCAAGCAGCAGCTCGTCTTGCTTTTGGGAATCATTATTGCCTTAGTTCTTCGTGGCGGATTCATTGCTGCAGGTAGTGCGATCCTTGAAAAATTCTCATGGGCTTTCTTCATTTTTGGTGCTTTCCTGATTTTTACCGCATACAAACTCTTGGTAGAGCACAACGAAGAGGAATGGAAAGAAGACCGTTTAATCACTTTCTTGCGAAGTAAAGGTGCAACAACCTTCACAATCGCATTAATTTCACTTGGCGTTACAGACCTAGTCTTTGCCCTTGACTCTATCCCGGCAATTTTTGGAATTACCAAAGACCCTTACATCGTTGTGTGTGCAAATATCTTTGCGCTGATGGGTCTTCGCCAATTGTATTTCTTATTGCAAGGGTTGCTTCAACGCTTGGTTTATCTCTCCAAAGGCCTCTCATTCATTCTGGCCTTTATCGGCGTGAAGATGATCATCGAAGCCTTCCATGGCGTTGATATACATGAGTTAGCAGGAGTCAAGCTTCCACATATTCCAATTGAATTTAGCCTTGGTGTAATCGTCACGACATTAATTGTCACAGCTGTTGCAAGCCTTACCGCAACACGCAAAGATGGAACTGAAATCGTCTAAAGATCTGATTTCATTTTTCGTAAAGTTTCACGATCATGATCTTTTGTGCGTTCGTGAAACTTTCGAATTTGTAGTGCAAAGGCTTTAATCGCCGTATCAAAGGCTGCCAAGTCGTTGAACTCTGCAGCCTCTGCACGGATTAACGGTCCTGCTCCATGTGAAGTTAGGACAACTCTGTGTGAATGTTTTCCCTGTTGGGGATTAGCTTCGTGAAGAACTTCAACTTCAACGCGATCAATAACTACACTAAATCGCTCCATGCTGCTGAGTTTTTCTTCTGCGATTGATTTGAAATCTTCTGCTAAATCTGCGTTACGTGTATGAATTAGAATCTTCATACTTAGAAGGGTAGTACTAATACCACCGCTGTCGCTACAGTTGCCAGAAGAAAAGATTTACCCAAAATTTTTAGTGCTGTCACTCGATCGGCTTTTCGATCTTCCTTGCTAGCAACACGCTTGATATCTCCTAGCTTGCCAATGTTAAAAGTTCCGGCAAACCCATAGGCTAAACAAAATTTGCTTCGAGATTGCACAAAACCAACGGAGGCAACTAATAAAGGAAAGAAGATTAAGGAGCGGATTTGGATTGGGGTAGCAGTTGCACTAAAAGCTAAAAGCATTAAGAATGATGAGATTAAACCAACTAGAGCTACTGATTGCCTACGGCGAATTTCACCTTTTCCAATGTTGCAACTTCCAGGGATGTATTCGTAATCAGGCATCTTCTAATTCATCTTCGTCGACCCAGGTGTCTGCAACAGAATCTTCTTGATTTTCTACCCAAGAAAGAAATGAACTCACAGCCTTCAAGGCCAAAAGAGTCACTGCCACTGCGGCGAGAATTCGACGAATTACTTTGAACATGGGATAAAAATACTCGCTTTTCCTGGATATTTCTTTACAAAACGGTTAACGCTTGCTGAATGTCTTCCCATAGGTCATCAATATGTTCGCAGCCTACTGAAAGCCGAATCAATTGCTCAGGCACAGAAGGACTCTCAAGTGCCCAGCGTCGGCGGCGCTCCCATAGAGATTCGATCCCGCCAAGGCTAGTTGCATGGGTGATTAACTGCGAAGAGTCACACACCTTTTCAGCATCTTCGGCTGTTCCATCAATTTCAAAGGAAATGACTGCGCCAAAATCTGGGTAGCGAACCTTTGTCACCTTTGGATGCTGACTCAGACGAGCAACTAGCTCCTTTGCATTTCTTTCGGCTGCCCTAAAGCGAACAGGAAATGTCCTAAGGCCGCGAACGGCAAGCCATGCTTCAAATGGTCCCGGGATCGAACCATTGAATCTACGAGCCTCCTCTAATCGCTTGAGGAGTGCTTCATCATTTGTTGATAGAGAACCAAGCACCACGTCGCTGTGACCAGACAGATACTTTGTCACCGAGTGCATCACTATGTCAGCGCCCATAGTCAAAGGCTTTTGAACTAGCGGTGTTGCAAATGTGTTATCTACTGCAACCCCAATACCTAACTTTTTGGCCGCTGTTATTAATGCAGGAAGATCTGCAATGTCTAGACAAGGATTAGTTGGTGACTCCAGCCAGACTAGTGCTGCGCCTTTCATGGCTGCAATTACCTCTTCGGTATTGGTAATTTCAACAAAGCGAACTTCTAAACGGCCTGATGCGTGAAATTGATTGAGCAATCCCATAACACCGCTATATCCCTGGTTAGATGCAACAACAGGAGCACCGATTGGAAGAATTGAAAACACTGCGCTGACTGCTGCCATGCCCGATGAAAAGGAAAGTGTTGCTCCGCCTTCTAATTCACCAATTGCACTTTCAAGTGCGCTCCAACTTTCATTGCCATAACGTCCATATCCGACTGGACCGCCTGCGTGATAGGTAGAAGAAATAATTATTGGAGGGTTCAATGAAGCATCAGGTGCGGCTTCAGGACGGCCAGCAGTGATTGCAGATGTTTCAGGGTGAAGACTCATGGCATAAGTCTAATTGTTAGATAGGACTGCCATTGCCGCATTATGTCCAGGGATTCCGCTTACTCCCCCGCCACGAATAGCCCCAGCGCCACAAATGAAGATGCGTGGGTCATCGGTCTCTACACCCCAAGAAGGCTCACTTTCATCTTCACGAAATGGCATCGAAAGATCTTTATGGAAGATATTGCCGCGAGGCAGTGAAATTGCCTCTTCAATATCTAGTGGTGTCTTAACCTCAATCGCAGCAATCACATCTTCTATGGGCTCTGCCAAATACTCATTGATAGATGAGAGAGCTGAAGCAAGAGCTACTTCACGAGCTGCATCATTGTCGGCATCAAATAATGAAGCTGGAGTGTGTAATCCAAAGAGAGTCAATGTGTGATACCCAGCTGACTGTAAATCAGCACCTAGGATCGATGGGTCCGACAAGGTGTGGCAATACATCTCAATTGGCATTTTTGTAGGCATTAACCCCGATTTAGCATCAATAAAAGTTTGCTCAAACTGTGAAAAACTCTCATTTGCGTGAAATGTCCCAGCAAATGCTAGCCGAGGATCTATTCCTGACTTCAACTCAGGTAATCGTTTCAGCAAGATATTGATTTTCATCTGCGAACCATCCAGTGATTTGGGTTCTGGTTTTCCGCGAAGTTTGGCCAAAACCTGAGGCGCTGCATTAGATAACAAGTAATCAGATTTGTACGATTCACCAGATTGCGTAGTGACAGTGACACCTGATTCATCGCTAACAACAGAATCAACTTTTGAATTCACTTTGATTTCAACGCCTGCTTGAGTCGCAACTCGAGTGAGTTCTTTAACTAGAGCGCCCATTCCACCGATGGGTACTTTCCACTCTCCCGTGCCATTGCCCATCAGATGATAGAGAAAACAAATATTTGCCTGAAGATCAAAGGCAGAGGCAAAAGTGCCAATGAGCGCATCCGTTAATACGACACCTTTAACGAGATCACTTGTGAATCTTTTGTTAATTTCATTACCAATAGGGTTTTCAATCAAGTAATCCCAGATATCTGGCAAGCCTATTTCACTTTTTAGTTCACTTCGGGTCTTGAGAGGCTGAAGCAGCGTAGGTGCAATCCTTTGCGCAAATTCGGCAACTTCAGCATAAAAATCTTGCCATGCTTGCCCTTCATGTCCTGTTGGATCTAACTCATTGAAGGATGCTGCGGTTTTTTCATCCCATTTTCTGGAGACATAAAGTCCTTTATCCTCATAGGGGGTGTAGCTAGAAACTTCTCGCGAGACACACTCAAAGGAGAGTCCAAGATCTTCCACAATTTTGTCTGGCAAGAGCGAGACTAAATATGAATACCTTGATAAATGAGCATCAAAACCAGGGAATGCTTGCACGCTCTGGGTTGCCCCACCTACTTCAGAATTTGCTTCAAGAATTACAACAGTTTTGCCTGCTTTAGCTAAATAGGTCGCCGCTACAAGTCCATTGTGTCCACCACCAATAATGGTGACATCGTATTTCTTGGTGCTCATTTAAACAGACCGAGCTATCCGATCAATCGCTTCGGTAAGAATTTCTGGACTAGTCGCAAAATTTAAGCGCACATATTGATCGCATTGTTTACCAAATGCATGTCCTGGGCTAAATGCCACTCGACCTTTTTCAACCAATGTAACTGATGGATTTTCTCCTAGATTGAGTGACTCAACATCTAGCCATGCTAAATAGCTATTTTGCGGAATGTGATATCGCACTGTTGGAAGTTTTTCCGCCAAGAGCTTCTTAATCAAATGACGATTATGGTCCAGTAGGGCAATAACACTATCTAGCCAAACTCCAGATTCAGCAAATGCAGCAGCGGTTGCTACTCCCCCAAGTAATGATGCGCGATAGTGCATAGCGGGGGCAAGATTTGCTAACTTAGCATTCATTTCTTGGTCTTGAGAAACAATAATTGCACACTTCAAACCTGCAATATTCCAACCTTTAGATGCTGCTGTTACGCAGACTGCAACAGATTCTGCATCACTGCCTAAAGTTAAAATCGGCACAAAAGTTTCGCCAGGATAAGTTAATGGGGCGTGAATTTCATCGCTTATTAGAAGCACATCATGTTTCTTAGCCAGAGCTATTAATCTGAGTAAATCTTCTTTGGTGTAGATGAACCCCAATGGGTTATGAGGACTACACAATAAGTGAACATTTATTCCAGATGAGTAAGCATCCTCTATTGATTGCCAATTAATGACCCAGGGGTTTACCGCTTCATCACCTATCCGTTCAAATGGAACATCAACAAGTGTCAGTTTTGTTTCATTAATCCAGGTGTAAAAATTATGGTAAACCGGAGAGCTGATGAGAATCCTGTCACCAGGTTTTGTGAATACACGTAAAATTTCAACTACAGCTACTCCAACATCAGTGGCAACATGTACTTGCTTTTCATCAACCTTCCAGTTCCAGCGTTCTGCTGCGAACTTTTTAAATCCCAAGCCGAGTTCAGGAATTGGACCGAGGTAACCCAGATCTGAATGCGCAACCATCTCAGAAAGAACTGCTCTGATCGGTTCTGCAACTGGAAAGTCCATTTCAGCAACTGGCAATGGCAATACATCGTGAGCAAATCCGCGCCACTTTTCGCTGCGGTGTGTTTGGAGCTCTGCAAGATTATGGGCTGAAACTTCATGATCGCTCATGCCTGCAAGGTTACCTCAGAGTGCCTGCTCTTCGGGAGTCAATCGGCGAGTTGAATTACGCACGACTAATGTTGTTGGAAGCACTAAGGAAGGCGGATCTATCGCAGGCTTGCGTAAGCGTTCCATAATTGACCACGCTGCCATTTCGCCCATGAGTGTGACTGGTTGCTCGATAGTTGTAAGTTCTGAGAATTCAGCCATTTCATGACCATCAAAACCGATAATCGAAATATCATCAGGCGCTTTTAATCCATGGCGTCGTAGCGCTTGCATAGCACCAATTGCCATTTCATCAGATTCGCAAAAAATCGCAGTTGGTCTATTTGGGCGTGCTAGCAAGTCATCCATCGCGCGTGATGCGGTATGCATTGTGAAATCACCATGAACTTCGCGCGAAGGTAGCCATTCAAGCCCACTCTCGGCCAACGCCTGCATGAATCCTTTACGGCGGTCTTGGGGAACGCTGAAGTTAAATGGATCATCTGGGCGACCTGACATTAATCCGATCTTCTTATGTCCCTGATTTACAAGGTGTTGCGTCGCAGTTCTAGCAGCTGCGACGTCATCGATCTTGATAGATGCGCACTTTGCGTGATCCATTCCAACTAGTGCAATTGGAACTCCAAGGCTAAGAATCGAATCAAACTCTTCTTCAGTTGGTGGCAATGAGATAACAATCAGCGCATCGACTCGCCCCTTTAACAAGTGATGCTGGAATAACCTCTCGCGACCTTTCATTTGTGAAAAGTTATAGAGCAAGAGATCTAATCCCGCTTCGCGAAGTGCTTGTTCGGCACCACTAATTACCTGTGAGAAATACCAGCGAGAAATATATGGAGCCACAACGCCAACAGCATTTGTTCGCCCACCAACAACGTTTTGCCGATCTGAGACCAGTGGATAGTTCAGTTTTTCGGCAGCTGCAATAATCTTTTCGCGGGTTTGCTGATTTACATGGTGCAGACCACGAAGTGCACGCGAGACTGTTGCAGTCGAAACGCCTGCTTCTTCTGCAACTTCCTTAATTCCTGCCATGTGATCACCCCCTGTGCTGATAAATACTGCAAAAGTCACTGCAATAACTGCAAAAGTATGGCAAGGAACCTGTAAAAAGCAATTTCACGCTTATTTTGGGAGTACATTTGAGAGCATGAGCAACCAAATTGAAACCCAAATAGATGTAACGATGACTGAAAGAAATCGTGTGAGTGCTTTCTTTCGCTTAATCCTCATCGCCCCGATTTACCTATTTGCTGCCTCGTTCACCCCATCCGTGGCCAGTATTCAGAGCGGGGATCTCAGCGGGCTGTTTGCAGGGTTCTTCGTATTGCCTGTTGCTTTGGCAATCCTCTTCCGCCAGGTCTATCCAAGCTACCTGCTGGCATTTAATGAGGCTCTGCTGTCGTTCCAGACCCGCATTGATACCTACTTACTTTTGCTAACAGATGAATATCCATCCATTGAAGAAAATGATGTTGTGAGTGTGACTTTTCCAGAAGTTAATGCGAAAGAACTGAGCCGTGGGTTGCCATTGGTCAAATGGTTCCTTGCGATTCCGCTATACATCGTTGGGTTTGCCTACATTATCTATGGAGCGGTCTTAACTGTCATAGCATGGTTTAGCATTTTATTTACAGGTAACTTTCCAGAATACTGTGCTGAAGGCATTGTTGGAGTTATCGCTTTTTGGAACCGTGTTACCGGTTATGCGCTACTTCTTGTAACAGATGAGTACCCAACCTTTTCATTGTAATCAAGCTGGGTAGGCAACACCTGTACTTGAATGACAGTCATATCCGTTTGGGTTTTTCTGTAAATACTTTTGGTGGTACTCCTCAGCCTCGTAATATTCAATTCCATCTGCGCTGAGAATTTCTGTGCAAATCTCATCTAAACCCGCAGATGTCAATACTGATTGATACGCAGATTTAGATGCGAGCGCGGTTTTCAGCTGTTCATCATCGCTGGTGTAAATAGCACTTCGGTACTGAGTTCCAATATCTCCACCCTGCTGATTTAATGAGGTCGGATCATGCATCGTCCAAAACTCTTCCAACAATCGTTGATATGAAACTACTGTCGAATCAAAAACTACCTTCACCATTTCAGCATGGCCGGTAACGCCGGTGCAGACCTGCTCATATGAAGGATTAGGTAGAACTCCACCCATATATCCAACGCTTGTTTCCACGACTCCATCCATCTGCCAGAAGCGACGTTCTGCTCCCCAAAAACAACCTGTTGCAAAGTAAGCCGTTGATCTCATGCGTGAATTCTTGCAGTATGCAGAGTTATTCGCACCCGCTGATAACCTTGCGCCCAAACCCACGAGCCCCCGTAGCTCAGGGGATAGAGCACTGCCCTCCGGAGGCAGGTGCACAGGTTCGATTCCTGTCGGGGGCACACTTGAGGTAAATCACTCCGATCTGCGAAAACACTTTGCCTACATCCTTGTATTGCAACGCTTCAGGATGGACAATTAAGCCCTTGCACGCACAACTGTGTGTATTAACACCGATTAACTTTAAAAAGTTGTACTTCCCTAAGGAGACATGCAATGGATTGGCGACATCAATCAGCCTGCCGCGATGAAGATCCCGAGCTTTTCTTCCCTGTTGGAAATACAGGACCAGCCCTAACTCAAATCGAAGAGGCTAAAAAAGTCTGTAACCGCTGCATTGTTAAAGAGCCATGTTTGGCGTGGGCACTTGAGAGCGGACAAGATGCAGGAGTCTGGGGCGGCTTATCTGAAGATGAGCGTCGCGCACTTAAGCGTCGCGCAGCACGTAATCGCGCACGATTGATGGAGCAGCAAAACCAAATTTAAAGAGGAAAACGCAATTTCGCGTGTGTTCCTTTGTGCGTAGATTCCAAATGCAATTCACCCTTTAATTCATTCTCTATGAGCGTGCGGACAATTTGTAAACCAAGGTTTGATGATGTTGTTAAATTAAATCCTTCTGGTAATCCCACGCCATCATCAGAAATGGTGATCAGACCTTCATTGCTATAACGCTGTACTTCGATTGTGAGTCGTGTCCCAGATTCAAACAATCCATGTTCAAGGGCATTGTGAATCAACTCAGTTACGACCAGAGAAAGTGGTGTCGCGATTCTAGATTCAAGTGAACCAAGCTGACCCACACGTTCAATACTTAATTGACCCATGCGAGGACTTAGTTCTAACGCATGTGTCACTAAGGAGGTAAGGACCTCATCGAAGGCCACGGTATTTTCAGTACTGTTTGAAAGAGTTTCATGTACGAGCGCGATGGAAGCAATACGGCGAACAGCCTCATCCAGTGCTGCCGCAGCAGCCGGGTCATCGATACGGCGGGACTGTAACCGCAGAAGAGCAGATACGGTCTGCAGGTTATTTTTCACCCGATGGTGAATTTCCCGAATGGTTGCATCCTTTGTGACAAGCTCCCTATCGCGTCGGCGCAGTTCGGTAACATTTTGCAGTAAAACAATTGCCCCAATTCGATCTGCTCCTTGAATCAGCGGTAAGACCAAAAGATCGATCGTTGCGCCTTGATTATCAATTTCAACACGACGAAGCGTCTTGCCATTTAACCGGGTCCGTACGCCTTCCTCATGTGGATTTGGTGAAGCTGTGACAACTTGTTCTGCAACTTCACCGAGATTGCGATTTTCTAACTCTCCATGTAATCCCATGCGAGAAAATGCTGATTTAGCATTAGGGCTAGCAAAAGAAATAGCGCCGTTTACATCAAGGCGGATTAGACCATCACCAACCCGTGGAACTGGCTCAAATAGTGAAGCTGCGGATTGATAAGGAAAGTTTCCTTCAGCAACCATTTGATACAAATTATTCGCAATCTCTCGATAATTTAATTCGAGTTTGCCGGGGGAACGCATATGTTCGGCATTGCGATGGCGCGAAATAACTGCAATGACCTGCCCCTGAAAGAAAACAGGAATCGTCTCTTCTTTAATTAACAATTCACCTACGCGCTCAGGTTCGGTATTTCGCATAATGTCACCCGATGAGAGCGCTTCGTCAATATTCGGACGTGCTCCCCACAAAACTTCTTGACCAATAACATCGTTGATAAAAACTGTAGAAGAGGTAGTTGGACGAATATGAGCCACAGCAATGTGGCCGGTAGGCCAAAGTTTTATGTCTTTGCGAATAGGCACCCATAAAATTAAGTCAGCAAAAGAAAGATCAGATAGCAATTGCCAATCCGCCACAAGTTCTCGTAGTCGATGAGATTGATCAATGGTTACGGTCGTTCGACCTCCTAACAAATTGTCTAACTGAAACATTGCTATTTCCACTCAGCCAAATGTAGTTCGATTTCTTGAGTAGCAAACCAGACCAGTTCATCATCACCTTGAAAAGCAAGTAATGCGCATTGGACCTGATCCCACCGCAAAGGAGAAGTTAGAGTGATTGATTGAGCTTGGTGCTCTGCGATCTGCTCTTTTTCAATTTCAAGAGCCACCACAATCCCTGGTGCCTTTTCCGAAAGTCGAAGTTCTAACGCTTCCTCACCTGCGGTCACTGACAACAAATATTCAAGTTCTTCTTCATCGCAATCCGGGTTTTCAACAACAAAGTGGATTGTTGGCGCATATAACTCATCGGCCTTAAAGCTTTTGTCTAGCGCGAAGCCTTCTAGATCTTTATGACTAATCGGAAGATATGCGCGCATTGACCAATACTAATAGATTCTAACTTTTTAATTCACGGGCCAAATCCGCGATTGATTTACGCACACTCGAGCGCACATTAATCTCCACCAAGGTCGCATGCTCGTCTTCAGCGGCCACAATTGCGCGAGAATCCTTGGTGATGCTCCTGACTCGTATGGGCTTTAGAGCGGTTGTACTGCTCAAGAACTTTGCTTCCTCACTTTCACCACGCTTGCCTGGGGACTTCATATTCAATACAAAACTTAGGCTGGCACGAACTGAGGTGTGCTGCAAAAGATCTGCTACTTGTGAAAGTCGATGTCCCCCTAATTGATCTGCTCTCGAAACAATCATCAACTCATCTGCTTGATCACAGCACCAAGTTGTCATGGTGGAGGTCCAGCGTCTGTCAATAAGGCGATTTGATAGACCAGAAATTGAACCAAGGTCAATGATGATGAATTCAAAGACTTCTGCAGCACGATCCATGAATTCATCTACTGTCCCAGCATGTTCCTGATCTATTTCTGCTAAAGATAGATGCGGAGCAATACTCTTCCATTCTGAATCGCTATTTATATTGCGCATGGCAAGATAAGCAGCAATGGATGGGGCTCGATAATTTCCCTCTATTAACAATGTTGGTTTCTCAAGAATGCTCAACTCCATCGCCAAATTCATACTCAACATCGTGCATCCGGTGTAGCTACCTGCTGATCCAATGGCTATGACCCGGGCTTTGCGTGCTGCACGTTGTGGAGCGTTAAGTCCGCGCAACAATGGAGCCCGGACAAAACCACGCACCAGAGTTACAAGATCTGTCGTTGATTTTGGAACATCATGAAGCTGGTCGAAATCGTTGTGCCGCTGCTGATCCGTGGAGAAACCAATTGTGTGGCGAATTTTCGATGCTATCGAATCAACTTTTTCTTTTGAAATACCTGGTAAATCTGACCCAAATATTAGGAGCGCTCCCCGTGCCATCTCTTGATTGGTCTTTATGAAGCGCTCTAATGAATCCCAATCTATAGCTCTAAATACCACGCTCCAACCTTGCGCAAAGAGTGTTCCAGCAATAAAACCTTCAGTCTCAGAGGATGAAATGGCAGTTATTACTGTGGGCATTTCTAGCTCAGACATGTGATCGAATCACCACTAAACGACCCACTGTAGTAGCACTCAAGAGCCTCATCACTTGAGTTTCTTCAACGGCTATTGATATTCCAACATCGTTTCCAAAATTATTTCCCCGACTTTCAATGCTCAGTAAAGTTACTCCTCCGAGAATCAAAATAGGATCCATCGAATCCTCTCCATTTTGAATATCTAGTACCCAGTAGATATCAACACTTTCACCAATGCTAAGTCCTGCAGCAAGGTCAACGGAGCGTACGCTAATCGGCACCGAACTTGTTGACATTGCGCCAGCGGCCGACGTTATATCGGTGCTACCTAAAATTTCCCCAGAATGTAAAATTCGAGTAGCGATCATTCCAATTGGTTCAACTCCTGCACCTAAATAGAATTGGGCGCTTGAATCTAGGTTCATATGCGCAATCGAAACATCGCTAGCTGTAATTTGGTGACCTGGTGAGATAGGAACATTAACAACCCAATATTCAGAGCTCTTATTTGAATATGTCGAAATTAGAAAAGTAGAAATGAACGCGGCTGCAATGAGAGTAATTGCTAACGGAAGACGCGTGGAACGATTTTTCTGGTTTAAGGTCATAGGAGTACCCAAACCTCATAAGTGACACATACCTACCCTTTATCCACAGTCGTACTTAAGTATCAAAGTCATTCACTCTTAGGGTTGAGGTGCGAGCATGTAATCAAGGCGATAGTCAATCTATGACAACACAATTTGACTACAGCCAGAAGCCATCCTTTTCAATAATTGATTTAACCCCTATTTCAAGTGATCCAGATGAAGATTGGCAACATCTAGTGCTCGAGATGTTTCGCCCAAAACTAGCTGAACCATCTCCTAAGAAATCTCCGCTTTATCTGGTCGCATCAACATTTGGAGAAGAGTATGACGCTGAGTTTGCACCAAAACCAACATCGGCTGAGGATCTTCCAGATATACATGAATTAACATCTCAATTCATTCACAATGTTGTTGAGATCTGGGCAGGACGTAGATCTGCTTCACAAGTGCAATCGATGTGTCATCACCTTATTTATTCGGAATTGCAGAAGAAAGCCGGTGAGCAAAAACTGCTCGGCAGAATACGAAAGATTAAGGTGACACAACCTCTAGATGGAATCAGTGAGTCAACAGTTACGATTCGATATGGCAGCAGATTACGTGTTGCAGCGATCAGATTTGAAGGACTCGATCAACGTTGGCTGTGCACTGCTTTGAATTTAATTTAAGCAGCGCCACCGTGACAACGCTTGTACTTCTTTCCTGAACCGCAAGGGCAAGGGGCATTTCGAGAAACCTCACCAGTGGTACGAACCCCAGACTCATCTGCGGCTGTGTACTGCAACCCAGTTACGGGAGGTTGCTTTGCCTCAAGCCCCGGTGCAACTACTTGGTTGTTTGAGCTCTCTACCGTGACTTCAATGTTAAACAAGAAGCCAGCAATCTCTTCTTTAATCGCATCCATCATCGCTGCGAATAGGTCAAAACCTTCTTTTTGATATTCAACAAGTGGATCACGCTGTGCCATCGCACGGAGGCCAATGCCTTCTTGCAGGTAATCCATCTCGTATAGGTGCTCTCGCCATTTACGATCTAAAACAGAGAGCAACACTTTGCGCTCTAGTTCGCGCATAACTTCTTCGCCAAGTGTCTCTTCCCGCTTTGCATAAGCATCTTTGCAATCTTCTACCACTCGAGCAGTTATAAAATCTGCATCTAGTCCAGGACGAGAGCCCACCTCTGCAATTAATTCATCGATAGTAAATGAAATTGGATAAATGGTTTTAAGCGCAGTGAAGAGAGTTTCTAGATCCCACTCTTCTGCGTACCCTTCAGCTGTTGCAGCCTCTACATATGCCGTCAAAGTATCTGAAACAAATCCAGCAATCTGATCTTTGATGTCCGCACCTTCTAGGACCATGCGTCGCTCACTATAAATCACGGTGCGCTGACGATTCATTACATCGTCATACTTCAAGACATTTTTGCGCATTTCAAAGTTCTGCGCTTCAACCTGCGTTTGTGCAGAACGAATTGCGTTTGAGACCATTTTTGATTCAATTGGTGCATCTTCTGGAAGCCCAGCAGCTGTCAAGAAACGCTCGACCATTGCTGAATTAAAGCGACGCATCAGATCATCTTGTAATGAAAGATAGAAACGTGATTCACCTGGATCACCTTGACGTCCGGAACGACCACGTAACTGGTTATCAATACGACGAGATTCGTGGCGCTCTGTTCCGAGAACATACAGTCCACCAAGAGCTACAACATCTTCATGACCCTTTTCAACCGCAGCTTTTTGTCGTGCAATCTCTGCTGGCCATTCCTTTTCGTATTCTTCAGCATTATCAACTGGAGATATGCCTCGACGTTGTAATTCGAAATCAGCCATGAACTCAGGGTTTCCGCCGAGCATAATGTCAGTTCCGCGACCTGCCATGTTAGTAGCAACAGTTACAGCTCCACGAACACCTGCGCGCGCGATAATTGCAGCTTCGCGTTCGTGGTGCTTGGCATTTAGAACTTCATGTGGAACGCCTGATTTTTTCAAGAATGCAGAAAGTTCTTCGGACTTTTCAACACTTACTGTGCCTACTAATACTGGCTGACCCTTGCGGTGACGCTCAACAATATCTGCTGTTACTGCCGCGAATTTTCCAGGTTCTGATTTATATACCAAGTCAGCTGAATCAATACGTTGCATCTGGCGATTCGTAGGAATTGGTACAACGCCTAGTTTGTAAATCTGCTGGAACTCAGCTGCCTCTGTTGAAGCAGTACCGGTCATTCCAGAAAGCTTTGAATACAAGCGGAAATAGTTTTGCAAAGTGATCGTTGCAAGAGTCTGATTTTCATCTTGAATTTCAATGCGTTCTTTGGCCTCAAGGGCTTGGTGCAGGCCTTCGCTGTATCGACGTCCTGAAAGCATGCGGCCAGTGTGTTCGTCAACGATTAACAGTTCACCATTCATGACAACGTAATCTTTATCGCGCTTGAACAGTTCCTTCGCTCGGATTGCATTGTTGAGATAGCCGATCATTGGCGTATTTGCAGCCTCATAAAGGTTGCCAATCTTGAGCATTTCCTCAACTTTGGTTACACCCTCTTCGATAATGCCGCAGGCTTTTTTCTTCTCATCTACTTCGTAGTGAACATCGCGCTGTAAATTCTTAACAAGGTTGGCAAATTCGACATACCACTTGGTTGCCTTGTCGGCAGGGCCGCTAATGATCAAAGGTGTTCTTGCTTCATCGATTAAAATCGAGTCCACTTCATCGACTACTGCAAAGAAATGTTCGCGCTGCACGCAATCTTCGAGTGACCAAGCCATATTGTCACGGAGATAATCAAATCCAAATTCATTGTTAGTTCCATATGTAATGTCAGCTAAGTATGCGCGACGACGCTCAGCTGGCGACATGTTCGCAAGAATTACATCAACCTTCAAGCCAAGAAAACGATGAACACGACCCATCCATTCGCTATCGCGCTCTGCTAAATAATCATTTGTAGTTACGACGTGAACGCCACGACCTGCAAGAGCGTTTAGGTAAGAAGGCAGAGTTGATACCAAAGTCTTTCCTTCACCTGTTCGCATTTCTGCAATATTCCCTTTGTGAAGTGCTGCTCCGCCCATTATTTGAACGTCATAGTGACGTTGACCAAGTGTGCGCTTGGCTGCTTCACGAACTACTGCAAATGCTTCAGGGAGCAAGTCATCGAGAGATTCTCCCTCTGCATAACGATCTTTAAAAATCCCTGTCTGGCTACGCAGCTCAGAATCAGACATGGCTACAAAGCGAGCTTCTTGGGCATTTACTAAGGCAACGACCTTGCTCAGATCACGAAGGATGCGTCCTTCGCCTGCACGCAAAATCTTGTCTACAAATGCTGGCATTGATTCTTACCTCTCATCGCGGCTCCCTGAGGGGGCCTTTTCACCCCCTTATCGTAGAGGTTGAGACACACAGGCGGTAACCGCACAAACTGAGCCAAAGGCATGAAAACCCTGCGAATTGAGGGCTCTGGCGGCATCTTGCAAGGTTGCACCTGTAGTGACCACATCATCGATAAGGATTAGATCACCCCGAAGTATTACTCCTGGCTTTAAAGAAAAAGCACCACGCATATTTGAAATACGTTGCCCCCTTGTTAGTCCGCTTTGATCAGAAACTCTCCGGGCAACTTGCAGGCAATCATTCATAGCAATACCTGTATTTTGTGAAATTGTCTGCGTCAAATCAACAATGAAACTACGGCCGCGGCGACGCTGCGATTGCCTGCTTGAAGGCACTGGGACCAACGTAAAATACTCTTGGTCTTTTTGAACTATTTTCAAAACATGAATGATTGCGGTAATCAACAAATCATCTGCACCCTCTAAGCCATTCTCTTTCGCCGCGAGAATGACTTTGGATGCAGTTGCCGTATATACCAATCCAGAATGAACATTAAGTTCATTGAGTCGAGATTTGTAATAATGCGGAATCCATTCACGGCGGCATATAGAACAAATAGTTAATCCCAATGATTTGCATCCATAACATCTAATTGGATAAATAAGATCTGAGAGTTCAGAAAGAATGTGCATGGGCATATAGTGCTGAACCAATTACTCTTCTACGTGCTTCCTCAGAAATTATGTGGAATTAAACTCTGTAATCCTCTGGCTCTAGAGGAATCAGCCTGCTATCAATTGAGTCCCAAGTTTTTCTAGGCAAGGTGACAACAAAGTGTGCTCCGCGCCCAGGTCGTCCCCACGCTTCAAGCTCGCCATTGTGCAATCGTGCATCTTCCAGAGCAATGGAGAGTCCTAATCCAGTGCCACCGCGCGTGCGAGCTCTAGAAGGATCTGCGCGCCAGAATCGATCAAATACTCTAGTTAAAGCCCCTTCATCAAGGCCAACTCCATAATCTCGAATACCAATTGCCACATCACGCTCACTCGCTTGGATCTGCACATCAATCTGAACCTCTTCAGCATGATCGATTGCATTAGCCATGAGGTTTCGCAGAATGCGCTCAACCCTTCGAATATCGGCCTTAATCATGATGATGGGTTCAGAAGACTTGACATAAATCTGGGTCTTTCTCTCTTTGGCAACAAGTGCCAAATCTTCTGCGCAGCGATTAACCAGCTGCACAATATCGAAATCAACAGCTTCAAGTACTGCAACTTCGGCATCAAAACGTGAGACTTCAAGTAAGTCCTCAAGTAATCGCTCGAAACGATCTAGTTGTGCAACTAACAATTCGGTACTGCGCGCAACTGTTGGGTCAAAACTATCCCTTGATTCTGCAATCACTTCTGAAGCCATCCGCAAGGTAGTTAAAGGAGTTCTCAATTCGTGGGAAACATCTGACACAAAGCGTTGTTGGACTCGTGACAAGTTCTCTAATCGAGCAATCTGTTTCTCGAGAGATTCTGCCATCTCATTAAAGGCACGACCAAGGGTGGATATTTCATCCTGTGAATAAACCTTCATTCGCTGTCTAAAATCTCCCGATGTAAATTCTGTGGCGATCCGAGCTGCTTCGCGTACGGGTTTGACTACCTGTCGCACCACAACCCAAGTAATTAATGTAATTAAAATAAGTAAGATAATTCCAGCAATCAAAAGATAACTTTCGATTAGGTTCAGAGTCTTCTCTTCGTTTGCAAGAGAAAAAACAATATACATTTCATACTGGCCAGCACCTGGTATTTGAACCTTTTGACCAACCGCTAGTCCCGAAACGCTCGCTCCTAGTGAGTAGCGCATGGTTGTGTATTGCCAAACTGTATCGTTAGATTTTCTAACTCGCTCGCTTAATGACTGTGGGATCGATACTGGATCTAGGAAGTTTGATGCTATCTCGTAATTCTTAATCATCGTATTACTTGGGCTACGTAGGAATACAACCTCGCGAGTATTTTCATTTGAAGTAATAGTTGTTGCAGAGCTAATAACATCGTCAACTACTTTTTGAACGACTGAATCCTTTTCACCTTGAGCAAGTAAGAAGCGATAGTCGGCAGTAAAGATCGTTGATCTTGCTTCGGCAATGGCAGAGTTAAGGTTCACTTCTCGAATACCGCTCGAAAGGCGTGAATTAAGTGCAGAACCAGTAATCCAAACCACGCCAAGAGAGAGAATGACAGTTGAGAGAATTACCTTGAGTGCAAGGGAGTTACGAGCTTTCCAGAAGATTGGGTTCATCTTTAGGAACCGCCCATGACTCCTGCTTTATAGCCAACTCCTCTAATTGTCACAACAATTTCAGGGTGTTCTGGATCATGTTCGATCTTTGAACGTAGACGCTGAACGTGAACATTAACCAGACGCGTATCTGTTGAATGTCGATAGCCCCATACTTCGCTGAGCAGAGCATCGCGAGTAAAAACCCGTCCTGGCTCTTTAGCTAAAGCAACGAGTAGATCAAACTCGAGTCGCGTTAGAGCAATTTGTTTACCTGCGCGCAGAATCTGATGTGCCTGAACATCTATTGCCAAATCTCCGATTGTCAGCAGCCCTAGAACTTCTGCATTAGTACGGCGCAACCGCGTGCGAATTCGTGCAATTAATTCAGATGGGTGACGAAATGGTTTGACCATATAGTCATCTGCGCCAGCCTCTAGTCCCTTAACAACATCTTGAGTGTCACCTTTAGCTGAAAGCATGACAATCGGAACCATAGATTCTGCGCGAATTAACTTACATACTTCGATTCCATCAAGACCAGGCAACATAACATCTAGCAGAACTAAATCTGGTGGATTATTACGGAAAACATCCATGACCTCATCGCCACGACTTACTAGATCCACATCGATGCCGGCACCTGTTAAAACAATGCCGAGCATCTCTGCGAGATCCTGGTCGTCATCGACGACCATAACTAAGGTCATTAGCTACCGTGCTCCCAAGAGTTCAGGTACATATCTTGCGCAGGAGTTAGAACGTCAATACGACCGCCCATGCTGATCAACTTAAGTGATGCAACTTCCTTATCGATATATGTAGGAACTTCATGAACACCTGGCTTTAAGTTCTTTGCTTCCTTAACAAGGTATTCAGCTGTGAGTGCTTGATCAGAGAATGACATATCCATAACTGATGCTGGGTGACCCTCTGCTGCGCCTAGGTTAACAAGGCGTCCCTCTGCAAGTAGAAGTAAGCGGCGTCCATCTGCAAGTACATATTCATCAGTCTGGTGACGCATCTTTGCATTCTTCTTCTTAGCATTTTGCTCTAGCCATGCAACATCGATTTCGATGTCGAAGTGGCCTGAGTTAGCCATGATTGCGCCATCCTTCATTACTGCAAAGTGCTCATCGCGCAATACATCGCGGTTACCTGTGACTGTAATGAATACATCGCCAAGCTTTGCTGCATCTAGCATTGGCATCACACGGAACCCTTGCATCATTGCATCAAGTGCTTTTGTTGGATCAATTTCAGTTACGACTACATCTGCGCCCATACCCTTTGCGCGTTCTGCAACACCCTTACCGCAGTATCCAAATCCAGCGACAACAACTACGCGACCAGCAAGCAAGAAGTTTGTTGCACGGAATACGGCATCAAGAGTTGATTGACCTGTTCCGTAGCGATTATCAAACATGTGCTTTGTATCAGTGTCATTAACAGCGATCATTGGGAACTGAAGTGCGCCATCTTTAGCCATCTGGTTTAGACGGATTACGCCAGTTGTTGTCTCTTCGCAACCACCGGTGATGCCTGGGATTAATTCTTTACGTGTTGTGTGAAGAGTGTTTACTAGATCGCACCCATCATCAAAAACTTGATGTGGTTCGATATCAAGGGCAGCGTTGATGTGCTTGTAGTAGCCATCGCGATCAACTGCATTGCGAGCAAAAACAGAAATTCCGTACTCGTGTACTAGAGCTGCAGCAGTGTCATCTTGAGTTGACAGTGGGTTTGATGCACAAAGTGCGATCTCTGCTCCACCAGCTTTTAGAACACGCATCAAGTTAGCTGTCTCGGTTGTTACGTGCATACATGCAGATATGCGTACACCTGCAAATGGCTGTGACTTTTCAAAGCGCTCACGAATTTGCGCGAGCACAGGCATATTGCGCTCTGCCCATTCAATTTTCTTTCGACCTTCTGCAGCTAATGATGCATCTGCAATGTCATGTGCTGGAAGAGTTGCTGTTACTGGAACGTTCACGTAAATCTCCTTAAGTGGAATTCAAAGTATTGTTGTGGTACCTAAGGCGTAGGGCTCTACAGTGATAGGCGACTATGGGTAAAGATTACCGCTCACACGCTTAACTCTCTAATGGAAAACGGTTATTCACCGCGAATAAGGGAGAGAACCGCATCACGCACAGTCTCCATTTGAGCCTGTGTCGAAGCCTCAACATTGAGTCGAAGCACTGGCTCCGTATTTGATGGGCGAAGATTGAACCACCAGGTATCCCCATTAACAGTTAATCCATCCAGATGATCGGTTGAAACCTGTCCTGATGAATAAGCATTTTCGACAAGATCTGTCGCCACTTTGGTATCTGCAACCTTTGAATTTATCTCGCCACTAACTACATACCTGTTATATGGCGCAAGTAGTTCTGACATTGTCATTTTGCTTTCACCAAGTGCTGCTATCGCATGCAAAGCTGCAAGTGCTCCTGAATCTGCACGCCAAAAATCCTTAAAGTAGAAATGTCCTGAATGTTCCCCGCCAAAAATTGCTCCACTATCAGCCATCATTTGCTTGATGTAGGAATGACCGACTCGACTACGTAATCCAACCCCGCCGTTTTCATTGATTACTTCTTGCACAGCGCGCGATGAAATTAAGTTGTAAATGATTGTTGAGCCTGGATCTTTCTTTAATTCACGATGTGCAATCAATGAAGTTAATGCTGAAGGGTTCACTGCGACGCCACGCTCATCAACTAAAAAGCAACGATCTGCATCGCCATCAAATGCCAAGCCTAAATCTGCGTTGTGCTCTTTCATGGCTTGCTTCAGGTCAGTCAACGTACTCTCATCAAGCGGGTTAGCCTCATGATTTGGAAATGTTCCATCAAGGTCAAAATACATCGGAATAATCTCGCAATTGAGCCGTGCAAAGATTGCAGGGGCGGTATGTCCAGCCATGCCATTGCCTGCATCAACAATGATTTTTAGAGGGCGAATACTCTTGAGATCAACAAGTGTGA
>JBIJAA010000028.1:0-12380 GCA_044346015.1 Candidatus Planktophila sp. | reverse complement strand
TCAGACAAACAAACTGTCGTTTAATTTGTCATTTATATACCAAAGGAAATCAACGGGTATAGCTTTTTATGGCTATACCTCATTGAGGTATTTATATATTTGCCGTGGTTGTTATTGCATCAAAAAGCACTGTAAAACAATGATTTTTCGCTATCAAAAGCATGACGAAATAAGCCACTATTGGCATTGACTTATGGCACGCTGTTGAGTTCTCAAGGTACGGATGCGCACTGAGTCTTAGGATTTCTCCTAATTTTCAGGGCAGACCGCCAAACTTAGTGCATGCATGCAGGCTCGGTCAAACTGGCCTAAATGAGGTACTAGATCTGGCTGAGGCTCAATTTCTTGAGCTTCTGTGCCTACTGTCCGGCCTAAATCGTCCGTTCCCAGCAAGGAGCGTAACTATACATAGGCCCCAGCGACCGGTCAAATCGGTGTCCCTAGATGTCGACATGGATAACGAACTGCACGAAATCGTGAATTATCCACGCCCGCTAGGGTTTTAGGCCTATTTCTGGGATTCTAAGTTAATTCAACAGCGGCAAGATCTCTCTTGCCTTTTCTCAAAACCGCATATTTTCCGCATAAAAAGTCAGATTTTGAGGGTCTGAAATCTTCTCCGGATATCTTCTGATTATTGAGATATGCGCCACCCTCTTTAACAATACGGCGCGCAGCAGATTTCGAGTCAACGACACCAGTTGCTGCTAAGAGATCTACCCACGTTGGAATTTCTTCTTGAGAAGACACTGTTGTTCGAGGAAGTTCGGCAAGTGCTGATGCAAGCGTTACTTCATCTAGTTCAGAAAGTTCGCCTTGCCCAAATAATGCCCGGGCTGCAGCTTCAACACGTTGTGTTGTTTCTTCTGTATGAACAAGTGATGTTAATTCACGTGCAAGAGCGCGATGTGCTTCACGTAAACCAGGGTTCTCACTATGAGACTTTTCAAGTTCTGTGATTTCATCATGCGATTTAAATGAAAACACCTTAAGAAAATTGATCACATCTTTGTCATCTGAGTTCAACCAGAACTGGAAGAAGGCATAAGGCGAAGTCATCTCAGGGTCTAACCAAACAGAACCACCCGCAGTCTTACCAAACTTAGTTCCATCAGCCTTCATCAGCAAAGGAACAGTTAAAGCATGGCCGCTCCCCTGTTCAACACGACGAATCAGATCAAGACCGGCAACTATGTTTCCCCATTGATCTGAACCGCCAACTTGCAATGTGCAATTGTGTCGGCGGTAGAGCTCTAGGAAGTCGTAAGACTGCAAAACTTGGTATGAGAACTCGGTGTATGAGATTCCACCACCCTCAAGACGCGCAGCCACAGAATCCTTGGACAGCATCTGATTAACACTAAAATGCTTTCCGATATCACGTAAGAATTCAATCGCGCTAAGAGGAGATGTCCAATCTAGATTATTGACAACTACGGCCGGATTTTTTGGCGCCTCAAAATCTAAAAATGCCGAAACTTGAATGCGAATGCGGTTAACCCATCCTTCAACAATCTCAGTGCTATTGAGTGTGCGCTCCTCATTCTTGCCGCTGGGATCACCAATCAAGCCGGTAGCGCCACCAACTAAAGCGATTGGATTGTGTCCTGCTAACTGGAAGCGACGAAGCACAAGCAGAACGACCAAGTTGCCCGCGTGCAAAGAAGGTGCAGTTGGATCAAAACCAATATAGAGAGTCGTTGGCTTCTTCAACGACTCAAGTAGTGATGCCTCATCAGTTGTTTGCGCCAATAAGCCACGCCAGCGAAGATCTTCAATCAGGTTCATGCGCTCATCATCTCTGAAAATGCAGCATGTTTGCTGGCTATTTCCTTCTCGGTTTTTGCATTGGCGGCTAAAGCATCTTTGATCTGGGCTGTAACAAGAACAGGGGCAGTTCCGCCAGATGTTGTGCGGGAGTTGATAGCACCATGGACTGTCAGGACCTCACGCACTCCCCCATTTAGTTGTGGGTGGACCTGTAAAAATTCAGCATCTGTTAACTGATGCAATTGTCGACCAGATGCCTCACACATTGCTACACATCTTCCTGCAGCTTCGTGAGCAACGGCAAAGGGAACGCCCTTCTTTGCAAGATAGTCAGCGATTTCGGTAGCAAGTGAGAAACCACCAGGTGCTGCAAGTGCCATCTTCTCGCGATCAAACTCTGTTGTTGCAATCATCCCGGTAACTGCAGGTAGGACCAACATTAATGTGTCGACACTGTCAAACAACGGCTCTTTGTCTTCTTGCAAATCACGGTTGTATGCAAATGGCAAACCTTTTAGCATTGTTAAAACGCTCACAAGATTTCCAAGCAGACGCCCTGATTTACCACGAGCAAGTTCGGCCATATCTGGGTTTTTCTTTTGCGGCATGATTGAAGAACCAGTTGAGTAAGCATCTGCAACTTTGGCCCATGCAAACTCCTGTGATGCCCACAGAGTCCACTCTTCGCCAATGCGTGAAAGGTGATTTCCAATCATCGCAAAAATAAATAGCGCTTCGGCAACATAATCGCGATCACTCACCGCATCAATGCTGTTTGCAAATGTGGAATCAAATCCAAGATTCTTTGCTGTAAATTCAGGTTCGAGTGCAAGTGAGGAACCAGCAAGTGCTCCGGCCCCTAAGGAACTAACGGAGGTTCGGACAAGCCAATCATTAATACGATCGAGATCGCGAGCAAAAGCGTGTGCATGCTTTGCAAGTTCATGACCAAAGGAAACAGGTTGGGCATGTTGAATGTGCGTGAATCCGGGTGCTGGATCATTGACGTATTCAGATGCCTTTTTCAAGATCGAACTTTGAAGTAGCGTTAGTAATCGTGCTATTTCCAACATGTGATCGATTGAATACAGTCGAAGATCGGTAGTTACTTGATCATTGCGGGAACGACCTGCGCGAAGTGCGCCACCAACCGCACCAAGTTTGTCAGTTAAACCACGCTCTAAAGCGCTATGAACATCTTCATCAGAGTCCATCGCAACAAATTTTCCAGAGGCAACCTCGGATGAGAGCTCATGCAGTGCCTTGACAATTGCATCGGCATCTTTGGTGGCAATCAACCCGCTCTTTTTAAGGATTGCAAGATGCGCCTTTGATGAACGTAGGTCATATGGGGCCAAACGCCAATCAAAATGCACACTTCTAGACAGGGCAAAGACTGATTCCTCAGGTCCTTGTGCAAATCGTCCGCCCCAGAGAGCCATTACTTCCTCTTTCCATCTGCTTGTGCGTAAGCAAGCAATTCTTTCGCTAAATGGGCTCCACCTGTTGCTTTCTTCGATACCAAGATAATCGTGTCGTCCCCAGCGATAGTGCCGATTACCCCAGTTAAGCCAGCATGATCTAGTGAGCTAGCCAAAAACTGCGCCGCTCCAGGAGGAGTATGAATAACTGCCAAATTTGCACTGTGATCAACCGACAAGATTAGTTTCGATGGAAGCGGAGTACTGCGAACTATCGCATCATCGGCGCTTTCCCGAATTTGATAGGTGCTTTCACCATCTTTGTTGCGGGCGCGAACAGCCCCAATTTCTTCAAGATCCCGACTAGCAGTTGCTTGAGTTACTTTGTATCCAGCCTTTTTCAATAGCACAACAAGATCTGATTGTGAATGGACCAATCCCGACTGAATAAGAGTAATTGCCTTTGCTCTACGAGCAGAGACTGACTGCGCATTACTTGGCATCTGTAATCACCTTTCTAAAGATGGAGATAAATTTGTTGATTTGAGCGTCAGTAACAATTAATGCAGGTGCAATACGAATCGTTGTTGGATTGGCAGCATTTACAAGTACTCCAGCATCTCGCATCGCATCTGCTATAGCAGCGGCCTTAAGCGACTCCAGTTCGATTCCAAGCAACAAGCCAGCCCCACGTACCTCTTTGACACCCGGGATAAGTGCGAGTTCTTGCATTAAATGCGCGCCTTGTTTTTCCACCTTGTTCAAAACATTTTTCGACTCCATAAATGCAATCGCTGCAAGCCCAGCAGCTGTCGTAACAGGATTACCACCAAATGTTGAACCGTGATCTCCCGGTTGGAAAAGATCTGCGGCCTTTCCCAATGCAATCATCGCTCCTAATGGGAGCCCGCCACCTAGTCCTTTAGCTAAGGTAATGACATCAGGTGTGATTCCTGAGTATTCATATCCAAACCAATCACCGGTGCGGCCCATACCAGTCTGGACAGCATCAATAACTAGCAATGTTCCATTCTTGTCACACAGACTCCGAAGTTCCTGTAGGTAATCAGCTGGAGGAACAATTACTCCTGCCTCTCCCATGATTGGTTCAATGATCACCATGGCAGTTTTCTTTGTCACCGCCTTTCGCATCGCTTCCACATCGCCATATGGAACATGCTTAACACCTTTGATTAACGGCAAGAATGGTTCGCGCTTGGAAGGTTGTCCAGTAAGTGAAAGAGCACCCATCGTGCGACCATGAAAAGCACCCTGGGCAGCAACAACACGAACCTTTCCAGTACGTCGTGAAAGCTTGAGTGCAGCCTCATTTGCTTCGGCTCCCGACTGACAAAAGAAAACTTTTGCACCTTTATCACCAGTCATACTTATCAACTTCTCCGCCAGCGCGATTGCATTCGGGTGCGCGTAAAAGTTGCTGACATGGCTCAATGTTGAAACCTGCTTTGTAACTGCTTTTACTATCGCAGGGTGCGCGTGACCCAGGATGCTCGTTGCAATCCCACCAAGAAAATCCAAGTAACCCTTACCATCTGCGTCAGTAACAACTATTCCCTTGCCCTTAACCAAGGCTATTGAGGGTTTGCCGTAATTATTTTGAAGTGAACTGTCCCAGCGATTCAAATACTTCTTGTTTGTCATGCAACCACCAGCGTTCCGCCTGTACCAGCTAATGCTGATGCAAAGCTATCGGGATCTGTTCCATCAATAATTCGAACTGCCTTTGCTCCAAATGAGAGTGCATCGAGGGCAGCCTGCACCTTGGGAGCCATACCTTCTGCAAAGCCACCCTTAATGTCTTCAAGTTCAGTTGCAGTAATTTTGTCGATCAAGGAATCTTTATCTGGCCAGTTGCGATAAATCCCTGCGACATCAGTCATGACAATCAAAGAGGATGCTTCCAGAGCTGCCGCGATCGCAGCTGCCGCAAAATCGGCATTAACATTTAAACCTGTTGCCATATCTTCATCAGATGACACCGGCGCGACAACGGGGACGATCCCTTGATTGAGTAATTCAAGTAGTTTGGATGGATTAACTCTCTGGACGTTGCCGACAAATCCCAGATCTGCTGGCGTGCCATCAATTAATTGTGTACGTCTATTGGCGATAACCGTTGGCAAGGTTCGCGCAGACATGGCTTGTGCTTTGATACCTGCTTTACCTAAAGTCGCTGCAACCTCATGACCAACTTGATTGACTAGAACATCTTCAACCACATCAAAGATCTCCTTGGTTGTAACTCGAAATCCTCCGACCCAGGTACTAACGATTCCCTTGGCCTTGAGAGCCACATCTATCTGTGGGCCACCGCCATGGACAACCACAACCTGTTCCCCTGCCTTTTGTGCTGAAGCAATAGCTCTAGCGAAATTGCCGTTCTCATCCTTCATGGCATGGCCACCAAACTTAACCACGATCATGATGAATACGCAGAGTTCTCGTGAACATAATCATGCGAAAGATCATTTGTCTTAATCGTGGCGCTATGTGAACCAATCTTAAGATCAATCAGAATTTCAACCAAACGAGAGCCAAAATTCACCTTAGATTTATCAGCGTCTGGTGCGCTGTTTGTACAGACCTGTACACCATTGAGTGAGACATCAATCGTCAGTGGATCCATCGCAGCCTCGGCTGTTCCAACCGCGGCAAGAACGCGTCCCCAGTTTGGATCGCCACCGAAGATGGCCGCCTTCAACAAATTATTACGAGCACAAGCACGTCCTATTGCCACCGCATCCTTTTCAGAATTGGCATTGACCACCGAAATCTCCACAGTCTTAGTCGAGCCTTCAGCATCTGCAATTAATTGTCCTGCAAGTGAACCGCACACCTCTATCAACAGAACTTCTAGCTGACTATCAGAGACTTCAACGCCGCTAGCACCGGAAGACATGAACAAAACAGTGTCATTGGTTGATGTACAGCCATCCGAATCAATTCGATTAAAGGTTCGATCAGTTACACGCGCAAATATCTCTTGTGCTTTTCCAGAAACTACCGCATCGGTCATTACTACTGAAAGCATTGTGGCAAGAGCCGGTGCCAACATGCCCGCACCCTTTGCAATTCCTGCAAATTCAACCCCATGCGCAGAAGCAGTAGCAATCTTTGGAACTGAATCTGTTGTCATGATCGCACGAGCACTCGTTTCTAAACCATCACTTGTCAGCACCGAAGCGATGGAATCAAGGCCCTTTAATATCCTATCCATTGGCAAGAGTTCTCCGATAAGTCCTGTTGAACAAACAATTACTTCACCTGCTGAAACATTAAGTAGTGCGCCAACATGCTCTGCCGTTTTATGTGTATCGGCAAACCCTTGTGGTCCAGTGCAAGCATTTGCTCCACCACTATTGAGAACCACAGCACGAACGACTCCACCTTTTGCAACTTGGCGTGACCAAATCACTGGGGCAGCAACCACCTTGTTGCTTGTAAAAACAGCGGCAGAATCAAAGTTAGGGCCTAGATTTTGTATGAGAGTGAGATCGAGTGCCCCAGTACTCTTCAAACCTGCTGCAACAGAACCTGATACAAAGCCTTTTGGTAAGTTCATGCGCCAATGCCATCTAGTGCAAGACCACTTATTTCTGATAGCCCGCAAATCAAATTAGCATTTTGAATAGCTTGGCCCGCAGCGCCTTTGCCAAGATTATCAATAGCAACAGAGACAACTATCCGATTGGTGTTCTCATCGACTGCCACTTGTATCTGGACCTTATTGCTACCAGTCACCGCGCTTGTCTTAGGCATTTGACCTAGAGGTAATACATCAACAAAGAATTCAGAGGCATAATGTCTTGCAAAAAGATCATAAGCCTTCTCTGTTGTTAGTGGAGAGATCAACTTTGCTGTAATGGTGGCCAGAATTCCGCGCGGCATTGGAGCAAGGACCGGAGTAAAAGAAATCTTTGCTGGCTTTTGCGCGACGAATGACAATGCCTGTTCAATCTCGGGCGTGTGTTGATGGACGCCGCCAAATTTATAGGATGTAAGTGATCCCATTACCTCGCTACCAAGTAAATTAATCTTTGCGTTTCGTCCAGCTCCTGTTGTACCTGATGCGGCAACCACCACAATGTCAGAAACATCAATAAGACTTAAAGCTGGAGCTATTCCAAGAGAGATAGATGTTGCATAGCAGCCGGGATTTGCAACCTTGCTCTCCTTCTTGATTGCCTCACGTTGTCCTGGTGAGAGCTCAGGCAATCCATATACCCAAACCCCTGCGTGCTTTCCACCATAATATTTTTCCCATTGGGCAGCATCTTCTAATCTAAAATCTGCGCCAAGATCGACAATCTTCACATGCGCTGGAATCTTTGCAATCAAACCGGCTGATTCGCCATGAGGGAGTGCAAGAAAAACTAACTCAAGGGCAGAAAAATCGATCGCATCGGTTGAAACAAAACTTCTGCCGGCATAACTTTGAAGTTGAGGATGAACAGTTGTGACCTGCTCCCCCGCATTTGAGTGGGCACTTACTACTGTGACCTCAAACTGTGGATGGATTGCAAGCAACCTTAAGAGTTCTCCGCCTGCGTACCCACTTGCACCGATGACCGCTGTTTTCATGAGTGAAGCCTAAGGGATATTCTATAATTATGCAATCACATGCATAATTATGCGGTGCGGACTACAGCTCCAAACTTAGCTGCGGCAACTTCTGTTGCCGCCTCACGCATGGCCGAAACCTCTTCGCCTGTCAGGGTGCGGTCCGTTGCGCGAAAGACGAGTGTGAAAGCCAGTGAAATCTTGCCGTCGCCAATCTTGTCGTACCGATCAAACAAGGTGATCGATTCGAGTAAATCACCTGCGCCTGCGCGAAGTGCGCCTTCAACATCTGCGGCACTAACTGTCGATTCAACAATGAGGGCTACATCCTGAACTGCAGCTGGCATGGTGCCGACTGTCGTTGGGCGAACTAACGCTGAATCCGGCAATGCACTTAGTGCCACGGCAAATGCAACTGAACGTTCCGGTAAACCATAGGCGGCAACTATGCGTGGATGAAGCTCGCCGGCATGTGCCACTGCTTTTCCATTAACAATTAACTCAGCACAACGACCTGGGTGCCATGGGGCTAGATCTGAGCGAGCAACTGTCCATTCAAGGTGGCACAAAGCCAAAATATCCTGGGCATATCCAATTGCATCCTGCCAATTATAGGAACGCGCTTTGCCTTGCCAATTCTCATTTTCAGTTTTTCCAACTAGTAAACCTGCAACGTGATATCCCTGTTGCGGAACACTTGCAAATATCTCATCAATGATGTTTTTATTAGGACGCTTAGAAAGATCTGGAGAAACGGCAGGGACCAACTTTTGTGAACTACGGAAAATCGAACCCATCTCAAAGATCGCAAAATCCTTTGCGCCACGGCTGATATTGCGCTGAGCAACCTCAATCAAGCCAGGTACCAAGTGCACCCGCATCAGTGGGAACTCTTCTGACATTGGGTTTGCTACCTTGTATGTAGAAGCACGTTCACCGACAAAGCCCATTGAGTCAATGGTTGCTTGATTTGTAAATGGGAATGTCTGAACCTCCGCCAAACCACGACTTGCAAGCATGGTTGCAACAGCGCGCCGGCGCTTTTGAGTTGGGGTTAGTGACGCATGCAAAGGACGCGGCGGTAAAACAGAAGGGATTTTGTCGTAGCCAATCATGCGGGCCACCTCTTCAGTAAAATCTGCTGCTGTCAATAAATCTGCTCGCCATGATGGCGGATCGATAGTGAAACTCTTTTCATCCACATCACATCCGATAACACGAAGTACTTCTGCAACCTTCTTTGCTGGGATATCAAAGCCCAGAGTCTTGGAAACATAAGCAGGGTCAATTGTCACCAATGGTGGATAAATAGGCTCACCATCGACCACAGTTGCCACGTGCTGGGCTGAACTATGAGCAGTTAGAAGTTGCACAAATCGAGCAGATGCGAACTCTGCCAACGATGGATCAACGCTTCGCTCTAGGCGGCGTGATGCCTCAGATGAAAGTTTGTGACGACGTGAGTTCTTAGCGATGCACACTTCGCAGAAATGAACCGCTTCAAGTGCAATATCAGTTGTTGTTTCGCTAATCTCAGAGGAAAGCCCACCCATGGTTCCTGCTAAAGCTAATGGTTGTTCATCATCACAAACCATCAAGTCATTCGGATCTAAAGTGCGCTCTACGCCATCCAGGGTTTTAAATTTTTGCGCTTTACCAGCCAATTTGATGGTTAAGCCGCCTTTGATCTTTGACTTATCGAAGGCGTGTAAAGGTTGGCCAAGTTCTAACATGACATAGTTTGTAACATCGACAACCAAAGAAATCGATCGCATCCCCATCTTTTCAATACGTCTACGCATCCAAATAGGGGTTGTTGCCTTTGGATCAAAATTTGAAAGAGTTCTAACATAGAAAACAGAGGCCGAGGACTTTTCGCCAATCTTGGCTGTAACGCCCTTGCCAGTCTCTGCAAACTTTAAACCGCGTAATGCATCAACAGGATCGGTGAACTTTAAACCTAAAGATCCGGCAACCTCGCGTGCGATACCGCGAATGCTCAATGCATAACCCCGGTCTGGATTAACAGCAATATCGAAAATTACATCGTTAATCTGTAAGGCCTCTACTGCATCTGCGCCAATTGAGACTTCACCTTCGGCAAACACCAAAATGCCTGCATGCTCATCACTAATACCAAGTTCACGGCCTGAACAAATCATTCCATTGGAAGTTTTACCGTATGTCTCGCGTGCACCAATTGTGAAGTCGCCGGGAAGCACCGCACCAGGAAGTGCTGCAACTACTAAATCCCCCACTGCAAAGTTTGTTGCACCGCAAATGACATAACGAGTTTGGCCCTCACCACAATCCAAACCAACGTAGCGAATAGGCTTTTTAAACTCAGTGATCTCTTCGATCGATAAAACCTTTGCAAACTTGAGTGGACCTGTTAAATCTGCACCCTGCTTGATTATCTCCTCTACTTCAAATCCAACGCGAATGAGTCCATCCGAGATCTGCTCAGCAGTAACTGAGGCGGGAATATCTACAAACTCTTTAATCCAACTTAAAGGCGCGCGCATTACAGGCCAACTCCAAACTGACGTGTAAAACGAAGATCGCCTTCAACGATGTCGTGCATATCTGTAATGCCATGTCGAACCATCAGCGTGCGCTCAAGTCCCATGCCAAATGCAAAACCACTGTAAACCTCAGTATCGATGCCACAGGTAGCAAGCACCTTCGGGTTAACCATTCCGCAACCGCCCCATTCAATCCAGCGATTATTAAAGAAAATATCTACCTCAGCACTTGGCTCAGTGAAGGGAAAGAACGATGGTCGCAATCGTGTTGTGACATCTGGTCCAAACATATGGCGTGCAAAGTTATCGAGCGTTCCCTTCAGATGAGCCATCGTGATGCCTTTATCAATTACCAAGCCTTCGACTTGATGAAAGACAGGGCTATGGGTTGCATCCAGCTCATCTGCTCTAAAGGTGCGACCAGGACACACCACGTAAATTGGTGGCTCTTGTGTCAGCATGGTGCGGATTTGAACAGGTGATGTGTGTGTTCGCAGGACCATTCCTGATTCAACTGGTTCAATGAAAAAAGTATCTTGCATTGTGCGCGCTGGGTGATCTGCTGGAATATTGAGCGCGTCAAAGTTCAACCAGCCAGATTCAAGTTCTGGGCCTTCTTCAACAGCAAATCCTTGTTCGATAAAGAAATCGGATACCTCATTTTTAATAATGGTTATGGGATGCAAGCCACCACGATGTGAACGATTAACTGGCAAGGTGACATCGACAACTTCTTCGAGTAATACTTTTCGATCGCGTTCGGCTTCAAGAACAGCTGTTGCTTCAGCTAGTGCTTGGGCGATTTCAGCCTTTGCCTCGCCAATCACTTTTCCAAAACTTGCTTTATCTTCCGGTGAAAGTGCGCCTAGTCCGCGAGATGCCAGGGCGATTGGAGATTTGTCCCCGGCATGGGCAAGTCGAGCGGTTTTAAGTGACTCTAGATCTGTAGCGGAGGCGAAAGCCATTCGGGCATCTTCTACCCAGGTTGAAATCTCCTCAACGCGCATAGGAGGAGTCTATCTCGTGGCCCTTTATTAACGTGGCATATTTGATAGGTGATACATAACAATCGATGCCGCCGCTGAAAGATTGAGACTTTCGGCATTGCCTGGCATCGGAATGCTCACAACATCTATCGAATCAACTTTCTGTCCAGTCGATAAACCACGAGCTTCATTTCCAAATACAGCCACAGTATCGCCCGACATTTGATACTGACTCAAACTCTTTGAGCCTTGCGCCCCGAGTGAAAAGGCATTGACTCCCATCGCTAGAACATCTTCAATAGCAACAGATTCAAATACTGGAATATGCCACAGTGAACCTGCGGTGCTGCGAACTACCTTAGGTGAATACATATCCACGCTACCTGGTGATGTGATCACCGCATCCATTGCAAAGGCATCGGCTGAACGCAAAATCGTGCCAGCATTACCTGGATCTTGAACCTCTGAGAGATAAATGAATCTACGAGAACCATTGAGTTGAATCGAATCAAAGCTAACCTGGGGAATAGTGCAGATGGCTAGTATTCCTTGGGGCGTGATGGTTTCAGACATTTCCTTCATCACTTCATCACTGACATCAACAATATTAAAGGCTGACAGATCTGCTACTTCTTCAACTTTGCTACGACCATTGCCCGTTAAATACAAGGTTTCAATTCGTGGACCACTTTTTGAGACAAGTGCCTCGCGTGCACATTGCAATCCTTCTGCAACAAATTGGCCAGCGGCTTTTCTTTCTTTTACTCCCCGAGAACCAATAAGAGCCTTAACCCGCGCAACATGTGGCGAGTTAAGGCTCTCAATCATTATTGGAACTTAGAGTGCTGCAAGGCTCTTGCGAGCTACATCAACAAGTGTCTTGAATGTTGCTGGGTCATTTGTCGCAAGATCAGAAAGAACGCGACGATCAACCTCAACACCTGAAGCCTTTAGGCCCTGGATAAAACGATTGTATGTAAGACCATGTTCGCGGCAACCTGCGTTGATGCGTTGGATCCATAGACGACGGAAATCGCCTTTCTTATCTTTACGGTCATTAAATGCATAAACCATAGAGTGCGTAACTTGCTCTTTCG
>JBIJAA010000003.1:0-112414 GCA_044346015.1 Candidatus Planktophila sp. | reverse complement strand
TCTTCGTAGTTGTGACCTTCCCATGACATAAATGCCACAAGTAGGTTCTTTCCGAGCGCCATTTCACCCTGATCGGTACAAGGACCGTCAGCGATAACTGAGCCAAATTCAACGCGCTGGCCTTCAGAGACAACAACCTTTTGGTTGTATGAAGTTCCTTGGTTAGAACGTGTGAACTTGTGTAGTGAATACGTTTGGTAAGTCGAGTCATCTGCCATGACCTTTACTTCATCAGCAGAAACTTCAGTGACAACGCCGGCCTTTGTTGCAGTTACAACATCGCCTGCATCAACTGCGGCACGGAACTCCATACCTGTACCAATGACTGGTGCTTCTGCACGCATCAAAGGAACTGACTGACGCATCATGTTAGAACCCATCAACGCACGGTTTGCATCATCGTGCTCAAGGAATGGAATCATTGCTGTTGCAACAGACACCATCTGACGTGGAGAAACATCCATGTAATCAACTTCATCAGCTGGGATGTATTCAACTTCGCCACCACGACGACGTACAAGTACGCGTGCTTCTGCAAAGTGATTGTCATCTGTTAATGGTGCATTTGCCTGCGCGATGATGTGTTCATCTTCTTCATCTGCAGTGAGGTAATCAACCTGATCTGTAACGCGACCCTTTGAAACCTTGCGGTAAGGAGTCTCGATAAAACCAAATGCTGTTACGCGACCGTATGTTGCAAGTGATCCGATCAGACCAATGTTTGGTCCTTCAGGAGTTTCAATTGGACACATACGTCCGTAGTGAGATGGGTGAACGTCACGAACTTCGAAACCTGCACGGTCACGTGAAAGACCACCAGGCCCAAGCGCAGAAAGACGACGCTTGTGTGTAAGTCCTGACAAAGGATTTGTCTGGTCCATGAACTGTGACAACTGAGATGTTCCGAAGAACTCCTTGATTGACGCAACTACTGGACGGATGTTGATCAGAGTCTGAGGAGTAATTGCCTCAACATCTTGTGTTGTCATACGTTCGCGAACTACGCGCTCCATACGTGACAGACCGATTCGAACCTGATTCTGAATCAATTCACCAACAGTACGAAGACGACGGTTACCGAAGTGATCGATATCGTCCTTTTCAACGCGAACTTCGCGGCCGTACTCCATCAATAGATCGCCGCGGTGAAGTGCTACTAAATAACGCAAAGTCGCAACGATGTCAGAGATAGTAAGAATTGAAGATGAAAGCTCTAGATCTAGACCTAGCTTCTTATTAACCTTAAAGCGTCCAACCTTGGCCAAGTCATAACGCTTTGGGTTGAAGTAAAGGTTTTCGAGCAAGTTCTGTGCAGCTTCCTTAGTTGGAGGCTCACCAGGACGAAGCTTGCGATAGATATCTAGCAGCGCTTCATCTTGTGTCTTGACTGTGTCTTTTTCAAGAGTTGCGCGCATTGATTCAAAGTCGCCGAACTCTTCAAGAATTTGTTCTTCAGTCCAACCAAGTGCCTTGAGGAACACTGTTACAGACTGCTTACGCTTACGGTCGATGCGAACACCAACAAGATCCTTCTTATCAACTTCAAACTCAACCCATGCACCGCGTGAAGGAATAATCTTTGAAGTGAAAACATCTTTATCAGATGCTTTTTCAATTGTGCGCTCAAAGTACACACCAGGTGAACGAACCAACTGAGAAACAACAACGCGCTCGGTTCCATTAATAACGAATGTTCCGCGAGCTGTCATAACTGGGAAGTCACCCATAAATACTGTCTGTGACTTAATTTCACCAGTGATGTTGTTTGTGAACTCTGCTGTTACGAACAATGGTTGTGCATATGTCATATCGCGCTCTTTGCACTCAGCAATTGAGTACTTAGGTGGCTCGAAACGGTGATCGCGGAAAGATAAAGACATCGTTCCCTGGAAATCTTCTATCGGAGAAATCTCTTCAAAGATTTCTTCAAGACCTGAAGTTGTTGGGATTTCTCCACGATTCATTGAATCGGTTGCTGCGATACGTGAACGCCATGCATCGTTACCTAATAACCAGTCAACGCTTTCAGTTTGCAGCGCTAATAGATTAGGAACTTCTAGGGGTTCGCGGATCTTGGCGAATGAGACTCGACGGGGAGCTACTGAGATTTTTTTAGACGCGGCCAAGAGATGTCCTTTCAGACAATATTCGGGAACGCACAACGATTAGGTCTCAGCCGCTATATGCCCTGACCATAGGAATTTGTGCGAAGGTGAAGAGTACCGACCTCACCCCCTGCCTGTCCAACCCAATGCTTATACCCCTAAGCTGGGACTTTGTCAGGCCTTTTGGGCAATTTGTGGATGAAAAAACCCCGCTTGGCACCATGGCCAAACGGGGTCTTTCGGGGTAATTATTGAAATTACTTGATTGTTACAGTCGCGCCAGCTGCCTCTAGTGCTGCCTTTGCCTTGTCTGCTGTTTCCTTGCTTGCCTTCTCTAGAAGGGTTGCTGGACATGCATCTACTAGGTCTTTCGCTTCCTTCAAGCCAAGGCTTGAATTAAGTCCCCGAACTTCCTTGATCACTGCAATCTTCTGTGATCCTGCGTTTTCCAAGATAACTGTGAACTCATCTTGTGCTGCATCTGCTGCGCCACCTGCTGCTGCGCCACCTGCTGCTGCAGCTGCTACTGGAGCTGCTGCCGTTACATCGAATTCAGTTTCGAATGACTTAACGAACTCTGAGAGCTCGACCAATGTCATTTCCTTGAACTGACCCAATAGATCTTCTGTGCTGAGCTTTGCCATATTCGTTATTCCTTCTCTTCTGTTTCTGGAGTTGCTTCTGTAGTTACTTCTGTTGCTTCAGCTACAGGAGCTTCTGCTACATCTGTTGGTGTCTCAACTGCTGCTTCTGCAGGAGCTTCGACTACTGCTTCAGCAGCTGGTGCTGCCTCTGCAACTGGTGCTGGTGCACCTTGTTCTGATTCAAGTTTGATGCGAAGTGCGTCAAATATGCGCGCTGCCTTAGCAAGCGATCCCTTCATTGCGCCAGCAAGCTTTGCCAACAGAACTTCACGAGACTCGAGGTTAGCGAGCTGCATGATCTCTGCAGGTGTTACAGGCTTGCCTTCATAGAAACCACCCTTGATAACAAGGAATGGATTTTCTTTTGCAAAATCACGGAGACTCTTTGCTGCATCAATTGGATCACCCTTGATGAATGCAACTGCTGATGGACCGGTGAGAAGATCATCTGCGATCTCTACTCCAGCATCTTTTGCTGCAATCTTTGTAAGAGTGTTCTTCACTACTGAGTACTTGGTTGTTGTACCAAGTGCGCGGCGAAGTTCCTTCATTGATGTAACAGAAAGACCACGATATTCAGTGAGCACTGTTGCATTGGCTGTACGGAAATCCTCCGCAAGTTCAGCAACTGCTGTTGTCTTATCTGGGCGAGCCATTCGGTTCACCTTTCCTGTTTCATTGGCGGCCGTAGGCAATAAAAAAATCCGTAACGCGTAAGCGCCACGGATTTACCATGATCACCTACGCGGGCTGAGATTTCCTCATTTATTTAGATCTACCTTGCGGTTGATCTAGACCTGCGGTCTTTGGTTATGGCGTAAGGCTAAAGGTGGGTGGCCTTCGGGGTCAAATTAAGCGTGTTTTATAGGTCTACGAATGAGGATTGTTGAGGCGGTAATCGATAAGACAACCGCGACCAGTAGCCCAGTAAATTGTGAACGGGTGATCACATCTTCTGCAAAGGCCAGCGAGCCAAGTACGAATGAGAACTCTCCTATTTGGCTGACGCCGACTCCTAACTGGGTTGGGCGCACATTCATCTTTGCGATTTTAGCCAGCGCCAAAGTGGGAAGTGTTTTTAGCAAAATCATCAATGCTAGAACTAAGAGTGCAAAGGGCCACGCTGCTGCAAGCTCTTGTGGTGCGATCAAAGTACCTATGACAACAAAGAACAAGACTGCAAATAGATCTCTAAAAGGCAGGATTACTTTACGCACCTCTTCAGTATCGCGGCTTTGGTTAATCGCTAGCCCTGCAACAAAGCCAGCAAGTGCCATTGGAATTCCAAAGACCACGGTTCCAAGGGCTGCTAGAACAAGACCGAAGGAGACTGAATAGATTAAGAACAAATCCTTTTCCCAACGAACAGCTCGTAAGACTCGCGGCAGTATTCGAGATGCACCAATTGCAATTATTCCAAATCCAAGCAATCCACCAATTGCAGTTAGCAATGACGATTCACCTGCTCCAAAGAGTGCCAAGATGACCGCTGCCATTGCAACGCCAACAACATCTTGCATCAGAGACCAACCCAATAAAGCTTCTTCTGTTGATGTATCTGTGGCACGTCTTGGACTACGCGTGATGTTTACAATTACAACGCTCGAAGACATTGCAATCGATAAGGACATCAAAAGTGCGCCAAAGATTGGTATCCCTAGCCAAAGAAAAATAGGAGTACCGACTAATAATCCAAATCCCATTTGAGCAGGGACTCCCCAAAGAAGTCCTTTCTGCTCACGAGTAATCTTTCGCAGGTCTAATTCGATTCCTACTTCAAAGAGAAGTAAAACAACACCAATGTCTGCAAGTAATGCGAGTTGATTGTTATCTGCAACAAAGCCTGGGGTAAAAGGAGATACTAAAAGTCCTGTAACTAAATATCCGATTACTGATGGCAGACCCAATTTTCTCGCAGCAAAACCCATGGTTGCTGCAGCGGTCAACACAACACCAACATTTAATACAAGCGGTGCGGTTTCAACGATTGATGCCATGGGATAACTCTAATTGGGGTTGGTGAGTTTGAGGGAGAAATAAAAAGGGCCCCGGCGTAACGCCGAGGCCCTTCTCCATTTAATGCTTAGTTAGCTGCTGGTTCGCGAACTAGGTTTGGATCAATTGCGATTCCAGGTCCCATCGTTGTTGAAACTACAGCCTTTTGCACATAGCGACCCTTTGAAGAGTTTGGCTTTGCACGAAGTACTTCTTCCATCGCAGCTGCATAGTTATCTGCAAGTTGATCTGCAGTAAATGAAGCCTTACCGATCAGGAAGTGAAGGTTTGAGTTCTTATCAACGCGGAATTCAATCTTTCCACCCTTGATATCTTCAACAGCCTTAGCTACATCTGTTGTAACTGTTCCTGTCTTTGGGTTTGGCATCAAGCCACGAGGTCCTAGAACCTTACCGAGGCGACCGACCTTACCCATGAGATCTGGTGTTGAAACAACTGCGTCGTAATCAAGACGACCCTTTGCAACTTCTTCAATGAGTTCATCTCCACCGACGATGTCAGCACCTGCTGCGCGAGCCGCATCAGCATTAGCACCGTTCGCGAAAACCAAAACGCGAGCAGTCTTACCAGTTCCGTGTGGAAGGTTAACTGTTGAACGGATTGCTTGATCGGCCTTCTTAGGATCCACACCAAGAACGAGAGCAACTTCTACAGATGCGTCGTACTTAACTGTTGATGTTTCCTTAACAAGTGTTACTGCTTGTAGCGGTGTGTATAGGTGATCTTTCTTCACCTTTTCAGCTGCCGCTAAGTATTTCTTTGAGCGCTTCATTTCATCCTCATTCTTTCCAAGGTTGTGGTTAGCGAACCAGCGAGGTTCTCCCACATCTCATCGCCAATTTGGCGATAAGAAAGTTAGTTATCCGTTGACTGTGATTCCCATTGAACGAGCTGTGCCCGCAATGATCTTCGATGCTGCATCAATGTCATTTGCATTGAGATCTGACATCTTCTGTGTTGCGATCTCCTTGACCTGAGCCATGGTGATGTTTGCAACCTTAGTCTTGTGAGGAACAGCTGAACCCTTTTCAACGCCAGCAGCCTTCAAGATCAAACGTGATGCAGGAGGTGTCTTGGTGATGAATGTGAATGAGCGATCTTCAAATACAGTGATCTCAACTGGAATGATCTGGCCTTTTTGTGATGCTGTTGCATCGTTATATGCCTTCACGAACTCCATGATGTTGACACCATGCTGACCTAGCGCAGGACCCACTGGTGGTGCAGGCGTTGCTGCTCCAGCCTGAATCTGCAACTTGATGAAGCCGGTTACCTTCTTCTTTGGTGCCATTTCTGTTTCCTCTTTTTCTTGGTTTTCTTAAATTAAATCTTTTGTACTTGAGCGAATGAAAGTTCTACTGGTGTTTCACGTCCGAAGATAGAAACTAGAACCTTGAGCTTTGCTTGCTCTGGCATGATCTCTGAAATCGATGCTGGCAGCGTTGCAAAAGGACCATCCATAACAGTTACTGATTCGCCTACTTCGAAATCAATCAGACGGATCTGATCCTTATCTGACTTCTTCTGTGGACGTGGTGCAAGAATCTTTTCAACTTCATCCATGCTTAATGGTGATGGGTGATGAGCATTGCCAACAAAGCCTGTAACACCAGGAGTGTTACGAACTGCAGACCATGATTCATCAGTTAGATCCATGCGAACTAGAACATAACCTGGGTAGATGTTGCGCTTAACCATCTTGAACTGGCCGTTCTTAAGTTCCTTTACCTCTTCTTCAGGTACTTCAATCTGGAAGATGTAATCCTCCATGTTGAGAGAAATAATACGGTTGTGAAGGTTGCCTTTAACCTTCTTTTCGTATCCTGCATAAGAGTGGACTACATACCAGTCGCCAAGTGCTGTGCGCAGTGTGCGACGGAATTCTGCGTTGGGATCATTTTCATCTGACTCGACGTCGCCATCTTCATCTGATGCGAGCGCTAGTTCAGGCTCAGTTGAAGCAACTGGTGCTTCAACGATCTCTTCTTCAACTACAGGAGTTGCAATCTCTGATGCATTGGCAGCAAGTGCTGCTTCAAATGCGTCTGCTTTGATCTCTTCAGTCATTGTTTTCCTTTATCCAAATACCCAGAAGACAAGTCTTCCAAGAACAAGGTCGATTAGAGATACAACAGCAATGATGAACGTTACGAATACCAGTACGACAGCTGTGTATGTCGTTAGTTGATTGCGCGTAGGCCAAACAACCTTGCGAAGTTCAGAAACAATTTGGCGATAGAAAAGTCCAACGCGCGCAAATAGACCGAGCTTCTCGGCTACCTGTTCAACAGACTCTGTCATCGTCATTCCTTTCGAACTTCATCGGCGTACTTCTGAACATTTTTATTACTACTTCTTGCAGGGCAGGAGGGACTCGAACCCCCAACCGGCCGCTTTGGAGACGGCAACTCTAGCCAATTGAGCTACTGCCCTTCGCGAGAGCATGGCAAAACCATAGGGAAAAGCAAACCCTCGTGAGCGTCGAAGTGTAGAGGCAAGGTGGGGTTCAGGTCTAACTCGCGCCTGAAATACGGCAGACTTACGCCCATGACTTCACGTATCTCAGCCCGAATCGCGGCTATCGCAGAATCGGCCACTTTGGCCGTTGATGCAAAAGCAAAGGCGCTCAAAGCAGCTGGTCGTCCAGTAATTGGCTTTGGAGCAGGGGAACCAGATTTTCCAACACCGGATTACATCGTTGAAGCAGCTGCTGCTGCAACAAAGGTTGTGGCAAACCATCGCTACACACCAACACCAGGCTTGCCAGATCTACGTGAAGCAATCGTTGCAAAGACAAAGCGTGACAGTAATTACGACATCACAATTGATCAAGTACTTGTTACTAACGGAGGAAAGCAGTCTGTCTACCAAGCGTTTGCAACAATTATTGATCCAGGCGATGAAGTACTTCTTCCATCTCCATTTTGGACAACTTATCCAGAGTGCATCAAATTAGCTGGCGGCATATCAATTGAAGTTTTCGCTGATGAAACTCAAAACTATTTGGTGTCAGTTGAACAGTTAGAAGCCGCTCGCACGCCAAAAACTAAAGCGCTACTTTTTTGCTCTCCATCAAATCCAACAGGTTCTGTGTATTCACCAGAGCAAGTTAAAGCAATTGGTGAATGGGCCGTTAAAAATAATATTTGGATTATCAGTGATGAAATTTACGAACACTTGTTATATGACGGTGCTACTGCGCCATCACTTCCAGTTCTTGTTCCAGCGCTGGCGGATACCTGCATCATCATTAACGGTGTTGCAAAGACGTATGCAATGACTGGTTGGCGTGTGGGCTGGATGATTGGACCAAAAGATGTGATCAAGGCAGCCACCAACTTGCAATCACACCTATCCTCAAATGTTTCAAATGTTTCACAACGTGCAGCAATTGCAGCATTGACTGGAAACCTTGATGCTGTTCACGCAATGGGTGAAGCATTTAACCGTCGCCGTAAGTTAATTGTTGATCTACTCAATGAGATTCCAGGATTTGAATGCCCAACACCTACCGGTGCCTTCTACGTATACCCATCTGTTAAAGGCGTACTCGGCAAAACAATTCGTGGAAAAACACCTACGACATCTGCAGAATTAGCAACGCTGTTACTTGAAGAGGTTGAGGTTGCAGCTGTTCCTGGTGAGGCTTTTGGTCCATCTGGATACTTGCGTTTTTCATATGCAACTAGTGATGAAGATATCGTCGAAGGTATTGGCCGTATTAAAAAGCTTCTTATAGAAGGTTAAATCTCGATCCCAATCAGATTTACCTCCGCTTCTAGCGTTATTCCAAATACTTCTTTAACGTGATCTCGTGCGCGTTTTGCCAGCTCTGCAATATCTGCAGCTGTTGCATCACCAGAGTTAGTCAATGCCAGCACATGTTTAGTTGAAATTCGCGCACCGCCGACTTCATCACCTTTATGCATTCCTGCATTTTCGATTAGCCATGCAGCAGAAATCTTTACCCGGCCATCGTTAAGTGGCCACTTTGGCGCAGCATCTGGCAACGCATCTGCTGCTTGTTGAGAAATAATTGGATTAGTAAAGAAAGACCCTGCAGACCAAGAATCATGATCATCTGGAGATAACAACATTCCTTTACTCGCGCGAAGTTCGAGAACAGCAGCTCGCGTTGCAACAACTGATGCCTTATCTCCTGGCTCAATTCCTAGTTTCTTTGATAGCTCAAGGTAAGTGATGGGATCGCTAAATTCACCGATACGAAGCTGGAATTGAACATCAAGTACTACATAACGTCCTGGGTGTGCTTTGAAATATGAATTTCGGTAAGTGAACTCGCACTGACTGTTTGTAAATGTGTAGATCTCTTTTAATTCACGATCATATGTGCGAACACGAGTTATGAACTCTGAAACTTCGTGCCCGTATGCACCAATGTTTTGAATCGGTGCAGCTCCAACAGTCCCAGGAATTCCACTTAATGTTTCAAGTCCTGCAAAGCCACTATTAATTGTGGTTTGAACAAAAACGTCCCAATCTTCGCCAGCACCAATAGTTAATGTCGCACCGCTGCATGCATCAACTTCAGATTGGACTGAATTGTTTGAGATTCGAATAACCGTTCCGTCAAAGCCCTTATCTGCAATAAGAACATTGGTACCACCGCCCATAATCAGAATTGGCGTGTCCCCTGCTTCTTCAATTGCAGCGATTATTTGTGCCTCTGTTGATACCTGAACAATTTTTGTAGCCGGGCCACCCACGCGCAAGCTGGTGTATTTGGATAACTCGGTCATGTAGAAAGGTTACCTGCGCGGGGACAAAATTGCGCTTTTACCTCTGTACTTATCCAAGATACGGTCGTAATTCTTCTTGGACTGCACTTCGCGGTACTCGGGATCAACATCGTGATATCCGTGATGACGCTCTTGCGTAAGAGGCAACTCCATTTGGAGCAACTTGCCACCTGCTTGACGAATCTTTAAGGAATATTCCATATCTGCATTTCTGTAATACAAAGCACGTGGATTAAATCCACCCACTTCTATCATCGCCAAGCGATTAAAAGCCATGAAGTAAGAAAATAAAACATCAACTTCGCCCGGTCCTTTGTCGTCAACGCTGCGCCACTGATCATCCGTGTTGACTAATCCCCCGCGCCAACCAACTGCGACGTATTCTCCCTTTTCGAGTTCTGCGACAACTGGCGTGACAGCATCTCCTATAAACCGAGTTGAAGGATCCATGATGATTACATACTTACTTTGAACCTTTTCTAGAAAGACATTTGCGCAATCTCCCCATGCAGCCCCTGGATTAACTGATATCAAATAAGTGCGCTTATCCATCTGCTCAAACAAAGTCCCGGCATCGCCAATTGAAATTATTGCCACAGCGCAATCGCTGTTGGCCTTGATTGCTTTCACTGTTTCTAAGGCGTCTTCTGTAAAACCATCAACAATTAATCCAACTGTGACATCTTTTTCAAGATCTATGGTGCGGATATCACGAGGGTAGGCAAGGGTAATGTAGGGCTTCTTGGGTTTTAGTTCATATCCACCAGCAACATCCACAACTTCAAAACCTGCTTGTAGTAATTCATCTCGATACTTATCGGCTAATGCAAAGTCTTTTGCTGCACGTGCATCCATCCGGGCTTGTGCTAGTGCGGTTACTGAATCTGGAATGCTCACTTAATTACTACCGCTTTAGCCATACCCAAAACCTTTACGCCGGCAGATGTAGCGCTCAAGGTTATTGAAATGCGATCACCATCTATTTCTGAAACTGTGGCAGTGACTGTCAAATCAACCTTTTGATCTGCCGGCACAATGACAGGCTTTATAAAGCGGGCTGAAAACTCTTTAACAGCAGCTGATCCGCCCGCCCAATCCGTTACATACTTTCCAACCAAAGCCATAGTTAGCATTCCATGTGCGATGACATTGGGAAGCCCAACAGAGAGTGCAAACTCTTCATTTTGGTGGATTGGATTCTGATCTCCACTTGCATCGGCATATGCCTTCAGCATTGCGCGGTCTAGATAAAAAGTATGCTCTTCTAAAACTGTGCCGACTTCAATCATGCGCGCACAACCAAAGTCGACCATGAAGAAACGACTAGTTCGCTTCCGTTATGTAACTCTGAGCGCACAGAGATAATTTCATTACCTGCAGCTACCCGAAGTGTTTCTATTGTTGCTGAACACTTAAATACATCACCAGCAACTATGGGACGAAAGATTTCAAACTTTTGATCACCGTGAACTAATCGAGTCCAGTCAACGCCAATTTCAGGTTGGGTCAGGATTGATTCATATTGTGACAACGAGATTCGAATTGAAAAAGTAGGAGGTGCAACAGTCGTATTTGTTTCTGAGATGACAGCACAGAAGGCATCAATTTCAGATTGTGAAACAGTTACAGACCCTGCACCAGCAAAGGTGCGCCCGACCGAATCGGGATTGATCATTAGCGAGTTTCGCGGTGAAGAGTTGAAGACTTACAACGTGGACAGAACTTCTTAAGTTCCATGCGGTCTGGATCGTTGCGGCGGTTCTTCTTTGTAATGTAGTTACGCTCTTTGCAATCAACGCATGCCATGGTGATCTTTGGACGTACGTCCGCGCTCTTGCTTGCCATGGTCTTACTCCTTCTATCGATTGTGAGGGGCTTAGGTTACCTGAGCCATCTCGTAGCGCGAAATTCACGCTTGTTGAACTAGTAGCGGAGGCGGGATTTGAACCCACGACACAGCGATTATGAGCCGCTTGCTCTACCAAGCTGAGCTACCCCGCCAAGGGTTGTGCTTGAACAAGATCTTCATTTGGTGAAGAACTCATTCGAGCCCCCCACCGGAATCGGACCGGTGACCTTTTCCTTACCATGGAAACGCTCTACCAACTGAGCTAGGGGGGCGTTGGTCGAAAGCGAAGCCTACCTGTATTAATAGGAATGGCAAAAAAGAGTCAATTACTCCTTCGGATTTAGCGTGATTTTGCCAGTTGTTTCTCGGCTCAACATTGCCTTGTGAGCACTTGCCGCTTGGCTCATTGGATAGGTGGCACCGATTACCGGCTTCAACTTTCCTTGAACAACTAAGGCAAAGAGTTCTTCGATTACATCATTCATTAACTCTTTTTTGCCAAAGCAATGGGATAACCAGAATCCGGTAATTGTCTTACTGCCACCCATAAGTGTTGCCGGCTGAATCATTGATGGTGCAACACGTGATGCCATTCCATATGTAACCAAACGACCAAAGGGTGCAAGAATTTCTAGGCTTTCATCAAAAGTTTTCCCGCCGACCATTTCGAGGATCAAGTTAACTCGCTTGCCTCCGTTAGCAGCCTTAATTGCATCGCCTAAGTTTTCAGTAGTTGCATCTACAACAGCATCAGCACCCAAGGAAGTTGCTAATGCTCGCTTACCTTCAGAAGATGCAACTGCGATTACCTTTGCTCCCCACATTTTTGCTAATTGAATAGCAATAGTTCCGACGCCTCCCGCTGCTGCATGAACTACAACTGTTTCACCAGCTTGCAGATGACCAACAGTTTTTAGAATATGCCACGCAGTTGAACCCTGCACCAACATACAAAGAGCTTGTTCATCCGTCACGCCATCTGGTACTGGAATCATGGTGGCGGCAAATGTCAACGCTTGTTGGGCATATCCCCCACCATCAACTGGAGCAAGTACGCGAATTCCAGAAGCGGTTGTTCCAACTACTTCAATGCCTGGAATCAATGGAAGTTTCTGCGCAGAAAGATATGAGTTTTCTGTTTGATGTGTGTCTGCATAATTGATTCCAATAGCCGAAACATTTATCAACTCTTGTCCGGCACCTGGCGTTGGTGTTTCTAATTCAACGAGTTGCATAACATCGGGACCACCGAATTCGGTGATCTGTATTGCCTTCATATTTACCCCTAGTTTTCTAACTAGCCCTTAGTTGAGCCGAGAGTTAAGCCTGAAACAAACTGTTTACGTAAAACTATGAAAATTAGAAGGGTAGGAAGGGCAGCCACAATCGCACCTGCGGCAAGTAGGTTGAAATCAGTTACAAACTCGCCTTGCAAGCGGGCTAAAGCAGATGTGATCGGACGCTTGGAATCTGACTTCATTAGAACTAGCGCCCAGAAGAAATCGTTATAAATCCAAGTTGTCATAAGCACTGCAAGTGAGGCCAAAGGTGGTCGCAATAAAGGCAAAATTATCTTTGAGTAGTGAACCCAGACAGAAGCGCCATCGACCATGGCGGATTCACTAATTTCTTTTGGAATTGTCTTCAAATACGAAGAAAGAACGAAGGTAGCAAAGCCCAGTTGGAATGCAACGTGAATGAGTACAACACCTAAAATGCTGTCATACAGAAGAGCGCGATTTCCAAAGAAATCACCAATTGCTAGGTACATCTTGAATAGCGGAATGAATACAAGCTGCTGTGGAAGCAAATTTCCTGCTGTGAAGAAAAGAAGCAGAGCAACATTAAATTTAAATGAATAGCGTGAAACCACGAATGCAATCAAAGAACCAAAACCTAAGGTCAGCACAACTGCAGGAATTGTGATGAGGAACGAGTTGGTTAAGTACATCGGCAACTTCATCAAACGTATTGCGTTGTAGTAATTATCAAAATTAAGAGTCTTTGGAACCGAGAAAACACCATTTGCAATTACATCGTTATATGGGCGAAGTGAACTCCAAATAGTCCAAGCAATTGGAAACAACCAGGCCAGAGCGAAGAAGCCAATAAAGATTGAGATGATTCGATCTTTGGTCTTTTGAGAATTCTTATACTTCTTTTCAGCAACTATTGATGACATCACTTAACATCCTCAGCAAAGCTCTGCTTCAAGTAAGAAATCATCGGGCCAATACACAGAGCAAAGAGGATTACTGCATAGGCAGCACCCTTCATAGACATTCCACCACCTGAGATGTTCTGGAATACCAAGATTCCTAAAATTGGCCACCCCGTACTCGACCCATAAATCATGTAAACAATGTCGAAAGCACGTAGGGAATCAATAACTGTAATAACAATAATGATGATGTTTACAGGCTTCATCGTAGGCAAAATGACCTTACGGAAGGTTTGCCATTCGGTAGCCCCGTCGATAGCTGACGCCTCTTTAAGTGAAGCATCAACAGATTTAAGGCCAGATAAATACAAGAGCATGATGTAGCCAATGTGGCGCCACGACGCGATGCCCAGAATTACATAGGTATTAATGTCATAGTTGCCATAAATGGAAATCGGATTACCGATGTCTCGTCCCAATATTCCTTGAACAAAACCACCTGGCTGCAACATGAAATTCCAGATGATTCCAGTAACGGCAAGAGAAAGAACTACAGGCACAAAGAATGCAGATTCGTAAAACCTGTGTCCTCTAATCTGACGATCAATCTGATACGCAAGCAAAATTCCCAATGGTGTTGCAATCAAACCAAACCAGAGAAGCCAAATTACGTTGTGCCAGATTGCATCCCAAAAAACAGGAGTTCCAGTCAAAATATTGTTGTAGTTTTGAAGTCCAGCCCATTTGATATCTGAAATGTGAATGCCGGACCAAAAGGTAAATGACAATCCGATTGTTCCAATAGCTGGAACCCACACTAATAGAATGTGAAAAGCAGTTGGAATACCAACAAAAGCAGTAAGTGTTAAACGATCTTTTGGGGAAAATGCTCGACGGCGACGAACTGTTGAGTCCGTCGCCGTCGATGTCATAATTGTTAGCCTATCTTAAAATTCACAGTACTACTATGAATTAAAGAGCTGGCAATGCATCCCATTGTGCCTGAACGCCTTCAAGGATCTTTGTGATGTCCTTTGGAGCGCGTAGGAAGTTCTGGATTGCAGGTGCAACAACTGGGTTCGCGAAATCTTGACGAGTGTCACGATCAAGGAACTGAGTGATGTACTTTGCCTCATTCATAACAGCAAGCTGCTGGTTCTGGAATGGGTCGTAGCTTGATGTGTCCTGGCCATTGTTTGCAGATGTGAATGTATTGCCAGAATCAAGGCGTGCTTGCATGCCTTCCTTAGAAGCAAGCCACTCAACAAGTGCCTTACCGCCTTCTGGGTTCTCACCATTTGCTGCAACGCAAAGTCCATCGATTGGCGCATCAATTGTGTCGCGGCCAAACTCTGGATTGATTTCTGGGAATGGAACGATCCATAGATCGTCATAGTCAGCCTGTGACAGTGTCTTGAAGTCACCTGAGAACCATGAACCCATCATCATTGCACCGCACTTCTTCTGTAGTAGAAGATCGCGCATGCCTTCCCATGAAATATCTAGAACGTTCTTGTTCATGTAAGGAATCATCATCTCGAAGTACTTGAAGACTTCTGCAACCTTCGGATCTGTCCACTTTTCCTTACCTGCAAGTAGGTCAACATGGAATTGGTATCCGTTGATGCGTGCGTTAAGAATGTCGAAAGTTCCCATTGCTTCCCAGCCACCCTTGTCACCAAGTGCGTAGCCGATGAGGCCCTTCTTCTTTGTCGCTTCAAGCATCTTCATGAAATCATCCCAGTTGGCGATGTTCTCTGGATCTAGTCCTAGTTCAGTCATTGTTGACTTACGGTAGTGAAGACCCCATGGGTACCAAGAAGTTGGTAGGAAGTATTGCTTTCCATCTGAACCTGTTGATGCAATCTTGTATGAATCTGCAAACTGAGTTCCAATAGATTCCCAAACGCTTGATACATCTTCTAGCAAACCTTGATCTGCGTAGAACTGCATGCGATATCCAGCCATCCAGTCAAAGCCATCATCAGGTGTTCCCTGGAGATACTGTGAAAGGTTGTCTTGGAATGCATTTGAATCATTCATGTTCAGAGTTACTGTGTTACCAGTTGCTGTCTCGTAAGCAGCTTTAACTGCTTCGTGCCATTGAACTGAAGATTCTTCAAGTCCACGGCCGCCCCACGTCATTGGGCCGACATCTTTGCTTCCGCAACCAGCAAGAAGTGATCCACCTGCTGCTAGTCCGATACCGCCAATTGCAGCACCTTTAAGTACTGAACGGCGGGAAATGCCATTATTTTGTTCTGACATCATTGTCCTTTTCTCTTAAATTGAGCCTTCGAAGGTCATTGGGTTTTGAGGGGTCAAAGCCCTTGGACAGATGAAACCTACGCTTACTCATGAGTATTTGATAGGAAGAAGGGATAACAAAATGGTTACGAAAAGCAATTTATTCTCTAAAAACGGGGGATTTCCAGCCATTTCCCGCTATTTCCAGCCGATTCATGGGCCAGGATGCCGGGCAAGGTGAAGCGTGCGGCGTCCCTGACATCCATAGGCGCTTTTCTTTCCCCAGCGGCGTCCATGACAAAGTCATCAACCATGAATTGGTGGGAGCCACCATGGCCATTTGATAATCCTATGAACTCTTTAGGCAACATTGATCTGTCATGAACCTTTGCAAATCCGCCATCCCATTTGTTAGGTGGGATGTAGTCACTCTGTAGCGAGTATGGGTTTTCTACATCAGAAAAAGTTCCGATTTCATCTGTAACTATGTCAAAGCTGTTCTTTGTCGCCCACGATGCGTATCCAACTTGTTGTTCAAATGAACCTTCTGTGCCAAAAATACTCATTCTCACAGTTGACTCCAAAGGAGCCGTACCCACGCGGCGCAATTCAGCGATTCGCATAACACCGCCATCGCTTGTTTTAAACAACGCAATTTGATTACTTTGATCATTACCCCATTTACTAACTTTTGAATCAAAAATTCCATCTGCAATTCTGTCTTGAAGTCCTAAGCACGTTACTGATGTTGCATGCGCACCGGTTACAGACAAAATTGTGCTGACTGAATGTGTTGAATACAGCATTGGCGGAAAGCTTGCCGTTGCTTTCCACTCATCACCGCCATTTGCCGCAAAGGCATCTGTGAATCCATGAGACATATCGTGGAGGTATTCACCTTCACCATAGACAAAGCTTCCTAAATCACCACTTGCAAATTTACGACGCGAGAAAATAACTGCTGGATAGTAGTAACTAGTCTCAGCCATGAAATATGTGAGTTTAGTTTTTGATGCAACATCAACTAATTGGGAAACCTCTTCTTGAGTAATTCCCATTGGTACTGCCGTATAAACGTGACGTCCATTTTTTAGAGCCTCTAATGCAATCTGGGCATGCGTCCAGCGTGGCGTAAAGATTGCAACTGCGTTGAAATCACTGTTCCATAGAGCTTCTAGTGAACCAAAGCTTTGCTCAATTCCGAATGTAGATGCAACGGCTGTTCTGCGCTCATCATTGGGCTCAACGAGACCAACTTCTTCAACCATGGGATGAGCTTGGAAGAGATGAATAAACGATGAGGAGAACTGACCTGCGCCAATGATCGCGACTTTAAGTTTTGGCACCACGATCCCCTCATGCGATTGCTAAGCCTTATTCTTACCAAAAATTCTACTCAGTAAACCTGGCTCTTTGGGGTCATTGGCATGTCCCTGACAACGATCATTCTTTGCAACCCCTTTGAGGGCAGTTTCAATGTGCTGACCGCAACCAGACCATGATGGCTTTCCACATTTACGACAAGTAGTTCTACTGCACATCTTCTTCTCTTTTCTATTTAATTCCAGCAGGTGAGTTAATCCACGTTAGATAACCACCATCAAGATTTACTGCATTAAAGCCAAGCTCTTTCAACAACATTGATCCTGTATGTCCACGAACTCCTACTTGGCAATTAACAAGAATGTTCTTGTTTCTTAGTTCAGACTGGCGTTCACGAATCTCATCCACAGGAATATTCTTTGAGCCAGGGATCATTCCTTGACCACATTCTGCAACCGAGCGAACATCCAGCAGTTCATAGCCTTTTTCGCGATACTGATCGACTTCATCCCATTGTGCGACCTTTGACAAACCAGAGATCACATTTTCTGCGACATAGCCCAACATGTTTACAGGGTCTTTAGCAGAACCGAATGGTGGTGCATAGGCAAGTTCAAGGTCTGCAAGTTCAGGTGCTGTGATACCACCACGCATTGCAGTTGCAATTACATCAATGCGCTTATCAACGCCTTCTGTGCCAATACCTTGAGCTCCAAGAATTTCACCACTTTTTGGATCAAAGATTAATTTCAAGGTCATTTGCTTGGCATCTGGGTAGTAGCCTGCGTGTGAATTTGGATGAATGTGTATTGCTTGGTGTGATCGTCCAGCCGCCTTTAGGCGCTTTTCATTCCAACCTGTTGTCGCAATCATTAAATCAAAAACTTTAACAATTGCTGTTCCAATAGTTTTCACAGGCCGAACCGTTAGGCCACAAATATGATCTGCTGCAACTCTCCCATGACGGTTAGCTAAATTTGCCAATGGAACTAGTGTTGCATTCCCGTCAAGTGCATCAGTCTTTTCAGCTGCATCTCCAACCGCATAAATATCGTGATTGCTGGTGCGATTGAATTCATCCACTTTTATCCCGTTGCGAACACCGATTTCAAGGCCAGCGGCCTTTGCTAAACCGATCTCTGGACGAACACCGATCGCCAAAATTACAATTTCGGCTGGAAGAATTTGACCATTAGAAAGTTCTACAGAGTCTGAATTAATTGAAACAACACTTGCACCTAGTCGAAGATCGATACCGTGTGATTTCATCTCTTGTGCAACCAAAGTTGCTAATTCAGGATCAAGTGGCATCAACACCTGGTCGGTTGCCTCTACTAATGCAGTCGGAATCTTGCGATGAACTAGGTTTTCGGCAATCTCTACACCGATGAAGCCGCCACCAATCACAACTGCACTTGCTGGTTGCTTTCCAACACTAGATGCAATCTTTTCTACATCTTCCACAGTGCGAAGGGTCATTCCGCGTTCAATCCCGGGAATTGGTGGAACCACCGGTGAAGCGCCAGGGCTAAGAATTAACTTGTCGTAATCCAATTCGGATGTTTGGCCGGTTATTAAATTCTTGATAGCAACTGTTTTCTTGCTGGGATTGATTGCGAGAACTTCAGTTTTAATTTGAACATCTAGCCGAAAGCGAGCATGAAGACTTGCTGGAGTTTGAAGGAGAAGATCTTTTTCTTCTTCAATAACACCGCCAACGTAGTATGGCAATCCACAATTTGCATAGGAAACGTGACCACTTTTCTCAAGCACAATGATCTCTGCGTTTGCATCCAAACGACGCAAGCGAGTTGCTGCAGACATTCCTCCTGCAACACCACCAACAATAATAATTCGCATTAGCTGTTTACGAGAGGCATTCCTTGATTTGCCCAATCAATGACTCCGCCTTCAAGGTTATAAACAGTATGAAATCCTGCATCGTGCATGATCTTGACGGCTTGACCGGAACGATTGCCACTTCTGCAGTAGACCGCGTACGTGACATCTTTGTCGAGGGAAGCGATTTCATTCTCGAAATTACCGCTCTGGAAGTCGATCAATTGTGCACCCTCTATATATCCCTCGGCGAATTCACCTGGAGTACGCACATCTAAAATCACGACACCTGATTCTGTGATTTTCTTTGAAAACTCTAAAACGTCCATACTTGTAGCTCCCGTCGTACTAGTTGAACAACCTACAAGAAGTAGGAGTGAAGAGATTAATACAATTGCTTTTTTCATGTTCTCTCTTTACGCAAGACTTAAAAATAGTTTTTGAAGTTGAGCCGTAACTGCCTCAGAATTACTCTTATCTTTGATTAAGCACTCTTTGAGGCTCGCCGAGATAAGTGTGAAAGCTGCTGTATTGATTGCTTTTGAGGCAGCAGACATCTGCGTGACAATTTCATCGCAGTTTCGACCGTCTTCGAGCATGCGTGCCACCGCACCAAGTTGTCCCTGTGCGCGCTTAACTCGTTTGGTTATTGCCTCGATCTGTTGTTGATCGCTAAGCACGTGGGCAGAACTCTTAGTCGCCATAATCAGCACTTACAGCGATCTGCTTCTGGAACACCAGCGAGTGCAGATTCAATGTGTTCGCCACAGCCAGACCAGGTTGCTTTCTTACATACTGCGCAAGTAACACGTGAGCACATTTTTAAATTCCCTTCGTTAGGTAACTAAGGAGAATATAACATACCCCTAGGGGTATATGTCAAACTTAGAACCAACGGGAGTTGCGGCCTTTCAACAGGGTGTTTCGTCGCCCAGCGGCCGAGCGTGGTTAAGGCACATCGTCCCTCGCTAGGAGTACATCTGCTTAAAGGGTGCCTTGAAGTACCATTTCAATCATGACTAGCTTAACGCTCTTGCTTTCAGCCCTTTCATTACTACTTCTGGCTTATCTAGTGCGAGGATCACGGGAACTTGGCACCAAGCTTTCAAAGTTGCAGAGTTCAAATAGTAAAAACTTCAAGGAAATTGAGCAGATGCTTGCGACCCAGGGGCGGTCGGCAAAACGCAGTGAGCAACTTCTGTATCTTCCATACATACAAGGCCAAAATCCAGACTGGAAGTTTGAAATTTCTGTCACGAGCCATCCTGCTCGATTTAATGCACTGGCAATTGCGCTGACGGCGCTAAAGACTCAAATATTGCAACCGCAGGGAATCAATGTATTTATTGCTCAAGCAGACCTGGCAGCACTTCCTGACTCGGTGAAGCAATTGGAAAAATCTGGCTACATCAAAATTCAATCTTGTGAAAATTTAGGATCAGGCAAAAAATTGATCCCTGCTTTAAGCAAGCAGGGAAAACTTCCAATAATTACTATTGATGATGATTTGTACTTCGAGAATGACTTGTTTCTTTACCTGATGATTAATCATTATCTCTATCCAGAGGCAATCATTGCAGCGCGCGCACATCGCTTGTCCCTAAGTGAAGCTGGCGACGTACTCCCCTTTAGTCAATGGCATAAGCATTACGATCTTGGTGAAGGCCCATCTAAAGATTTAATGCCAACTTCAGGTGCCGGGACTTTATTCCCACCGAAGGCAATGCATGAGGATGCATCTGATGTGGCCTTATATACAAAGCTTTCACATAACACTGATGACTTGTGGTGGTACTTCCAAGCCCGAAGAAAAGGGACCTTGATCCGCAGACTTTCAGGTCTAGATCATCTAAATTTCATCGACAGCACGCAAGAAGTTGGTCTTTGGAAAAATGGAAATCAGGATCAAAACGAAGTTAATCTGAAAGCTCTACTTGCCCAATACGGCAATCCACTCAATTTTTAACCCACTGAGCCGCACCTTAAGCAACTCTCTCTAATTAGGGTTGCCAGAATTTGGGCCTGCGCTTACCCTTTCTTATTGCCAAATAAGGGTGGTCACCATGAAGTACAAGTCCGTAAAAGGTTTACTCAAAAGTGATGAGTCTCTGATCCCCGTAACTTTCATTGATAAATTGGAAGATATTTTGCACGGCTTCCTAGGAATACTTTTATTTATTGTCTCTATTTTGGCTGCGGGCTATAGCTTGCAAAGATTAATTGAAACTCGCCCATTTTTTCCTTTGGGCATGATTCAAGGAATCAATGACATTCTCTTTGTTGTCATCATTCTTGAAATTATGCGAACAGTGATCGTTCGATTTACAGATGGAATTTTCCAGCTAGATAACTTTTTGATCATCGGCGTTATTGCAGCAGTTCGACATATTCTTACAGTTGGTGCATCACTGACAATGGAAAAAGAGAAGACAACTGAGTACTTCAACCGGGCGCTCATTGAAATGGGAGTTAATACCGGAATTGTTTTGGCTTTGGTCTTTGCGCTATTTTTGTCCCGCGCAGCTAGATCCTCATCTAATAAATAAAAAGCAACTACAGTTCAGTAAATTGCCCTAAGAGAATTCCCACGCGCGCTGAGCCGCGAAAACTCAAATCTGTGAATACATACTCAAAGTCATATAACCCTGCACTAGTTATGTTGCCAAACTCATGGTTGCCAGGTCCGGATCCAATTGGATAGGTCTGAATTTTTATTCGTTCTCCATTTGCATCCTGCTTGTAGACAGTTAATTCAGCAATTACTCCACCGGTTACATCACTGGGAACCGTGAACACTTCAATTACCTGCCCCATTTCGAGTGCAAAAGTAAAGGTGTAAGTGCGTTCCGGGAGAGTTAATCCATTAACTCGAAGGTTTGCATACTGAGGTAGTGCTATTCCCCCATTCTCATCACCTGGAATAACATAAGAATTAGATTGAATAACTGGCTGGCGAGATGAAAACAGGGTGCTCGTGCCGACTACATAGGAGAGTCCTGCAAGAGCCAAAATTGAAAGTGCTACTACTCCAGCAACCAACCACTTGCGAATTCGACGCTTCTTTACTCTTTCAAAAACCATATCGGCAAGTAGGTCGTTGGAAACGATGTTGAGGCCTAGTGCTTCAAACTCGCGCTTGATCAAAGGATCGAGATTGTCATTAGTCATCTTCGTCCTCCAATTCAATTACATTCGCATCGTGAGTTAGAGACTTACGTTGAGTATTCGAGATCGCTGGAGAAAATTGTACATACTCACCAACAGCAGATCGCCCGCGTGCTAGGTGTGAAGCAGCAGTTCCTGCTGGTATTCCAAGCTTTGATGCTGCCTCTTTTATTGAATACCCGTACTCGTAGATCAAGAGAAGAACTGCGCGTTGTGCTGCAGTTAGGGATTTCAATGCAGCTTGGACTAGCAACCGCTCTGAAACATTTTCTGAATTATCACTTGTTTGCAATAACATCGCTACAAGTTCCAAGGAGACTTCGTTTTCTGCTTTTCGTCTTGCATACTTGCGTCGGATATCCGCGTGCTTACTCACCATCACTCTAATCACGTAAGCTTCCAAATTTTCATGCTCTTTAAGTTTTCTCCAGCGTGGAAAAATATCAGCCAAAGCCTCTTGTAGAACATCTTCGGCATTTTGCACATCAAAGCAAATAGCTCTTGCGGCGCGAATAAGCTCACGCTCTTTTTCTTGGACCCACGCGGTGAACTCTTCTTCATCTTTGCGGGCCATGCCGCCAACTTTATCGGTCTTATGGTCAAAAAGACTTTCTGAATTGCCTGCATAGTGACTAGACCGTTATCGGGACTCTAATTTATGCAGTTGTTTAGATGTTCTTGAACTCTTACTGGTGGCGGGTGAAGGATTTGAACCTTCGAAGGCAGAGCCGGGGGATTTACAGTCCCCTCCCATTGGCCGCTCGGGCAACCCGCCAAGGTCGAACAAGTACTGCGGCAATTATGGATAGTGCGAAGGGAAAGGATACCTTAGGCACGTGCGCGTACAAACCGCGCTTTAATCCAGTGAAAGGGCCCAGATAATGGCAGCAGATAGCAGTTTTGACGTAACCTCCAAGATCGACCGCATGGAGCTAGATAACGCTATAAATCAGGCGGTTCGTGAGATCGAGACCCGCTTTGATTTCAAAAACACTGGCTCAAAGATCGAACTCGAAGGCGACAAAGTGTTGATTGAAGCAGACACAGAAGAGCGCGCAAAAGCAGCACTCGATGTTGTTAAGGACAAGATGATTAAGCGAGGTGTCTCATTGAAGCACCTTGATGCAGGAGCGCCACAGTTATCAGGAAAAATCTACAAGATCGCCGCTCCATTGAAGGAAGGCATCTCAACAGAGAATGCAAAAAAGATTGCAAAGATGATTCGTGATGAGGGTCCAAAGTCTGTTAAGACACAGATTCAAGGTGATGAACTTCGCGTGACATCAAAGAGTCGCGATGATCTGCAGGAAACAATGGCTATGGTTAAAGATGGTGGCTGGGACTTTGCAGTTCAATTTACGAACTTTAGATAATTGAGTAAAAACAAGCTCGGCCTTTTATTTGGAATAAGTGCTTACTCTTTATGGGGCGCTTTTCCTTTGTACTGGCCTTTGCTTGAACCAGCTAATCCTCTAGAGATTGTTTCTCACCGAGCTGTCTGGACTTTGGTTTTTTGTTTAATTGTTCTGGCAGCCACTAAAGCTCTCAAATCAACTTTGGCAACTCTCAAACAACCCAAGATTGCTGCGCGATTATTCTTAACCTCCCTGCTAATTTCCATCAACTGGCTGGTTTACATCTGGGCAACTAATAATGGCCACGTTGTTGAAGCTTCTCTTGGCTACTACATCAACCCTTTGATCATTATTGGTTTCGGCGTACTCTTACTGAAAGAAAAGATGCGTCCGCTGCAATGGGTTGCGGTAACAATTGCCTCTATCGGTGTTTTGGTTTTAACAATTGACTATGGGCGCTTGCCGTGGATCGCATTAGTACTTGCAATTTCGTGGGGCAGCTATGGGCTAATCAAGAAGCAGTTAGGACTCGGAGCGCTCGAAGGCCTGGCCATCGAAACCTTTATCTCTGCCTTCTTTTACCTCGGATACCTGATTTATATAGGTAATCAGGGCACTGGGCAGTTTGGGCATTCTTGGGGTTTAACAATTTTGCTAATCAGCGCTGGTGCGGTTACTGCAATTCCGTTGTTGTTGTTTAATGGCTCAACCAATCGATTGCCCTTTACGACTATTGGATTACTTCAATACATCACCCCAACCTTGCAATTTTCAGTTGGTGTTTGGGTTCGACATGAAGAAATGCCCACAGCGCGTTGGATTGGGTTCTTGATTATTTGGGTTGCACTAACAACCCTTGCATTAGATCTTGTTAAATCAAGCAGAACGGTCAATAACAGCGTCACAAAGTGACATCAAAGCACCTGTTGCATCATTGATTGGCAGTGGGCCAAGTGCTCCACGTGCTTGCTTTGCAACTTGATGCAACTGCTCGCGCGATTCATCTAGCGCTTTGTGAGTACGTAATGCAACTAAGACTTGTTGCACAGTTGTTTCGTCCTCAATTGGCGCAGCCAGTAATTGCTTCAAATCTGCATCTGCTGGATCACTAGATCTCATAACATTGAGCGTGACAAGTGTTGGGACACCTTCTCGAAGATCTGTGCCTGGTGTTTTTCCTGACTGATTTGATTCACTAGCAATATCAATAACATCATCTGCTAATTGGAATGCGACACCAATTTTTTCACCAAAGACAGTAACTGTGTCCGTGATGTCTGCAGGTGCACCCGAGATCATTCCACCATATCTAGCGGAGGCAGCGATTAAAGAACCTGTTTTATCTGCTACAACCTTTAAATAGTGCTCGAGTGGATCTTGACCTGGGTTAGGACCTTGGGTTTCCATGATCTGACCAATAACTAGACGTTCAAATGTTCGGGCCTGTAATCGAACCGCTGCTGGACCAAGATCTGCCAATAAATCAGAGGATTTAGCAAACAAGAAATCACCAGTAAGAATTGCAATTGTGTTACCCCAACGCATATTCGCACTTTCAACTCCGCGACGCAGCGGCGCCTCATCCATGACGTCGTCGTGATAGAGGGTTGCAAGGTGTGTGATCTCGCAGGCAACAGCTGCGGCGATAATTCCATCACGAGTTGGATCACCGTATTGGGCAGTTAAAAGTGTTAAAAGTGGGCGTAAACGCTTACCGCCAGCTGCCACAAGATGATGAGCTGTTTCGTCAACAAAGGGGTATTCACTTCGAGTATGGCTTAGCAACAGGGCTTCAACATCGGACATTTGCCCAATCAATTGTGCTTCTAATGCAGGAGCAACGTTTGGAATGCCAAATGTAGACATTAGCGTATGAAGATTGCGAGATCAGTTATGAAGTTCAACAATGGTGCTGGATAAACACCTAGCGCCACTGTGATGATTGCTGCGATTACAATTGTTGCCCGTGTCAAGATTGAAGGAATCTCAACACTTGTTCCATCCTCTGTTGCATCTGTAAAGAACATCAAAACAATGACACGAATATAGAAGAATGCCGCGATCGCACTTGAAAGTACGCCCGCAATTACTACGCCTTTAGCTCCACTTTCATAGGCAGCTGAAAAGATAGAGAACTTTCCAATAAATCCGCTAGTAAGTGGGATTCCGGCAAAAGCTAATAAAAATAAGGCAAAGGAAGTGGCTGCAAATGGTGAACGCTTTCCAAGACCTCTCCATCGATTTAGATCTGTAACTTCGCCAGATGAATCACGAACAAGAGTTACTACAGCAAATGCACCAACAGTTGCTATGCCGTATGCGAATAAGTAAAAGATAGTTGCATCAAGGCCAGACTTGTTTAGTGCGATCACGCCTGACAATAAGAATCCAGCATGGGCAATTGAAGAATAAGCCAACATGCGCTTTACATCGCGCTGTGCGATTGCAACAAGTGAACCCAAGAGCATTGTCACGATTGCGATACCTGACAAGACCGGAGTCCAAGACCATTGAGCATTAGCAAATACTGTGTAATAAATGCGAAGCATTGCTCCAAAGGCTGCAATCTTTGTTGCCGCTGCCATAAAGGCTGTTATAGGAGTAGGTGCGCCTTGATACACATCCGGTGACCATGCGTGGAATGGAACTGCGCCAACCTTGAACAGTAAGCCAATTGATAGAAATGCCATACCGATCAGCAGCAGGACATCATTTCCGCCACTTGCGACAATTGCTTCTCTCATGCCGGCGAAGCTAATTGAGCCGGAGAATCCATACAAATACGCTGCGCCAAATAAGAAGAATGCTGAAGAAAAAGCACCCAATAAGAAGTATTTCAGTGCTGCTTCTTGCGAGGCCAAACGGCGGCGGCGTGAAAGCCCAGCCATCAAATACAGAGGCAAAGAGAGCATCTCTAATGCCACAAACAAAGTTATCAAATCATTGGCAACAGTAAACAAAAGCATTCCGGAAACTGCAAACAAGGTCAGTGGATAAACTTCAGTAATCTGATTTCCAGATTTAATTGCTTGGCGTTCTTCTTCAGATCCTGGCAATGCGGCAGGAAGAGCTGCAAAATGTTCACCATCGGCAATCAAAAAGACTGAGATCATGGCGATAATTACAATCGCAGCTTGCAGCAATGCTGCTGGTCCATCAAAGACAATCGATCCCATTGCCGCTGTTAGTGACTGCTCTCCTCTAATTTGCCACAACTGCATTAAGGCAAGAAGCAAGGCTCCAAGAGCTACCGTTAATTGAACAGCTGGGCGCGCAGCCTTTGATACAAAGGCCTCAACCAACACACCAATAAGTGCTCCAACAAGCAGGAAGAGCATTGGTGATAGAAGTGAGTACGAAAGAACCGGCGCTGTAAAAGTCATTACTTGCCCCCATTAGTCGGTGCAGGATCGCTGAATCCCATTTGTGTAATCACTTGTGTTGCCGCCGGATTGATTGCCTTAAGAAGTGGAGCAGGATAGAAACCCAATACAACAATGATTGCAATGACTGGAGCAATTGCTAGCTTCTCGCGAAGGTTGAGATCTTTGAGGTTCTCATTACCTGGAGTTGTGGGTCCATGCAATGCTTTTTGCACTGGTATTAAAATGTATAACGCAGCCAAAACAATTCCGAATGTTGCGATGATGGCGTGAACTGGATAGCGCGTAAAAGTTCCAACAAGAACCAAGAACTCGCTCACAAAGCTTGAAAGGCCAGGCAGAGCAAGTGAAGAGAGTCCTGCTAAGAAGAATGTCCACGCCATGATTGGAGTAACTCGTTGCAAGCCTCCAAAGTCAGAAATTGTTGAGGATCCACGACGTGAAATCATCCAGCCTGCAACTAAAAATAGTGCTGCTGTTGAGAAACCGTGGTTAAACATATACAAAATAGCCCCACTTTGAGCTTGCGATGTCATCGCAAAGATTCCCATTGTGATGAACCCAAAGTGTGAGATTGATGTGTAGGCGATCAAACGCTTGATGTCCTTAGCGCCAATTGCAAGGAATGCACCATAGATAATTGAAATTACCGCTAGCACCAAAATGATTGGCGTAAATGTCTTGCTTGCCTCAGGGAACAAAGTTAGGCAGTAACGGATCATTCCAAATGTTCCAACTTTGTCTAGAACGCCAAGAAGCAGAACAGATGTCCCTGGTGTCGCAGATTTGGCGGCATCTGGCAACCATGTATGGAATGGCCACACAGGTGCTTTGATCGCAAATGCAATAAAGAATCCCAAGAACAACAGATTCTGGGTTGTCGATGACATCTGGAGTTCTGAAAGCTTATTAATATCAAATGTGTGACCACCTTGGGCACCTGACATCACGTACAGAGCAATGATCGATGCAAGCATGAGCAATCCACCGACAAGGCTGTAGATCAAGAACTTAACCGCAGCGGCTGCGCGCTCACCAGTTCCGTAACCTCCAATAAGGAAGTACACCGGAATCAACATTGCCTCGAAGATTACATAGAACAAGAAGACATCTGTTGCGGCAAAAACGCCGATCATCATTGTTTCTAGAACAAGAATGAGAATATAGAAAGTTTTAACACTCCAACGGCCACCATGAGCCTCATTCCAACCAGCTAGAATTACAACAGGCACAAGAATTGTTGATAACAAAATGAGCACAAGGGCAATTGCATCTACGCCGAGCGAGTAATTAATTCCAAAACTAGGGATCCATGAATATTTCTCAACAAACTGAAAATCAACATTGTCGCGTTGGAAACTAACTGCCATCGCAATTGTCACGGCCATGACAACTAGAGATGTTCCAAGCGCCGCTAGCTTTGCAGCCTTTTCCATAGACTTTGGAAATATCGAAATAATTGCCGCACCAGCTAGTGGCAACAGCATTAAAAGAGTTAACCATTTCATTACTGAACCACCACCCAAATCGCCGCGACAAGTGCAACTGCGCCAAGCAATATCAACGCTGCATAGCTACGAACAAAGCCATTTTGCAGGCCGCGAAGGGCCGAACCAGATCCCATGGCAATCTTTCCAACTGAGCGAACCGTTCCATCGATGACGGACTCATCGGCGGCAACCAAAGTTGTAGTCAGTACTTGCCCTGGACGCATAAATGCAGCCTCATTGAAACGATCCTGCATCAAATCTTGGCGAGCAATCTTTGTGAACACTGAGACGTTTTCTGGAGCAACCGATGCGACGTTTTGACGAGAGTACTTAACAAAAGCAATTGCAACACCAATTGCAACCATTGTTAATGCAAGTCCTGAAACAACAATTGGTTCCAATAAGTGCTTCTTGTACTCCTCGCTGTGAGCAAAGAGCGGATGTAACCAGTTCTCCAATGCATCACCACGAGAAAGCAAGAATCCTGATGAAACCGAACCAATAGCAAGAATTGCCATTGGCAACCACATCAACCATGGGGATTCATGAGGATGTGCATCCTCATCCCAGCGTTTTGTTCCAGTGAAGGTAAGGATCATCACGCGCGTCATGTAGAAGGCGGTAATACCTGCACCAAGCAAGGTAACGCTTCCAAGAATTATTCCCTTTACTCCCCCGGCATCAAAGGCTGTTTCAATAATCATGTCTTTGGAATAAAAACCAGCAAATGGTGGAACACCGAGGATTGCTAGATACCCAAGACCAAAAGTTACAAAGGTAATTGGCATGAACTTGCGAAGTGCACCATATTTGCGCATATTTACTTCGTCATTCATTCCGTGCATTACTGATCCTGCACCAAGGAACATTCCTGCTTTAAAGAAACCGTGAGTCAGTAGGTGCATGATTGCAAATGCATAACCAACTGGACCTAGGCCGGCAGCAAGAGTCATATAGCCGATTTGAGACATAGTTGAAGCAGCAAGTGCTTTCTTAATGTCATCTTTCGCAGTACCGATCAATGCACCAAACATCAGCGTGATAGCACCAACTATCACAACCAATAACTGAGCTGTTGGAGCTGCATCAAATACAAAATTAGAACGAGTAATTAAGTAGACCCCAGCAGTAACCATTGTTGCTGCGTGGATAAGTGCCGATACGGGTGTTGGGCCTGCCATCGCATCGCCAAGCCATGCCTGTAATGGGAATTGAGCAGATTTTCCAGCCGCAGCGACCAACAGCATTATTCCCATGGCAGTTAACGCCGCCTCTGATGTATTTCCGGCTTGTTCTGCCACGCCTGAAAATGAAACTGTTCCCATAGTTGCAAATGCGATCATGATTGCAAAGGACAAGCCCATGTCGCCAACACGATTCATAACAAATGCCTTCTTTGATGCTGTCGCATAGGCGGGCTTTTGATTCCAAAAACCAATCAATAAATATGAAGCAAGGCCTACACCTTCCCAGCCAACATAAAGGCTGAGATAGCTATCGCCCAAAACCAACAGCAACATAGCCGCGATGAATAGATTTAAGAATGCAAAAAATCTGCGACGATCATGATCATGTGACATATAAGAAATTGAATAAATATGGATGAGTGTTCCGACACCAGTAATGAGCAAAACAAAACAAATTGATAGTTGATCTAACAATAGGCCTGCATCCACATTGAATGTTCCAACATTGATCCAGTCAAAAAGCTTTTGCGAAACAGGACGTGCCTCTTCTGCACGTCCAAGCATCTGCATAAGTTGGTATGCACCAACTCCAAATGATGAGGCAGACAGTGCGGTAGCAAGCAGGTGGCCCCACTTATCGGTGCGACGTCCACCAAGAAGTAGTAGCGCTGCTCCCGCTAATGGCAGAGCAATCAAGTAAACAAGAGTGGTTGAGGTTGTCATCTCTATCGTTTCAACAAACTAGCATCATCAACAGATGCTGAACGGCGTGAGCGATAAATTGTCACGATGATTGCCAAACCAACTACTACCTCACATGCAGCTACGACCATTGTAAAGAAAGCCATTACCTGGCCATTTAGATCGCCATTGATTCGAGAAAATGTCACAAATGAAAGATTTGCCGCGTTGAGCATTAACTCGATACACATAAAAACAACGATTGCATTACGGCGAACCACAACACCAACAGCTCCGATAGTAAACAGGAGCGCTGAGATATAGAGGTAATTGGATGCGTCCATTACTTCTCCTCCTCAACCTTGGTGTTAATTTCGCTGAGATCAAACTTCTTGTAATCCAACATGTCTCCTCGTGCAGACAAAGTGGCATTTACAGAATCTGCTGCAGGGGTTCCATCGGGAAGAAGGGCTGGAACATCAACTGCGTTGTGGCGTGCATAAACACCTGGGCCAGGCAGGCCAGCTGCAGTTCCCAAAGAGTCACCACGGAAGCGGTTGATCGAAAGTTGGCGCTGAGTTGGACGAGTAGTTGAGCGTTGGTGATGAGCAAGAACCATTGCGCCAAGTGCTGCAGTGATAAGTAGCGCAGAAACAACTTCAAAGGGCCAAACATAAGTACTGAACAAGAGCGCTGCTATTCCTTCAACATTTCCATCAGCGTTAGCTGCATTTAACCCAACTGCACTGCGGCCAAGAGTTGCACGGCCTAATAATGAAACCATCAAACCGCCAAAGCCAATCGCTGCAGTAATTGCAATTGGACGAAGTCCGCGAATAGTTTCAGTTAACGAATCGGATGAATCAACGCCAACCAACATCAAAATGAATAAGAAGAGCATCATTACTGCGCCGGTGTAAACAACGATCTGTACGATTCCCAAAAATGCTGCATCTTGTGCAATGTAGAAGACTGCCAAAATAATCATCACAAAAGCCATCAAGATTGCCGAATGGACTGCCTTCTTAACCAGCAGCATTGCAAGTGATGCGATGACTGCAAGTGGACCAAGGATCCAAAACATTACAGCTTCTGGTTTAGCGGTCTGTCCGACCTCGAGGGCTAATTGCAACACTTACTTGCCCTCCTGCGATGGATGTGATTGTTTTACATCACCGTTGTAATAATTAGTGTCAGTCATATCTGGATACATCGGATGCGGTGGCATCAACATTCCTTGACGAAGCGGAGCTAATAAATCTTGCTTCTCAAAGATCAGCTTGGCCCGAGTGTCATCAGCAAGTTCGTACTCATTTGTCATTGTTAATGCGCGAGTAGGACAAGCTTCGATACACAGTCCACAGAAAACACAGCGAAGGTAATTGATCTGATAGACCTTGCCGTAACGCTCTCCGGGTGACATGCGATTTTCTTCGGTGTTGGTTTCACCTTCAACATAAATCGCATCTGCAGGACATGCCCAAGCGCATAGTTCGCAACCAATGCATTTTTCTAAACCATCTGGGTGGCGATTGAGTTGGTGGCGCCCGTGGAATCTCTCCGCAGTTGGCGCTTTCACCTCAGGATATTCAACGGTCAAGGGCTTCTTAAACATCGTCGAGAAGGTAACCCAGAACCCCTTCATGCTTCCAAAGAAGCCAACAGGAGGGGTTTGCTCTACTTCGTAAAATTCAACATCGTTAATGCCGAGATCTTTTGGCTTTAACGGCTCGAGATTTTCACTCACGCTTGCCCCCTACATTCTGTGAAACATTGATAGTTGAAACTTCCATCGGTAATGAAGGAACTGCAAACTTTGGCGCATCTTTGTTGTCACCGTCTGGGATAGCCAGTGCCTTTTTATTTTTAGCTCTTTCAAATCCGAAGTTGGCAGCCATAATGATAAAGACGACGCTACTTGCAAATGCAACGATAATTAATCTAGGTGCATTTTGTAGCGATAGCACACGAAGTGTTGCAACAACCAAAATCCACAAGATTGAAACTGGAATCAGTACCTTCCAGCCAAACTGCATGAACTGGTCGTAACGCAAACGCGGAAGTGTTCCGCGGAGCCACACAAAGACGAAGAAGAAGGTAAGAACCTTGAGGAAGAACCAAATAGCTGTGAACCATCCACCAAGCCAGCTTTCGGTAAAGCCAAGTCCGGGAGGAGCTTTGTAACCACCAAGGAATAATGTTGTTGCCAGCGCTGACACTGCAATGATGTTTACATATTCAGCTAAGAAAAATAGTGCAAATTTGAGTGATGAGTATTCAGTATGGAATCCACCAACAAGCTCACCTTCGGCTTCAGCAAGATCAAAAGGTGCTCGGTTTGTTTCACCGACCATTGAAATTACATAAATAGCAAAAGATGGGAACAAGACCACCGCATACCACCATGATGACTGGGCAGCGACGATGTCAGATGTTGACATTGAGCCCGCATAAATGAAGACCGCGACAAGTGAAAGCCCCATTGCAATCTCATATGAAATTACTTGGGCACTTGAACGAAGTCCGCCAAGTAAAGGATAGGTAGAACCTGAAGACCAACCCGCCAAAACTATTCCGTAAACACCTATTGATGCGATTGCAAGAACATATAAAACACCAACAGGAATATCTGTTAACTGCATTGCAGTCTGGCGGCCAAACATTGTGACTTCGCCAGTAATTGGGATAACAGCAAAGGCCATAAAGCATGTTGTTGCACTGATAATTGGGGCTAAAACAAAGACAACCTTGTCGGCAGCCGAAGGAATGATGTCTTCCTTAAGAGCCAACTTAACTCCGTCGGCAAGTGCTTGAATTAATCCAAATGGACCAACTCGGTTTGGACCAGGGCGTTGCTGCATGCGTCCAACAACACGACGCTCTCCCCACACAGACATTAGCGTTAGTAATACGCAGATAACGAAGACGATTAATGCTTTTACTACAATTAACCACCCTGGATCTGCTCCAATAAGTTCTGCAGTTGTCATGCCTTCACCACCGTAACTACTGCGCCATGTGCGACGCCTAGGTTTACCAACAATTGAGAGCCGCGCGAATTACGTGGCGCCCATACTGCATCATCATGAATATTTTCAACCAGCGCAGAAAGTGTTACTGAACCTTGATTTGTTGAAATCTTAAGTTGATCTCCATCAACAACACCAATAGCTTGTGCTCGCTTTGGAGAGATAACTGCAACAGTTTGGCGCGCAGTGCCTGCGAGATTTTCTTCACCCTGTTGCAAGGTACCAAGATCAAGTAAGCGACGCCAAGAAGTAATGAGTGCTTGATCTGCATTAAGAGCGGGTTGTGATGAGGCGTTGACCTTGTTGAATGAAACTCGTGCACCATCCCACTTGCCAATAGATGCAATTTCTTTGATAGCTGCAGTAACAGTTCCCAAGTTAAGGGAGATTCCCATTTCCTGTGCGATCATTGAAAGAATTCGAAGATCACTACGATTTAGTGAATCGCTAACCGCTGCATCAAATGAACGAGCACGACCCTCCCAGTTAAGGAAAGAGCCAGACTTTTCAGTAATCGCAGCAACTGGCAATACAACATTTGCTCGCTCTGTGACTGCACTTGGTGCAATTTCAAGTGAAACAACAAAAGCTTTATCAAGAGCTGCCAAAGTTGCTTGGCTATTGTGGCCATCTAGTGGATCAACTCCACCAACAACAAGTGCGCCTATAGATCCAGAATTAACCGCTTCAATAATTTGTGAAGTGCTACGACCAATCTCAGTTGGTAAAGAATCTGTATTCCATAGCGCTGCAATGTCTACGCGGGCTGCTGCATCTGTTACTGGACGTCCACCCGGCAAAAGGTTGCCAATAGCGCCCGCTTCTAGTGCTCCACGCTCACCTGCGCGACGCGGAATCCATGCAAGCTTTGCGCCGGATGAATCGGCAAGTGCTGCAACTGCGCTTAACGCACCCGAACTCTCTGCTGCCCGCTCTCCCACAAGAATCACAGACTTACTTGTTAATGACTGCGCTGCTATTGCGGCAGCTTCTTGTCCTGGAGCGACCTTTACAAACTCTGCCTTTAACTTATCTACGGCGATAGATTCTTTGGAACCAATTGATACAACTTTTAATGCGCGCTTACGGAACTGCTTATTAATACGCAAGAAAACGATGGGTGACTCTTCTTCTGGCTCAAAACCAACTAGTAGAACTTGATCAGCTTTATCGATATCGCGATAGGTTGTTGATGAACCAACAACTCGTGCTGCTAGGAACTCACGTTCTTCATCTGATGAAAGACGTGATCGAAAATCAATATCGTTTGTGCCAAGTGCAACACGAGCAAACTTGCTATATCCGTATGCATCTTCATATGTTGTGCGACCACCAACAAGAACAGCTGACTTTCCAGCCTTTAATCCTGCTGCAGCAACTGCTAGGGCTTCAGGCCATGATGCTTCTTCAAGAACGCCTTCTGAGTTACGGATCTGTGGAACCTTGAGGCGATCAACTGCTGTCACATACTTAAATGCCCAACGACCCTTATCGCAGTTCCACTCTTCATTAACAGATGCATCATCGCCTGCAAGACGACGCAATGTCTTTCCGCGACGAACATCGGTACGCATATCGCAACCTGATGCACAGTGTTCACATGCAGATGGTGTTGAGACTAAATCAAATGGACGTGCTCGGAAACGGTAGGCAGCACCAGTTAACGCACCAACTGGACAGATCTGAACAGTATTTCCAGAAAAATATGATTCAAATGGTTTGTTCTCGTAGATACCAACTTGCTGCAAAGCACCACGTTCATTCAAAGTAATAAATGGATCACTTGCAATCTGCTCAGAAAAACGAGTGCAACGAGCACACAAAACACAACGTTCGCGATCCAGAAGGACTTGTGACGAAATATTGATTGGCTTTTCAAATGTGCGCTTTATGCCTTCAAAACGACTTGAACCTTCTCCTGTACTCATTGCTTGGTTCTGCAATGGGCACTCGCCGCCCTTGTCACACACTGGGCAATCAAGTGGGTGGTTAACGAGCAGCAGTTCCATAACTCCACGTTGTGCTTTTTCAGCAACTGTTGAAGTCAATTGTGTTTTCACAATCATTCCTGTTTCAACAGGAATTGTGCAAGAAGCTTGTGGTTTTGGAAAAGCACGACCATTAATTTCAATATCAACTAAGCACTGGCGGCAAGCTCCAACTGGATCAAGCAGTGGGTGATCGCAGAAACGTGGAATCTGAATTCCAAGTTGTTCTGCTGCACGAATAACTAATGTTCCCTTGGGAACAGTAACTTCGAAACCGTCTATTACAACGGTGATCATGTCCACTACTTCAGTTGTCATTTATGCACCAGCCCCAGCAAACAGTGTTGATGCAACTGGATCAAATGGACATCCACCTTGAGTAAGGTGGGCAATGTATTCATCGCGGAAATATTTAATTGATGAGGTAATTGGGCTAGTTGCGCCATCACCAAGAGCGCAGAATGAACGACCCATGATGTTGTCACACAGATCAAGTAACTTAGCTAAATCTGCTTCCGTTCCTTTTCCTGCTTCAAGATCACGAAGGATCTGTACCAACCACCAGGTGCCTTCACGACAAGGTGTGCACTTTCCGCATGACTCATGTTTGTAAAACTCTGTCCAACGCAATACCGCGCGAACAACACAAGTTGTTTCATCAAATATTTGTAGCGCTTTTGTTCCAAGCATTGATCCTGCAGCTGCAACGCCTTCGTAATCCAGGGGCACATCAAGGTGAGCATCTGTAAACAATGGTGTTGATGATCCACCAGGTGTCCAGAACTTCAACGTATGGCCAGGGCGAACTCCGCCGGCTAAATCTAGAATTTCACGAAGTGTGATTCCGAGTGGTGCTTCAAACTGACCTGGGTTAACAACATGGCCTGACAGGGAGTAAAGAGTTGTTCCCTTGCTCTTTTCAGTTCCCATTGATTGATACCACTCTGCGCCGTTCTTAATGATTGCCGGTACAGATGCAATTGATTCAACGTTGTTTACAACAGTTGGACGCGCATAAAGGCCTGCAATTGCAGGAAATGGGGGACGCAAACGAGGTTGTCCGCGAAATCCCTCGAGTGAATCAAGGAGCGCTGTTTCTTCACCGCAGATATAGGCACCGGCACCGATATGTAGAACTACGTCAATTCCGTTGCCGAGAATTCCAGCAGCGTATGCGTCAGCAATTGCTTGATTTACTCGACGCACAACATGTGTGACTTCACCACGGATATAAATAAACGCATGCTTGGCTCGAATTGCATGGCACGCGATGATGCAGCCTTCTATAAGAACATGTGGGTTAGCCATCAATAGAGGCGTGTCTTTGCAGGTTCCTGGCTCTGACTCATCTGCGTTAACAACTAAGTAGTGATCCTTGTTATCGCCTTGAGGAATAAATCCCCACTTCATTCCGGTTGGGAAGCCTGCGCCACCACGACCACGAAGTCCTGAATCTTTAACAAGTTGAATAATTGCATCTGGATCCATAGCAAGTGCTTTTGCAGATGCGCTGTATCCACCATGACGCTTGTAGCCTTCTAAAGTAAAAGAATCTTTTTCATCCCAATGCGCAGAAAGTACTGGAGCTAGCTTTGTCATTACTTGCCCTCTTTCGAAAGTTTCAAACCAAGTAAAGTTGGCTCTCCGGCTTGGACACCTTCATGTGCACGTCCATCATTTAATCCTGCAAGAACTGCTGATGCTTCTTTCCAAGTAACCAACTTATTTGGTCCACGTGTTGGTGGCTTTGGATTTCCTGCACGCATTGAATCAACTAAATCTTTCGCAGATTCAACTGTTTGGTTGTCGTAAAATTCCCAGTTAGCCATTACGACCGGTGCGTAATCGCAGGCAGCGTTGCACTCGATATGTTCTAGTGAAACTTTTCCATCAGCCGTTACTTCATCATTGCCAATTCCAAGGTGATCTTTGAGTGAAGCAAAGATTGCATCCCCACCCATGACGGCGCACAAAGTATTTGTGCACACACCCACGTGGTACTCGCCCACTGGTGTTGGCTTGTATTGGGTATAAAAGGTAGACACAGCAGTAACTTCAGCAGCTTCTAGCTGTAGAACCTTGGCAATAACTTCAATACCTTCGTTAGTTACATACCCTGCTTTTGATTGCACGTAGTGCAGCAAAGGCATGATCGCAGAGCGAGAACGCGGGTAACGCTTAATAATTGAATCCATAATCTGGAAATCTTCATCTGAATATGCCATTAGCGATCAACCCCTCCCATAACTGGATCGATTGATGCAACGGCGCCAATGATGTCGGCAACCATGCCGCCCTCACTCATTGCAGCGGTTGCTTGTAAATTATTAAATGACGGCTCACGGAAGTGAACGCGATAAGGTCGAGTTCCACCATCTGACACAACGGATGCACCTAGCTCTCCGCGAGGAGATTCAATCGCAACATATGCCTGACCTGCAGGAACATGAAAACCTTCTGTAACGAGTTTGAAGTGGTGAATTAATGACTCCATTGATGTTCCCATAATCTGGCGGATGTGATCAAGTGAGTTACCAAGTCCATCGCCACCCATTGCAAGCTGTGCGGGCCATGCGATTTTCTTGTCAGCAACCATTACTGGTGCACCTTCGAGCTTTTCTAACTTGTCAACACACTGTTCAATAATGCGAAGTGATTGTTCTAATTCATTCATGCGAATTAAGAAGCGGCCATACACATCACAAGTATCTGCTGTCACAACATCAAAGTTATAGTTTTCATAACCACAATACGGTTGAACCTTACGAAGATCCCATGGCATTCCAGTTGAACGAAGAACTGGGCCAGTAATTCCTAGTGTTGTACATCCGGCTAAATCTAAGTAGCCAATACCTTGTGTGCGCTTCATCCAAATTGAGTTACCAATAAGCAATGTTGCGTTGTCTTTAAAGTTTTTGCGCATCAGCTTCACGCCTTCGCGAATCTTTGTAAGAGCACCCTCTGGAAGATCTTGCTGAACTCCACCGGGACGGATGTATGCCATATTCATACGCAATCCGGTGACCATTTCAAAGATTTCAAGAACGGTTTCGCGATCACGGAAAGCAAAGAACATAGGGCCCATAGCACCTAATTCAAGGGCTCCTGTGCCAAGTGCAACCATGTGGGAAGAAATACGGTTGAGCTCCATCATCATTACTCGAATTACTGAAGCACGCTCTGGAACATCATCTGTAATTCCCAAGAGCTTCTCAACAGCTAAACAGTAAGCAGTCTCGTTGTGCAGTGGTCCCAGGTAATCCATTCGAGTTACAAATGTGGTTCCCTGAGTCCAGTTGCGGTACTCCATGTTCTTTTCAATACCTGTGTGCAAATATCCAATTCCACAACGTGCTTCTGTAACTGTTTCGCCTTCAAGTTCTAACACCAAACGAAGCACGCCATGTGTTGATGGGTGCTGAGGACCCATGTTTACAACTACGCGTTCTTCTTTTGTAGCGCCAATATCTTGAACTAATGCGTCCCAGTCTCCTCCGGTAACAGAGAAAACTTTTCCTTCAGTTGTATCGCGTGAAGGTGCGTATGGATCAAAAGTTGTCACTTGTAGCTCCTTCTTTCACTAGGAGGAGGTGTGGTTGCACCTTTGTACTCAACTGCAATTCCACCGAGTGCATAATCTTTACGTTGTGGGTGGCCTTCCCAATCATCTGGCATCAAGATGCGAGTAAGACCTGGGTGGCCATCAAAGATGATTCCAAACATGTCAAAAGTTTCGCGCTCGTGCCAGTTATTGCCGGCCCACACTTCAACTAGTGATGGGATGTGTGCATCGCCATCTGCAACTGAAACTTCAAGGCGAATTCGCTGATTCTTAGTCATTGAAAGCAATGGGTACACGGCATGTAATTCGCGGTCAGTTTGCTCTGGGTAATGAACGCCATTAACACCCATGCACATTTCAAACTTCAGTGTGTCACGCAAAATCAATGCAACTTCAACTAACTTTTCACGCTTAACATGCAACGTTATTTCGCCACGATCAACAACTACGCGTTCGATTGCATCTGAAAATTCAGGATAGGCACGCTCTAGGTCGTCAGCCACATCATCAAAATAACCGCCGTATGGACGCTCAGAAGAGCCTGTAGTACTAGCTTTACGAACTAAGCCACCGTAGCCAGAAGTATCGCCAGTGCCTTTTGCGCCGAACATTCCATCAGTCATTACGCAAGCAAGCCCTTCATCTCGTGAGTTGGCTTTGCGTTCATTGCTGCAAGTTCAACTTCCTTAATGATCTGAGCACGGTTTGCCCCAAGCTTTGTCTCATTGATTTGTTCATGTAACTTCAAAATTGCATCAAGCAACATTTCTGGGCGTGGTGGGCAACCAGGTAGGTAAATATCAACCGGCACAATGTGGTCAACGCCTTGAACAATCGCGTAGTTATTAAACATTCCACCAGATGATGCACACGCACCCATTGCAAGAACCCACTTTGGTGCTGACATTTGATCATAAATCTGACGAAGCACTGGTGCCATTTTGTTGGAAACGCGCCCTGCAACGATCATTAAATCTGCTTGGCGTGGGGACGCACGGAAAACTTCTCCACCAAAACGTGCGATGTCATACTTTGCAGCAGAACCAACAGCCATCATTTCAATTGCACAACATGCAAGACCAAATGTTGCTGGCCACAATGAGTTCTTGCGCATATATCCAGCAAGTTTTTCAACTGTGGTTAATAAGAAACCACTTGGGATTTTCTCTTCAAGACCCATGATTTAGTCCCATTCCAATCCGCCGCGGCGCCACACATATGCATATGCAACAAAAACTGTTCCGATAAAAATTGCCATCTCAACTAGACCAAATAAGCCAAGGGCATCAAATGAAACTGCCCATGGGTATAGAAACACGATTTCAATATCAAAGATGATGAAAAGCATCGCAGTTAAGAAGTATTTGACTGGAAAGCGTCCACCTTCGGCTGCCTGAGGCGATGGTTCGATTCCACATTCATAAGCATCTAGCTTTGCTCGGTTGTATCTGGCAGGACCTGCGAGCGCCCCAGCAATAATCGAAAAGAGCGCGAAGCCAAAACCTATGGCGCCTATCACCAAAATCGGAACGTATGGATTCGAGGTCACTGCGAAATCCTAAGGTCGATTGGCCTATGCCAGTGACCGCTAGCCCTTTTTCCCGCTGTGAACTGCAACAACCCCAAAAGTTAGGTTCTTCCATGTGACATCGATCCAGCCAGCTTTTTCCATACGCGCCGCTAAAGCCGCTTGGTCTGGCCATGCCCGAATAGATTCGGCCAGATAGACATACGCATCTGGGTTAGAAGCGGTCTTCTTGGCAATGGCAGGCAATAGCCGCATCAGATACTTTGAATAGATAGTGCGAAACGGGGGCCATGTTGGATGACTGAACTCAACCACCACCATCCGTCCACCTGGCTTGGTCACGCGGCGGGCCTCTACTAACGCCTTATCGAAATCGGCGGTGTTTCGAAGCCCATAGGAAATGGTGACCACATCAAAGATCTCGGCCGCAAAGGGGAGATTGAGGGCATCGGCTTTGGAAAAGTTCAGATATGGACGGGCTTTTCGACCCTGGGCCAACATCCCCTCGCTGAAATCAGTGGCAAATACTGTCGCCCCTGCCTTAAATAAGGGTTCAGAAGAGGATCCAGGTCCTGCGGCCAGATCCAAAATCACCATTCCGGGTTGTGGGGCGATGATTTTGGTGGCCGCCTTGCGCCAAGCTTTCGTGCGGCCCAAACTCAAGAGGTCGTTGACTAGGTCATATCGCTTGGCGACCCCATCAAACATTGCCGCGACCTCATCAGGGTCTTTGCTCAAATTAGCGCGGGACATAGGTGCATTCTCCCTTGAAGTAGGCTCATCCACAACTTAGATACATTGAAAGGTTCCCATGTCGCTATCTGCTACCTCCATTCGCTCTTCACTTATCCCCCGTTCAACAGCACTTTCACATGCTGTTTTGGTTGTCAGTGGAGTTCTTGGTCTAGCAGCATTGGCACAAATTGCGATTCCTGTGCCAGGTTCACCAGTTCCTGTTACAGGTCAAACTCTAGGTGTCTTGATTCTGGGAACTGCATACGGATCAACTTTGGGATTTACAACTTTTGCGGTGTATATCTTGGCAGGAATTGCAGGTGCGCCAGTTTTTGCAGATGGTGGACATGGATTAGATCGCATTGTTGGAGCAACGGGTGGATACCTGGTTGGAATGTTGGTTGCTACTTTTGTTTTAGGACAACTTGCACGATTCCGTTTAGATCAAAAATTCTTAACAGCACTTCCGTCGATGTTAATTGGAACTGTCACTACTTTTTCATTTGGTCTCATCTGGTTGCATCAATACACAGGACAAACCTGGAGCTGGACATTTGAAAAAGGCTTAACTCCATTTATTGTTGGTGAAGTTTTAAAGATTGCAATTGCTGGAACATCTCTGCCTGCTATTTGGCGAGTTGTTAACCGCAAAAATTCATAATAATGTCACAACTAATTCCAATCACAACTACTCGCCTAGGCGAGCATTTGCCATTACTTGAATTGCTACCAGACTCAAATCCTCTTGCATGGGTCCGCAGCGGTGATGGTTTAGTTGGCTGGGGAACATTTGCAACTACAACAGTTAGTGGTCCACATAGGTTTGCCGATGCCCGTCACTGGTGGCAGAAACAATTAGAAAAGTTAGCAGTCACAAATACTGTTCATGGCAGCGGAACAGGTCCAGTTCTGTTTACATCTTTTTCATTCTCCCCAGATGATGTTTCAGTCCTTGTCATCCCACAGGTGGTAGTTGGCTCAAAGGGCGAAAAGTCTTGGATTACATGGATCGGCTCAGATCCTCAACCAGTTCTAAAGACCGCGCCCGATCATGTTTCTAATGCAGATATGACCTGGGATGAGAATCCACAATCAGATATCGATTGGAAGAGTCGCGTTACCACCGCAGTTTCGCGTATTCAATCTGGGGACTTAGACAAGGTTGTTTTAGCTCGAGATATCACCATTAAATCCAATAAAAGTATTGATCCACGCGCAATCTTGAACAAGCTTGCAGTGGAGTATCCAACAACATGGAAGTATTCGATTTTAGGATTAGTCGGAGCCACTCCTGAACTTTTGCTTCGCTTATCACGTGGAATGATTACTTCACGCGTCTTGGCGGGAACAATTAGTAAAACTGGCGATGATGCAAAAGATTTAGCGTTAGCGGCCTCACTTGCGCGGTCATCAAAAGATTTAGCTGAGCATGAATACGCGGTGAGATCCGTGGCGGAGGCAATCGAGCCATTTTGTTCATCAACAAATGTTCCGGAATCGCCCTTTGTTTTACACCTTGCCAATGTTATGCACCTTGCAACGGATGTGACGGGAGCATTGGTAGAAACACTTGCACACACAGATGCATTCACAATTCTTGAGCAATTACATCCAACTGCAGCGGTGTGTGGAACTCCGAGACCAATTGCTTCTGCGTTAATTGCTGAGATAGAAGGAATGTCCCGTGGTCGTTATGCAGGTCCTGTTGGATGGATCGATGCAGCAGGTGACGGTGAACTTGGGATTGCTCTTCGATGTGGCCAGATAAATGGGGACTCTATTCGCATCTTTGCAGGATGTGGAATTGTTGATGGATCAGATCCTGAAATTGAATTAGCTGAGACGTATGCAAAGTTCTCGCCTATGCGCAGCGCACTTAAATAGAGCTAAGGTCTTCTACAACTCTCTTTAATGTGTCTGCATTGGATTCACGATCGGGTACATCACACACAACAACGCTAACGCCAGATATTGGTGCTTTCACTTCTGCCTCTAACTCTTTAAGTGATGTAATTTGCTTGGCTTGAACGCCCATCGCCTGAGCAATCACAGCTGGATTTAATCCATGCGGTGTTCCAAATACCGTTTCAAAGCCATTTACACCGCGCTGCGGCAGTGTTGAAAAGATTCCGCCGCCATCATTATTGATGACTATAAAGCGGCAATTAATCTCTTCTTTGTTGATGAGCCCTGTTAAATCATGCAAGAAAGAAAGGTCGCCTAGCAGCGCAATTGTGGCCTTATGGCCGAAGGCAACACCCAGCGCTGTTGAAATGTTGCCATCTATACCGGCTAGGCCACGGTTAGCGTAGGTGTGAACGCCAGTGCGCGGATGTGCAAAACCTTCAAGATCTCGAATAGGTCGTGATGAAGAAACAAATAGCGCAGTGCCATCTGGAATCGTTGCAGCAATTGTTCGCGCAATGACCGCTTCATTCCAGCCACTCATTGATCCAATCAACTTTTGTGCGCGCTCACAAACCTTGTTCCACTTTGCAATCCATTCATCAGATTGAATAACACCTTGAAGATCTGGTAATTCTGTAAATTTACGATCTGCTTGACGATCAGAATCCACCGTTGCAAGACGTTGATCCACAACATATGTGATTGGGCTGGACTTAATAAAAGCATTAATTGAACGTGAGAGAGTTGTTCGCCCAATAACAAGGACAGATTGGGGAATAAGAGTGCTTCGTATTTCTGGTGAAGCTAAGAAGATAGATGCATGTGCAATTGCATCTGGAAATGAAAGTGGGTCTTCAGTGATTACGGGCCAACCCAATATCTTTGTAAACCGGCTGATTTCTTCAACTGTTAAGCCACCGCGATCATGTCCAATTACAACAACCCCTCGAGCGCCAACCAAACGAAGCGTGCCGGGCTTGGTACGCGCGACAAACTCTTTTGGTGCAACATTGATCTGTGAAAGCCAGTCTGACGAGTCATCTGAAAGAAGTGGTTCATCGAACTGAAGATTTAGATGAATAGGACCATTTCGCAAACTATCTAGCGGTAGTTCCATTGGATAAACAGGACCATCAATATCTGCAAAATAACGCACAGCTTTACCAAAAATTCGTGCTTGCTCAGTTGTTTGATTTGCGCCAGTTTTGCGCAACATTGCTGGACGATCGGCAGTTAAAACCATGAGTGGTGCGTTTGTGTGGCTGGCTTCAAGAATTGCTGGATGGTAATTCGCAACTGCTGTGCCGCTTGTACACACCACTGGTACTGGCCGGCCTGTTGATTTAATTATTCCAAGTGCGAAAAATGCTGCAGTTCGCTCATCAACGCGCACATGAATCTTGATTAAGCCCTCTTGCGATGCTTCAAAAAATGCTAAGGACAAAGGTGCATTGCGCGAACCAGGTGAAATTACTACATCGGTAATCCCAGCTTCAATTATTTGGCGAACGACAACGCGCGCCAGCGAGGTGGAGTTGTTCACTGCAGTAACTCCGCGGTTCTCATGATGCGATTCTTCCACCATTTGAAACGATCTGCACTGACATCTAGGCCATCAAAGTTAGGAATCACATCACTAATTGCAATCTTTCCATCAACTATTGGTAGCTCAGCAACATTTTTTGCCAATAGTGAGCCTGTGCCAAGACCACAATCAAAGCTCATATCCTCAAATGACGCCGCCAAGATAAGCCCGTAGTTAATTCCGACAGCACTTTCTAAGGCACTAGAAACCACGACAGGTAAGTTGTGATGTTCTGCAAGTTTGTGAGCACGTTTAGTTCCACCAAGTGGTTGAACCTTTAACATCAAATAATCAATGGCACCAGATAAGTCAACATTAAATGGATCTTTTGCTTTTCTTAGAACTTCATCTCCAACAATCTTCACATCTACGCGCTTTTTTAATTCACGAAGTTCTTTAATTGTTGCGCAAGGTTGTTCAACATATTCAACATCGCCAATTGAATTTATGAACTTTTCAGCTTCATCAACGCTCCATAAGCCATTAACATCAACACGTATTGTTGCATTCGGCCGTAGGGTGCGAACAAGTTCGAGGCGATGAAGATCTTCGCTGACATCGGTGCCTACTTTTACTTTAAAGGTTTTGACTCCAGGAAATGAATCAATGATTTTTTCTAATTCTTCTAGGTCGTTGAGTGCTGGAATAGTGCCATTAACAGACACATGCGTGCGATATAGCAGTGGTTTTGGCTGAGTTGCCGCCTCGATCGCGCACGCTAGCCATGGTGCTGATTCTGCATCGTCATACTCAAGAAAAGGCGAGAACTCTCCCCAGCCATATTCACCGTGAATTAAAGCAACCTCACGAACAGTCACGCCACGAAAATTTGTTGTCGTTGGCAGCGTAACTACACGCAATGTCTCTAGAAGCAATTGATCCATGGATTATGGGCGCTTTGGAAACTTTCCAAAATCAGGTGCGCGCTTTTCCTTATATGCATCGCGACCTTCTTGACCTTCTTCTGTCATGTAGAACAACAAGGTGGCATCTCCCGCAAGTTGCTGCACGCCTGCAAGTCCATCTGTCGCAGCGTTCAAACTTGCCTTTAGCAAACGAAGTGCCATTGGGGAGTTGCGCAGCATTTCGCGGCACCAGGAAACAGTTTCTGCTTCTAGTTCAGCAATTGGCACAACAGTGTTAACAAGTCCCATGTTGAGTGCTTCTTGTGCATCATATTCGCGGGTCATAAACCAAATTTCACGAGCCTTCTTTTGACCAACATGTGCAGCTAGTAATCCAGCACCGTAGCCGCCATCAAAGGATCCAACCATTGGTCCTGTCTGACCAAACTTTGCATTGTCTGCAGCAATTGTTAAATCGCAGACCACATGTAATACATGTCCGCCACCGATAGCCCAACCAGCAACCATTGCAACAATTGGCTTTGGTGTGCGACGGATTTGTACCTGAAGATCTAGAACATTAAGACGACCGATTCCTTTTTTGGCTAACTTGTCATCGCCAAGGTATCCATCATCACCACGAACACTAATGTCTCCGCCAGAACAGAAAGCTTCTGTGCCTTCGCCAGTAAAGATGATTACGCCAACTTCTTCGTTATCCCGTGCTAAATCAAATGCTTCGATTAATTCAATTATCGTTTGAGGACGAAACGCGTTACGAACCTGTGGACGGTTGATCGTAATCTTGGCGATGCCATCGCCCATTTGGTATTTGATATCTACGAAATCTTCTCCGCCAGGTGCTGTGACCCATTGTGGAATCTCACGGCTACCAAATTCGCGCTTGATCGGCTTGCTCACATTTCCTCCATCGTCGTTGCTAGCGATAGCCTACGGCTGCAATGGATACCTCGTCACAACGAAAGATTCTGCGAGTCAGCCCTTCATGCGAAATCTCCCAATTAGCGGGAGAAATCACATCGGCGCTCGTGGGCGATGGCCCCACCCTTGGTTTTGGAGAAATCTCATCTGAATACGCTCCAAGTTATGCCGCCGTTGCGATCGGTACCTCCGGAACAACCGGTGGCCCTAAGGCAGTTCTACTGACATCAACTGCGCTCATTTCATCTGCGCGCGCTTCCAATAAATTTATAGGCGCACAGTCTGGCGATACTTGGTCTCTCTTGCTTCCGCTGACTCACATCGCTGCTGTAAATGTAATTGTCCGCTCGATGGAACTTGGAACAACGCCAATTGACTTGCGTGATTTTGCTGGTGAATTTCCAAAGGCTAACTACACGGCAATCGTTCCAACACAATTATTCCGTGCAATAAATGGGGACCAACGTTTACTCAACCACCTTAGATCAACAAAAGCTGTTTTAGTCGGCGGAGCTGCGCTATCTGAAGGATTGCGCAATCAAGCCGAATTAGCCGGAATCAAAGTAATAACAACATACGGAATGACAGAAACTTGTGGTGGATGTGTTTACGATGGAACGCCACTTGAGGGTGTCCGGGTAGAAATCCGAAATAAACAGATTTGTATTAAGGGTCCAGTACTAGCATCTTCAATTCCACTCAATGATGGTTGGTTTGAAACTAGTGATGTGGGTGAGTTCAAGAATGATCATCTAGTTGTCATTGGAAGATCAGATGATGTAATTATTTCAGGTGGTGAGAATCTTTCGCTTAGCGCAGTGGAAAATTCACTGAGCCTGGCATTTCCTGATACTCAATTTGCCGCATTTGCTGTTGAAGATTCTCAGTGGGGACAGAGTTTACAACTTGCCGTCGTTGGAACAATTAGCAATGATCAAATCACCGCACATCTTGAAAAAGATCTTGGTTATTTTGCAAAACCAAAAGGCATACATCACATGACTTCGTTACCATTGCTTGGTATTGGCAAGGTCGATCGAAAGAGTTTGGCGAAAGGTTTTGCGAATGAATAAATGGGTCTTAGGTGCACGCCCTCGCACTCTGCCTGCAGCTATTGCACCAGTCGTCGTTGCATCTGCATTAGCGGGTTCAGATTTCAGTTGGTTTCGGGCAACCCTTGCTCTGAATGTGGGAATCTGGCTTCAGATAGGGGTTAACTTCGCCAATGATTACAGCGATGGAATCAAGGGTACTGATGATGATCGTGTTGGCCCGATTCGTTTAGTTGCCAGCGGAATTGCAACTTCGAAATCGGTTAAGGGTGCCGCCTTCATCTCTTTTGCAATTGCCTGCATCGCGGGTGCTTGGTTGACTTTTTTGACCACCTCACCTTGGCTCATTGTTTTTGGAGCCATCTCTATCGCTGCAGCGTGGGGATACACCGGAGGAAAGAATCCATACGGCTACAAAGGCCTCGGTGATATATCTGTCTTCATTTTCTTCGGAGTAATTGCAACTGTTGGTACTTTTTATGTCCAGACTGAAACAATAACTCTTACGAGTTTTATCGTTTCAATTCCGATGGGTGCTCTGTCCTGTGCGATTCTGGCAGTTAACAATCTTCGGGACAGACCTAAGGATGAGTTAGCCGGTAAATTGACAGTTGCTGTTCGTATCGGTGATACCAAGGCACGTTACATGTACGTCGCACTCCTCGCTATTGCACACATCGCGGCTATTGCAACATTGATTCCAGAAGCACTCTTGACTTTGATGCTTCTTCCAATGAGCATCTCGATTTCAAGGCAAGTTCTCAGCGGTGCTTCTGGGAAGGACTTGGTTCCTGTCTTAGGCCGAACCGGCAAGTTCCAACTCATGTTTTCAATAGTTTTTGCCGTGGCCTTAGCGATACAATAAGAACATGAGAGCAGCTCTTCCGGCAATTTTAATCTTTGGTGTGACAATTTATGCACTAATCGACTGTGCACGAGCAGATGAATCTCAAGTCAAAACTCTTCCACGGTGGGGATGGTTACTTCTGATAATTATTGCAGCACCAATAGGACCTATTGCATATTTAATTGCTGGAAGAAACAAACCAAAGGGACGCAAAGCTCCTAAGCGACGTATTTTGCCGCCAGATGATGATCCAGATTTCTTGGGAAAGCTTTAAAGACCTGAGTAGGTGTGCTTTCCGGTTCCCCAAATATTGACGTATACATAATTAAACAAGAATGTAGATCCGGCAAGTAAACATAGCCATGCCGCTCTACGTCCGCGCCAACCAACAGTTACACGAGCATGTAAGTAAGCGGCATATGCGACCCATGTAATAAATGCCCAGGTCTCTTTTGGATCCCAGCCCCAGTAACGACCCCAAGCGCTCTCAGCCCAGATCGCTCCAGCAATAACTGAAAAAGTCCATAGTGGAAATACAAATGCAACTAATCGATATGAGAGTTGATCCAAAACTTCTAAGGATGGAAGTCGCTTAGCCCATGCTGTTCGCTCCCCTTTAGTTTCCATGTTGTCCAGATACAAATACGCAGCTGCAATCACATTTGCCAACAAGAACACGCCACCTGAAATAATTGCAGTAGAAACATGAATGATTAACCAGGGTGATTTAAGAGCAGGAACTAGTGGAGCACTCGGAACATATAAGACAGCTACTGCTGTACCAAGAGTGAGTAATACGGAAATCGAAACCAACAAACCCAACCAACGAAGATCATATTTAATTAATGCCGCCAAATATGCGCCGGTAAATGCAAGAGCACCTGTTATGGAAAACTCATACATGTTTCCCCAGGGTACGCGGCCAGCTGAAATGCCACGAGTTACTACACCAAAGAACAAAAGGATGAATCCCAAAATCATCATTGCGGTAGCAACACGAGCTACATTTTCTGTCCGCTTGTAATCTAATGTCTTTGTTGTGTCATTTGGAACTTTTACTGCCCAGGCTGTCTCTATCGCATGAGCTAGAAATGCCAAGGTGTAGACAGCCATTGCAGAATAAATCAGGTAGTTCGATGCAAAAGCAAATATGCGTGTCATCTATTTATCTCCCTTTAACATCCGAACGAACTGTTCCATTTCTACATCTAGCCCTGGTGCACCATTTTTTGCTAACCCAGCAACATCTACCTGCGTATCAACGCGAATCCAAATACGTCGTCTGCGAGTAAATAGTGAAGCGAGTAATCCAAGGATCGCAACGATACCGCCCAACAATGCGAACTGCTTTCCAGGATCTGCGACGAAGTTAAGGTTGACCCATTGCAAATAGCCTTCAAAGGTGATCGATCCGCCTGGATACTCAAAGACTTCTCCTGGTTTTAGGGACTTAAGACCTACCTGCAGCATGTTTGAGGTATCTATTCTGTACACCGATTGAGGAATTCCCGAGTCCAATCCAAGATCACCAGCCCACGCCGCTAATAACAAACGTGGATCTAGTGCTTTAGGGAAGGCGCTCAATGCCCCACCACCATTAGGGTCACGAACATAGGTCGGAACAAAAGATCCAACAAATCCAATTTGTGGATCTGCATCTGGAACTTTTATTGCACCGATTGATCGAAGATTTGAATCTTGTGGCAAGAAAGGAACAGGGCCTTGGAATGCAACGTTGCCTTTGGAATCTCTAACAGTTACTACAGGCGAATATCCGTTAGCTTGTAAATAAATACGAGTACTACCAATTGTTAATGGGCTGTTTACCTTAATAACTTTCTTTTCTACAACTGACCCACCTTCACGAAGTAATGAAACATCTAACGTGTAATCCTCTGGGGCGCTAGTTTCGAGGTTGTACTGTGCAACAAATTTATCTGCAGTCAACATAAAGGCCGGCAGATTTCCGTCCTTATACAATTTCCCATAGGTCAAGGTGTCATAACTTGTTGGTGTGTTCACAAATCTTTCACCAACATTAATGATTGCTTCACCGCGCATACCAAGAAGTGAACTAAAGCTAATTCCCAACAAAACGAGAATTAAAGCCAAGTGGAAGAATAGGTTTCCGGTTTCACGAGCAAAGCCTTTTTCCGCCGAAATCGAACCATCTTTTTCTAAAACCCTAAATCGCTTTGATTTAAACCAAGCCCGAGCTGCCTCTAATTCACTGCCATTGGCAATCCATGTTGAATGATGTTCCATCCGCGAAAGATTTTTTGGCGTCGAAGGCGGTAATGCGCGCGCTGCATGAAAATGCTCAATTGTTCGCGGTAATACACAGCCAATTAAAGATATGAATAAGAGGATATATATGGCGCTAAACCAGGGGGATCCGTAGACATCAAATAGATAGAAACGATCCATCCAGCGAGCAAGATCTGGTGAATCCTTAAAGTATTGGCCCACCTGGATTGGGTTTTGGGTGCGTTGTGGAACCAATGAACCAGGAATGGATGCAACTCCGAGCATTAACAGCAGAATCAGTGCTGTGCGCATGCTTGTCAGTTGGCGCCATGCATAACGCAATACTCCAACGCTATCTAGCTCTGGTAACTCTGTTTGTTGGCTCATTAAATCACCGGAATGAAATCAGAAATTAGCGAACGCAGTGAAATTAATATTTGACCCCAAAAACCAAGAACTTGAAGTACTCCGATTGAAATCAAGAAGATTCCGCCGATTTTTGAAATGACATCCCCACGGCGATAAATAAACGAGCGCAACTTCGCAGACTTATCTAGAAATAATCCTGAAAGAATAAATGGAAGTCCTAGACCTAAGCAGTACCCAAAGGAAAGTACAGCTCCGCGCAATGCAGTCGATTCTGCAACTGCCAATGTCTGTACCGCACCTAGGGCCGGCCCCATACATGGTGTCCAACCAACTCCAAATAACACACCAAGTAAAGGCGCACCTAGCAATCCGCCTGTTGTGCGCATCTTGAGTCTAATTGTTGGAGAAAAAGGGAAACGTCCGTAGAAGATAAATCCTAAGAAAATTGTTAATACGCCAAGGATTCTAGAGATGATCTCTTTGTTGGCAGAGAGTTGATTGCCCAAACCACCAAACAACGCACCGTATGAAACAAAAACTGCGCTAAAGCCTAAAACAAATAAGAGTGAACCTAGAAAAACCTTTCCACGGCTTACTGAAAATCCAGCTGCAAATGAGAGATAGCCGGGGACCAATGGCAAAACACATGGGGAGAGAAATGAAATAACTCCCGCAATAAATGCAAATGGAAAAGCTGCTACGAGTACGCCTGAAAGTATCTGCTCTTGAAAGATCTCTTTCATTCGGCGCTCACGCGTTCAATCAACTGGGTTAAAGAAGCGACGGTAACGACCCCTGAAATACGTGCAGCTACCCGCCCATTCTTATCCAGAATTACCGTTGATGGGATGGCATTTGCTGGCAGAGAGCCTTTAAATCCGATCAAGATGGAGTCATCAATAAGTGTTGGATATGGGATTTTAAATCTACGTTCAAAAGCTTCAGCATTTGCGGGATTGTCACGAGTTAGAATTCCGATGAAGGCAACATTTGTGTATTTGTTTGCCAAAGCGACAAGTATCGGTGCTTCTGCGCGGCATGGTGAGCACCACGATGCCCATACATTGACAACTGCAACTCTGTCTTTCGCATACGTGTAATTCGTCCCAGACAATGTCAACCCAGTAATTGCTGGAGCAATTTTTCTATCTGCAATTTTAATAAATGTGACAGAGCCATCACCTGAAACAAAACTTTCTTCTGCTGAAGATGTCCCGCCGCCGCTACACCCGGTAAGTGCAATTGCTAAGCAAATAATTAGTGCAAGCTTCTTCATTACTGTTTTTCAGGTAATAGGTGACGTGCTGGTTCAGAGTAAGACAATCCAGAAATAACGCCTTCATCATCAAAATGAATGCTTGTAACTGAAGCAAGCGTGCACTCTCGTTTGCGAGGATCATGCAACAAGCGACGATTTTCAATTGCGCTGCGCAAAATCCAAATTGGCAGCTGGTGTGAAACACAAATTGCATCTTTGCCATTGGCTGCATCGCGGGCGGCAAAAACTGCTGCCAACATTCGATTAATCTGCTCATCATACGGTTCGCCCCAAGATGGCTTCCATGGATTCCATAAATATTTCCAAGCAGAAGGACGGCGTAATATTCCATCGCCAACACCAAATGGTTTTCCTTCGAAGATATTTGCGGCCTCAATTAAGCGATCATCAGTTGTAATTGAAATATTGTGAGCTGCAGCAATAGGAGCAGCTGTTTCTTGCGCGCGTTGCAAAGGTGACACATGGAGCGCACCTAAATCAAGACTCTTTGACCATTCAGCGATTGTGCGAGCCATCTCTTGTCCACGTTCAGATAATCGCCACCCTGGTTGGCGACCGTACAAAATCTTGTCAGGATTATGGACTTCGCCGTGGCGGACCACATGGACTGTTGAACTCATTGGGAAAGCATAAAGCGTCCCGAAACCCCGTCTATCTGTAAGGTAGTGACATGGCACTCACAGGCAAAAGAGCTGCCTTCTTTGATGTCGATAACACGCTTATACGCGGCTCAACCATTTATTTCTTGGGCCGTGGGATGTATCAGCGTGGTTACTTCACCAAGAAGGACATATCGCGTTTCGTATTAGCCAACCTGAGATTTCGCTTAACGGGAAAAGAAAATAAGGAAGAGATCGCTCGTTATCAGACTGCTGCCACAGATTTTATTGGTGGACATAATGTGAAAGACATACAGACCATTGCTGAGCAAATTTATGACGAGTTTGTTTCTCCTGCAATGTGGCAGGGAACAATTGATATCGCACAAAGTCATATCGCAAATGGAGTTGAAGTTTATTTAGTTACTGCTGCGCCTGAAGATATGGCTACTTTGATTGCCAAGAGATTGGGTTTAACTGGTGCTCTCGGAAGCAAAGCAGAAATCAAAGATGGTCTCTACACGGGAAATATGAATGGTGCGCTTTTGCATGGAAAAGAAAAGGCGGTCGCAATTCGTGAATTAGCAGAGAGAAAAGGTTTTGATTTAGAAGATTGTTTTGGATATTCAGATAGCCACAATGACCTACCGCTACTGCAGTGTGTTGGACATCCATCAGCAATTAATCCAGATGCATTGCTGGGCTTGCGAGCAATGGCCGAAGGATGGCCAATTCATGACTTCCGAAGGGCCAGATTTATTGGTCGAGCCATTTCCCCAATTGTCGTTCGATTGGCCGCGCTTGGCACTTGGTTGACCCCGCGTAAACGTAAAGGGTAATTAACAAGAACATCAGTTATGCCAGTAATGTAGGCAAGTTATGGAAATGCGATCCTTCTCTGACTACCTACGTAGCGTTGATGATGCTGCCCTTTTAGATTTGTTTACCGCTCGTCCAGATTTAGTAACTCCTGTTCCACCTGACATCGCCTCCCTTGCTGTGCGTGCATGCTCTGCTCCTAGTTTGGCCCGAGCAATTGATTCGCTCAATCAATGGCAGTTCCAAGTCTTAGAAGCTGCGGCATCTTTAAATGAACCATTTTTAGAAAAAAGCGTTGTGACACTTACAGACAAAGAAGCAAAAACTGTTTTAGAGCACCTTGTAAGGATTGGTCTTGTTTATCCATCCGATGATGGCATGCGTTTGCCAACGCAACTGCGTGATGTAATTGGAATTGAGCCTGCAGGTTTAGGTCCAGCATCGTTGGCAAAACTCAAACTTAGTGATTTAGAAGATGCCCCTGCGGATGCAAAGAAAGTTTTGGAACGATTGGTGTGGGGTCCTCCTCGAGGAAGCGTTGGAGACATAAAAAATCCTGGACCAGGAGTGAATTGGCTACTTGAAAAGAAGTTCTTAGTCCCGCTCGATCAGCGAACAGTAGTTTTACCTCGTGAGGTAGCAATTGCAATGCGCGGTGGAAAAATTCACAAAGAGCGATTCATTACACAACCAGAGTTGATCGGCGCTAAACGCGATGAGCGTCAGATTAATCTGGCGGCGATTGCAAATGTTTCAACGGTACTTCGCTGGGTTGAAGAGTTGCTTAATTTCTGGGCCGATGAACCAGCTGATGCATTACGTGCTGGAGGTTTAGGTGTTCGTGATCTCAAAATTATCTCGACACATTTAGGTGTTGACGAATCCTGTACAGCATTTGTTGCAGAACTTGCATATCTCGCCTCCTTAATAAGTATTGATGCAGATGATCGAATTTTGCCAAGCAATAAGTTCGATATCTGGTTAATGCAAACACCTGCCGATCGTTGGCAAATGTTGGCATCCCAGTGGTTGATCACTTCCCGTGTAAGCGGTCTAGTTGGTCGCGTTGAAGCAAAAAATGTTGCTGCCCTTGGTCCAGAGTTAGACAGAGTCAATGCAGCGCGTGTGCGCGCTTTAACCCTTGAACTACTACGAGAAAACCAAGGCATTGCACCTGATTGGAATAGTTTCAAGGAAGTTTTGTCATGGCGTGCACCTGTACGCCGTAACTCTTCGCTTCAAGAAGAACTTGCAGAATGGACTCTTCGTGAGGCTGAGTGGCTAGGAATAACTGGACAAGGCTCAATATCTAAGTTCGGTTCTGAATTTCTGAATGGTGACGATCTAAGTTCTATAAACGAGGATCTACCAAAGACGGTTGATCACATACTGATCCAAAGCGATAACACCGCAATTGCACCAGGGCCACTAGAGCATGAAATTTCGCAAGCACTTGCAATGATGGCTGAGATCGAAAGTCGGGGTGGTGCAACTGTTTACCGATTTACCGAAAGCACAATTCGTCGCGCCTTAGATCACGGTAAGACCGGTGATGAGATTAAAACTTTCTTAATCAAGACTTCTAAGACACCCATGCCACAACCACTTGAATATCTAATTGCTGATGTTGCCAAGAAGCATGGCAAATTGCGAGTCGGGAATACGTCTTCTTTTATTCGATGCGAAGACACTGCATTAATTTCTCAGATAATGAATGATAAGAAACTTGAGATTTTAGCTCTGCGCCGTATCGCACCTGAAGTAGCAATCTGCGATGTGGATGCAACCGATGCAATGCGTCTCTTGCGTGAATGCGGTTACTTACCTGCAGCTGAATCTGCAAATGGAATGATTCTGACGGGTCCAAAAACAAATCGTGCAATGACAAAACCACGCCCTCCGCGCGTAATTGGTGAAGTTGAAATTCCGGATGTGGAAAGTTTAAAAACTGCTATCCGCACATTGCGAACAGGAGAAAAATCAACCTACCGTCAAACACGATTGCGTCAGGTTGCCAGTGAAGCATTAGGACAACTCCCTCGCACAACTGCAAACGAGACCATGGAAGTTCTCAATCAATTCATTATTGATCAGAAAACCCTTTCTATTGGATATGCCGATAATAACGGTGGAGTAACCCATCGAATTATTGACCCAATTCGCATTAGCGCTGGGGCCTTAATAGCACGCGATCATGCAACCGGTGAGGTCCAATCCTTTAGAATCCCACGCATCACAGGCGTGGCATCGCTATAGACTTACCCCATGTTGGCAGCCCTAGAAGCATTAGTTAAGTTGGAATCACCGACTGAAGATCTAGAGGCATGCCGCGATGTTGTTCATTTAGCAAGTGACATAGCAACCAGAATCTTGGGAACGCCTGCAGAAATCCGCGAAGTAAATGGGCGCCCAGTTTTTTGGTGGGGTGCACCTAATCCTGATGTCGTTCTGTTGGCACATTTAGATACGGTCTGGCCTAAAGGTTCTTTTGAACCTTTATGGAGTGTTGAGGGAACAGCTGCTCGTGGTCCAGGAATTTACGACATGAAAGCTGGTTTTGTTCAGGCGTTATATGCCATGAAAGGAATTACCGGAAGTGCAGCATTGATCGCAACCACTGATGAGGAAACAGGAAGTGCGACTAGTAAAGATTTCATTAAGGAAATTTCGGCGAATGCAAAAGCTGTTCTAGTTTTAGAAGCAACTCTTAATGGCAAAGTGAAAACTGGTCGTAAGGGCACAGCGATGTATCAGGTAAAAATTCATGGCAAGGCATCACATGCTGGACTTGAACCTGAAAAAGGTGTTAACGCTACAACTGAAATGGCACATGCCGTTTTAGCAATCACAGCAATGCAAAATCCCGATCATGGAACAACTGTTGTTCCAACAACATTACATGCTGGTAACACAACGAATACAGTTCCAGATCTTGCAGTTCTTGATATTGATATTCGTTCCTATTCAATGGATGATTTAAAGCGAGTTGACGCAGCAATCAAGGGCTTGAAGCCTGTCAATGCTGCCACGCGGTACGAAATTACCGGTGGATTTAATCGACCTCCCCTAGAGACAACTTCGACAATGGCGCTATACGAGCGAGCAGAGAAGGTTGCTAAAGAACTTGGAATGCCACCTTTGGGGCATGCATCAGTTGGCGGAGCAAGCGATGGCAACTTCGCCGCAGCTGCAGGTGCTCAGGTTCTAGATGGACTTGGTGCAGTTGGCGATGGAGCCCACGCAGCCCATGAATGGGTTGACATCAGCACCCTTGAAGATCGCAGCAAACTATTACATGCGCTAATAAAGGATTTACTCAATGACTGATGGTCCACTTATTGTTCAGAGCGATAAAACGCTTCTGCTCGATATCGACCATCCAATGTCCACTGAATGTCGACGAGCTATCGCACCTTTTGCTGAATTAGAGCGATCACCAGAACATATTCACACATATCGCTTAACGCCACTTGGTTTATGGAACGCGCGAGCTGCAGGACATGACGCAGAACAGGTAATCGATACATTAATCAAATACTCACGCTATGCGGTCCCTCATTCAATTCTTATTGATGTTGCTGAAACCATGTCCCGCTATGGACGCTTGCGTCTTGAGATGGACCCTGTGCATGGACTTATTCTTATAACAACAGATACAGCCGTCCTTGAAGAAGTTATTAGGGCTAAGAAAATTGCTCCGTTACTTGGTGCGCGGATTGATCCAGAAACAATTACAGTTTTACCTAGCCAGCGCGGACAGATCAAGCAATCACTTTTGCGTCTTGGTTGGCCAGCAGAAGATTTTGCCGGCTATGTTGATGGCCAAGCACACGAAATTTCGTTAGTCCAAAAGGATTGGAAGATACGTCCTTACCAAGAGCTTGCGGCTGAAGGTTTTTGGCATGGCGGCTCAGGTGTTGTTGTTCTCCCTTGCGGTGCAGGTAAAACAATTGTTGGTGCAGCAGCAATGGCACATGCCAAGGCAACGACCTTAATTTTGGTAACCAACACAATTGCTGCGCGTCAATGGCGAGAAGAATTATTAAAGCGCACAACTCTCAACGAAGACGAGATTGGTGAATATTCAGGCGCTAAAAAAGAGATTCGCCCTGTAACAATTGCTACATACCAAGTTATGACCAAGAAAAAAAATGGTGTGTACGCCCACTTGGATCTCTTTGATTCATATGACTGGGGTTTGATTATTTACGATGAAGTGCACCTATTGCCTGCACCGATCTTTCGTTTTACAGCTGATATTCAATCACGCCGCCGTTTAGGATTAACCGCAACCTTGGTGCGTGAAGATGGCATGGAAGGTGAAGTTTTCTCATTGATCGGTCCAAAGCGTTTTGATGTGCCGTGGAAAGAAATTGAAGCACAGGGTTATATCGCCCCTGCTGAATGTATTGAGGTTCGTGTAAACCTGACAGAAACTGAGCGCTTGGCATATGCAACTGCAGAGCCCGAGAATCGTTACCGAAGCTGTGCAACAACTCGAACAAAGCGTGATGTTGTCGAAGCTTTGGTAGAAAAGCATGTAGATGATCAGGTATTAGTAATTGGTCAGTACATTGATCAACTTGATGATTTATCTGAAACATTAGGTGCGCCTCTCATCAAGGGTGAAACACCTATTAAAGAGCGCGAAATTCTTTTCAATAAGTTTAGAACTGGTGAAATTAAGTGTTTAGTTGTTTCAAAGGTTGCTAACTTTTCAATTGACTTACCAGATGCAACAATTGCAATTCAGGTATCTGGCGCATTTGGAAGCCGTCAAGAAGAGGCACAACGTTTAGGACGAATCTTGCGACCAAAATCTGATGGTCGCAGCGCAAAGTTTTATTCAGTAATTTCTCGTGACACTATCGACCAGGATTTTGCACAGAACCGTCAGCGCTTCTTAGCTGAACAAGGTTATTCCTACAAAATTATTGATGCTGACGATGTTTTTCAAGGGAAGATCTAAATCGAACTGGGTCTACCCGCCAAAAATCATGGTGGACACCATCTATCTGCGTGACAGGAATTTTCTCACCATACAATTTCTCTAACTCTTCACTTCCGTCAATCAAAATCTCTTGGATTTCAAAATCGAGCTCTTCCTGCATGGATTGCAATATGGATAACGCTTCTTCACAGAGATGGCAACCAGTCCGACCATAAATTGTTACCAGTGTCATGTAATCACCCTTTCTGACCTGTCAATTCACTTAGAGAATAGGTAATTCCTACCCCTGACCTTAAACCACGCTCTATCCCCTGATAGCGTTGGGCTCATGCTGCGGATAAAGAGATTAGGGGTTTTCGCCATTGCGGGCGCTCTTGTCGCCTCTATTCTTATTGCGCCAGCAGCGCCTGCTTTAGCCTTTAAACAAATCCCTGCAACAAATTGGGGTTACGTTTATGCGGGTTCTGATCCTGTAACAACTTCAAATCCTGAGCCAAGGCAAAAAAATCTTGAAATTAAATCTAAGTTTGTTGTTAAGTACAACAATTTTCCTGATTGGGCAAAGAAAGAAGTTCAGGCCGCAGTAAATGTATGGTCCGCAAATTTTAGTTCTTCTGTGCCAATCACAGTCGATGCTTCCTGGGGCCGATCAAGTTCTTGGGGTGTTTTAGGAAGCGCGCGGCCAGGTAGTTTCTTTTCCGCATTTTCAGGAGCACCTGACCCATCACTATGGTATTCATCGGCTACTGCAAACGCGTTAGCAGGAAGAGATTTGGATAAAGCAAATCCTGAAATCATTATCCAGGTTAATTCTGGAGCCATCTGGAATACTCGTGGCGATGGAACACCATCATCGATTGAATATGATCTCGAATCTGTTTTCATTCACGAATTAGGTCATGGCCTTGGTTTTCTTTCCAATGATGCATACGATCCGTTCTACGGATTAGGTAGCTTGGACCAACCAACACCATTTGACGCATACCTGCAGACATCAGATGGGCGCCGCCTTGCTGACCTACCAACACCGTCACAAGAACTTGGTGTGGCACTGACAAGTTCATTGGTGTGGAACGGTGCTCTTGGTATCAAAGCAAATGGCGGAATCAAACCAAAAATGTACACACCATCGCGCTATGAACCTGGATCATCAACTTCACACTTAGATGAAAATACTTTTTCAAAGTCTGGGCTTGATTCAGTAATGACTCCAAGCCTTGATCCAGGAGAAGTATTTCGTCAACCTGGTCCCCTTCTTTTGGCGATGATGGAAGATATGCGCAACAAGCCTCCTGCAGGAGTTGCAACAGAGCTTCCGCTATCACCACGCAATGTGCAGGCATTTACAGGAGATTCTTCTGCACTTATTTCATTTGATCCCCCAGTTAACTTGCGAACCGCTCAGATCAGCGAATATGTCATTAAAAACATCAAGACAGGTACTGAGAAGAAGTCGCTAACTAGCCCCGTACTTATGACCGGCTTAAAGAATGGAACTTCCTATACTTTTTCAGTTGTAGCTAAAAATGCTTTAGGTACATCGGATCCAGTTGTCACTAAATCTGTCACTCCACAAGCTGGATGGAAGAGCACGGTGCTTGATAGTGCAGCTGATGGAAAGAGCCTTGCTAGTGCCACATTTAATGGCCAACCAGCAATTGCCTATACCGATACAAAAAGTGGCGATCTAAAGCTTGCAACATTTGATGGCAAGAAGTGGAATAAGGTAACTGTGGATGGTGCGGGTGGAAGCAGTGGCCGCACGACAAACACTATTTCTGGCTCTATCTCCATGTGTGTTAATGGCAGTGGACTAAGACAAACCCTTCATATCTTTTACAGCGATTCAACTGAAAAAGACCTCCGATATGCCGTTTACAACGGTAAAAGCTTTGCTGTTGAAATTGTTGATGGCAATGCTCCTTCAGTCAATGAATACACAGAAATAGTTCGTGTGCGGACAGCTAGTGATGTAAGTGTTGCAAACGCTTGTGTAGCAACAGCTAGTTCTGTACAGGTTTTCTATCGTGACGAAACTCAAGGCGTACTACTTGGCGCTGTCAGAACAAAGACTTCGTCTTGGAAATATGAACTCATTGATGGTGACCGCAAAACTGATGGTCGCACAACAGGAGACGTTGGTTTCCACTTACAGGCAATCTTTGATGGCTCAAAGGTTTATGTTGCATACGATTCCGTTGTTTCCATGAATCAGAAAAAGGAAATAACTTCTGGTGCAATACGAATTGCAAGGCGAACAGGATTTGAACCAACAGCTTGGACGTATCAAACACTTGATATCTCAACAGATGAGGCAAATATATTTGGCTTTGATGTTGCACTTGCGAAGGTAAATGGTGACGTTATGGCTACCTGGTTAGCCACATCGACAGCAACAGCCCCAAAACCAAATCAAGTGCGTTGGGCATTATTAAGTGATCCAACAAAGATTTCAAAGTTGACGACTGAAAACTTCGGAACGCCTGGTGAGTATTTAGCCACTGATGGAAGAACCATTATCTTTAATTGCCAGGAAAGACTATGCGCTCTAGATACGAGCAAAAAAGATTTAGGACAATCTGCAATACGTTTAGTAAGCAGTACCCAAGGCTCTGAACCTACTCAGAGCGCTTGGGTAACTGTTAACAAAGTTAAACTTCTACTTGCCACTGTAAACGGCAAGCTTGCACTTTTAAAGCCGTAATTATTACTTAGCGTTACGGCGCTGAATGCGAGTCTTCTTAAGAAGCTTCTTGTGCTTCTTCTTCGCCATGCGCTTGCGTCGCTTTTTAATTACGGAACCCATATGTCACGCTCTCATTTCTAGTGTCCGCACTGAGTGTGCGGGGGTTTAGGTTACCGCGGAAGTAGGGTAAAAATCGAAACAGATTCTGCGCTTGAAGTCAGGGCCAAAACCCCGATCTCCTTAGAAATGATCAGTCCAAGCACTTCTCTTTGACCTATTGGGCCGCTATCAGCCGCGGTGATGATGCCCTTGGAGTCGAAAGTGATCAGTAACGGTGTTGGTGTCTTTGGATTCCAAGTCAATTGCGCGATTGAACCTGTTGATATGAAGAATGCTTGAGTAGATGAGGCAGAAAGTGTCGGTCCTGTTGAAGCAAAGCGATAGGTCCATGATGGAACAAAAGACATTGAAAACTTTGTAACCGCTGACTCCGTCTTTCCTGCTGCCATCACTTCACCAGTCAGAAGTAGAGAAGAGGATGCGCTATTCCATATTCTCTTGCCTTTTGCAATTGAGCTACGAACGACAGAAGTAATTTTGAGTGCCTTTGAAACCTTAACCAAAATTCCGTCTGTGACTCCAACAACTTTTTTTCCTGCAAGTGTTTCAGAACTTGATCCTGCAACTGTCAAGGTTCCATCAGCATGTCTTGCAACTGTGTCGGCTGTTGTGGATGTAGCCCCGATTTGAAGTAACTTAGTAAAGACCCCCGCTGAATCTGTATTTACTAGAAATCCAGCATTTCCCTTTTCATTAGCAATGATTCCAACAACCGATGCGCCGTTCTTATCAACACTTATTGCGGTTGGAAACAGCACAGAGCTCGTTGGAAATGTATGTGTAGATATCAATGAACCAGCTGCATTAACTTTCCAAATGGCTATTGCTTGTAGGTTGCCGACAAAAACCGATGGTGGAATAGCCGCGCTATCTGGATTTAAAGGTGTCGCAGTTGGCGTGGGCATAACCAACCCCGTTGCAAGTGGAGTCGCACCAGTTACCCAAATATCGCCTGCTGAATCAACTGCCGCGGCTGTAGCAATTGATGCTGCAGACTGATCTAAAGATAAGTTCCATATCTCTTTACCTGTCACATCAATAGCCCTGGCATAAGCCTTTGATGATTTGGTGCCAAAAACAATTATTGATTTGCCACTAACAACTGCGCCGCTTACTTCATCAGGTGTTCCAACTGTTGTCAGCAATTGCATTGGTTTGACGCTGATCTTCTTCGGTGCTGCATGAGAAACTGGGGCAACTACAAGGGAGGCAAGTACAACGAAGGCTACAAAACGTTTCACGCTAATTCCTGCGAACGATCGCTAGCCGCCTTCATTGCCTTGGCAACCATGGAGTTGAGATCACTTGATCCAAAAGATGCCAGCGCAGCAGCAGTGGTGCCCTTTGGGCTTGTTACATTTTCGCGCAGCGTTGTTGCGCTCTTGCCTGATTCATCCAACAACTTTGCGGCGCCAACAATTGTCTGAATAGTCAGCGTTGTCGCATCTTCTTGGCTAAGACCTAGTTCTTTAGCTCCTGCAACCATTGCCTCGACAAATGCAAAGAAGTAAGCAGGGCCAGATCCACTCGTTGCAGTTACCGCGTCTTGGAGATCCTCGGAAACTTCAATTACCTTGCCAGTTGCTGCCAAGAAGCCCAGTACAAATTTCTTGTGTGCATCTGTGACTCCAGCACCCATTGATGCCGCAGCCATGCCAGCACCAACCATGGTCGGTGTATTGGGCATTACGCGGATCACGGGATTAGCAGTACCAAGTACATTACTTATGAAGGAGATTGACTTGCCCGCTGCAAAGGTGATTACAACCGCTGCAGGATTAATTGATCCCTTTATTTCTTCAAGCACCGCACTCATATCCTGAGGCTTAACCACTAATAACACCGCTTCTGCTTCTGCAACATTGGTTGAAAGTGGGGCCTGCCTGATTGAATACTTTGCAATGAGTTCTGCACTTCGATCAGCACGCTTTTCTGAAATCGTAATCAACTCTGGATTAACACCAGATGAAATCAATGCAGAAATCAAGGCCTCGCCCATAATGCCGGCGCCAACAACTGCAACCTTTGATTGCTGATTCATGTAACAAGCCTACCTGTTACTCCTGTAGGCTCTGCGACTATGCCAGAGGTTAAAGCAGGATTTGCGCGCGATTGGGTTGAATTTTTCGACCCAAATGATGATGAAACTATTTTCAAGTGCGACCTGACTTGGTTGACCTCATATTGGACATGTATTTATGGCGATGGTTGCCAAGGTGTATTTAAGAGCCAACCATTTTCTGGATGTTGCACAGAAGGTGCGATGTATACAGATAAGGCTGATGAAGAGCGCACAATTAAAGCTGCTGCTTATCTCACTCCTGAAATGTGGCAGTTCTATAACGAAGCCCGACCAAAAAAGCCTGGCGGAGATTTACGTATTTCTGAAAAAGATGAAGATGGGGAACGCAAAACTCGTCGCGTAGAAGAAGGTTGTATCTTCTTAAACCGTAAAGGTTATGAAGCCGAAGGTTTCACTGGTTCTTTTGGTTGCGTTCTGCACCATGTTGCACAACGCGATGGAAAGCACTTTGCAGATACAAAGCCTGATGTGTGCTGGCAGTTGCCGTTGCGTCGTAGTTTTGAAACTCGCGAATACGGCGAGCGCGAATACTCAGTAACAGTAATTGGTGAGTACGAGCGCCTTGCATGGGGCGATGGTGGAGATGACTTTGATTGGTACTGCACAAGTAACAGTGATGCTCACGTTGGAACCGAGCCTGTGTATATCTCTAACAAGTATGAACTTGAACTTCTGATGGGTAAGGATGCCTATGGCGAATTAGCACGCCTATGCGATGTCCGCATGCAACACATCCGTGACTCTGCCGCTCGTAGCCTTCCGCTATTTATCATTCAGCATCCAGCGACTTTGGCTGCCCAGAAGAAATAGTCAGCCCCTTGTCATAGGGTTACCTCATGGCCAAGGTTGAAAAAGATCCATTCCGCTGCACCGAATGTGGTTGGACATCCCAAAAATGGGTTGGTCGCTGCGGTGAATGCCAAGCATGGGGCGCCGTTGAAGAGATTGCTGCGCCTAAGAAATTGTCATTGGTTGCAGGAAATGTCACGGCAAAAGCAACTCCGATTGGCGATGTAGATCTTTCAGCAGCTCACGCGCGGCCAACAGGTGTTTCAGAACTTGATCGTGTTCTTGGTGGCGGATTAGTACCAGGTGCGGCAATTTTGTTAGCCGGTGAACCAGGCGTTGGTAAATCAACTTTGCTACTTTCTGTTGCAGCACAATCTGCATCAAAGGGAATATCCGCGCTCTATATAAGCGGTGAAGAATCTGCATCACAAGTACGACTTCGCGCAGAACGAATCAATGCAATCGATCCACAACTATTTCTAGCCTCTGAAACAGACCTTGGGGCTGTAATCGCGCACATTGATTCTGTTAAGCCACAACTTCTAATTATTGACTCAGTCCAAACAATAGGCAGCTCTGCAGCAGATGGCGCACCTGGTGGAGTGACACAGGTCCGAGAAGTTGCTGGCGCACTCATTCGTATATGTAAAGATCGTGACATCACGCTACTTCTTGTTGGACATGTAACTAAAGATGGATCAATTGCCGGCCCTAGACTTCTAGAACACATCGTCGATGTTGTTTTGCAATTTGAAGGTGAGCGCCACTCTCGACTACGACTCATTCGTGCGATCAAAAACCGCTTTGGTGCATCAGATGAAGTTGGTTGTTTTGATTTAAGTGATACCGGAATCGAATCTGTACTTGATCCAACCGGTTTATTCACATCACGCCATGCAGAACCCGTGCCAGGCACATGTGTAACTGTCACTCTTGAAGGCCGTCGCCCATTGCTCGCAGAAATCCAAGCATTAGTCTCTGCTGGTCGTGAAAATGATTATGGAAATGCACGCCGTGTAGTTTCAGGACTTGATTCTGCTCGCACATCAATGACCCTGGCAGTCTTAGAACTGCGCGCAAATGTTCGTGTTGGCGGCCGTGATGTCTATGCAGCAACTGTTGGCGGGATGAAAATGACTGAACCAGCAGCTGATTTAGCCCTTGCTTTAGCGGTTGCATCTGCTGCAAAAGGCCTTGCTCTGCCTTCAGATTTAGTAGCAATCGGTGAAGTTGGATTAGCTGGTGAAATTCGTAAGGTCAGCGGTGTGAATCGCAGACTTCAAGAGGCATATCGTCTTGGTTTTAAGCGCGCACTAGTTCCAACTGGATCAGATACAAAGATTGATGGCATGGAGATCGTTGAAGTATCACGTCTTGATGCCGCTCTCAAACGGGTAAAAATTACCGGCGAATGAGTTCGTTAGAAAAACCAATTCTTAGCTGGTTCAAAAAGAATAAAAGAGATTTACCATGGCGTAACACATCGCCGTGGGGTGTCATGGTCAGTGAATACATGTTGCAGCAAACTCCAGTCAATCGTGTCCTTCCTAAGTGGAACGAATGGATGGAGCGTTGGCCAACACCTAAAGATTTAGCAAAGGCGACACCTGCCCAAGTTATTACCGCTTGGGGAAGGCTTGGCTATCCACGCCGTGCATTACGCCTACATGCAGCCGCTCAAATCATCGCTGAAGATTTCAATAACAAAGTGCCGGAAGATCAAGAAACACTTCAACTATTACCAGGTATTGGTGAATACACCGCTGCTGCTATTGCAGCTTTTGCCTTTGAACAACGCTCTCTTGTAATGGATGTAAATATACGTCGATTGTTAGTGCGAGCAATCGATGGTGAAGAGCATCCAAAGCCCGCACCGACTGCCAAAGAAAAAGCTAGACGCTTAGCAATTCTTCCTTCCAAGAATGCACATGTCTGGGCTGCTGCAACAATGGAACTAGGAGCATTAGTTTGCACATCAAAAAACCCTGCATGCGAATTCTGTCCAATTATTAGCCAATGCCAATGGCGCAAGAATGGTTATCCGAAAACAGAATTGGTTCGTAAATCTCAAGATTGGCACGGCACTGATCGAAAATGTCGTGGAACTATTGTTCAGGCACTTCGTGAAAATGAATCATTAACAGAATCTGCGATAAAGAAGCTGTGGCCCGAGGAATCGCAGGTTGAAAAAGCCCTTAAAACACTGCTCGAAGATCAATTAATTCAGGCTCTCCCCCCACGCCGCTATAGACTGCCGCAATGATTCGTTACGCAACCAAAGAGGATGCACCGCGCATACTTCAGCTGATCAAAGATCTAGCAGAGTATGAAAAAGCACCACTTGAGGCTAAGGCGACGATTAAACAAATCGAAGAGACAATCTTTGGCGAAAACCCGGTGGCTTATTGCCACGTTGCAGAAGAAAACGGACTCGTAGTTGGAATCTCAATCTGGTTTCTTAACTACTCAACTTGGGTTGGCAAACCTGGTATCTACCTTGAGGATCTCTACGTTGACCCCGCTTACCGCGGCAAGGGTTACGGATTAGCTTTCCTAAAAGAGCTCGGAAAGATTTGCGTTGAACGCGACTACGAAAGATTGCAGTGGTGGGTTCTAGATTGGAACCAACCAAGCATCGATTTCTACACCTCCCTAGGCGCAGTGCCGATGGATGAGTGGACCGTCTATCGCGTTAGCGGAGATGCACTTAAAAAACTAGGAAGTTAATTAAGCAGTTGGTGCTTCAGCAAGATCTTCAGGAGTGTCAGGTGTTGCAACCTTTGGCGCTCCTGCAAATGTGAATTTTGCTTCGGCCCCTTCTCCTTCAACATCAACAACGATGATCTCGCCAGCCTTTAGCTCACCAAACAAGATTCGCTCTGACAATCCATCTTCGATCTCACGTTGGATTACACGACGCAGTGGACGCGCACCAAGGAGTGGGTCGTAGCCACGCTCTGCAAGAAGATCCTTTGCAGCAGGAGTGAGCTCAATGCCCATGTCCTTTGTCTGTAAACGATCATCAAGATTTTTCAGCATGAGATCAACAATCTGAATGATCTGTTGCTTAGTCAACTGGTGGAAGACGATGATGTCATCAATGCGGTTGAGGAATTCAGGGCGGAAGTGAGACTTGAGTTCATCACTAACCTTGCCCTTCATGCGCTCATAATTAGTCATGTCGTCATCGCTGTTGGCAAAGCCAAGCCCAAGTGACTTAGAGATGTCACGAGTACCAAGGTTTGTTGTCATGATGATGACTGTGTTCTTGAAATCTACTTTTCGCCCCTGTGCATCTGTTAGATGACCTTCTTCGAGCACCTGAAGAAGTGAGTTGAAGATATCTGGGTGTGCCTTTTCGATTTCGTCGAAGAGAACAACTGAGAACGGGCGACGGCGAACCTTTTCAGTGAGCTGCCCACCCTCGTCATATCCAACATATCCTGGAGGCGAACCGAACAAACGTGAAGCGGTGTGACGCTCTGAATACTCGGACATGTCAAGCTGAATTAACGCATCTTGATCACCAAACAAGAATGACGCAAGTGTGCGAGAAAGTTCAGTCTTACCGACTCCTGATGGACCGGCGAAGATAAAGGATCCGCCTGGACGACGAGGATCTTTCAGACCTGCGCGGGTGCGACGAATTGCTTGTGACAAAGCCTTAATCGCCTGATCTTGTCCGATGACACGGTTATGTAATTCCTCTTCCATGCGAAGCAGACGAGCTGTTTCTTCTTCAGTTAACTTGAAGACCGGAATACCAGTTGATGCAGATAGAACTTGGGCGATGAGTTCTTCATCCACCTCAGTGACCTTATCTAGATCTGTTGCTTTCCAATTCTTTTCAGCATCATGCTTTTCAGTGATAAGAGTCTTTTCCTTATCGCGCAGAGTTGCTGCTAATTCAAAGTCTTGACCATCAATTGCTGACTCTTTTTCCTTGCGGGCATTTGCGATCTTGTCATCAAACTCGCGAAGCTCAGCAGGTGCGGTCATGCGCTTGATGCGAAGACGTGACCCCGCCTCATCAATAAGGTCAATTGCCTTATCTGGCAAGAAACGATCTGACACATAACGATCAGCAAGGTTTGCTGCTGCTGCGAGCGCACCATCGGTAATTGATACACGGTGGTGTGTTTCATAGCGATCGCGAAGACCTTTCAAGATCTCAATTGTGTGCGCAACAGATGGCTCTTTTACTTGGATTGGTTGGAAGCGGCGCTCTAGCGCTGCATCCTTTTCAACATGCTTGCGGTACTCATCAAGTGTTGTGGCACCAATTGTCTGTAGTTCACCACGTGCCAGCATTGGCTTCAAGATGCTTGCAGCATCAATTGCACCTTCTGCAGCACCGGCACCAACAAGTGTGTGAATTTCATCGATGAAAAGAATAATGTCACCACGTGTCTTGATCTCTTTAAGAACCTTCTTCAAGCGCTCTTCGAAATCTCCACGGTAGCGACTACCTGCAACAAGTGCACCCAAATCTAGTGAGTACAACTGCTTATCTTTCAAAGTTTCTGGAACATCGTTCTTGAAGATCGCTTGAGCTAGACCTTCAACAACTGCAGTCTTACCAACACCTGGTTCACCGATAAGAACTGGATTGTTCTTTGTGCGACGTGAAAGAACCTGCATAACGCGTTCGATTTCATTTTCACGTCCAATAACTGGATCAAGCTTTCCTTCGCGGGCAGCTTGTGTGAGGTTTCGACCAAATTGATCAAGAACCAATGATGTAGATGGTGTGCCTTCTGCGGGACCACCGGTTTGTACAGCTTCTTTTCCTTGGTATCCAGACAGAAGTTGAATAACTTGTTGGCGAACACGATTGAGATCTGCGCCAAGCTTGACAAGAACTTGCGCTGCCACGCCTTCGCCCTCACGGATTAATCCAAGAAGGATGTGTTCTGTTCCTATGTAGTTGTGGCCTAACTGCAACGCCTCACGAAGTGATAGTTCTAGAACTTTTTTCGCGCGCGGAGTAAATGGAATGTGACCACTTGGTGCTTGTTGACCTTGCCCGATAATTTCTTCAACTTGTGCGCGCACGCCTTCTAGTGAGATGCCGAGTGATTCCAACGCTTTGGCTGCAACGCCTTCACCTTCATGAATCAATCCCAAGAGGATGTGTTCAGTTCCGATGTAGTTGTGGTTGAGCATGCGTGCTTCTTCTTGGGCCAGCACGACAACACGGCGGGCTCGGTCGGTAAAGCGCTCAAACATGGGCGGTGCTCCTTTGGATCGATCTTCGGTTAAGCCTAATACCTGCGAGGCCACGCTCGCGAGGTGGATTGGTCCTGCCTCATACAACCCCAAATGTGGTGGGGTTATGCCCGAAAACGGACTAAATCTAGGTGGTTATAGCTTTTTGAGCATTCGGGTATTTCCCAGGGTATTGGGCTTTACCGACTCAAGATCAAGGAACTCAGCCACACCTGCATCATAAGAACGCAGAAGCTCCTTATAGATCTCCGGTTCAACTGGCGTTCCTTCGATTACTTCAAAACCATGGCGACCAAAGAACTCTGTTTCAAAGGTCAAACAGAAGATTCGCTCTACCCCAATATTTTTTGCACGATCAATAATTGATTCAAGAATTTGGTGACCAACGCCTTTGCCACGTAGTTTTTCTGAAACAGCAACTGTGCGAACCTCTGCAAGGTCCTCCCACAAAATGTGTAGTGCCCCGCAACCAACAACTTCATCACCTTCGACAGCAACTGTAAATTCTTGGACGCTTTCATACAAAGTTACGGTTTCTTTTGTAAGTAGACGACCTTGTGGTGCATACGAATCAATTAATTGACGAATACCTTTGATGTCACTCGTGCGTGCTGGACGAATCTGCATTGACTAATCAACTTCAGGTTTAACGAGTGGAAACAAAATTGTTTCGCGAATTCCAAGACCTGTTAGCGCCATGAGCAAGCGATCAACACCCATTCCCATTCCACCAGTTGGTGGCATTGCAAACTCCATCGCTCTCAAGAAGTCTTCATCTACTTGCATAGCTTCAAGGTCACCTTTAGCACCAAGTGTTGCTTGCTCCACTAAACGATCGCGCTGAACTACTGGGTCGATTAATTCGGAATACCCTGTGGCAAGTTCAAAACCATCAATGTATAAATCCCACTTTTCAGCAACACCAGGCAATTCGCGGTGGGCACGAACAAGTGGAGAAGTGTCAACCGGGAAGCCCATGACAAATGTTGGTTCAACTAATTCATGACGTGCGACATGTTCAAAGATCTCTTCAGCAAGCTTTCCTGTAATCCACTTAGGATCAATTTTCATTCCAAGCTTTTCAGCAAGCTTCTTCAAATCAGCAATTGGAGTCAATGCAGTAACAGATTCACCAACACCATTAGAAATAGCGTCATATAAGGAGATCTGCTTCCAATTGCCACCTAAGTCGGCCTGACGTCCATCATGGTGTGTAACAACGTGTGAACCGGCAACAGCCATTGCAGCGTTCTGCACAAGGGAACGAGTCAGATCAGCAATAGACATCCAATCGCCATAGGCCATGTAGCTCTCTATCATTGCAAATTCAGGAGAGTGCGATGAATCCGCGCCTTCATTACGGAAGTTACGATTGATTTCAAATACGCGCTCAATACCGCCAACAACGCAGCGCTTTAAGAATAGCTCTGGAGCAATTCGTAGGTACAGATCCATGTCATAGGCATTTGAGAATGACTTAAATGGGCGGGCCGCGGCACCACCATGCATTACTTGAAGCATTGGTGTTTCAACTTCAACGAAGTTGGCCTGATCAAATGTGTCACGCAAAGACTTCATAACTGCTGGACGCAAGCGAGCATTACTACGTGCTTCAGGTCGCACAATCAAATCAACATACCGCATCCGAACACGAGTCTCTTCAGACATAGGCTTGTGATCATTTGGCAATGGACGCAGTGACTTTGAAGCCAAGGTCCAAGATTCGGCAAGAATTGAAAGTTCGCCGCGCTTTGAAGTAATAATTTCACCGGTCACAGAAACAATGTCACCTAAATCAATATCTGATTTCCATGAATCAAGAACTTCCTGGCCAACTTTGTCTAAGGAGAACATCGCCTGAAGTTCAGTTCCATCGCCTTCACGCAGAGTTGCAAAACACAACTTACCTGTATCACGCTTAAAGATGATTCGTCCTGTTAGAGATTCAATATCCCCAGTGGCAACATCTATTTCAAGCCCAACATATTTCTCGCGGATCTCAACAAGAGATTTTGTACGTGGAACTGAAACTGGATATGGCTCTATGTTGCGCTCTAGTAATGAAGCACGCTTTTCACGCCGAATACGGAGCTGCTCAGGCAGATCCTCTTCAATAGGTTGGTTATCTGTGCTCATAGGGTGCGAAGTCTACCGAGTTAGGCATTTCGTTCGTGAATTAGGCGAAGTCCAATAAGGGTTAAATCAGGCTCATGGTGGTCGATTGTTTCTGAGACTCCAATAATCAGTGGGGCCAATCCCCCTGTTGCAATCACAGTTGGCTTTTCAGAATATGAATCCAATAGCTCTGCAGTAATTCGATCAACTAATCCATCAACTTGGCCAGCAAATCCGTAAATTGTTCCCGATTGCAACGCTTCAACTGTGTTTTTACCAATTACATTTTTAGGCCTAATCAATTCGACTTTACGTAGTTGAGCTGCGCGAGCAGCAAGAGCATCAACCGAGATTTCGATTCCAGGGGCAAGTGCTCCCCCAAGAAATTCTCCCTTTGGCGAAACTACATCCAGATTTGTTGATGTTCCAAAATCAACGACAATTGCCGGCCCTCCGAACAAAGTGTGGGCTGCCAAGGTATTAACAATGCGATCAGCGCCAATTTCTTTAGGGTTATCAACCAAAAGTGGGACTCCAGTTTTGATTCCTGGTTCAACAATTGTGACCCGAACATCCGAGAAATAATCAGCGATCATTGTACGAAGTTCGCGCAATGTGGCAGGAACGGTTGAGCAAACAGCTAAACCTGAGAGCTTGTAATCTTCTATTAGCGCGCGATATTGCAGCCACAACTCATCTGCAGTGCTGCGAGGATCTGTCTTAACTCGCCACGAATGAACCAGTACCTTGTCATCAAAGATTCCAAGGACGGTATTTGTGTTTCCAACATCAACTGTTAATAACATCGTTATCTCCCCACCATTGCCATGTTGTCTATTAAGCGAACTCCCTCAATCCATCCAGCGATGATCGCTCGACGATTTTCGGTGCCTTCATCTGCTAATGAAAAATCAATTTCATCAATAATAGTTGCGTAGTCCTTATCAAATCCTGGCTCAGTAGAAAGCGTTGTATTCAGAATCTCTTGAGCAATTTCCACTGTTGGAGCAAGCTTTGCCCCTGCTAAGGCTCGGTGAATAACAAGTGCGACATTTCGTCCAGACTCACTGAGCCGAAGATTGCGTGAAGACATTGCCAATCCATCGAATTCACGAACTGTTGGTACTGAAATTATCTCAACTTTTGTTTTCATGGCCTTAACTATTGTTAACTGCTGAAAATCTTTTTCTCCAAATACCGCTTTATCTGGTTTTGCGATTGCAAATAGACGATCTAGGACCGTTACAACTCCATCAAAGTGACCAGGGCGTGATGCACCTTCATACAGATTTCCTAGTGGACCGGCACTCAGGGTTTTAAATCCTTCAGGGTATAGATCTTCATACTCAGGAAACCAGACTTCGTTTGCGCCAGCAATTGTTGCAATTTCAACATCGCGTTCTGGTGATCGAGGATATTTTTCTAAATCTTCTTTGCTTTCAAATTGAAGTGGGTTTACAAAAATGCTGACAATTACATCTTTATCTAATGCGCGCGCACGTTTAATCAACGCTTGGTGGCCCTTATGCAAGGCACCCATAGTTGGGACTAACACAGTCATTTCAGTGGCTCCAGTCCTTTCGTGGGGTACCGGGCGAGATAATGAAAAGTTTACCTCTAAGCAGGCAAATGCTCCAAAAGTTCTTTTATTGCTCCATGCGTAAGCAGGATTGCATCAGGCTCAATTTCAAACCAAGGCTCTAAAACAAAGCGACGTTCATGCGCGCGTGGATGCGGCAACTGTAATTCATCAGCTTTACTCAATAATCCACCATATTGAATAAGGTCTAGATCTATTGTTCTGGGACCCCAGTGTTCAACTCTTTCTCGACCTAAGCTCTTTTCGATTCCATGCAGTAAAGACAGCAGATCCATTGCCGGTAATTCGCTCTCAATTATGCATACTGCATTTAAGTAATCAGGTTGTTCGGGTCCACCAACTGGCGCTGTTGTGTAGTAACTAGAGACTAATTGCACATCTGTTGCTTCACGAAGTAATGCAAGTGCAAGATCAAGATTTTCTCTTGGTTCGCCGATGTTAGCACCGAGTGCAATTACCGCTTTCATCGAGATCTAGTTACTACGACTGCAATATCTTTTAGCTTTGCTGCAACTGGTGCTTGAGGTTTGTGTACCGTAACTGTCACGGAAATAACCTTGGTGTGTTGATTTAGGACACGCTCACCAATTCGAGCAGCTAGCCTCTCAATTAAGTTAACTGGATTGCTTGTAATTTCTTGAACAACTAAATCTGTGATCTCTGCATAATTAACAGTATCTACAATCGAATCTGATTCTGATGCTGCTTTTAAATCAACTGAAAGTGTTAAGTCCACAAAAAAATCTTGACCATCTGTGCGTTCTTGCTCAAATAGTCCGTGATAACCAAAGCCATGGATGCCTGTCAGAATAATCTGATCACTCATTGTTCCAACACCTCCTTATGCGGTTTCACGCTGTGAACTCTAACCGCCCAGACACCTGTAGTGGCAAGTCGTTTAGTTAAATCAATTGTCGCTTGCTCGCGTTCATCAGGAGAATCCCCGCCTAGAAAACGCTTGCGCGAAGCACCGATTAATACTGGGTAACCCAATTCAACAAAGGAATCGATGGAATCAATGATCTTCCAGTTGTGGTCTGCATCCTTTGCAAAACCAAGACCTGGATCAATTATCAAATTGTTGGCTTCTATTCCTGCATCTAGAGCGGCTGTGATGCGCTCTTGTAACTCTGAAATCACATCTTTGACTACATCGTTATAAGTAGCCTTTGAATTCATTTCCTTTGACTGGCCGCGCCAGTGCATTGCAATGTATGGCACCTGCAAACGTGCAGCGGTTTGCAGCATCTCTGGATCAGCTAACCCCCCGCTGACATCATTAATAATCGATGCTCCAGCTTTAATTGCAGCCTCTGCTGTATTTGCGCGCATTGTGTCGATACTTATCCTTGCGCCATGTTTTACAAGTTCGGTTATGACCGGAATCGTGCGTTCTAGCTCTTCTACTTCACTTACACGATCTGCGCCAGGTCTAGTTGATTCACCACCGATGTCAATGATGTCAACGCCTTCAGCAATCATTTCTAATCCACGAGTAACTGCAGATTCAAAATCATTATGTCGTCCACCATCGGCAAAAGAGTCAGGGGTTACATTTAAGATTCCCATGATCAACATGAGAACTACGCCTTAGTGATTAGTGAAATTGCTTCTGCGCGCGTAGCAGGGTTTGTTAACGCTCCACGCACTGCTGATGTAGTAGTGCGTGCATGGGACTTCTTAACTCCACGCATCGACATACACAGATGTTCACAATCAATAATTACAATTACGCCAAGTGGATCTAGAATTTTCACCATTGCATCTGCAATCTGAGTTGTTAATCGCTCTTGCACCTGCGGGCGCTTTGCATACATATCAACTAAACGTGCAAGTTTTGAAAGCCCAGTGATTTTTCCGCGTGGGATATAGCCAATATGGGCAACGCCATGGAAGGGAGTTAAGTGATGTTCGCAATGAGAAAAGACTTCAATGTCACGAACGATCACTAATTCTTCATGTCCGATATCAAAAGTTGTAGTTAATACATCTTCTGGTGATTGCCACAATCCTTCAAAGTTTTCCTTCATGGCGCGCGCTACCCGTGCAGGAGTCTCCTTTAAGCCATCACGATCAGGATCCTCACCAAGGGCTAAAAGCAGTTCACGGACAGCCTTTTCGGCACGTTCCTGGTCGTAGGGACCAGATGCGCGGCCATCAGAGACAGTTACTTTATTTACCGTCACTTGCAGCCTTCTTGCGGCGAGTTGGCTTTTTTACTTCAGTAGGTGCTTCTACAACAATGCGTTCTGGAACATCCACAGGTGGTTGTTCGGAAGGAACGCGCGTAGCAGAACCAGTCCATGCCGGACGCTTCGTTACAAGCTTTACCTTCTTAAAGATTGCTGCAATTTCATCCTTATTCAATGTTTCTTTCTCGAGAAGTTCAATAACCATTTCGTCGAGGATTTTTCGGTTTGCGACTAAAATATCAAATGCTTCTTGGTGTGCATTCTCAATTAGCTGACGAATTTCGCGATCAACTACTCCAGCAATGTTTTCGCTGTAATCACGTTGGTGTCCGTAATCTCGTCCCATAAATGGTTCAGAAGCTCCACCGCCAAGTTTGATTGCGCCAATTGCTTCGGTCATTCCGTATTGAGTAACCATTGCACGAGCTAGCTCTGTTGCCTTTTCAATATCATTGGAAGCACCAGTTGAAGGATCGTGGAAAATTAGTTCTTCAGCAGCACGTCCACCTAATGAGTAAGCCAACTGATCAAGTAATTGGTTACGTGTTGTTGAGTACTTATCTTCATCAGGAAGAACCATTGTGTAACCAAGAGCACGTCCTCTAGGCATGATCGTTACCTTGTGAACAGGATCAGTATGTGGCAATGCATGCGCAACTAGTGCGTGACCTGCTTCGTGATAGGCGGTGACTCGACGTTCATCATCACTCATTAAACGAGATTTACGTTGTGGTCCAGCCATTACGCGATCAATTGCCTCATCTAATTCCGGATTGCCAATGACTGATTTGTTTTCACGAGCAGACAAGAGCGCAGCTTCGTTGAGAACATTTGCAAGATCTGCACCTGTAAAACCAGGTGTACGACGTGCGTAATCAACTAACTTCACCTCATCACTAAGTGGCTTGCCCTTGGCGTGTACCTGCAAGATCGCTTCACGACCCTTTAGGTCTGGGCGATCAACAGCAATCTGTCGATCAAATCGACCTGGACGTAGTAGCGCAGGATCTAAAACATCTGGTCGGTTTGTTGCCGCAATCAAAATAACCTTTGAGTTTTCTTCAAAGCCATCCATCTCGACCAGCAATTGATTGAGTGTTTGTTCGCGTTCATCGTGACCGCCACCCATACCTGCGCCTCGTTGGCGACCGACAGCGTCAATTTCGTCGATGAAAACAATTGCAGGTGCGTTTGCCTTAGCTTGATTAAACAAATCACGTACGCGAGCTGCACCAACACCAACGAACATTTCTACAAAGTCAGAACCTGAAATTGAATAGAAAGGCACTCCTGCTTCACCAGCTACGGCGCGAGCCAAAAGTGTTTTACCTGTTCCTGGAGGACCAAATAACAAAACGCCCTTAGGAATCTTCGCGCCAAGTGGTGCGTACTTCTCTGGCTTTGCAAGAAAATCTTTAATCTCATCTAACTCAGCAAGTGCTTCATCGGCTCCGGCAACATCCTTAAATGTAGTTTTAGGAACATCGTTGTCCTGCAACTTAGCGCGAGATTTTCCAAATTGGAATACTTTGTTTCCGCCTTGGGCTTGGCTCATAAACCAGAAAAACAATAGTCCAATGAGTAGGAACGGAACAATGGAGAAGAGGAATGAAACCAACAGCGATTGCGAAGGAACCTTCACGTTCCAGCCCTTTGAAGGTGGATTAGCTGTTAGCGCCTCAATAAGAGTTGGCTCTTGGCGGGCAACATAAAAAGACTCAACTTTTGAAGAGCCCTTAATTGTGTTGCCAGGAGTCAGTATTAGGAGAATCCTCTGATCGCGATCAACTAGTTCAGCAGAGAGGACCTTTGACTGAGTGATTGCATCAATTGCCTGGGAAGTTTCTATTTGTGTGTACTTATTTCCCGCAGATGAGATTTGACCAAAAACTGTGACAGCAAAGATTGCGACAACGATCCAAAAAAGAGGGCCACGGAAAATCTTGCCGCCTGTAGTGGCAGGCTTCTTTGAACTGTTCTTGCTAGAAAAACTCTTTTTTGTTTGCTTATTAGGCTTTTGTGCTTGTGACATAACTGGGGATTCTCGTTTCTAATTCTTATTCGTACATGTGCTTAGCAAGCACACCAATGAACGGGAGGTTGCGGTATTTTTCATCGAAATCAAGTCCATACCCAATTACGAAATCTTTTGGAATATCAAAGCCAACATACTTAACATTAACTTCAACTTTTGCAGCTTCTGGCTTACGTAAAATCGAAAGTATTTCGACAGACCCTACGCCGCGTGATTCAAGGTTTGCTTTTAGCCAAGAAAGAGTTAAACCAGAGTCAACAATGTCTTCAACAATTAACACATTGCGGCCTATTATATCTCGATCTAAATCTTTAAGAATGCGAACAACTCCGCTGGACTTAGTTCCAGAACCGTATGAAGAAACCGCCATCCAGTCCATATCTATATGACGCTGAAGTGCACGTGAAAGATCGGCAACAGCCATGACAGCGCCTTTGAGAACTCCGACAAGTAAAAGGTCTTTACCTTCGTAATCTTTATCAACCTGTGCTGCAAGCTCTTTGATACGGGCTTGCAACTGTTCTTCGGTCACGATTACGCGTTCGATATCGCCCTTAACTGCTTCTAAATCCACGGTTCTCCCTATGGTCTGTGCGGTGAGAGCGAAAGTCTGCCCGAAATTCGCTCAACCTTCACACCGCCCGGCAAATTGAGCGCATTTTGGCCCTTCCACGCGGAGATTAGGGCCTCAACTGCGCCTACATGCTCTGCCGAGACCGAACCTGAAGGTGCTCCTGCGGCGTAGATGGCTGATCGCAGAATTCGGGTACGAATTGCTCTAGGCAAGGTTTCTAGGTGGGCACAATCAAGATCAAGAAGATTTAGATGAATCTCTTCGCGTTTTGCCCAATGATCTAATGCATCAGCATCATCACGTAACAAATGAGCACTTCTGGATAAAGCATCTGAGATTCCAGGTCCAATTGTTTTTTCTAAAACCGGAAGAGCCTCGGTGCGAACACGTACTCGTGCGAATTGAGAATCTTGGTTGTGGGGATCATTCCAATAATCCAAGCCAACTTCCTTACAGAACTCTTCGTTTTGATTACGAGTAATGTCTAGAAGTGGTCGAACATAGAGTCCATTGTGATGTGCCATTCCGGAAAGCGAACGTGTTCCAGATCCACGAGCAAGTCCTAATAAAACTGTTTCTGCTTGATCATCTTTTGTGTGGCCAAGAAAAACCGCAGTAGCATTTTCTTGTTGTGCTAATTCATTGATGGCTTCGTATCTCACCTTTCGGGCAGATGCTTCTAATCCTTCTTTAAAATCAACAGTAACTTTTTTAATGACACATTTGATTCCAAACGTTGAAAGTTGCTCCACAACTTTTTCTGCTTGCCCCGATGAAGCGGCTTGTAGTTGATGGTCGACTGTCACACCAATAACTGTGATTGCAAGTTTTTCAGCTTCAACAGAAAGAGCATATGCAAGTGCTAAAGAATCAGCCCCGCCAGAAACAGCAACAAGAACTGTGTCTCCGGCTTCATATTTTTCCAGCCAAAATCTCACCGAATTGCGAATTGCAGGAACCGCTGTTGTCATAGGACAAGAGTAGTGCTGGTTTAGACGCGACCACCAAATGGCATCAAGCCCTTAATGCTGTACATGTTTGAGTAAAGCAATCCACGACCCTTTGAGTTGGCCTCCCACATCATTCCATCACCCGCATAAATAGTGATGTGGTGAATTGTTGAGATTGTTCCCTTGTATGAGTAGAACAGTAAGTCTCCAGGTACCAATTCTTTCAGTGAAACATGCTGGGTATAGCCAGAATACAAAGCTGAGTTAAGTCGATCCCAGTTAGGCCAACCTAATCCTGCTGATTTATAGGAGGCGTACACGAGCCCTGAACAATCAAATGAGTTAGGACCTTGTGATCCCCAAACATAAGGCTTGCGTGCAAGAACCTGTGACTTTGCAAAGGCAACAGCCTTGTCGCGTTGAGCTTGGGTAGTTCTAGATGTTGAACGGCCCTTGAAACCAATATCTGGCCACACATTTTTTTGTCCGCCGGTTTGTGAAGCAGTATTTGCTTGGCTTTCTTCAAGCAATGCAAGTTGGCGTTGTTGTTCAAGAGTTGTGCGAACTTTGCGAGCACTCAGCAAATCTTTCAGCAACTTATCTTGAACCGCTTGCAACTTAGCAACTTCTTTGGCTTGTTCTGCTTTTGCATCATCTGCAACTTTCTTTGCCGCTGCTACTTTATCTGTTGCAACCTGTTGAACAACTTTGGCAGCATCGGCTTCAGCTTTGGCTTTGCGTGCAGCTGCTTCAGCTTCTTTAAATCGTTCAAGTGCCACTGAGTTCTGTGCACCTAATGTGCTGAGTGTTGTCAGTTGATCAATTAAATCTTGGGGACCATTTGAGCTAAGCAGTGGAGCAATATCACTCATGCTGCCACCCAAAATGTATGCATTTGCTGCAAGACGACCAATTGTATTGTGCGCTTCTGCAACTGCGACTGCAGTTTCTTGTGCGTGCTTTGCAGCGGCCACCGCTAGAGAAGTTGCTACGGCTAATTCACCTTGAGCTTTTCTATATAAGGCTGTTGCTGCATTTGCCTTTGCAGTTAATGCTCGAAGACTTTGATTTGCTGCAGCAAGTTTGGCTGCTTGTGCATCGGCAATTTTTTTCTTTGCAGCTTCAACTTTCTTTGCAGCTTCGATTTCAGCCAAAGTTGGTTTAGGGACTGCAAGGGCAGGTACTGACGAAATCGACAGCCCCAGAATTACAGCAAGCGATACCGCCCTGAACTTTTTCACGTAAAACCTTTCGAAAGGGAAGGCCTAAAGAATAAATGCCTAACCTTAAAAAAGGGGGTTTTAAGTGTGAGTGTCCCTAATTGGCTACATCACGGCGAACAAAAAGCACTGAAGCAATAATTGCTCCGACCGCTACATACATCCCACCGACAGTTAATGCATGGGTGTAGCTCAAATCTCTTGTGCCTCCGGAGGCGATTGCAGAAAGTTGGGCACCTGGTAGCCAACCCTGCAAAGAGTTCTTCACAGTTATTAACAAGAGTTCAATAATCAATAGCCACAGAACTCCGAAGGAAATTGCGCTAATTGGTGAGCGCAAAAGAAGCCCTAGAACCATTCCAAGGATGCCGAAGCCAACTACTGAAATCGTGACGTTAACAAATGTTGTGTAGAGCAACTCAATTCCAGCACTTGAAAACCACAAATCTGTTGAGACATCCACAGTAGGTGCCAAAGTTACAGAAGTTCCAAGACTGACGATGGCAGACAAGACAATCATGGCGAGGGCAAAGATCATCATCGAGATCAATTTTCCAGCCAAGATTTTCATTCGACTTGGTTGACGAATCAACAAGTTGCGAAGAGTTCCATATGTGTATTCCTGCGCAGTCTGCGCTGCAAATACACACAAGGCAATAATCCCTAGGAAACCACCTACGCTTGAAAATCCTTGAACGCCTCCGCTTGCCAGTGACAATACTTCGCGACTAATTGCCTGTCCGCGGTCAGCATTTCCTTGTGGTGAATCAATTAGCAAATAAAGTAACGCTGAGAAGAGTCCGCTAAAGAATACAACTGCGCCCATGGTGCCTAGAAATAGTGTCGGGCGGCGTAACTTACGAAGTTCGGCTTTAACAACATTAAACATTACTTGTCCCCTGTCATTTCAAAGAAAGTCTCTTCTAGATTAGGCCGCTGTGGAGCAAGTTGCGCCAATATAATTCCTGCCTCAAAAGCTGCTTCATTAAGCACGGGAGCCCATTTCATATCAGCCAAAATATGAACCGAATCATCGCGGATGACAGCATGGTGCCCTGCTTCCTTTGCAATACTAACAATGCGCTTTAGGTCAGATTTCTTCAGCGATTTTGCAATAATTGTTGGTTGCTGCTGCGCCATCAATTCACCAATAGGACCGGCAAAAACAATCTCACCTTTTCTTAGCATCACGATGTGATCGCTAATAATCTCCAATTCAGATAATAAATGTGAAGAGACAAAAACTGTCGTCCCTCCATTTGCTAAATCGCGCAATAGGGCACGAACCTCTTGAATTCCTTCAGGATCTAAACCATTTGTTGGTTCATCTAACATCAACAACTTTGGATCCGGTAATAAAGCTGCTGCAATTCCTAAACGCTGCTTCATGCCAAGTGAGTAAGTTTTGTATTTAGATTTACCACGATCTCCCAGGCCAACTTTGTCCAACAGTTGTTGTACGCGCTCAACAGGAAAACCACCAAGTTTTGCAAGAACCATTAAGTTCTCATGCCCTGAAAGTGCTGGATAGAAAGCAGGTCCTTCAATCATTGCTCCTACGCGACTTAAATATTTTTCTGGATGCTCAATTGGCTCACCGAGGATGTGACCTTGCCCAGTTGTGGGAGTTATAAGACCCAGCAGCATCCGCATAGTGGTTGTCTTGCCTGACCCATTAGGCCCGACAAATCCGCACACTGTGCCCAATGGGACTTCAAAGTTGATATGTGAGACCGCTAAGCGATCTTCATATTTTTTCGAGAGATCTATGACTGAAATTGCAGTATTTGCCATACCCCTAACTCTGCCACAATTAGGCCATGAGCAAACGCCCCTGGGGTTATCGACCTCGTAAGGATTCACTGGGACCTGACTGGGAATTGCACCCGCAGACCCACTCGGTGCGCACTGGTTTGGCTCGATCTGGTTTTGGCGAAACATCTGAAGCTTTGTATCTCACAAGTGGTTTCACATATTCATCTGCTGAAGAGGCTTTCGACTCCTTTGCCGAAGAAACTGATCACTACTTATATGGCCGTTTTCATAACCCAACAATTGCGATGTTTGAAAAGCGACTTGCTGCAATTGAAGGTGCCGAGATGTGCGTAGCGACAGGTTCTGGAATGTCTGCAATGTTTGCATCCCTTGCATGTTTAGTTGAGCAGGGCGACCACGTAGTGGCATCTGCTGCAATGTTTTCTTCCTGCCATGTTGTCATTACAGAATTCTTGCCAAAGTGGGGCGTCACATACGAATTAGTAAAGGGAAATGATCCTGCAGATTGGGCCAAGGCTCTTAGTAAGCCAACTAAGGCTGTCTTTATTGAAACACCAAGTAACCCATTGTTAGAAATTGTTGACATCAAAATGGTGAGCGATCTTGCACACAAGGTTGGCGCAACTGTAATTGTTGATAACGTCATGGCTTCACCTGTTTTACAAAAGCCATTACAGCTTGGCGCAGATGTAGTTATGTATTCAGCAACTAAACACATCGATGGTCAAGGTCGAGTATTAGCTGGTGCGCTACTTGGCTCTGCAGATTACATCGTTGGAAAACTTCTACCTTTTGTTCGTCACTCAGGTCCTGCGCTAAGCCCATTCAACGCCTGGGTGCTTGTTAAGTCATTAGAGACAATGCACATGCGCGTTGAGGCCATGGTCTCTAACGCACAAGCGGTTGCTGAATTTTTAGAGAAGCAACCCGCAATCAAATCCGTTCGCTACCCAGGATTAAAGTCTCATCCCGGCCACGAATTAGCCATGAAGCAGATGAATAACGGTGGTGGCACAACCATTGGTATTGAATTCAAGGGCTCTCAGAAAGAAGTATTTGCTTTCATGAACAAGCTCTGTGTCATCGACATTTCAAATAACTTGGGCGATAGCAAATCTCTCATCACTCACCCTGCCTCTACAACACACCGACGTTTAGCACCAGAAGTTCAGGCAGAGATGGGCATTACCGCTTCAGTGCTTCGACTTTCTGTTGGATTAGAACATTCATCAGACCTGATTAAGGATCTAGAGCAGGCCTTAGCCAAGTAGTTGCGCCGCAACAAGTACAACTGAAAGCAAGCTTAAGTAAGTAATTGACCACTGGAAAATCTTTCCAGCGACCTTTGCATAATTTGGTGAACCTTCTTTAAGGGCAATCAATTGCACCGCAAACACTAAGCCAAGCACGATTGTTACAACCATTGACCATGTCGGAAGATTTGCAACGCTAATCAACCAAATTGATGATGCGATCATCAGAATTGTGTGGAACCACATTTCGCCAAGCACGCGGCCCTTTGTTGCAACAACTGGCAGCATCGGGGTTCCTGCTGCTGCGTAATCGTCTTTGTACTTAATTGCAAGCGCCCAAAAATGTGGTGGAGTCCAAAAGAAAATTACAAAGAAAAATGCCCATGGTGTTATTGATAGAGAGTTTTCTACTGCTGCCCAGCCAATGAGTACTGGCATACAACCTGCTGCACCGCCCCAGACAATATTTTGTGAGGTACGTTGTTTGAGTGCCATTGTGTATACAACAACATAAAAGACAATTGCGATTAGTGCTAACAAAGTTGCAAGTGGAGTTGTGAAAACAAAGAACAAGACAAGTGAAAGTATTCCAATTACAGTTGCAAAAATTGTTGCATTTCTTTTGGAGATTAAACCAGTAACAATCGGACGCTTAGAAGTTCGCGCCATCAATTTATCTAGATCACTTTCAATAACCATGTTGAAAGCATTTGCACTACCGGCAGCTAATGTTCCGGCAATAATCGTTGCGGCAACTAAACCAAAATCTGGCAAACCTTCTTCGGCCAAAACCATCGCGGGTAGAGTGGAAACTAATAGGAGCTCAACGACCCGTAATTTCATCAGATCTAGGTATCCCCGCATAGCAACGCTCACGAGCCAAGATTACTCAGCGAATTAAATTGTGCATCACAGCCGCCTCACAGGGATAATAGTTACCTTGCTCTCAACGAAGGGATTTACCATGACTGAGAACAACAGGCCCGAATGGTTTGAGATCGCTGAAAGTGATGGGCCAACTGCCCCACCCAAGGCATCTAAAACTTTGCCTGCTCTAGCGCTCTTTGCTACCGCGCTGATTCTTGGCATCGGTGCACTCGTTGCACAAGTTCAAGATAGATCCCCCGCTTCTGCATTTGATGCAGCAAGTGTGCAGACAGAAGCCACAAACAACGCGACATCGGCAACATCACAATCTCCAATGACCGATCCTTCAGTTGGTTCGACAGTCTCTTCCACATCTGGTTTGAAAAACCCAGCTATCGCGCAGTTGCCAACAAATGGTGATGATGAGGACGATGATGATGAGGACGATGATGACGATGATGATGATGAGGAGGACGATGATGATGATGATGATGAGGACGATGACTAACTAGTACAATTGAGGAATGCGCAAGCGCTTCCTGTCTTTATTTCTTATAGCTTCGCTCTGTGCCATAGCAGTACCGGCACAGGGCGAAGTTGTTTTAACTGAACCCAAAATGAAGTTGATCAAAACGATTAATGGTTCGATCTCGCCGAAATCAGTGAAATCATCAGGTGATGGCGTTATTAGCGCGCACAATATGATGTACCGACATTCGATAACTGTCTATGACGCAAAGACTTTTGAATTATTAAAAACAATTCCTGACTCTGTATCTTTGCAAAAATATGGATTCTCCAAAAGTGCAGCAATTTTTAGAGGCTCGCCTGTCGAAGGAACATTTTCTCCAGATGGTAAGTATCTCTATGTGAGCAACTATGCAATGTATGGACCCGGATACAACAAAGAGGGGCATGACACTTGCTCACCTGCATCTGGCTATGACACAAGCTTTGTGTATCGAATCAATAGAAGTAATTATGAAATCGATGCGGTGTATCCAGTTGGGTCTGTTCCTAAAGTTGTAGAAGCTACTCCTGACAATAAATATGTACTGGTTGCTAATTGGTGTTCTTACACAGTATCCGTGATCTCTGTGGCTTCACAAAAAGTAGTTAAAACAATCAAAATTGGTCGATATCCCCGAGGCATAGCAATCTCTAATGACTCAAAGCGGGCCTACGTCGCTGAAATGGGTGGCAATAGAATTCACGTAATTAACTTAGAAGATTTTACAGTTACCTATATACCAATAGGCAGCAATCCTCGTGCAATTGTTTTGTCTCCAGATGACACAAAAATGTATGTAACTATGAACCTTTCGGGCAAAGTTGCATCGTGGGATTTGATCGCAAACAAAGCCGGCAAATCTGTTAAAACTGGCGAGGCTGCCCGAAGTTTGGCGATTTCATCAGATGGCTCAACAATGTTTGTAGTTAATTTCAAAAGTAACACGATGTCTAAGGTGCGAACAAGTGATATGAAAGTCTTAGAAACTATTAAAGCTTGCAATGAACCTATTGGTGTTACATATGATGCACCGACAGGTAACACCTGGGTTGCTTGTTACAAGGGACAGATAAAGATTTACTCCAATAATTAAGGTGCGGGCAAAACTTCAACTGGAATACTAGGAGCAGCAATTCTGCCCAGAACCCGATCAATCGCAGCTCGTGCTTTATCGAGTGCAGAATTTCCTAGTGGAATCTCATCGGCTAGGGCAACAAATACGTAGTCACGATCAGTTGATTCAACATAACCTGCAAGTGTTGCAGTCCCATTAAGGGTTCCTGTTTTTGCGCGCACTAAGCCCACAGCAGCAGGAGCAGTTGTGGTAAATCTGTTCTGTAGTGTTCCTGATACGCCACTTATTGGTAGGGAGTCATACAAAAGTGCATACTTTTCATCTTTATGAATCTTATACAAGAATTCACCCATTAATTTTGCGGTGATCCTATTTTTCTTGGACAACCCACTTGCGTCTACAACAACTAACTTACTGTCGTCGATTTCTAGTTGAGTTAGAAGGGCACGAAAAATTGTTTCAACGCCCTTGATGTCTAAGGAATACCCGGCAGCTCGTGCAGATAATCGAGCCAGGCGCTCAGACAATAGATTGTCGCTCCACAACATCATCCACTTAAGGATTTCTGCAACGGTAGGTGAGTTTTCTGAGGCGATTAGTTCGCCTTGGGCGACAAGGGTTTCTTCATCTGAAACTGCCTTGAAAGTCGGTTTGAATCCACGTTTTAACCAAAATGCTTTTAGGTTTGTGACATCTTGGGAATATAGATTGCTATAGATAACTTTGTAATTCTTTAATGATCCGCCATTTGCTTTCTTAACTGCAGATAATGTGTTAAACCCCATATAGGGCAAAGAAGCTCTATCCATTTTACGAGCGACATTGTGATCTGAGCTAATCCAAGGATCGAGTGAGCCACGAATGATAATTGTTTTATTCTCAGGTGCGATACTGACAGTCGTGTTGAATACAGATTGTGGATCTAAATAATCAAGAGTTACCGCTGCTGCTAAAACTTTCATAACAGATGCTGGCTTGCGCTGGGAATAGATGTTTTTCTCGTAAATAACCTGACCTGTTGTTCCATCGATGATTATCATTGCTGGGTTCGACAAAGACGAAGCTTTAAGTAGCTCATCAAATGCCGCAGGAATTGAGTCAGGGCCTAATACTGCCCTTGCTGGCGCAATTGAAAGAATAAGTGCAAGAGTCAGAGCAAGTGCTCTCTTGAACAAAAGCATGATCTAGCTAGTTACCAAGCAGCAGCGATGATTATGTTAAAGGTGGTTAATCCGATCATGGTTAACCAAACACTCTTTGAAAGTACAGGCTTTTTTACATTTTTATAACCAAGAGCAAGAATTACAATCAAAACCAATAATTTGATTCCAACCTTTATATGGTTGAGTTCCTCGTCAGGCTTTACAGTGTTATGTAATCCGACCAATACGAGACCTGCAAGAAGCGCCGTCAGCCCTGCATGCAAAACACCTGGATTCAATCGGCGAGGGCTCTTATTCCACTGAAGTAGTAGGAGAGCAAGAATTCCAATTACCGAGAGGATGTGGATTACATACACGACCGTGTTGATAGCTGACATGTGTTCAGTTTAGAGTGCCTATATGTCTTCGCCAACCACCCCCGCCAGCATTGGCCCAGGTGAATTTTTCCCTGTTGTAGGTGTTGGGCCGCATGAAAAACCCTGGCCAGAAGGTGATCACTACGATCCTGAATTGTTACTGAATGGGGATCGTCGCAACGTCTTAGATCATTATCGCTACTGGACTGTTGAAGCAATCGTAAAAGATCTAAATACCAAACGTCACAAACTTCAAATTGCAATTGAAAATTGGCAACATGACTTAAATATTGGATCAATAGTTCGAACTGCAAATGCGTTCAACGTTTCCGGTGTTCACATTGTCGGAAAGCGTGATTGGAACAAGCGTGGCGCAATGGTGACTGATAGATATTTAACGGTGATGCACCATCCAACGATTCAAGATTTTGCGCAGTACTGCAAAGAGCAAAACTTACCAATTATTGGAATTGATAATGTTCCTGGTTCAAAACAACTAGAGCCAGCTGCTTTGCCAGAAAGTTGTGTTCTTTTGTTTGGTCAAGAAGGTGCCGGCATGTCAGATGAAGGTATTGCGGTCTGTGAAGTTTTATACGAGATTAATCAATACGGTTCAACTAGGTCCATGAATGCTTCTGCTGCTGGTGCGATTGCTATGTACCACTGGGCACTTCAGCATCTACCGCGCTAGTTCTAATAACAATCCATTCACGGCACGTTCAACCATAGCCAAGGTAGCTTCGTACGCTTCATCAGATTGATTGTAAGGATCTGGAACTTCTAGTTTGTAAAAATCTGCCGAACTTGGATCTAAGTCCTGTAACAATGGATCAAAGTTACGTAAATAAAAAACCTTTGCACGGTGTTCTCCGTTTTCTGCCAAAGAAATAACGTTGTGATAATTGCTGGAGTCCATGACCAAAATGAGATCATGGATAAAGAAATCATTTGCTGTGAACTGCTGAGCGATGTGTGAATGTTTATAACCTGCAGCTTCCCAAATCTTTTGTGATGAGGGGTGCGGGCCTTGTCCAATATGCCAGGAACCAGTACCTGAACTGTGGACTTGGATGCTTGGTGCCTTCCAATCAGCGGTTTTGCCTGCTAAAACCGCTGCAGCCATAGGTGAGCGGCAAATATTGCCAAGGCACACCATTGTGATGCTGAGTTGGTCCCTGCTCTTAAGTGAGGAGATCAAGCTCTGGTTCATCTTCAAGTGCTTCTTGCACAGTCTTTAGTCGGCGTTCAATCTCATCTGCATCTTCCCCGCGACCTTGCATGCGCAAGATCTTGGCAATGCGGGACTCAATATCAACAATAAATTCGAAGTCTTTTGGCTCATCTTCACTAACGATTGCCAAGACATTTTCAAGAGTTGCTAATCCTTCATCATATTTTTCTAGCAAGATTTGCGCTTTACCAAATTCAAATGATGCAAATGTTTCGCGACGATGATCATGGCCGGTTTCGAAAACATCGACTGCTTTGCGAGCGGTCTCAAGTGCTAGTTCCCCTTGACCCAACTCAATTAAACAGGATGCCATTTTTTGATCACAGCGGGCGACATGGATAACTTCTTTGTTGCGCTTAAAGAGCGCTCTTGCCTCTTTGAATGATTCGATTGCTTTTTCATAATTTTTTAATTCACGTTCGGCGCAACCAATTAAGTGCAGATCATTTGCAGCGCCAATTTCATTTCCGTCAACTAAATGTTCTTGGGCGCAATCATTCATTGTTTCAACTACTTTGTCATATTGCTTAGATGAATACCACCATTCACCAAGAGTGCAGGCAAGTTCAAGTGCAATAGGTGATTTATTCTCACGTAGTAATTCAACAGCTTTGCTCATTGCAAGTGCAGCTTCATCCATACGCTTTAATTGATTTAAGTTGTATCCGATTGCGGAATACGCTTGCGCTAATCCTTCAGATGGTGCGGCATCACCTAACTGTGAATAAATATCACGAGCAGTTTCAGCTAGAGCTAAAGCTTCGTCATATTGGCCACGTGCATAAATGCGAGCGCTTAATTCGTAATAGGTGCTGGCGCGTTCTTCGCCTTCGACCTCAGGGATGCGATCCCACAACATCTCTTCGCTGATGAGTTCTTCTAAGCCATCATCTTCGCTCATGCAAGAAACTTATACGCCTTGGCCTCAGAACGAGCAGGGAATTCAGTCTGCGCCACGGGCTATTTGCCGATTTTGAGCATAAGTTGCCTTCAAGATGCAGATGCGAATCGTTTGCATTAAAATTTATCTATGCACATTCCAGACGGCTTTATTGATGTTCAGACCTCGGTGGTCTTTGCTGGGTTGGCTGCTGCCGGCATTGCCACCGCTCTCAAGGGTGCTCGAACTCAATTAGATGAGAAGACCGCTCCGCTTGCCGGCTTAACAGCGGTATTCATCTTTGCGGTGCAGATGCTCAACTTTCCGGTTGTAGCGGGAACAAGTGGACATTTATTGGGTGGGGCGCTTGCTGCAGTTTTAGTTGGTCCTTGGGCAGCGACTTTAGCCTTAACTATTGTTTTGTTAATGCAAGGTTTGTTGTTTGCCGATGGCGGTCTAACCGCAATTGGACTTAATGTTTTCAACATGGGTGTCCTTGGAGTGTGGGCGGGGTATGGAATTTTCTTACTTCTACGCAAGCTCTTGCCAAAGAATAAATCTTCGATCTCAGTTGCGGCAACCCTTGGCGGATTACTTTCGGTTCCCGCTGCAGCCATTGGTTTCACAATTCAGTACGCGATGGGCGCAACAGCAACCTTTTCAACATCTGCAGTTCTAAGCGCCATGGTTGGCACACATGTTCTGATCGGAATCGGTGAAGCATTAATAACCGGTTTAACGGTAAGTGCAGTTTTGGCAAGTCGTAGCGACTTGGTTTATGGCTGGAAAAATAATAAACAAAAGTTGGAGATCCGAAGTGCTAACTAATCGCAAGTTCTACATCGTCGGATTTATAGTTTCTCTTTTTCTTGCAGGAGTTGTTTCTTTTTATGCATCTTCTTCTCCAGATGGCTTAGAAAAAGTTGCGCAAGACATTGGTTTCATTCAAACTGAAAAAAAGCATACAAATTCAGATGGAGCTTTGGCTGGTTATGAAGTTAAGGCAATTGAAAACGAGCGCGCATCTGTTGGCGTAGCTGGAGTGATTGGCGTGATTGGCACAGCCGTGGTTGCAGGACTTGGCTTCAAACTCATTGCTCGCAAACCAAAGAAGGACGGAAATTAAGGTTCAACAGGAAAACCATCACCACGGACATGATGTAGGTGAAAGGCTCTACCTACATCAACATTCTTTGGTGCACTCTTTACCTTCACATCTAAAAATCATTGCTGCACTCGCCTTTATTTTGATTGTTGTCTCAACCCCTGTTACGCAATGGCCTGCCTTTATTGCTTATTTCATCTGGCTGCTAACGGTAGTTCTCATCGCAAAGATCCCTGTTTCACTCCTATTTAAGCGTTCCTTAATCGAAATTCCTTTCGTCTTCTTCGCCATTCTGATGCCTTTTTTTGGCTCAGGCGAAAAGGTCCAGGTTGGACCTTTTGATCTCTATCGCGAAGGGTTGATTGCAGGTTCTGGAATTGTTGTTAAAGGAACCTTGGGCGTAATGACAGCAATTATTTTGTCTACGTCGACAACTGCTCGTGAAATTTTACGCGGGCTTGAACGCTTAAAGCTTCCGATGCTGATGGTGCAGATTGCTTCATTTATGTTGCGTTATGTAAATGTTGTTAATGATGAGATGGAGCGCATGAAGGTGGCACGTGAGTCACGTGGCTTTCAGGCAACTGGAATCAAGCACTGGAAAGTTCTAGCAACAGCAGCTGGCGCACTCTTTATTCGTTCATATGAAAGAGGAGAACGGGTCCACCTTTCTATGCTTTCCCGTGGATACGAAGGAGTATTACCTCAAGAGCATCAACATAAGATAAACGGCTCAACATGGTTAGCAGCCATGGTCTATCCGCTTGTTGCCGCGCTGATTTTTGTTGCTCAATTACTGATTGGAAAAATGTAATGAATACGCCGAGTCTAGAAATCAAAGAGCTTGCTTTCGCATACCCTGATGGCAATCAAGCTTTATATGGAGTAAACCTTTCGGTGCAACAGGGAGAACGCGTTGCATTACTAGGTCCCAATGGTGCGGGTAAGACAACACTTGTCATGCACATGAATGGTATTCATCCAACATCACATGGATCGATCCATGTTGCAGGACAACTTGTTGATTCAAAGAACAAAGAGTCAATTAAAGAGATTCGCGCGAAGGTTGGCATTGTTTTTCAAGATCCTGATGATCAGCTATTTATGCCAACAGTTGGGGAAGATGTTGCATTTGGACCTTACAACATGGGAAAAAGAGGTGCAGAATTAGATTCAATCGTTGATGATGCATTGAACCTAGTTGGGATGCTTGAGTTCAAAGATCGTCCACCGCATCACCTTTCATTTGGGCAGCGACGACGGGTTGCGGTAGCAACTGTTTTGGCTATGAAGCCTGAAATTCTTGTCCTTGATGAACCATCATCAAACCTTGATCCTGCTAGCCGCCGCGAATTAGCTGACATTTTGCGCTCATTAGATATAACAATGGTGATGGTTACTCACGATCTTCCATATGCATATGAACTCTGTGCCAGATCGGTAATTTTGAAGGGTGGAGTCATCGTTGCAGATGGTTCTACTCATGAAATTCTGACCAATTCAGCCTTGTTAGCGGCGAATCGTCTTGAGCTGCCGGTTGGTTTTTCGATCCAGTAATCCACGCTAGAATTAACCCGTTGGTGCGACCGCACCAACGCACTTCCCCCAAGTGCTGACTTAGTTCAGCACTACATGCGAGTCTTATTTTCGCCCTAGCCGCCAAAAGTGCGAGCTATACCCGAGACGCGCTTGTCGTCTCGATTGGTATGCATTTCTATGTCTCTACAACCACGTACTAGCGCGCCCGGAAAAGCTCGTCGCGCAGCATCAGCAGGTAAGCCTAAGCGCACAAAGAAGGCTGCTGCTTTTAAAGAATCAGCTCCAAAGGCGCGTCACACAACTGCGCAAAAAGCAGCACGCAAGGGCGCGGCTGCAAAGCCCCAAACTTCTAAAGGTTTGGCTGGCAAGCCTGCATCAACTCGTCGTTATTCAGATGTTGATACAACTGCAACATCAAAGAAGGAAACTCGTTTAGTAGAGCGTTCAAAGTTGCGCGCAAAGCGTTACCAAGAACAAACAGCATCAAAGCCACGTCCGACTGAAGAACCAGCAGAGCGTTCAGCACGTATTGAGCGATCACAGCGTCCAGATTCACGTGCAAAGAAGTTTGTGAAAGAACGCGAAGTTCGCGAATCAGCACCGCGCACGGCTCGCACAGAACGTACTGAGCGCACAGAACGTCCAGCAGCTCGTCCAGAGTTTAAGAAAACATATAAGAAAGCAGAACGTCCAGAGCGTCCAGCATTCAAGCGCGAAGATTCACGTCCAACTGAATCTCGTGGGTCAGATACTCGTCCAACAAATCGTCGCGATGCTGTAAAGGCAAAGATTGCTCGCACAGATGATGGTCGTCCAAACTTTGAACCTCGCAAGCGTGAAAAGTTTGATCCAACACGTCCAAAGAAGAGCACCGTCGCACCAGATACTCGCGCAGCTAACTTCCGTGCAGAGCGTCCAGTACGCGATCGCCGCAATGATTCATCAGCTTATGCTCGTGATGACTTTAAGAAGCATGCAAAGTCTCATTCAAATGCAGCGGTCGATTTCGGTGCAGATGACAACTACATTTCAGCAAATCTTGCAGATGCAAACCTTGTTGATGCAACTCCCCTAACTGAGATCACAACAACATTTGCTGACCTTGGTATTGCAGCACCACTTGTTAATGCACTAAGCAAGCAAGGAATCTTGCATCCATTCCCAATTCAGATTGCAACATTGCCAGATGCTCTTGCCGGGCATGACATCTTGGGCCGTGGACAAACTGGATCAGGAAAGACACTTGCATTTGGTTTAGCTCTTCTTAACAACTTAAATGGCAAGGTTGCAAAGCCTCACAAGCCATTGGCACTTGTTTTGACTCCAACTCGCGAGCTTGCACAACAGATCGATGAAGTTTTGATGCCACTTGCTCGTTCAATTGGTCACGAATCAGTTGTTGTTGCTGGCGGAATGTCATACTCAAAGCAGATCACCGCAATGCGTCGTGGAACAGCAATCTTGGTTGCAACACCTGGTCGCTTAATCGATCTACTAAATAAGGGTGAAGTTCAGCTAGATCACCTTCAGATTACAGTTCTTGATGAAGCAGATCAGATGGCAGACATGGGCTTCTTGCCTGTTGTTAAGGAAATTCTTGATCAGGCAAAGCTTGATGGTCAGCGCCTTCTATTCTCTGCAACTCTAGATCGTGGTGTTGATTCATTGGTTCGTCAGTACTTGAAGAATCCAAAGACTCACTCACTACAAAACGACCGTGCCTCAGTTTCAACAATGGAGCACTACGTATTGGTTATGAACCCAACTGATAAAGATGACATCACAAATCAAGTTGCAGCTCGTAACGGAAAAACTATTTTGTTCGTAAAGACTCAGCGCGGTGCAGATCGTTTGGCTGACAAGCTTGCTCACGCAGGTGTGCCAGTTGGTGCATTGCACGGCGGTAAGTCACAAGCAGTTCGCACACGTACTTTGGCTCTCTTCAAGGAGACAGCAAATGCTGCGCTCGTTGCAACAGATGTTGCCGCGCGCGGTATTCACGTTGATGGAATTTCTCTGGTTGTGCATGTTGATGCACCAACAGATCACAAGGATTATTTGCACCGCGCTGGTCGTACAGCACGTGCAGGTGAGGCTGGAACTGTTGTAACTCTTGCAACTACACGTCAGCAGAAATCAATTGGCGGACTTACACAACGTGCGGGCGTAACCCCTAAGTTTGTCGGAGTTACACCACTAAGTACTGAATTAATGAAGATTACAGGTGCGCAGGAGCCAACAGGTATTCCATACATCGTGCCAATCGTTGAAAAGTCTGTACGCAGTGGTGGAAAGCGCCCTCGTCCAAACTCAAGTCAGCGTCGTCGTCGCCCTCACTAATTTCACTCTTTCTAAATATCTCTAAATAGGTAGTATTCGCGTTATGACAAACGCGAACCCATTTGCCCAAAGAAGCACCCTTGAATATGAGCTACCTCCATTTGCCCAAATCAAAGAGGAGCACTACCTACCTGCCTTCTATGAAGGATGCGCAGAGCATCTAATTGAAGTTCAGGCGATTCTGGATACGCCAGGTGCTGCCACATTTGAAAACACAATTGTTGCCCTAGAAAGAAGCGGGCAGTACTTGGGTCGAATGATGCGCGTTTTCTACAACAAGTCCTCAAGTGATACCAATGATGCACTCGATGCTATTGAAGAAGAGATTGCACCGAAATTAGCAGCTCACCAAGATGCAATTAGTTTAAATCCTGTGCTCTTTAAGCGAATCAAAGATCTCTACGATGTACGTGAGTCTCTTGGTCTAAATACCGAAGATGCTTGGTTACTTGAGCGTTACTACAAGGATTTGATTCACGAAGGTGCACACCTTACGGAGGCGCAACGTGAACGCCTAATGGAGTTAAACGAGGAACTCTCAACTCTAGAAACTCTTTTCTCAAAGAATGTTTTAGCAGACACAAATGATTTAGCAGTTCTTGTTGACTCTGCTGAAGAGCTAGATGGTCTTAGCGAGAATCAGATTGCTGCAGCTAAGGCTGCTGCACAAGATCGCGGACACGACGATAAGTGGCTTATTGGAATGGTGAACTTCACCGGAAATCCAGTCCTTGATGCACTGACTAATCGTGAACTACGCAAAAAGATCATGGAAGATTCGAAGCTAAAAGCTAATCGTGCTAATGAAAACGACAATAAGCCTGTATTGCTAAAGATGGTCAAGCTTCGCGCAGAGCGTGCACGGCTATTTGGTAAGGAAACTCATGCCGAACACGTAATTGCCGTACAAACAGCTGAGCATCCAGACAATGTCCATGCAATGCTTCGAAAGATCGCACCTGCCGCTGTACGTAACGCAAAGGCAGAAGCTGAAGATTTAAAGAAATCTGCGGGCACCGATATTGAGAGCTGGGACTGGGGTTTCTACACTGAGAAAGTTCGTCTTGAAAAGTACAACATCGATACCACGAAGATGCGTCCTTACTTTGAGTTAGAGCGTGTTCTACATGATGGTGTTTTCTTTGCAGCTAACAAGTTGTTTGGAATTACTTTTAAAGAGCGTCCAGATTTAGTCACCTACCATCCAGAAGCCCGTGCATTTGAAGTCAATAATGAAGATGGCACGAAGGTTGGCCTATTCATCGGAGATTTCTACACCCGCGATTCAAAGCGTGGTGGAGCATGGATGAATAGTTTGGTTGTTCAAAACCATTTGTTTAATCAACTGCCTGTTGTTGTAAATAATCTAAATATTCCAAAGCCACCTACCGGTAAACCAACGCTTCTTACATTTGCGGAAACAACAACGTTGTTCCATGAGTTTGGACATGCACTTCATGGTTTATTGTCACAAGTTAAATACCCACGCGTTTCAGGTACATCGGTGCAACGTGACTTTGTTGAGTTCCCATCACAAGTAAATGAGATGTGGATCTTATGGCCAGAGGTAGTAGAAAACTATGCGCGCCATCATGAAACTGGAGAAAAGCTGCCACAGGAATGGATCGACAGTCTCGATGCAGCAAGTACATTCAATGAAGGCCATGCAACGACAAGTTACTTGGCGGCGGCAACACTTGATTTAGCATGGCACTCACTCAATGTTGAAGAGGCGGCAAAGGTCACTGATGTAGAGGCCTTTGAAGCTCAAGCTATCAAGGATTACGGCTTAGATTTTGCACCGGTCCCAACTCGATATCGTTCCACCTACTTCAGCCACATCTTTGCTGGCGGATATTCATCAGGGTATTACGGCTATATATGGTCAGAAGTACTAGATGCTGACACCGTTGACTGGTTTAAAGAGAACGGCGGTTTGCTGAGAGCAAACGGGGAGCATTTCAAGAATACCCTTCTTGGACGCGGTGGATCGATTGATTCCATGCAGATGTTCCGTAACTTCCGTGGCAGAGATTCAAAAATTGAGCCTCTTCTAAAGCGACGCGGACTCTTATAACTATTTAATTATTGGTTTTCTAGCGGTAAGTTGCGGTCATGAAAACTCAAACCGTATCCAAGAAATTTCAAGTGCTGGTGGCATTGATCGCAGTATTTACCTGTGGTTTGCCTGCAATCGCATCAGCTATCCCTGCAACAGTTAATTTAACTGTTCACTATCAGCGTCCTGGTGGTGACTATCAAGGCTGGAATTTATGGATTTGGAAGAACCTGACTTCTGGTGCAGATGTTGACGTTGACTCAAATGGAGTTAATTTCACTTCAGATGATGATTTTGGAAAAATTGCAACAGTAAAAATTGAAGGCATGGATAAGTTTGAAAATATAGGAATAATCGTTAGAAAAGGTGCTTGGGATTCAAAAGATATGGGTGATGATCGATTTATTTCAAACATCCCAGACAATGGAAATGTTGAAATTTGGTTACGACAAGGAGACCCAACCATTCACTACTCAATTCCTACAACACCGATTCCGAAAAACCCTGCAATAGAACTGACAAAGTTATATGACTCGCCAGAATTTGCGGCCAAATACACTTACACAGGCAATGACTTAGGTGTTACATACACAAAAGCTTCAACAAAATTACGCGTTTGGGCACCAACGGCTAAAGCAGTTAGTGTTGTGACATACAAAGAATCCGACTCCCCTTCATCATCTGGCACATTAATCAAGATGACATATGACACCAAGGGAACATGGGTAGCCACACTTAAAGGTGACCAAAATGGCACTGTGTTTAATTACCGAGTTAGTGTAAACAACACAGTCAATGAAGCAGTAGATCCATATGTGCGAGCCACAACCGTCAATGGAACACGTGGAGTAATCGTAAATCTCGATGCAACAGATCCAAAGGGTTGGAGCACCTCAAAACCAAAATTTAGTGGAAAGCCAACTGATGCTGTTATTTATGAACTTCACGTCCGCGACCTTTCAATGGATGCTTCTAGTGGTATTCCAGCAAAAAATAAAGGCAAGTTCTTAGCCTTAACAGATTTAAGCACAAGCAATAATGGGCAAAAAACAGGTGTCTCAGCGATAAAGGATCTGGGTGTAACTCACGTTGAATTGTTGCCAATTTTTGATTTTGCAACTGTAAATGAAAATATCCCAACATTTAACTGGGGCTATGATCCTCAAAATTACAACGTCCCCGAGGGTTCATATAGCTCTGATCCAACCAAGCCGACTGCGCGTATTACTGAGCTTAAGAGTGCAATCATGAGTTTGCACAAAGCCGGCCTTCGCGTGAATATGGATGTGGTTTATAACCACGTTTCAAATGCAAATACATTTAGTCAAAACTTAATTGTCCCAGGCTATTTCTTCCGTAGAGATGACAATGGAAACTTAACTAGTGGAAGTGGTTGCGGCAATGATGTTGCATCAGAGCGCCCAATGGTTCGTAAATTCATTGTAGATTCCGTGAAGTACTGGACTACTGAGTACAACTTGGATGGATATCGTTTTGATTTAATGGGATTAATGGACATTGAGACAATTAACGAAATTACCTCTTCCCTAAAGAAAATTGATCCCACAATTCTCGTAATTGGAGAAGGCTGGAACATGGGAACTCTTCCAGCAGACAAGAGAGCAAACCAACTCAACATTGCTCAACTGCCGGGAGTTGCACATTTCAACGACCAGATTCGAGATGGCATTAAGGGATCTGTCTTTGATGCAGCAGACAATGGTTTTACCACTGGAAAGTTCACTGCAAAAATGAACGTGATGGCTGGCATAGTGGGCAACACTGATTACTCCACAGACATCATGACAAAGTGGACCACTACGGCGCCAGGTCAATCGGTAAACTATGTGGAGTCACATGACAATATGACTTTGGTGGACAAAATAACCGCCAGCGTTAAGGATGCAACGCCTGCCGATGTCGCACAACTGAGCCGACTCGCATCATCAATCCCCTTCTTGTCACAAGGAATGCCGTTTATGCAGGCAGGCCAAGAATTCTTGCGATCAAAGGGTGGGGATCCAAATAGCTATAAATCTAGTGACGCTGTAAATTCATTAAAATGGAGTACACAATCAACGCATGCTGTCACGGTTAAGTACTTCAAGGGGCTCATTGCGTTACGTAAAGCGCACCCAGCCTTCCGAATGACTAGCACTGAGCTGGTAAGAAAGAATCTAAAGTTCTTAACTTCTCCAGAAGGCACAATTGCATATTCACTCAATGGTGCAGCGGTGAAAGACTCTGCAGGGACTTTGGTTGTAATTCACAATGCAAATACAACTGCGCAAACCATTTCATTACCTAAAACTGGAACCTGGTCGGTTCATGTTGAAGGAGACCGCGCGGGAACATCCGTCTTGCGCAAGATAAGTGGTGATTCAGTAGTTGTCGCACCAAGATCTACTCTGGTAATTACTCAATAAGTTACTGAACTTCACTCATCAACTCTCAAAGTAAAAAGAGGGTTGATGGGTGAAGAGTTTGTAAAAACTTAGCCAGCAGATCCTGAACCTGAAGGTCCGGCCTTGCGTTGAACCTGAGGGGCTCCACCACTGCGTTGTCCTCCACGGATCTTTGACCCTGATTCAGCATGAGATTGAGTACCTGGTGCACCTGGCTTGTTCTTCTTTGCTTCAAGGGCAGCAAGCATTCTTGCTTTCATGTCATCGTTTTTATCGGCCATGCGTTGAGTCTACCGCCTAATTAACTAAGTACTTGACTCTTTGTATTCGCGCAAACGTTCGAGAACTTCTGATTCGCGATAACGACGGTGACCGCCCAAGGTGCGGATTGCCGTTAACTTTCCAGCTTTTGCCCAACGAGTGACCGTCTTTGGGTTCACATGAAATCTTTGCGCGACCTCTTTGGGCGTCATAAGAACTTCTGCATCAGGAATGCGATTACTCATGATGGCTCCCTTAGATCGCTCAATGTCCGATTTGGTAGGTATTGGGGTGAAGTATTCCCATTATTTCTGGGTGAAGCAATACCTAGAAAGTGAATTTATGAGGCCTGTTCGAAGGCCTGAACTAAACGCCAACGGGACATTAAACGCTGATATCCAAATCCGGCAGCCATTCCATCAGCTGATGCAAGGCCTGCAACTGAACTTGTTACATCTTCGATTGATGTGTCGGCATCTAGTCCATCTTCACCTGAATCACGCAAAGCTTTATCCATGTAGTTAGCTAATCCGCCGTAATCAAGTTCTACTAGGGATTGCGGATGGAACATTTCCAACCATTCCAATAAATTTTCAAGATCCTGCTCTACGGGTCCATCACCAAAAGCATTCAACACTGAATCATGTGCGCTATCACAACGTAGCTTTGCATTAGCAATTGTTGTTTGTGAAATACAAAATTTCCCATAGTGGTTATCACCGCGAGTGCGTTCGTCGGGTGAAAATAAAATAAACCAGCGGGGTGGAATTATCCAGGTCTCATTAAGAATGTGCGGAACTTTATCGTCAAGTAAATCTACACCCGCAGTAATTACTTCTTCCATCGCAGATGAAACAAAATATGGAACAACGGTGCTTGGCAAAGATTCTTTGAAACTATCCAAAGCTGCCCAACAACGAGTGGCTGTTGCCCAGGGCGATACGTAACGAGTTCCATCACGATCTAAAATGTGTACGCCGTCTGGACGTCCAGCAGGTGGCTCAGGTTGTACTACGCGATGGAGCGCTAACTCTTCTTCGCGATTAAAACTCGTTGGATCACTTTCTAAATTTTGCCAACGTAAACGATCGGCTGGATCAAATGCAGAAAGTGGTTCGTAGATACGAAGTGAAGCTAGGTACGGTGTTGCTCTCACGCACGTGGTATGTAATTGCCCTCAGCATAAGGATCGTCATCATCCTTGCGTGAAGTGTTATCGACCTCGCCGTGAAGTTCTTTGGCAAGACGATCAAGATCCATATCTTGCGCGTTATATTTCAAATCACGTGCAACTTTGGTTTGCTTTGCTTTTGCGCGGCCGCGACCCATGGGCGACCTCCTTCACTAATTGCTATGCGTCAGGAGCGTAGGTTATCGCGGTTGGTAGGAACCTTCCAAAATTGAGCGTGGATCAGAGCCTTTACGCTCAGAAACAACCCCAGCCACCCACGCTTTCATCCCCCGGGCTGCCAAAGATCGCAGCGTCAGGTCGGCAACAGATGGGTCCACAAATGCGCTCATTCCAATGCCGCAGTTCCAGGTCCGCTCCATATCGGACTGAGGAACTCCACCCATCTTTGCCATGAACTCCATTTCAACTGGAAGTGCCCACGTTGAACGATCATAGAGAGCTGTTAAATGTTCAGGAATAACTCGCGCAGTATTCTCCGCAATACCACCGCCTGTGATGTGTGAAAAGGCGTGCAAATGTTCTGGCATCGACTTAATCAATGCTAAACAATCAAGTGTATAGATCTCGGTGGGTGTTAAAAAGACTTCACCTGAAGTTTTTCCATATTCGCTAACATGTGCATGCAAACTCAACTTGGCTGTTTTAATTATATGACGCACAAGTGAATACCCATTTGCGTGAAAACCACTAGATGGCATTCCAATAATTACATCTCCTGCTTTAACTCGATGAGCACCTAGCTGACGATCTGCATCAACAACACCCGTTGCAGCTCCCGCGACATCAAATTCGTCATCATCTAACAATCCTGGGTGCTCTGCTGTTTCTCCACCAATTAGTGCTGTGTTTGCTTTTGCGCACCCTCGTGCAATTCCGGCAACTATGTCGGCAATATGTTCTGGGACTACTTTCCCGACTGCAATGTAATCTGTCATAAACAATGGTTCAGCGCCACACACAACTAAATCATCCACAACCATCGCAACCAAATCCTCACCAATGGTGTCGTACTTACCAAGTGCTCGAGCAATCTCTGTCTTTGTGCCAACACCATCAGTTGAGGTTGCCAGCAATGGCTGTTTCATATTCTTCAACTTGCTAGCATCAAATAAACCAGCAAAGCCACCGATACTGCCCATAACTTCCGGGCGAGATGCCTTGGCAATAGAGGCCTTCATTAATTCAACGGCGCGATCTCCTGCGTCGATATCGACACCTGCATCTTTATATGTAGACATCAGTGACCGTGCACTTCTGTGATCTCCAGCCGCGATTTTTCCTCAGACAAGTCTTCAGGGATGCGAATTGGATATTGACCAGTAAAGCAGGCAGAACAAAGGCGATCAGAAGCCACCTGGGTCGCTGTAATTAGGCCGTCGAGTGAAACATAACCCAAAGAGTCAGCACCGATTGAGCGACGGATTTCTTCAACTTCTAACCCATTAGCAATTAACTCAGCTTTAGTAGCAAAATCGATTCCGTAATAACAAGGCCACTTAACAGGAGGCGATGAGATACGCACATGGATCTCTCGGGCACCAGCCTCACGCAACATGCGCACAATTGCGCGTTGGGTGTTGCCTCGCACAATTGAATCATCAACCACAACAATGCGCTTGCCTTCAATGATCTCGCGCAATGGATTGAGTTTCAGCCGGATACCAAGTTGGCGAATAGTCTGTGAAGGTTGAATAAATGTGCGACCTACATAAGAGTTCTTTACAAGACCCAAGCCAAATGGAATCCCAGACTCTTTTGCATAACCAATAGCAGCTGGTGTTCCTGATTCTGGTACTGGGATTACAAGATCTGCCTCTGCTGGTGCTTCCTTTGCGAGCTGCGCGCCAATTGCAACACGTGTTTTATGAATTCCGCTGCCAGCAATTGTTGTATCAGGCCGTGCAAGATAGACATATTCAAACAAGCAACCCTTTGGTTGTGCCTCTGCCCAACGTTGTGAGCGAACACCATTTTTATCAATTGCAATAAATTCGCCAGGTTCGATTTCACGTACAAATGCTGCACCGACAATATCTAGAGCAGCACTCTCTGATGCAACTACCCAACCAGTCTCAAGTTTGCCAAGTACCAAGGGGCGAACGCCATGTCGATCGCGTGCGGCATACAAGGTGTGTTCATCCATAAAGACAAGTGAAAATGCGCCTTCTAGTTGTGGCAATACAGCCAATGCGCTTGCTTCAACATTTTTCTCATCCTGCAATGCAATCAGGGCGGTCATGATTTCAGTATCTGTCGTGATGCCACTCATGCTTGTTGCAGAACCCTCAAGTTTTTGCACCAATTCGGCCAAATCGCCAGTGTTAGTCAGATTGCCGTTGTGGGCTAAAGCCAGTGTTCCGTACTTAGTTGGACGCAATGTTGGTTGGGCATTTACCCAGGTGCTAGATCCAGTAGTGCTATAGCGGCAGTGACCAATTGCAAGGTTGCCCTTTAATGTTGCAAGGTCACCTTCGGTAAATACCTGTGAAACAAGGCCCATGTCTTTAAAGATAAGAATTCTTTCGCCATCGCTCGTTGCAATTCCGGCAGATTCAGTACCGCGATGTTGCAGTGCATAAAGCCCATAGAAACTTAACTTCGCGACCTCTTCACCAGGTGCCCATACGCCAAAAACACCACATGCATCTTGAGGACCCTTGTCTTCTCCTAATACGTTGTGATTGAGCAAACCATCAGGGCGTCTCATGCATCTAATCCTAACGGTAGGTACTCGGCTAAATCAGCCCGGACGCCAGAAGCTGCAATAGCTCCGCTACTCATGGCATCAGACCAACTTAATCTTCCGGCAGCTAGCGCTAGCCAAGTATCGGCATTCATTTCAATAGTATTAGGTGGCGTTCCCCGAGTATGTGTTGGACCATCACCACATTGCACCGCCGCATAAGGCGGCACACGAACTTCAATTGCACGACCAGGAGCCCTTGCAGTCAAAAGTGCAAGAGTGCTCTTAACTTCTTCAAGTATCTTTGGGTCGCGCATATCTATCATCCAAACAACTTCGGAAATGTTGAAGTGTGCGCCGTTGAAAGTTCAGATAATGGGATAACTGCATCATTAATAGTCAATGATTCTCCGCCTGTAATTCCTAACTTTGTGATTGCTATTGCATTCTTAATAGCCAATCCCTCAAGGCGAGCAGTATCAGATGGATCAATAGCAACAAGTACGCGACCAGGAGTTTCGCTGATCAGGCTAACTCCTGCGTTTTCAAGTGAAATTGTTACGCCAACTTTATGTCGCAAAACCATTTCTGTTAAACCAGCAGATAATCCACCTTGGCTTAGATCATGGGCTGCGGCAAAGAAGGAATTACCTTCAAGAAGTAGCTCTATAAGCCTCATTTCACGCTGTAAATCAGCATCTGGTGATTGCCCAACGCGTTGATTGTGCAAGAAAGCCCATTCACTTCCCGCTAGATCTTCGTGGGTTTCACCAACGAGATAGAGATCTAAACCAGCTTTTGTAAAACTCATTGGTGTTCGTGTGCGAACATCTTCAATAACACCCAGCACGCCGATTACTGGCGTTGGCAAGATCGCAACTGATCCAGTTTGGTTATAGAAGGAAACATTGCCTCCTGTTACAGGAAGTCCCATTTCCAAACATCCATCTGCCAATCCACGAACAGATTCTGCAAACTGCCACATAACACCTGGATCTTCAGGAGAGCCAAAGTTAAGACAATTTGTAACAGCCAAAGGTCTTGCACCAGCTGTTGCAATATTTCGCGCAGCCTCAGCTAAAGCCAACTTCGCACCTTGATATGGGTTTAAGTAAGACCAGTTTGCGTTTGCATCTGTTGAGATTGCTACACCTAAGTGAGTTGTCTCGTCAATCCGAACCATTCCTGAATCATCAGGTTGAGATTGAATCGTGTTGCCCTGAACATATTTGTCGTATTGGGAGGTAACCCAGGATTTGTCTGCAAGGTTTGGAGCTGCAGCTAACTTCAAAACAGCAGCTTTAATTTCAGCAGCAGTTACCGGAATCGGAACATTAACCTTTTGGTTATTTACCTGATCAATATATGCAGGTTGTGCCAAGGGACGATTATAGACAGGTCCATCATGGGCCACGGTGCGTGGTGGAACATCAACAATTAACTCGCCATTCCAGGTGATTTCAAGATGATTTCCATCTGTTACTTCACCAATAACTGTGACTGTCACATCCCACTTCTTACAGATCTCCAAAAATCGATCAATCTTGCTTGGCTCCACAATTGCGCACATGCGCTCTTGAGATTCAGACATCAAGATTTCTTCAGGAGAAAGTGATGGATCACGCAGCGGAACCTTGTCTAACTGAACCTTCATGCCGCCAGAACCACCTGAAGCCAGCTCGCTTGTGGCACAGGATAAGCCTGCCCCGCCAAGGTCTTGGATACCAACAACTAGATCTTCAGCAAATATTTCTAGCGAACACTCAATCAAAACCTTCTCAACAAAGGGATCGCCCACCTGAACACTTGGGCGCTTTGTTGATCCACCAGCACCAAAAGTTTCTGAAGCAAGGACTGATACTCCACCAATTCCATCGCCACCTGTTTTTGCGCCATACAACACAACTAAATTGCCAGCACCGGCAGCCTTCGCCAACTTGATATCACTGTGCTTCATAACGCCAACACACAATGCATTAACAAGTGGGTTGCCGGCATATGTTTCATCAAATGTAACTTCGCCACCAATATTTGGTAGACCTAAACAGTTTCCGTATCCACCAACACCAGCGATGATCCCTGGCAACACGCGACGAGTATCTGGTGCATCTGCAGGACCAAAACGAAGTGGATCCATCACTGCGATTGGGCGAGCACCCATAGTCAAGATGTCACGAACAATTCCGCCAATACCTGTTGCTGCTCCTTGATATGGCTCAACAAAAGATGGATGGTTGTGTGATTCAATTTTAAAGGTAACGGCATAGCCCTGGCCAACATCAACAACACCTGCATTTTCACCAATACCAACTAGCAAGGCATCAGATTTAGGTGCTTTTTCGCCAAACTGCTTTAAGTGAACCTTTGAAGATTTATAAGAACAATGCTCAGACCACATCACTGAATACATTGCCAACTCTGAAGATGTTGGGCGGCGACCAAGAATTTCCTTGATGCGTGCATACTCGTCAGGCTTCAAACCAAGCTCTGCAAAGGGTTGTGAAGTATCAGGATTCGCCTCTGCAATTGCGACAGTATCTAGCGCCATTACTTCACCATCGCATTTAGGATCGAAGTGAAAAAGCCAAGACCTTGGGCAGATGGTCCTGTTAGCTCATTAACTGCATGCTCTGGGTGTGGCATAAGACCCACGACATTGCCCTTGGCATTAGTGATTCCAGCGATCAAATTGCGTGATCCGTTGGGGTTTTCGCCCACATAACGGGCAATTATGCGGCCTTCACCTTCCAGCATCGCAAGGGTTTGATCATCACACTGAAATGAACCTTCACCATTTTTTAATGGAATAACAATTTTCTCACCTTGTTTAAATGAACCAGTCCATGCGGTCTGATTATTAACAATTTCAATCTCTTGATCTCGGCATAGAAAGTGCAGATCAGAGTTACGAGTTAGGGCACCTGGCAAGAGATGGGATTCACACAACACCTGAAAGCCATTACAAATACCAAGAACTGGCATTCCTTTGTTGGCTGCTTCAATGACGAGTTGCATCACTGGCGCAAATCGTGAAATCGCACCGCAGCGCAAGTAATCTCCATAAGAAAACCCACCCGGCAAAACAACTGCGTCCACACTCTTTAGATCCGCATCGCCATGCCACAGTGAAACCGCTTCGGCACCACCAACTACTACTGCGCGCGCGGCATCACGATCATCCAGAGTTCCTGGAAAAGTTATGACTCCAACGCGCATTACTTCTCAACTCTCACGACGAAGTTTTCAATGACTGGATTTGATAATAGGACTTCAGCAGCTTTTTCTACTTCAGCAAGTTGGGCCGCAGTTGGCTCGCCCACAACTTCGATTTCAAATCGCTTGCCTTGGCGAACAGATGTAGCAAAGGTGAATCCAAGTCGTGGCAGTGCAGATGCAACCGCATTTCCCTGGGGATCAAGAATCTCAGGCTTTAACATCACATCAACCACGATCTTTGCCATTTATGTTTCTCCTTGTTAGAACTTGCTGCCAGTAATACGGAAAAATGCTTCTTCATAACGCTGTGCTGTTTTCTCTACGATCTCATTAGGTAGTTCAGGGGGTGGGCTATTTCTATCCCATCCACTTGAAACTAGGTAGTCACGTAGAAATTGCTTGTCATAGGAAGGTTGAACCCCGCCTGGCTTCCAGGTTGAAGCCTCCCAAAACCGTGAAGAATCAGGGGTTAGCGCCTCATCAGCAAGGAGAATCTGGCCTTTGTGATTGCGCCCGAATTCAAACTTTGTGTCTGCCACGATGATTCCGCGGCTAGCTGCAAACTCTGCTGCCGTTTCATATAACTTGATTGTGAGGTCACGTAGTTCGGCAGCATCATCTGCACCAACAATTGACACGGCACCGTCAAAATCAATATTTATGTCGTGATCGCCTATTTCAGCTTTAGTCGCTGGAGTGAAAATACTATGTGGAAGTTGTGATCCATCAAGCAAGCCATCTGGTAAAGCAATTCCACACACTGCTTTGTTTTTCTGGTACTCACTCCAGCCACTACCTGTTAAGTAGCCGCGGGCGACACATTCAATGTCAAACATTGTTAGTGGTTGCACAATAATTGCACGATCTTCAACTTCATCAGGAACTTCAGTAGAAACAATATGATTTCCAATAATATCTTCGAGCAGCTCAAACCAAAATAATGACAGTTGAGTTAAAACAGCGCCTTTACCAGGAATGGCAGTTGGCATCACCCAGTCATAAGCGGAAATTCGATCTGATGCAACGAGCAAAATTTCTTGCTTATCATTTGTGTATAAGTCACGAACCTTTCCGGTGCGCAGATGTTTCCACCCAGTTATTTCAGGCGCTGGCGGTGGGCCAGCTAGGCCAAAGCCGCTCACCGAATAGAGCCGGGCTTGTACTGCGCTGCGGCAGGATGCGCGGATGTAATCGCACCGATGCGACTAACAACTCGAGCTACTTGTTGGCGAGCTTCGCCAGTAAATTCGATGGGATCACTAATCAATGCATCCAGTGCTGCGCGATCAAGTGGCAGGCGAGCATCTGCTGCTAATTCATCAAGAAGTGTGTTCTTCTTTCCTTCACGCATTCCAAGGGCTGCCTTTACCGCGTGCTCTTTAATTACTTCATGTGCAACTTCGCGGCCAACCCCAGCTTTAACAGCGGCCATAAGAATCTTTGTTGTGGCCAAGAATGGTAAGTAACGCTCTAATTCAGCGCTAATTACCGCTGGGAAAGCACCGAATTCATCAAGGACTGTGAGCATTGTTTCGAGCAATCCATCTATTGCATAGAAGGCATCAGGTAATGCAACACGGCGAACAACACTGCAGGAAACATCGCCTTCATTCCATTGGTCACCAGAGAGTTCGCTAACCATGGATGCATATCCACGAAGCACAACTGAGAGACCATTTACTCGCTCACATGAACGTGTATTCATCTTGTGAGGCATTGCGCTGCTGCCAACCTGGCCAGCTTTAAAGCCTTCAGTAACTAACTCGGCACCTGCCATCAAGCGAATTGATGTGGCAAGAGATGAAGGGGACGCGGCAATCTGGACAAGTGTCGTAACAACGTCATAATCAAATGAACGTGGGTAAATCTGACCAGTTGAATCTAGAACATTGTTAAATCCAAGTTCTTTTGCTATCGCGCCTTCTAATTTAAAATGAGCATCCGTTGATCCGAGTAGATCAATTGAATCTTGCGCGGTACCTACTGGGCCCTTGATTCCGCGCATTGGGTAACGATCCTGTAAGGCGGTTAAACGTTCATAAGCAAACAACAACTCTTCTGCAGCGGAGGCAAAACGCTTTCCTAAAGTTGTAACTTGTGCTGGAACGTTATGTGAACGCCCAGCAATTGGTTGATCGGCATACTGTGTTGCACGTTCTGCCAGACGAGCAAGGAGTGTTACGACCTTGTCATGAACAATCTCTAAGCCATTTCGAATCTGCAAAGCTTCGATATTTTCAGTCAGATCACGGCTAGTCATGCCTGCGTGGATCGCTTCGTGACCTGCAAGCGCGTTGAACTCTTCAATACGTGCTTTAACATCGTGACGGGTCTGCTTTTCGCGCGCATCAATTGATGCAAGATCTACCTGTGTAATTACATTTTCGTAATCTGTAATTACATCCTTGGAAATTGCATGGCCCAGTGTTGATTGAGCGCGCATGACTGCGATCCACAGCTTACGTTCGGCGATGATTTTGGCCTCTGGTGCGAATATTTCGCGCATCGCAGCTGATGCATATCGGCTCGCAAGCAGGCTCATTGGTGAATTATCTGTCATTTAATTGCCCTTCTCTGCCACCGACGCATTAAGTGCGATGTCTGTGCGATAGAAAGATCCAGGAAGTGAGATCTGGCTGATTGAACGGTAGGCACGGTTTCGGGCTTCAGTCAGATCTTCGCCAATACCGGTAACTGCAAGCACCCGACCGCCTGATGCGACAACACCTTGCTCTGTGGCAGATGTACCTGCGTGATAAATCTGAACATTCTCAATTACAGAAAATCCTGTAATTACCCCGCCGCTTTTAGGAGCCGATGGATAACCTTCGGCAGCCAAAACAACTGTTACCGCTGAATCTTCTTTCCACTCTAAAGTCGTGCCATTTAAATTTCTAGTAGCTGCCTTATACAACAGAGTTGCGAGCGGAGTTTTTAGCCGTGGAATTAAAACCTGTGTCTCTGGATCACCAAAGCGCGCGTTAAATTCAATAACTCGAGTTCCATGATCTGTTAGCGCTAGCCCTGCATACAAGAGTCCAACAAATGGAGTACCGCGTGCCGCCATTTCAGCAATCATGGGCGCAAGAACTTGTTTATAGGTATCTTCAATAATGTCTGATGGTGCCCATGGCAAGGGAGAGTAAGCACCCATACCGCCAGTGTTTGGACCTTCATCACCATCAAATGCACGCTTGAAATCTTGTGCCGGTTGCATTGGAACAATTGTGGTTCCATCGCTGATTCCAAATAGTGAAACTTCGGGACCATTTAAATACTCTTCAATAACAACTTTCTTACAGGCTAATGCATGATCTAATGCTTCTTGACGATTCATAGTGACTACTACGCCTTTACCTGCAGCTAAACCATCATCTTTAACAACGTATGGTGCATCAAATGCATCTAACGCAATTTCAATCTCTTCTTGAGTTGTGCAGGTAAAACTATGTGCTGTTGGAACACCAGCATCTCGCATAACTTCCTTAGCAAAGTTCTTGGAACCTTCTAATTGTGCAGCCGCTTTAGAAGGGCCAAAAACAGCGATTCCAGCTGCGCGCAGAATGTCGGCAACTCCGTTTACTAAAGGAAGTTCAGGACCTATAACAACCAGCTCTATCTCCAGTCGCTCTGCTAATTCAAGGATGGCTTGATTATCTGTAATAGATACAGGGTGGCATTGAGCAAATTGTGCGATACCAGGATTGCCTGGTGCAACATGTAGTTCTGAACATGCTGGATCTGCTTGCAGTCCTACTCCTAGTGCGTGTTCGCGTCCGCCGCTTCCGACTAGGAGGATTTTCATTCTTAGATGAAATCCTTTACAACAATTGTTTGATCTCGACCAGGGCCAACACCGATCGCACTCATTGGAGCACCTGAAATCTTTTCGAGGAATGCAACATAATCTTGTGCATTCTTTGGAAGATCCGAAAGTTTACGAGCCTCTGAAATATCTTCAGTCCAGCCAGCTAAATATTCATATATTGGCTTTGCGTGGTGGAAATCTGTTTGAGAAGCTGGTAGTTCTTCAACACGCTTTCCATCAATCTCATATGCAACACACACTGGAATCTTTTCCCACCCAGTTAACACATCAAGCTTTGTGAGGAAGAAATCTGTTAAACCATTAACGCGAACTGCATAACGAGCAATCGGTGCGTCAAACCAACCACAACGACGAGCGCGGCCAGTTGTCACACCAATTTCGCCACCGATGCGACGTAACGCTTCACCATCTTCATCAAACAATTCCGTTGGGAAAGGTCCGCTACCAACGCGAGTTGTGTATGCCTTCAAAATTCCGATCACACGATCAATCTTTGTTGGCCCAATTCCTGAACCAGTACACGCTCCACCTGCAGTTGGGTTACTAGATGTCACGAATGGATATGTACCGTGATCCACATCAAGTAACGTGCCTTGTGAGCCCTCCAGAAGTACTTTCTTTCCAGCCTTTAGCGCTTCGTCTAAAATCAAAACCGTATCTGCAACATAGGGACGTAAAATATCTGCATACTTCAAATACTCTTCAAGTACTTCATCAACCTCGATGTTCTTGCGATTGAAAACCTTGATTAAAATCTGGTTCTTATCGCGCAATGCACCTTCCAGCTTTTGGCGAAGAATTGATGGATCAAACAGATCCTGCACTCGGATACCGATGCGATTGATCTTGTCGGCGTAGGCTGGTCCAATTCCGCGACCAGTTGTTCCAATCTTTGATTTACCTAAGAAACGCTCAGACACCTTGTCGATTGTGCGGTGATAAGGAGTAATCAAGTGAGCATTAGTTGAAATCAGAAGTTTGCTTGTATCAATACCGCGCTCATTGAGTCCACGAATCTCTTCAAGTAGAACACCTGGATCAATAACAACACCATTACCAATTACTGGGATTACGTTGGGAGAAAGAATTCCTGATGGCAGTAAATGAAGTGCGTACTTTTGATCACCAATAACAACTGTGTGGCCCGCGTTGTTTCCGCCTTGATAGCGAACTACATAATCAACGCGATCTCCCAATAAATCGGTAGCTTTACCCTTGCCCTCGTCGCCCCACTGAGCGCCGAGTAATACCAATGCAGGCATGAGTAAAGCCTTTCCGATTAGTTGTTAATTATTTAAGTGATGAAGTACCGGTTGAACGCAAATCTTCACAACCACGAACAACGCGAGCTGCCATTCCTGCTTCTGCTGCCTTGCCCCATGCACGTGGATCGTAAGCCTTCTTGTTTCCAACTTCTCCATCAATCTTTAGCACGCCATCGTAGTTCTTGAGCATGTGCTCAACAACTGGACGAGTAAAGGCATACTGCGTATCTGTATCGATATTCATCTTAATTACGCCGTAATCAAGTGATTCGCGGATTTCAGAAAGTAATGAGCCAGATCCACCGTGGAATACCAAGTCCATTGGCTTGCTTCCTGCAGGTAGGCCAAGCTTTGCAGATACAGCCTCTTGTAAAGTTGCAAGAATCTTTGGTTGCAATACAACGTTTCCTGGCTTGTATACGCCGTGAACATTTCCGAATGTTGCTGCCACCATGTAGCGAGCATTTACATCTGTTCCTAGAGTTTCAATTGTCATTAATGCGTCTTCAGGTGTTGAGTAAAGCTTTGCATCATGCTTTGCTTCGATGCCATCTTCTTCTCCACCAACTACACCAATTTCAATTTCAAGAATTGTCTTTGCAGCAACTGACATCGCTAACATTTCTTTAGCAACCTTCATGTTTTCAACCATGTCGACCGCAGAACCATCCCACATGTGTGAGTTGAACAATGGAGCTTTGCCTGACTTAATTCGATCTGCACCAAATGCAAGAAGTGGACGCATGAAACCATCTAGCTTCTCGGCTGGGCAGTGATCGGTGTGAATTCCAATATTTACTTTGTAGTTCTTTGCAACTACGTGCGCGAACTCTGCGAGCGCAACTGCCCCGTCAACCATGTTCTTAACTGTTGAGCCTGATGCGTATTCAGCACCGCCCCATGAAAATTGAATAATTCCATCTGACTCTGCTTCGGCGAATCCACGAATAGCAGCTGTGATGGTCTGTGATGATGAAACGTTAATAGCGGGATATGCAAATGCGCCCTTTTTCGCGCGATCCAACATATCGGCATAAATTTCGGGGGTTGCTATTGGCATTGCTGACTCCTAAGAACTCGTTGTAATTCTTTAGACTGAGCGCTTCGTTGAGTCGTCTAGAGGCTTACGTCCAATCCTCTCACTTTCACCTTCATGGCACAAAAAGACCCTCCGCGAAGGGTCCGCGGAGGGTCTTTCCCCTTTTCAACTCAGTGTTTTAAGGGCATTTGCCAAGAATTTGGCCAGAGCGGCCAGTAGGAATGGGTTACTGAGCAGTTTGATCAGCATCAATATGAAAGATACAAGCATTTTTTCTCCTCTCTTT
>JBIJAA010000027.1:0-13544 GCA_044346015.1 Candidatus Planktophila sp. | reverse complement strand
CATGATTACTTAACTCCTACGAAGTAGCCCAGAATTAATTGCGATGAGAATAAAAGCGCTATGACCTTTATTGCTTTGTAGTTTTCTTTGTAGCGCTCTTCTTTGCAGAAGCCTTCTTAACTGGTGATTTCTTTGCAGCCCTTTTTGTGCTTTTCTTAGGAGCATCTAGGGCAGGGCGAGTTCGCTGACTTGCAACCTTAAGAGGACCTGGATTAATCAAGGTGTCATCAGAATTCAAGTTATCAAGAACATTCTTTTGAAGCTCTGTTAAACGCTGAAAGGCACCATCTAAGCGATTTCGAGATTGCTGAATTGCGGTCTCTGCTGCATCTAGTGATTGCTTTTGAATTCGATATAAACGCTCTGCTTCATCGATAACGCCAGAGAGCCACTGGCGGTAACCGGTAACTTCAGTTGTAGCTTCAGTGACAATTCGTTCACCCTCGCGGCGGGCAGCAGTGGCAAGTGCTGAAATTTCACGCTTCTTGCTCTCCATGAGTGCTTCTGCTTCTGCTTCAGCCAGTGCAATCTTTTCTTCTGCTTCTGATTCAGCGGCTTGAATATACTTGCGCCCACGTGTTTCAGCTCCTGAAAGTATTGTGCGAGCCTTTGCATCTGCTGCTTCTAGTTCTTCCTTAGTTGCGCGTGCCGTTTCTGATACCAAACGTGTCGCAGCAGCTTGTGCCTTACTTTCACGAGCTTGGGCAGATTTGATCATCGACATCGCAGTTTCAGTCGCCAGAATTTCAAACTCTTCTTTTGTTAAGCCCGTGATGTCACGGCGAGATTTCAAATCAGCAATCTGCGCTTCAAGCTCGCGAATACGATCAACAGATGAAGGAAGGTTAGAGCTCTCTTCTTCAGTAAAGCCCACCCAATTAAGGAAGTTCTTCTTCTCTGCCATGACGCACCTCGCTGCTCAATAAAACCTTGCCTTCAGATGACCTAGGTTAGAGCAAAGGCTTATTTACTGTAAATCGCTACCGATATGGCTATGTACTGGCTGATCCACGCGGCGAGCACGAAGATGTGGAAGAGCTCATGGAATCCGAAGTACTTTGCCGCGCGGCCCGGACGCTTAAGTGCGTAGAAGATTGCACCTACGGAATAGAACAGCCCACCGATCACGATTGGAAGTAGTACCCATAAACCACCCTCGCGGAATAGGGCCGGCGTATAAAAAATGGCCACCCACCCCAACGCTAAATAGTTGGCCACATATAGCCAACGAGGTGCGCCTATCCAGAAAATACGAAGCGCAACTCCCATTGCAGCACCGAGCCAAACAACAGATAACAGAATTATCCGATCGCTTCCCTCAAGTAAAGCAACAGCAAATGGAGTGTAAGAACCAGCAATTAATAAATTGATGTTGGCATGATCCCAGCGACGCCAAATCTTTTTCTTTTCTGGCACCCAAGGTACCCGATGATAGATCGCAGAAACACTAAATAACATAATTGCCGTTATGGAGTAAATAGCTACTGCAAATTTGAGGGAAGACTTACTCAATATAAACAAAACTAGTGAAGCGATGATGACCGCCGGTGTTGCCCCTAGGTGAAACCAACCACGTAGCTTTGGTGGAGCGACTGGGGTCTGACTCATACTGGCAAGACTAGGGCACTTTCACATAATTAACCGTGGACAAAGGCCTACACCACTGCCAAACTTCACCCATGACACATAGATCACCCATATTTGAAATCGGCGATGTTTTCATCGATCAGCAAGCAGCCCTGAGCCCAATGGACTGTACCTATCTTGGAAATGGGCTCAACCAAGACAAACTGGATGACTTCTCAATCGCAGCATCTGAAGTCAGCGCGAATTTAACTCGCGAGACTTTGAAAAAGCTCTCTGCAATGCAACCAATCGATGAGATTGACCGCATTGCAAAGGCGGTAATGACCGAACGTCTTGAATCAGGTCTTGCTTTGCATGATAGTCAAGAAGGGTATGTTCTCTGGAATGTTTTGACATCACCACCGTCAAATGTGCGATCAATCTTTGAACTAATGCCTAAGAACACCGCGCAAGATTTCGACAATATTGCAAAGCGTTTAGCAGCCGTCGATGCTGCATACAGCTCATGGTGCGAAACCATCATGACTGTCGCAAAGACAGGAAAAACTACTGCCCAGCGTCAGGTTAAGGGTGTTATCGAGCAGTTAGATAGTTATGCCAATGGTGGCTATAGCGCAATGTGCAAAAACTTTGATGGCGCTGGCAAGTATCCGGCGATGCATGAAGCAGCAAAGCTTGCTGAAGCCGCTTCGGCAAAGACCGCTACATTCTTACGCGAAGAGTATTTACCCATTGCAACACCACATGATGCAGTTGGCGCAGAACGCTATGCGGTGTGGGCGCGCTACTTCACAGGTGCACAACTTGATCTCCCAGCCACATATGAATGGGGCAAGAAAGAACTCAAGGCAATTAACGATCGCATGTGGGAACTTGCAAAGGTAATTAATCCAGAAGCAAAGACACTGCGCGAGGTTGCTGACACCCTTGATAATGACCCGAAGTACAAAGTCACAGGACCAGAAAATGTAGTGAAGTATCTACAAGATTTCACTGATGCGGCGATCAAGCGCATGGATGGTGAGTTCTTTGAGATTGATCCACGCATTGCAATTTGCGAAGCGCGCCTGGCACCAGAAGGAAGCGCGTCTGCGCCGTATTACAACCCACCATCAGAGGATCTTTCTCGTCCAGGAACTACATGGATTCCAATGTTGGGTAAGAATGAAGTCAGCAACTGGCATCTTGTTTCTACGTGGTATCACGAAGCGGTTCCGGGCCACCATCTACAGGTCGGAACAGCAACAGTTGAAAAAGATCGTCTCACTCGTTTCCAACGCACATCTGCCTGGATTAGTGGATATGGCGAAGGTTGGGCTTTGTATGCAGAGCGATTCATGAATGAACTGGGTGCATTTGATGAGCCAGGAATCGAAATGGGTTATCTCTCTGCTCAAGCGCTACGCGCTGCTCGCATTGTTGTAGATATTGGTATGCACCTTGGTTACACAGATGACAATGGTGTTGTGTGGAATGCTGAAAGTTCACGCAAATTACTGAACGAGCAGGCACTTCTTGATGAGGATCATTCACGAAGCGAGACTGATCGCTATCTTGGCTGGCCAGGACAGGCCATTTCATACAAGGTTGGCGAGCGCGTCTGGATGGCAGCTCGCGAAGATGCCAAGGTGCGCCTGGGGTCTAACTTCAATATGAAGAAGTTCCACAGTTATGCATTAAAGCTGGGACCTATGGGTCTTGACCCATTTGCCGCAGAATTGGCCATGTGGCAGGGTCAATAAGTTACTCAACAGTAAGTTATTACAGTAGGGCGACCAGGGCGAAAAATGCCCTGGTCGCCCTTTTTAACGCTCATTTTCCAAAAATAAATGTGAAAAAATTGTGAATTTTGCCCTCTAGTGGGTGCAAATTGCTCGCGTTTAGTTCACAATATTCATTGTCGGAGGTCAAAGGGGTTCCTCGAGGATTCCTTATGGCTGACGAATTCAGAGGCCAAAAGGCCTCTCCACATGATCCTCACGGAGGAATTAACACATGACAGTTGATTTAAGTACCAATAACTGGAATCTGGTCTATAACATTTTTTCATTTGGACTAATTTGCATGCTCGCTTGCACCGTTTACACACTCGTTTCACAACAGCGTGTAATGGCGAAGTACCGCACTGCTCTCGTAATGTCATCGATGGTTACGTTCATCGCTGGTTATCATTACCTACGAATCTTTAATTCATTTGCAGAAGCTTCATCAGTGAAAGAGGGAGCGACACTAACAACGGTCGACCTTTCAGGCCAAGAGGGTTCATTCAACGAGGCTTACCGCTACGTTGACTGGTTACTGACCGTTCCTCTACTACTAGTAGAAGTTGTTGCAGTACTTGCTCTAGCTAAGGAAGTTTCACGCTCACTCATCATGCGCCTTGTTCCAGCATCTGCTGCAATGATCGCTCTTGGTTACCCAGGTGAAATCGCGACAGGAGACGGCGCACAAGATACGCAGCTTCTTTACGGTGTTCTTTCAACGCTTCCATTCCTATACATCCTTTATGTTCTATTCGTAGAACTAGGTAAGTCACTTGATCGTCAGCCAGAGGGAGTAGCGGCAACAATTGGTCGCCTACGTCTCCTACTGATCGCAACATGGGGCGTATACCCAATCTCATACATCCTAGGAATGGGTAATGATGCAATGACTCAAGAGCAGTTCGTTGGAGTACAGGTTGGTTACACAATCGCTGACGTATTGGCTAAGTGTGTATTCGGTCTAACAATTCTGAAGATCGCACGTATGAAGTCAATGGCAGAAGGAATGAAGGACGATCACTAATCACTGATTAGTGGATCTCTTTTAGCTAAGAATCCTAAAAACAGGAGTGTCGCGAAAGCGGCACTCCTGTTTGCATTCATAGACTGGTCATATGGAAAAATCAAACCGAAGTAAACAAGAAGATAAGTATTGGATTAACAACTACCGCATGGGTGGCTATCTACTCTTTGCTTGCGGTCTCATCAATCTTCGATACCAATGGGGCGAAAGTGATGTTGCAATTCGAAGTGCAATCATTTTTACACCCGGAGCATTAATTATTGGAGCAACATTTATGCCAGCGGCACTAAAGGTCTTGGCGCGACGAGAAGTAAAATTCCTTCTTGCCGCTGTTGGTTTGGCAATTGCAATATTTGCCGTAACTAACTAGCTCCTATTTTCTAAAGGCAAGATCCGCCTTTTTCATTTCAGCAACCAAAACCCGCACCGCATTAGGGCCCATGCCATGTAGTTCTTTGACGGCTGCAAGTGAAACTTTTCGCAGATCGGCCAATTCAAATAAACCATCATCAATTAATGCACGACGCGCAGGTGCGGCTAGACCCAATTCACGCCAAGCTCCATCGACTGATTCGTAGTGATCTATTTCAGCCGTTCCGTTGGTTGCAATGCTTTGTGGCTTTTGTTTCTTTTCTTCTCGGCGTGCAGCAGCAGCGCGCTTTATTTCAGCGGCTTCCATTTTAATTTTGGCTGCAGATTTCTTTGCCATGCATGAACTCTAACTTCTTACGTATAGATGTGTGCGGGAGGCGGGACTTGAACCCGCACGTCCGAAGACACAGGTTCCTAAGACCTGCGTGTCTGCCATTTCACCACTCCCGCATGGTTTGAAGCTTTCGCTTTAAACCAAGAGGCAAGATTAGAGGTTAAGAGGCAATTTCACCAAAAACAGCACGATAGCCTTGCTCAGTGCCCACACAAATTGAGATTCTAGAAGAGTCTATTCGGGCTGCAATCACACGAGCCATCGACAGTGGCGCCCTAAGTGGCACTGCTCCAGATGTCATTAAGTTAGATCGCCCAAAAGATCGAGATCACGGCGACTATGCATCCTCGATCGCGTTGCAGTTGGCAAAAGCTGCTGGCATGAATCCGCGCGAAGTCGCTCAGATAATTGCAGATCAGTTAAGTGGCGTTGCAGATATTTCAAAAGTAGAAATCGCTGGACCAGGATTTATCAACATCACCTTAAATCGTGCAAGCCAAGCAGCACTAGTGCAAACAATTCTTACTGCAAAAAGTGATTACGGAAAAGGTTCGGCTCTATCTGGCGTAAAAATAAACTTGGAATTTATTAGCGCTAATCCAACGGGACCATTGCATTTAGGTCACACTAGGTGGGCAGCTGTTGGTGACGCACTTGGTCGAGTGCTGACGTCAGCTGGTGCACAAGTAACACGTGAGTTTTATATAAATGATCGCGGTAATCAGATGGATTTGTTTGGTCAATCCGTTGAGGCAGTTGCACTAGGTAACGCTGTTCCTGAAAATGGTTACCAAGGAGATTACATAAAGGATTTAGCGCAAGACGTAGTTGCACAAAACTCTGGAATCAAAGACTTGCTCGGCGATGAACGTTTCATTGCATTTCGTGAAGCAGCTTATAAATTACAACTAAAAGATCAGCAACGTGTTTTAGAAACCTTCAATACCCATTTTGATGTTTGGTTCTCAGAACGCTCCTTGCATGATCAAGGCGCAGTTGAACACGGCATGGAAAAGCTGCGAACTAAGGGTCATGTCTTTGATGTTGATGGAGCTGTGTGGCTGCGGACAACTGATTATGGTGATGACAAAGATCGAGTAATGACTAAAAGTGATGGCTCACTTACCTACTTTGCATCAGATACTGCTTATTACATTAATAAACGCGAACGCGGCTTTGATATTTGTATTTACATGCTGGGAGCTGACCACCACGGTTACATCGGTCGTCTAAAAGCTACTGCTGCCTGTGCTGGTGATGATCCTGCGTACAACGTTGAGGTTCTAATCGGTCAGCTTGTGAAGATTATGGAAGGTGGCGAAGAGGTCAAACTTTCCAAGCGTGCTGGAACAATTATTACCTTGGAAGAGCTAGTTGAAAAAGTGGGGGTAGATGCCGCTCGATACACATTGATTCGCTACCCAGTTGATACACCGATGGTCATGGACATTGATGTGTTAAAGAGAAATACAAATGAGAATCCGGTCTACTACGTTCAATACGCCCATGCTCGCATTGCCGCTGTCCTTCGCAACGCTCAAGAGCTTGGTGCACCATTAAATCTGTCAGATTTTGATCCAACTCAATTAGTCCATGATCGTGAAAATGAGCTACTCGGAGCTTTGGCAGAATTTCCACGCATTGTGGCAAGTGCAGCAGAGTTTCGGGAACCCCACCGCATTTCTCGATATCTTGAGGAACTTGCAGGCACCTATCACGGCTTCTATAACGATTGCCGTGTCTTGCCAATGGGAGAAGAAAAATTAACTGCGCTACACACCGCGCGTTTATTACTATGTACTGCAACAAAGCAGGTTGTTAAAAATGGTCTAGAACTTCTAGGCGTAAGCGCACCGGAGAGGATGTAGCTCATGTGGTCTTCATCTGTCACCACGGGCCCAGAACTTTCTCTTGCAGGAATAACAGCAAAAACACTTGCTAAAGAATTTGGAACTCCAACATTTTTTATTGATGAAGCAGATTTTCGGGAGCGCGCCCTTGCTTGGGATAAAGCCCTTAAGGATTCCTTTGGATCAGATGCTGGCACTGTTTATTACGCATCTAAGGCATTTATTTGCACCGAACTTGCTCGCTGGATCAAGGAAATTGGCATTGGAATTGATGTAAGCACAGGCGGGGAAATGGCAGTTGCACTTGCTGGCGGAATTGATCCTTCAAAGATTGAAGTACACGGAAACAATAAATCTATTGCTGAAATTGATAAAGCTGTTTCTGTCGGAGTCGAATCAATTGTGATTGATTCTCTGTATGAAATAGAACGTGTGGCAGAGGCTGCGAAAAAAGCCGGCAAAGTTCAGCGAGTATTGCTGCGCATAACACCAGGTATCCAAGCCCACACCCACGAATCAATTGCCACAGCACATGAAGATGTGAAGTTTGGTTTTTCTATTGCAAGTGGCGCGGCATGGGCAGCAATTGAGGCAGTTCGCACACACCCAAGCCTTGAGCTTCGTGGAATACATGCACATATTGGTTCGCAGATCTTTGGATATAAGTCCTTTGAGATTTTGTCAGAACGTCTGATTTCTTTGCTTGCACAGTATCGCGATGAATATAAGGGCGAGTTACCCGAGCTAGATCTTGGTGGGGGTTACGGAATTGCTTACTTGCCAGGGGATGAAACGGTAGATCCTCATGAGGCGATGAGCGCACTTGCCGCTGCTGTTACGAAAAACTGTGAAATGCATAAGCTGCAGATTCCACGAGTTTCAATTGAACCAGGGCGCGCAATCGTTGGTCCAACAATGTTTACTTTGTATGAAGTCGGCACCGTTAAAGATGTGACCTTAGAAAATGGTTCCCATCGCCGTTACATTTCAATAGATGGTGGAATGAGTGACAATATTCGCCCATCACTCTATGGAGCCGAATACACGACTATTTTGGCTAATCGAACTAGCACGGCAGTACTTGTTTCTAGCCGTCTAGTTGGAAAGCATTGCGAGACTGGCGACATCGTTATTCGCGAGATTGATTTGCCTGATGACATCGTGCCAGGTGATTTATTAGCTGTCCCTGCAACTGGTGCCTATGGCCGCAGCATGGCCAGCAACTACAACCATGTGCCTAGACCACCTGTTGTTGCAGTAAAAGATGGAAAAGCTCGTGTGATTGTGCGCCGAGAGACTGAAGCTGATCTACTCAGACTCGATATTTAACGCCGATCTAGTCATCTATGAAAGAATGGCGCCATGAACTCGGGCGTCAAAACAATCACAATTGGAATGCTCGGCTGCGGCGTTGTGGGCACCCAAGTTGCCCGCCTGCTTCAAGATGATGAGCAAGAACTTTCAGAGCGCTCTGGAGCGCTACTCAAGTTAAACAAAGTCGGTGTTCGCACAGCAGGTGCTCGCGAGGGCATTGAAGCATCTTTGATCACAACCGATCTTCAATCGATTGTTTCAGATCCAAGCATCAACATAATTATCGAGGTTATGGGTGGAATCGAACCTGCTAAATCTTTAATCCTTGAAGCAATCAAAAATAAGAAATCTGTGATCACTGCCAACAAAGCCTTGCTTGCAACTCATGGTCACGAATTATTTAACGCAGCAGATGCAGCTGGCGTAGATTTGTATTACGAAGCAGCAGTGGCTGGTGCAATTCCAATCATTCGATCAATGCGTGAGTCACTTGCCGGCGATCAAATTACTCGCGTCATGGGAATTGTGAATGGAACTACAAACTATATTCTGACAAAGATGTATGAAGAAGGTCGTGCCTTTGATGATGTATTAAAAGAAGCGCAATCACTTGGCTACGCCGAAACAGATCCAACCGCTGACATTGAAGGACATGACGCAGCAGCCAAGGCTGCCCTCCTTGCAAGCCTTGCTTTTCACAGCACCGTTGTAATCGATGAGGTGTATTGCGAGGGAATTACACATATTTCCTCTGAAGATGTGCTTGCTGCCAAGTCCATGAACAGTGTCATTAAGTTATTGGCAATTGCAGAGCTAACAGTTAAAGATGAGATTTCAGTGCGCGTTCACCCGGTGATCCTGCCTTTGGCGCACCCACTGGCATCTGTTCGTAACGCCTTTAACGCTATCTACGTGGAGTCTGAAGCCGCTGGTCAACTTATGTTCTACGGACGTGGGGCAGGTGGTGCACCAACTGCATCGGCAATTCTTGGTGATCTCGTCGCAGTTGCCCGCCATGCTGCATATTCAACAGTTGGCTATGGCGAATCAGATTATGCAGACCTTGACATCGCTCCGATTGGCGCAGTCAAGTCTCAATTCTTTGTTCGCTTACATGTTGCTGATAAATCAGGTGTTTTAGCCTCAATTGCACAAACCTTTGCCAGTGAAAATGTATCTATTCAAACAGTCCGTCAATCAGGTCTTGGCGCAGATGCCGAACTAATCGTCGTTACACACGCAGCCTCAGAGGATGCACTAGATGCTTGTGTAGAAAAACTTAAAATAATGGACATTGTTAGCAAAGTCGAAAGCGTCATTCGCGTTGAAGGAGCCTCTGTCTAATGGGTCTCTTTACTAAAAAGGTAGCTGGCGCGCACCAGTGGCGCGGAGTTATCGAGGAGTACCGCCATCGTCTTCCAGTTAGCGCGAAAACTCCGATTGTTTCCTTGCGTGAAGGCGGAACACCTTTAATTTATGCATGCAACCTTTCAGAGCTTTTGGGAAACAATGTGTGGATTAAATATGAAGGTTTAAATCCAACTGGTTCTTTTAAAGATCGCGGAATGACTATGGCGATTTCAAAGGCGGCAGAAGATGGCGCAAAGGCTGTTATCTGTGCATCAACTGGAAACACATCTGCATCAGCTGCGGCATATGCAGTTAAGGCCGGAATGCGACCAGCGGTTTTAATTCCTAAAGGCAAGATTGCAATGGGCAAATTGGCTCAGGCTGTAATTCATGACTCAACAATTTTGCAGGTTAATGGCAACTTTGATGATTGCCTCATGCTGGCCAAAGAACTGTCAGAAAATTACCCTGTTGCACTTGTTAACTCTGTTAACCCATATCGAATCGAAGGACAAAAGACTGCAAGCTTTGAAGTTGTAGACATGCTGGGAGATGCTCCAGATATGCACGCACTTCCGGTTGGTAATGCAGGAAATATCACTGCATACTGGAAGGGCTATAAGGAATACAACAAAGATGGGCTTTCAACGAAGTTGCCAATGATGTATGGATTCCAGGCTGCAGGTGCGGCACCGATTGTTAAGGGCAAGATTGTTAAGAATCCAGAAACAATTGCAACTGCTATTCGCATCGGCAACCCAGCCTCATGGCAGCAAGCAATTGACGCCCGTGATTCATCAGGTGGAGTAATTGACTCTGTGACTGATCGCGAAATTCTGAGCGCATACCGTTTAATTGCAGCCAAAGAAGGTATTTTCGTTGAACCTTCATCTGCTGCAGGACTTGCAGGATTACTTAAATACAAAAAGGCGGGCAAGTTGCCTCAGGGAAAAACAATTGTTATTACTGTTACCGGACACGGCCTGAAAGATATTCCTTATGCGCTAGAGGCAGCCAAGAAGCCAGTCGTGGTTCCAGTGAACGCGAAGATCGCAGCTAAAGCTTTAGGACTGGCATAAGAATGAAACCAACATTTAAAGCACAGCCTGTTCAGGTTCAAGTTCCAGCATCTAGCGCAAACTTAGGACCTGGCTTTGACTGCCTTGGGTTGGCTCTGAATATGCATGATCGCTATATGGCACAGGTGATGGATGAACCTGGTGTTGATATTGATGTGACCGGTGAAGGCGCAGACAACATCCCAACAACAGATAAGAATCTAGTTATTAAAGCAATGCATAAAGGTTTTGATTTCTTAGGTGGTCGTCCTCGCGGAATTGCTTTGCGCCAATTAAATGTTATCCCTCATGGTCGTGGTCTTGGTTCATCTGCTGCTGCAATCGTTGGTGGATTAGCACTGGCACGAGCACTTGTCCTTGGTGGCAATGAGCGCATGAGTAATGAAGATATGTTAAATATTGCCAATGAAATGGAAGGCCATCCAGATAATGTTTCGGCCGCTATTTTTGGTGGTGCAAACCTTGCATGGCAAGAATCCCAGCGCGGTCATGTTATTGCGCAATCTTTAAACTTTGATGTTGATCCACGAATCGGTGCACTTGCATTTGTTCCATCTACAGAATTTTCAACCTCAAAGGCGCGCAAGATGTTGCCAGAATCAATCCCACATACCGATGCCGTAAAGAACTCAAGCAATGTTGCCGTTCTGGTTCAAGCCTTGCAAAATCGCCCAGATCTATTACTTGGTGCAACTGAAGATTATTTGCACCAGAGCTATCGCAAGGATGCGATGCCTAATAGTTTTGCCCTGATGACAAAGCTTCGAAGTGCAGGTGTGGCAGCCTTTATTTCAGGTGCCGGTCCTGCGGTCTTGGTTCTCCACACCGGTGGGGAGTCAGAAGCAGCCGAATTAGAGCGCGCGGCAGGGGATAAGTTCCAGATGATTGCCTTGGGTATCTCACGCACAGGTGTTAGCGTCGTCACCGCTTAGTTTTGCGATTTTGCGTCCTATCCTGCTAACCTTTACACATCTGAACGGCACATCTAGCGGCCAGTAACACATCAGATAATTTCAAAAAACAAAAATCCCAGGTTCTTTAGGATTTAAGCCCTAGAACCAATAGTGAAAAGATATTCATGACAACAGAAATTGAACCAGTTCGCTCACAAAGTCCAGAGCTTGCTGCCATGACCCTTCCAAAGTTAAAGACAGTTGCAACCCAACTAGGTGTCGATGGCGCAGCAAAGATGAAGAAGGATGCACTTGTAGAAGCGATTGCTGACTTACAGGCCAAAAACCGCGATGCCGCAAAGGCTGAACGCGAAGCACGCCGCGAAGCTCGCAACAACCGTAAGAAGGATTCCAAGCCTGCCAACAACAATCAGGATTCAGATGATGATGGCGATGATGATTCAGCGCCACAGAGCAACAACGATCGCGGCAGTGATCGCAACGACCGTGGTGGACGCTTTGATCGCAACGACCGAGGTCGTGGGCGTGACCGTAATCGTGATCGCAACCGTGACCGTGCTCCACGCGAAGAGCGTGAACCAGTTATTGGTGAAGACGATGTTCTAGTGCCCGTTGGTGGTTTGCTGGACATTCTTGAAAGCTATGCATTTATTCGCACAGCTGGATACCTACCAGGACCAAACGATGTTTACGTTTCATTGCAGCAGGTTCGAAAGAACGGTCTGCGCAAGGGAGATGTTGTAACAGGCCAAGTTCGCCAGCCACGTGAAGGTGAAACTAAGCAGAAGTTCAACGCACTCATTACCCTTGAAACAGTCAACGGAATGACTCCGGAAGAGGCACGTAATCGTGTTGAGTTCGGAAAGTTAACTCCGCTTTATCCTCAGGAGCGTTTGCGTCTTGAAACAGAGCCTAATGTTCTAACTACACGTGTTATCGATTTAATTGCACCAATTGGTAAGGGTCAGCGCGGTCTTATTGTTTCGCCTCCAAAGGCTGGTAAGACAATGGTTCTGCAATCAATTGCTAACGCGATCACAACGAATAACCCAGAGTGTCACTTGATGGTTGTCCTAGTTGATGAGCGTCCAGAAGAAGTTACAGATATGCAGCGATCAGTTAAAGGTGAAGTTATTGCTTCAACTTTTGATCGCCCAGCAGATGACCACACAACAATTGCTGAACTTGCAATCGAGCGCGCAAAGCGTCTTGTTGAACTAGGTCACGATGTAGTAGTTCTTCTTGACTCAATTACTCGTCTTGGTCGCGCATACAACATTGCAGCACCTGCATCAGGCCGCATCCTTTCTGGTGGTGTTGATTCTGCGGCTCTTTATCCACCAAAGAAGTTCTTCGGTGCTGCTCGTAACATTGAAGATGGCGGATCGCTAACGATTCTTGCAACGGCCCTCGTTGATACAGGTTCTCGTATGGATGAAGTTATCTTCGAAGAGTTCAAGGGAACTGGAAACATGGAGTTAATCCTTGATCGTCGTATGGCTGACAAGCGAATCTTCCCTGCAGTTAACGTTGTTGCATCTGGTACACGTAAGGAAGAAATCCTTATGGGCTCAGAAGAGCTCAACATTGTGTGGAAGCTGCGTCGTGTATTGCACGCACTAGAGCCACAAGCAGCTCTCGAACTGCTTCTTGAGAAGATGAAGGGCACTAAGTCCAACGTCGAGTTCTTGATGCAGATACAGAAGACAACTTCGGGTCCAGACGACTCAAAGTAAGCGTAAATTTCTCAAATGTAGGCTTATCGCTTACCCTTGGGGTCTGTTAACCGTCCGTTTGGTTCACTCAGCAATGAGACCCAAACACGAATATAAGGAATAACCATGAAGCCAGATATCCACCCAGAGTACAAAGACACCCAAGTAACTTGTGGTTGCGGCGAGAAGTTTGTAACTCGTTCAACAGTTGCTAGCGGATCTATCTACGTTGAAGTTTGTTC
>JBIJAA010000005.1:0-47658 GCA_044346015.1 Candidatus Planktophila sp. | reverse complement strand
TAATCGAGAAGTAAATGGGAAAAAGTCTTCAATTTGATGAGCAAGCACGCCGTGCCATGGAGCGCGGTGTCAACATTCTTGCTGACACAGTAAAGGTAACTCTGGGACCTAAGGGTCGCAATGTTGTAATCGGTAAATCTTTTGGTGCACCCATCATTACAAATGATGGTGTAACAATTGCAAAGGAAATCGAACTTTCTGATCCTGCTGAAAATATGGGTGCTCAGTTAGTTAAAGAAGTTGCGACAAAGACAAATGATGTCGCAGGTGACGGAACTACAACAGCAACTGTTCTAGCCCAAGCAATGGTGAAAGAAGGACTTCGTAACCTTGCAGCTGGCGCGCAGCCAATGGATATTAAGATCGGTATTGAAGCAGCCGTAGCAGCGGTTTCAGAAAAATTGCGCTCGCAGGCAACTCCAGTTAATGGAAAGCCACAGATTGCAGATGTCGCAACTATCTCTGCTCAGGATCGCGCAATTGGTGAGCTAATCGCCGAAGCCATGGACCGTGTTGGTAAAGATGGAGTTATTACAGTTGAAGAAGCATCAACAACTGGACTTGATCTTGAATTCACTGAAGGAATGCAGTTCGACAAGGGCTACATTTCACCGTACTTCGTCACTAACCAGGATCGCATGGAAGCAATTCTTGAAGATGCCTATGTATTGATCTCAGGTAACAAGATTTCAGCACTGTCAGATCTTCTGCCATTGCTAGAAAAGGTTGCTCAGGCTTCGAAGCCACTTTTGATCATTGCCGAAGACATTGAAGGCGAAGCCCTCTCAACGCTAGTTGTTAACCGTATGCGTGGAGTCTTTGCATCAGCTGCTGTTAAGGCACCTGGCTTTGGAGATCGTCGTAAGGCAACGTTGCAGGACATCGCAATCCTTACGGGTGGACAAGTTATTTCTTCAGAACTCGGAATGAAGCTTGAGAGCGTAACTCTGGAAGATCTAGGTAAGGCTCGTCGTATTGTTGTTTCTAAGGATGCAACAACCATCGTTGATGGTGGTGGCGATAAGGCTGCTGTTGCTGGACGTGTTGGCGAGCTTCGCAAGGAGATCGATAACACTGACTCTTCATGGGACAAAGAAAAATTACAAGAGCGTCTTGCAAAGCTTGCCGGCGGAGTATGCGTAATCAAGGTTGGCGCACACACTGAAGTTGAACTCAATGAAAAGAAGCATCGTCTTGAGGATGCAATCTCTGCAACTCGCGCCGCTGTTGAAGAAGGAATCGTTGTTGGCGGAGGCGCAGCACTTGTGCATGCAGCAGATGCCCTTGAAGGCGATCTTGGATTCACAGGCGATAAGGCGGTTGGAGTTCGTTTAGTTCGCAAAGCATGTGATGAACCACTTCGTTGGATCGCAGAAAATGCAGGACTTGAAGGCTACGTAGTAGTTGCAAAGGTTCGCGCAATGAAGCACAACGAAGGCTTCAACGCAGCAACAGATGTATATGGTGATCTAGCCGCAGATGGTGTTATCGATCCAGTTAAGGTAACTCGTTCTGCACTTGCTAACGCTGCATCAATTGCTGCAATGTTTATTACAACTGAAGCAGTTGTCTATGACAAGCCAGCAGAACAAGCTGCAGCTGATGCTGCAGGTGGACACGGACATTCACATGGCCCAGGTGGACATTCTCACTAATTAGGTAAGAGAAAAGCCCCGCGGAGTTATCTGCGGGGCTTTTTCTCTTTTAGGAGGCAATAAAGTTTTATGAAGCGTGAGAAATATCTGGCGTGATCTCTTTGCCAAGAATTACTAGGCGATCATCTTCTGAAAGACCTCCCCAAATTCCATATGGCTCTTGTACTGCAAGTGCGTGCGCACGGCATGCTGCAATGACTGGACATGATGCACAAATGGCTTTTGCTGTATTTTCACGATTGCGACGGCGCGGTCCGCGCTCTCCATCTGGATGAAAAAACATCTCAGAAGGCAGTTCGCGGCACACACCCTGGTACTGCCATTCCCATTCATCAGCAACGGGACGGGGTAAACGTGAAGTTTCAGCCATGGGGTAAACCTACAACCGCGCCATAGGTTGTTCAAGTGTCAACGCTCCAAAAGTTGTTCAAAGGGCGTTTTCAGGTGGTGAGTTGGGCCACTTCACGCCACGATTGAGCCATGGACCAGGAGCTTTTCACCGTAGCCGCGGTCGCTCGCCGCATAGGCGTGGCACCTGCGACTCTTCGAACCTGGGATCGGCGATATGGACTTGGTCCTTCAACCCATGAAGCAGGAGAGCACCGACGCTACCAGCCTAGTGATGTAGCAAAGTTGATACTTATGCGCCGGTTAATCACGAGCGGAGTTGCACCCTGTGATGCGGCAGTTAAGGCGAAAGCGCACAAAGGATTGTTATCGGTTGAAGATTTAGTCGAAGAGTTTGAGGTACGTGAAGAGGTTGTTAATTCTTTATATCGAGCGGCTAAATCCCTAGATAAGAATTATGTAGAAACGTTGCTCCGGAAAGATATTACAGACAATGGTGTTATTGCATCATGGACTGAAGTCATTGTCCCGCTTTTGTTTTTAGTAGGCGATGAATGGGCGGCAACTGGCACTGGAATTGAAGTAGAGCACATGCTCTCAGAGATCATTAAGAGATTGCTCCGTGAAGGCGTTGTAGAGATCAAGGATCCGGTTAATGCCCAACCAGTACTACTAGCCTCCGTCGGAGAAGAGCTACATTGCTTGGCATTACATGCATTAGCTGCTGCCTTGGCTGAAAAGAGAATTGAAACATTTTTCTTAGGTGCAAGAACCCCATTTGAAGCGATTTCAGGAATGGTTAAGCGTTCAGCCCCACCTGCAGTATTTCTTTGGGCCCAACTTGAAGAAAATTCTGATCCAAAATTTTTCAAAGAGCTCCCAGTTGTTCGTCCAGCCCCGCGTGTAATTGTTGGTGGTCCAGGATGGGATCAGGATGCCTGCTCGGATGTAGTTGTTGCCCAGGATTTAACCCATGCCTGCGCTGAAATCGAGCGTGCAGTAGGTCTCTAAAGCCCCGATAGACTTTGCCCTTCGATAGTGAGAAGGGGGCCACGTGAGCGATACAGATAAGGTCGCGATGCTTGGCCTGACTTATGACGATGTTCTTTTACTTCCTGATGCATCAGATGTTGTCCCTTCTGAAGTCAGCACGGTTACTCAGTTAACTCGTAATATCTCAATCGCAGTTCCGCTTGTTTCTTCAGCAATGGACACCGTTACAGAATCTGAAATGGCTATTGCAATGGCCAAAGCTGGTGGCATTGGAATCATCCACCGCAACCTTCCAATAGATGCCCAAGTAACCCACGTTAAATTAGTTAAAAATGTTGGCCTCGCAGGAGCCGCTGTTGGAGTTGGCGATGATGGATTTGCTCGCGCACAAGCATTGATCGAAGCAGGCGTTGATGTTGTAGTCGTCGATACAGCACACGGTCACCACCGCGCAGTATTAGAAGCAATTGCTCGCATTAAGAAGTTTTCTCCAACCACTGAAATCATCGGTGGAAATGTTGCAACACGAGCAGGTGCCCAAGCATTGATCAACGCTGGCGCAGATGCGGTAAAAGTTGGCGTTGGTCCCGGATCAATTTGCACAACCCGTGTTGTCGCAGGTGTCGGAGTTCCACAAGTAACTGCAATTCTTGAAGCATCAAAGGCATGTAACAAAGCGGGTATTCCTTTAATCGCAGATGGCGGATTGCAATATTCAGGTGACATCGTTAAAGCATTAGTTGCTGGTGCAAACTCGGTAATGCTTGGTTCTCTTCTTGCAGGATGTGAAGAAGCACCAGGTGAGCTAATTGAAATTAATGGAGTTAAATACAAGGCATATCGCGGGATGGGTTCACTTGGAGCGATGCAGTCTCGCGGAGAACAAAAATCTTACTCAAAGGATCGTTATATGCAGGACGATGTTTTGTCCGAAGACAAACTTGTCCCTGAAGGCATTGAAGGCAAGGTTGCATTCCGTGGAAAAGTTTCCGAGGTAGTTCATCAACTCGTCGGAGGACTTCGTTCGGGAATGGGTTATGCCGGTGCGCCTGACATCGAGACATTGCGTCGTGAAGGTCGTTTGATTCAAATTACCGCAGCAGGGTTGCAAGAAAGCCACCCACATGATGTGGCACATGTTGCTGATGCTCCCAATTACCAGAAGAAGGGCCGCTAATGAATAACATCGAAATTGCACCTGGAAAGCGTGCCCGAACTGCTTACTCTTTTGATGACATAGCAATTGTCCCAAGTCGCCGTACGCGTGATCCTGAAAATGTTTCTACTGCATGGCAGATCGATGCCTACAAATTTGATCTACCAATGATGGCAGCGCCTATGGATTCTGTTGTTTCTCCAGAAACTGCCATCGCAATTGGAAAGCTTGGCGGACTTGGCGTATTAAACCTTGAAGGATTGTGGACACGATACGACGATCCTCGTATTCCACTGGGTGAAATTGCTTCAATGCCAGATAAGCATGCAACTAAGCGCATGCAGGAAATTTACAGCGCTCCAATTCGTCCAGAGTTGATTAAAGAGCGTATTCAGCAAATTCGAGACTCTGGTGTAACTGTTGCAGCATCATTGTCACCTGCTCGTACAGCAGAGTTTCATAAGGCCGTCATTGCAGCAGGCGTTGACATCTTCGTTATTCGCGGCACAACCGTTTCGGCAGAACATGTTGCCCCAGAAGGTGAAGCTCTAAATCTTAAGAAATTTATTTACGAATTAGATGTGCCAGTAATTGTTGGAGGAGTAGCGACATCTACTGCTGCACTTCACCTAATGCGCGCAGGTGCTGCAGGTGTTTTGGTTGGATTTGGTGGCGGTGCAACCCATACAACGCGCAAGGTTTTGGGCGTGGAAGTGCCTATGGCATCTGCAGTTGCGGAAGTTGCATCTGCTCGCCGTGAATACCTTGATGAATCAGGTGGACGTTATGTTCATGTGATTGCAGATGGTGCTGTAGGCCGCAGCGGAGATATTGCAAAAGCGATTGCATGTGGCGCGGACGCAGTCATGATGGGTTCACCTCTGGCAAAAGCAATTGCAGCACCAGGCCTAGGTTGGCACTGGGGATCTGAAGCCCACCATCCAGTTCTTCCACGTGGAGAGCGCGTTAATGTTGGAACGATCGGAACTCTTGAAGAGATCTTGCTCGGACCCTCACATACGTCAGATGGATCAATGAACTTGTTTGGTGCACTTCGCCGCGCGATGGCAACGTGTGGTTATTCAGATGTAAAGGAGTTCCAGCGCGTAGAGGTCCTTATTCATCGTGGCTGAAACGCGCGGAGTCCTAGTTGTTGATTTTGGTGCTCAGTACGCGCAATTAATTGCACGTCGAGTTCGCGAAGCACATGTCTACTCCGAAATCGTTCCATCATCAATAACTGCCGCCGAAGTTAAGGCTAAGCAACCAAGTGCGCTTATTTTATCTGGTGGGCCATCAAGTGTGTATGCAGAAAATGCACCAACTGTTGATGCAGAAATTTTTTCATTAGGGATTCCTGTATTTGGAATTTGTTATGGTTTTCAGGCGATGGCAGCAGCCCTTGGCGGCGTTGTGAGCCAGACGGGTAAATCAGAGTTTGGTCGCACAGAAACAACTGTTCAACCAAGTTCGAAGATCTTTACGGGATTGCCCACGCAGCAAAAGGTATGGATGTCACATGGGGATGCTGTAACTACAGCACCTGCAGGTTTTACGGTGTGTGCCACAACAGAAGATACGCCAATCGCAGCTTTTGAAGATGCAACAGGACGATTAGCTGGAGTGCAATTTCACCCAGAGGTCTTACATAGCGAACACGGACAGGCAATCTTGCGCAACTGGTTAGTCAATATCGCCAACTGCGATGCAACCTGGACAACTGCAAATATTGCCGAAACTGAGATTGCAAAGGCAAGGGCGATCATTGGTGACAAACGAGTCATCTGTGGACTTTCAGGTGGCGTTGATTCAGCAGTTGCTGCAGCGATTATTCAAAAGGCAATTGGAAATCAATTGACATGTGTTTTTGTTGATCATGGTTTATTGCGCAAGGGCGAAGCAGAGCAGGTCGAACGCGATTTTGTTGCATCTACTGGAGTGCAGCTAGTTGTGATTGATGCCAAGGATCAATTCCTTAACGCTCTTAAGGATGTTACAGATCCGGAAGAAAAGCGAAAGATTATTGGCCGCGAATTTATTAGATCTTTTGAAGCTGCAGCGCGCGATATTGCAGCTGGGGGAGATGTTGAGTTCTTAGTCCAAGGCACCTTGTATCCAGATGTCGTTGAATCAGGTGGTGGAACAGGCACGGCAAACATTAAGTCCCATCACAATGTTGGTGGACTGCCAGATGATTTGCAGTTCACATTGGTTGAACCACTTCGCACGCTATTTAAAGATGAAGTACGCCAGGTCGGATTAGAACTTGGATTACCAGAAGAGATTGTGTGGCGCCAACCTTTTCCTGGGCCAGGACTTGGAATCAGAATTGTCGGTTCAGTGACGCAAGAGCGGTTAGATCTATTGCGCGAGGCCGATGCGATTGCCCGAGAAGAATTAAAGTTGGCTGGACTAGATCGTGACATTTGGCAGTGCCCAGTTGTGCTGCTGGCAGATGTCCGAAGCGTTGGAGTCCAGGGTGATGGCCGCACCTATGGTCACCCCATAGTTCTACGCCCAGTCTCATCCGAAGATGCGATGACGGCAGATTGGTCCCGAGTCCCCTATGAAACTCTTGAGAAAATCTCAACCCGCATAACCAATGAGGTCCGTGAGGTCAATCGAGTGGTCCTAGATGTAACAAGCAAGCCACCTGGCACCATCGAATGGGAATAATTTAAGGGTTTTCACAGGTTTTGGATTTATGATTTCCAACATGTCACTAGGGGTTTCTATGAAGCAGGCAGTAATTGCAGCTATTGCAATCTCAGTACTTCTGTCTCCATCCGCAAGTGCTGAACCAAAAAGCAAGGCTGTAAAAGTTCCAGCCATTAAGTGTGCACCAACTAAAGCCACTGGACATGATCCAAAAGATGTTGCTCCAGCACAAAAACTTCCTAGGAAATTAGCTCGTACATTTACCTTTGAAACAAACTGTGGAAATATTGTTGTTACAACAGTTGGTCCTAAGGCACCGACAACCATTACGCAGTTAGCAACCTTGGCTAAGGGTGGATTCTTCGATAACTCTTTGTGTCATCGTTTAACGACACAAGGTTTATATGTTTTGCAATGTGGAGATCCAACGGCAACAGGCGGGGGTGGACCTAATTTCACCTATGGTGATGAAAATCTGCCTGCTGCATCTGTCAACAACTATCCAGCCGGAACAGTTGCAATGGCCAACTCAGGCCCAGGAACAAACGGAAGTCAGTTCTTCTTAGTTTTTGCAGATTCAACTCTGGGTCCTAACTACACAATTTGGGGCACGATTACACAAGGATTAGATATTGTGAAAGCAATTGCTAAGGCTGGTGTTAAAGGCGGAGGAGCTGATGGCACGCCGAAGCAAACCATTGCAATAAAGCGTGTAACGGTTACTAACTAATTTTCATTTAGTTAGTGTGAACAATCTTAAAAGCTTCAGCGATCCGACCTTCTGGTAGCCCACCAATTCCAGCATTACGTTGACCCCACTCGCGAACCATGTTTTCTAGTTCCTTGTTGTGTGCAGTTTGAGATGCATGAGCATGTAACGCCGCCATCTTCAAATCAAATGTATCTGTGATATCAACCCAGTGATCGGGATGAGCAAATCCAGACACCCAGATTTCCTTTACACGCCACGGTTGAAGTCCTTCTATTTCTAGTAAGTCCGTGAACGCAAAAGGATTACGAGAATCTGGGTAAACCGCTTGAATTGTTGCTTCTCCTGCAGCTAAATGATCAGGATGGCTTGCTCCGATTCGGTCCCAATTGCGTTCTGGGCTCTGGCACACAATACGGTCTGGCTTAGAAATTCGAATCTGTCGCACAATATCTTTACGTAACTCAATTGTTGGAACTAAGTGTCCATCTACATAATTTAAGAAAGTTATATCTGTAACTCCGATTGCAGCACCAGCTGCGCGCTGTTCACGTTGGCGGATTGCAGGCATCTCTTCTTTTGTAAAACCAGACTCTTCGCCACCTTGATCACCATTGGTGCAAAAAACGTAGGCAACCTCAATTCCCTTTTTTACCCAGTGGGCAATAGTTCCGGATGCTCCAAAGTCTGAATCATCAGGGTGGGCATTTACGACCAAGACGCGCTTGATCTCGTTATCTGCGATCGGTTCCATACATGAAGCCTAATAGACTCATCCTCATGACTGAAATCGATCCATTACTTGAGGGACTCAACCCTCAGCAATCGGAGGCGGTTACACATGCAGGCGGCCCACTATTGGTAGTTGCTGGTGCTGGATCTGGAAAGACGCGCGTTTTAACTCGTCGCATCGCATATTTAATGTCCAGAAGAAATGTGGCCCCGTATCAGATTTTGGCAATTACCTTCACAAATAAAGCGGCCGGAGAAATGAAGGAACGAGTTGCCGATTTAGTGGGCCCAATTGCAAAATCCATGTGGGTCTCAACTTTTCACTCTGCTTGCGTTCGCATCTTGCGACAAGAAGCAACCCGTCTTGGATATAGCAACTCATTTAGTATCTATGACTCTGCTGATTCACAACGGCTTATTACTATCGTTGCTAAAGAATTGAACTTAGATCCAAAGCGCTATCCCGCCCGCCAATTTCAATCAATGATTTCTAATGCTAAAAATGAATTGCTGGGTCCCCAGGATTACTTGAATGCGACAAGTAATCCCTTTGAGCAAGTGGTTGCCGATGTGTATTCCGTGTATCAACAGCGATTAATACGTGCCAATGCAATGGATTTTGATGATTTAATTCTAAAAACTGTTGAAGTGCTTCAGCGTTATCCAGAGGCGAAAGCTCGCTTTAGATCCCGTTTTCGCCATGTGTTAGTTGATGAGTATCAGGACACAAATCACGCTCAGTACATCTTAGTCAAAGAGTTAGTAGGTACCGATCTCGAAGGGCAAGCACCTGCAGAGCTATGCGTAGTGGGCGATGCTGATCAATCAATTTATGGCTTCCGCGGGGCGACAATTCGAAATATCTTGCAGTTTGAACTGGATTACCCAAATGCCCGTACGGTGTTGCTTGAACAAAATTATCGTTCTACCCAAAACATTCTAAACGCAGCTAATGCTGTGATTACCAAAAATGAGAGCCGCAAAGAGAAGAACTTATGGTCTGATGCCGGCGCTGGTTCGCCACTTACAGGATATGTGGCCGAGAGCGAACACGATGAGGCTAACTTCATTGCAGATGAAATTCGTTCTCTTCAGCGTGAAGGGGTTTCAACGCCAGGGGACACAGCAATTTTCTACCGTACTAATGCACAATCTCGTGTGTTTGAAGAAGTCTTTATGCGCAACGCTTTGCCCTATAAAGTTGTTGGAGGTCTGCGATTTTACGAACGCCGTGAAGTAAAGGATTTGCTGGCCTATCTGCGGGTCTTGGCAAATGTAGAAGATGAAATCTCTCTGCGCAGAATCATAAATGTGCCAAAGCGAGGCATTGGCGACACATCGTTGGATTATGTCGATGAGTTCGCTCGCAACAACAACATTTCTTTTTGGCAAGGCTTATTGCGGGTGAGTGAGAATGGATCTGTCCCTAGCCGTGCCGCACAAGCAATCAATGAATTTACTTCAATGGTCAGTGCTTTGGCGGTGTTGGTAGAGGCAAAAACAAAACCTTCTGTGATAGTTGAAGCTGCCCTCGAACAATCAGGGTTACTTAAAGAGTTAGCCGATAGCACCGATCCTCAAGATGAAGTTCGTGTCGAAAACTTAAAGGAACTAGTTGCTGTTTCTATGGAGTATGAAGAACGTCCCTTTGAAGACCTTGGTGAAGATGAAGAGATTTCATTAGCAGGATTTTTGGAAAAAGTTTCCTTAGTTGCAGATGCGGATGAAATTCCAGAAGGTGAAGATCACGGGGGAGTTGTCACGATGATCACCTTGCACACCGCCAAAGGCCTTGAGTTCCCAACAGTCTTTCTCACAGGAATGGAGGATGGAATTTTTCCTCACTCACGAACTCTTGGTGAAAAAGATGAGATTGAAGAAGAACGTCGTCTTGCATATGTTGGTTTAACTCGCGCCCGCCAACGTCTTTATATTTCACGTGCTGAATATCGTTCAACATGGGGAGCACCAAATTACAATCCACCGTCACGTTTTCTCGATGAAATTCCAGAGGATGTAATTGAGTGGCGCAACCAAGGGCGTTCATCGACACCTTCACTTGTTACACGCACTCGTACCGCTACAACTCCGCCACCAAGAGCCACAGGTAAAAAGAGTGTTGCTATGGAGCTTGCAGTTGGTGAGCGTGTGTCACATGACACATTCGGATTAGGCACCGTTGTGGCTGTTGCTGGGGCTGGCGACAAAGCCGAGGCCACAATTAACTTCGGCCAATACGGCGAGAAGCGATTACTGCTGCGTTATGCACCTGTTGAGAAACTATAGGATTACCCCGTATATAGCCGGCCAATAGATTGTGAGCCCCAGTGGATCTCTTTGAATACCAAGCCCGAGATATGTTTGAAAAACATGGCGTACCTGTTTTAGCTGCAGCAATAGCAATAACAGCTGATGAAGCAGAGAAAGCTGCGACCGCAATCGGTGGCAAGGTAGTAGTTAAGGCACAGGTCAAAGTTGGTGGACGCGGCAAAGCAGGCGGTGTAAAGCTGGCTGAAAATCCGCAGGATGCTCGTGAAAAAGCAGGCGCAATCCTTGGAATGGATATCAAGGGTCACACTGTTCGCACAGTGATGATTGCAGCGGCAGCTCCTATTGAATCCGAGTACTACCTTTCAATTTTGTTAGATCGTTCGAACCGAACCTTTCTTGTTATGGCATCTGTTTCAGGTGGAATGGATATTGAAGAGGTTGCACACACTGCACCTGAAAAGCTTGCAAAGATTCCTGTCTCTGCAGTTGATGGAATCTCACATGCAAAGGCAAAAGAGATTGTTGCAGCTGCGGCATTTCCTGCAGATGTGGCGGATCAAGTTGCAGAAGTTCTTATCAAGCTATGGGATGTATTCCAAGGTGAAGATGCAACCCTTGTTGAAGTGAATCCTTTGGTGAAAACAAAAGATGGAAAAGTAATTGCTTTAGATGGCAAGGTAACTCTTGATGACAATGCTGATTTCCGTCAGCCAGACCACCAAGGACTCGTTGACCAAGATGCAGAAAATCCTCTAGAGGCAGCTGCGAAGGAAAAAGGTCTTAATTACGTAAAGCTTGATGGACAGGTTGGAATCATCGGTAATGGTGCTGGGCTTGTAATGAGCACATTAGATGTTGTTGCCTACGCTGGAGAAAAGCATGGAGGTGTTCGCCCTGCAAACTTTTTAGATATTGGTGGGGGAGCATCTGCTCAAATCATGGCAGATGGCCTTTCAATAATTTTGGGCGATACCGATGTAAAGAGCGTCTTCGTCAATGTGTTTGGCGGAATCACAGCATGTGATGCTGTTGCTAACGGAATTGTCCAAGCCCTTGAATTACTTGGCCCAAAGGCAACAAAGCCGATTGTGGTTCGACTTGATGGCAATAATGTTATTGAAGGTCGCGCAATCTTGGCTAAGGCTGCGCACCCATTGGTTGAGCAGGTAGACACTATGGATGGAGCAGCAAATCGCGCTGCAGAATTGGCGGCGAAGTAATGTCTATTTTCATTAATGATGCAAGCAAAGTAATTGTTCAGGGCATGACCGGTTCTGAAGGAACCAAGCACACCCGACGCATGTTGGCTTCAGGAACAAAAATTGTCGGTGGAGTTACACCTGGTAAGGGTGGACAAGTCGTCGATATCGATGGCCACCAACTTCCAGTCTTCAACACCGTAGCCGAAGCAATGTCTGCAACAGGTGCAAATGTTTCTGTTGTTTTTGTTCCACCAAAGTTTGCAAAGGCAGCAGTAATTGATGCAATTGATGCAACGATGCCGATAGTTGTTGTGATCACTGAGGGTATTCCTGTTCATGACTCAGCAAGCTTTTATGCATATTCGCAGACAAAAGGCACAACTCAGATTATTGGCCCTAACTGCCCAGGATTAATTAGTCCCGGAAAATCTAATGTTGGAATCATTCCTGCAGACATTACTGGTGCCGGTCCTATCGGTTTGGTGTCAAAGTCCGGAACTCTCACATACCAAATGATGTATGAGTTACGAGATATTGGTTTTAGTACAGCGGTTGGAATCGGTGGAGATCCAGTTATTGGAACAACACACATTGATTGTTTGCGCGCATTCCAAGATGATCCAGAGACAACAGCGATTGTAATGATTGGTGAAATTGGTGGCGATGCAGAAGAGCGTGCAGCAGCATTTATCGCTGAGTACGTAACCAAGCCTGTTGTTGGATATGTTGCAGGTTTCACAGCTCCTGAAGGCAAGACAATGGGTCACGCTGGTGCGATCGTTTCTGGTTCTTCAGGAACTGCGCAAGGCAAGAAAGATGCATTAGAAGCAGCTGGCGTAAAAGTTGGCCAAACACCTAGCGAAACCGCGCGTTTGTTACGCGCAATTCTGGGTCGATAACAATGATCACGCGGGTACTTGGTGCAGCATTGCCCCAGGTCCTGCGTAGCGTTGCGTGGCTATTACTACCGATCTCATTTATTGCACTTATTGCGTGGACAACCGCGGGTAGCGCAACAGGAAATACAGGAGATCCATTGCGTGCAGCGCTGTGGATTTGGATTGGTTCTCACCAAATTCCCTTTTCATTATCGTTATCGCCTTCTGGCTTAGAGGGATATCTTTCATACCTTCCACTCGGGGCGCTAATTTTTCCAATTATTGCGATTCGCAGAGGCATTGCACGCACAATTGAACGTTTGGATAACGATTCATCTTTAGTTGGTAAAGCGCGAGCAGTCTTTGCAATCGGGTACACCCTTGTTGCATTACTAGCTTCGGTATTTTCAAAGACAGAAGATGTAAAACCAGTGTGGTACTTCGCGGTTATTTATGTTTTACCATTTACGTTATTAGTTGGCGCTACCGTTGGTCGCCAAGTTGCATTAGGCCAAGGATTTTTGTTTGGTTCCCGTATCATCGCCTTACTACTCGGCGCATCTTCTATCATCCTTGGCTTGGGCCTACTCTTGAATATCCCGATGGTTAAGAATCTAACTACAGTCTTAGAGCCAGGATTCTTTGGCGGGATTCTTTTGTTAATGCTAAATATTTTGTACTTACCAAACGCTATTGTCGCCACCCTTTCTTATTTCTCGGGCGTTGGATTTGCCGTTGGGTCAGGCACATTAGTTTCCCCGCTCTCATTTCGTCTCAACAAGATGCCGGCAATGCCTTTATTAGGTGCACTGCCTGAAGGAAAATCAACACTGGCACTCTTTGGAATCGCATTTGTAATCTTTGCCGGTGCGCTTCTTGCTAGTTGGACCATTGCTCTTAACTTCAAGGTTTTGCAGCAAAGTCTGATTGTTGCAGTTCTTGTGACCGCATTCATTGGCTACTTAAGCAGTGGGGCTTTGATTACTAATGCAATGTCTACCGTGGGAGTTTCTGCATGGAAGTTCACATTAGCGATTGCAGTTGAGTTAGCCGTTGGCGTTGCTTTAGCCCTATATCTGCCTCGAATGTTTAAACGCAGATGAGAAAGAGGGTAGTAATCCTTGCCTCTGGCACTGGTTCAATTACACAGGCCATCATTGATGCAACAGATCTAGATATTCAGATCATTGCAGTTGTTTCAGATAAGGCAGATGCAAAGGTGTTGGATAGAGCTAGGCAAGCAAAAATTAATACTTCCGTCATCGAGTTAAAGGACGACCGGGCCGCATGGGACAAGCAACTTTTTGATCAAGTTAATCAGTATCAGCCGGATTTGGTAATTAGTGCTGGATTCATGAAAATCCTGTCTGCTGACTTTGTGAATTTCTTTCCAACGATTAACAGTCATCCAGCATTACTTCCCGAATTTCCTGGTGCTCATGCAGTGCGCGATGCATTGGCAGCTGGCGTAACCGTGACGGGTGTGACAGTTCATTGGGTTGATGCAGGCGTAGATACCGGACCAATCATTACTCAAATGGAGGTTCCGGTGTTGCCCGGAGATGACGAGGCAACACTTCATGAGAGAATTAAGAAAGTAGAACGCGGTCTCATAGTTGCGACCATTGGATTGATCACGCCGACACTGGAGACTAATTCTCGATGAGAAAACAAATTCGCCGCGCATTACTAAGTGTCTATGACAAAGATCGACTTATTGAAATTGGTAATGCCTTAAGTTCTGCCGGCATAGAAATATTATCGACAGGTTCGACAGCCAAGAATTTAGCAAGTTCAGGGATAGCAGTCACAGAAGTTAGTACGTATACAGGTTTTCCTGAAATTATGGGAGGCCGAGTTAAGACTCTCCATCCTCGTATTCATGGTGGAATATTGGCTGATCAGAATAATCCAGAGCACCTTGCCGCAATAGCAGAACTAGATATTCAACCTTTTGATTTAGTAATTATTAACTTGTACCCATTTGCAGCAACTATTGCATCTGGAGCAAACTTTGAAGATTGCATCGAACAGATTGATATTGGTGGCCCATCTATGCTTCGCGGAGCAGCCAAGAATCATGGGTCTGTGGCTGTTATTTGTCAGACTTCTCAATATGACCAGCTTCTAGATGCGGTAAAGGCTGGGGGATTTACTGATGACGAGCGACGCACACTCGCACTAGAAGTTTTTCGAACAACAGCAGAGTATGACTTAGCAATCGCAACCTGGTTAGGCCAATCAGACTCCAAGGAATTACCTGAGTGGTTTGGGCGCATTTGGCATCGCGAAGATTCATTGCGATACGGAGAGAACCCCCATCAATCTGCTGCGATTTATTCAGGTGGGCCAGCGGGCATTGTTGGCGCACAGCAATTACACGGCAAGGAAATGTCATTTAATAATTACACAGATGCAGAAGCAGCATGGCGCGCAGTGCTAGACCATCGCGATCCAGCCGTTGCAATCATGAAGCATGCAAACCCGTGTGGCATTGCGGTGTGCGAACTTGGCGTTGCAGTGGCCTATCAACACGCACATGAATGCGATCCAGTTTCTGCATTTGGGGGAGTAGTTGCAGCTAACCGAAAAGTAGACCTTGCTATGGCAGAACCATTATCAAAAATTTTTACTGAAGTCTTAATTGCTCCAGATTACGACGCGGATGCGCTAGAACTTCTCATGAAAAAACCATCAATTCGAATTTTAAAGTGTGATGTGACTGAGATTAATCCTTTCGAATTACGCCCGGTGTCTGGTGGAGTACTTCTTCAAGAAACTGATGTAATTGATGCAGATGGGGACTCACCTTTGAATTGGAAGCAGGTAAGTGGTGATCCAGTTGATGTGCAGACTTTGAAGGATCTTGAATTTGCTTGGCGCAGTGTTCGTTCAGTAAAAAGCAATGCAATTTTGTTGGCTAAGGGCACTGCTTCAGTCGGCATTGGAATGGGTCAAGTTAACCGCGTTGATTCTGCACGCCTTGCAGTTTCTCGGGCAGGTGGTCGAGTCAATGGATCTGTTGCGGCAAGTGATGCCTTCTTCCCATTTGCAGATGGTCTACAAATCTTGATTGATGCTGGCGTGGTAGCTGTTGTACAGCCGGGCGGAAGTGTGCGCGATGAAGAGGTAATTGCAGCAGCACAAAAGGGTGGAATTGCGATGTTCTTCACCGGAACCCGACATTTTTCACACGCATAAATAGATAGGGTTTAACCATGAGCGCACAGATTTTAGATGGCAAAGCATTTGCATCTTCCATTAAGGCCGAGCTAACAACTCGTGTAGCAGCGCTTAAAGCTAAAGGAATTACACCAGGTCTTGGAACTGTTTTAGTGGGAACGGATCCTGGTTCACTTTCATATGTTGGTGGAAAACATCGCGATTGCAAAGAGGTTGGAATCAACTCAATCCGAGTTGATCTGCCTGAAAGTGCAACTGAAAGAGATGTTTTGGCTGCTATTGCAGATCTGAATTCATCTAAGGAGTGCACCGGATACATCGTGCAACTGCCATTGCCACAAGGAATCAGCACTCAAAGAGTTCTAGAAGCAATTGATCCTGACAAAGATGCCGATGGCTTACATCCTTTAAATCTTGGTCGTTTAGTTGCAGGTTATGACGCACCATTGCCATGCACACCGCGTGCAATTGTTGCGTTACTTGATCACTATAAGATTTCAACCAAAGGTGCCGAAGTAACTGTTATTGGACGTGGGTTAACTGTTGGTCGTCCACTTGGGCTGCTGCTAACTCGTAAGCAAGAAAATGCAACTGTAACCTTGACGCACACTGGCACAAGAGATTTAACATTGCATACAAAAAATGCTGACATAGTCGTTGCTGCAATTGGGCAGTCACATTTCTTAAAAGCCGAAATGATTAAAGAAGGCGCGGTAGTAATTGATGTTGGTATCTCGCGCACACCAGAAGGCTTAGAGGGAGATGTGTGTCCTGGGGTATTTGAGAAGGCTTCATACGTTTCACCAATGCCGGGTGGGGTTGGTCCAATGACTCGTGCCATGTTGCTAACTAATGTGGTTGATGCATGCAGTTAAACGATCGTTTACTTTCTTCATTTAGCTACGCGGCAGTCCTTGTCGGGGTGATTCTTGGAGCCACTGGCATAGTGCGAGGTGGATCACTTTTTATCGCCGCAGGCACCTTGGGGATCGCACTCAAATCTCGTAATTTTCGCCGTATAGAGTTTTATTTACCCATTGTTATCGCATTAGCCCTTTTTGCGCTGGCAATTGCACTTCCTCGTGGACGATAGAGTTCACCTATTCGCAATTACGCATGAATGGAGTCGCTATGAGTGGCAAAGTCACAGTAGTCGGTGCAGGTTTCTATGGTTCAACAACAGCTCTTCGTTTAGCTGAATATGATCTTTTTGATACCGTCGTTCTAACAGATATCGTAGAAGGAAAGCCTGAAGGTTTGGCTTTGGACCTAAACCAATCACGTTCAATTGAAGGTTTTGAAACAAAAATAATTGGTGCAACAACAACTGCTGAAGGTGCTGGCTATGAAGCAACAGCTAATTCAGATGTAGTTGTCATCACCGCAGGACTTCCTCGCAAACCTGGCATGAGTCGTATGGATTTGATCGGCGTGAATGCAGGAATCGTTCGTGGTGTTGCCGAAAATATTGCAAAGCATTCACCAAACGCGGTAATCATTGTGGTTTCAAACCCGCTTGATGAAATGACCGCTCTTGCACAAATTGCCACAGGGTTCCCAAAGAACCGCGTAATGGGTCAGGCGGGAATGTTGGACACTGCGCGCTTTACAAACTTTGTTGCAGAAAAACTTGGGGTAAAAGTTGCTTCTGTTAAAACACTCACACTTGGTTCACATGGAGACACCATGGTTCCAGTTCCAAGTCGTTGCACCGTAGATGGCAAGCCTTTAACAGATCTTTTGTCTCAAGAAGAGATTGCAGATCTAGTAGATCGCACGCGCAATGGTGGTGCAGAAGTTGTTGCACTACTTAAAACAGGTTCTGCTTATTACGCTCCTTCTGCAGCAGCCGCTCGTATGGCTAAAGCTGTTATCGAAGATTCAGGTGCAGTAATGCCTGTGTGTGCTTGGGTAGATGGCGAGTACGGAATTTCCGGTGTGTATTTGGGCGTTGAAGCCGAGATCGGTCGCACAGGCATCAAGAAAGTTGTTGAAGGAGCATTGACTGATTCAGAGGTTGCAGCCCTCAAAGAGGCAGCAGAAGCAGTTCGTGCAAAACAAGCAGATGTCCAAGCACTCTAAGTAATTTCTAGCTGCACAAATAAGGGAGAGACAATGAGCAAGATCAAAGTAACGGGCACAGTCGTCGAATTAGATGGCGATGAAATGACGCGCATTATGTGGCAGTTCATTAAGGATTCCTTGATCCTGCCTTACTTGGATGTGAACCTTGAGTACTACGACTTGGGCATGGAGCATCGTGATGCAACCGATGATCAGGTAACCATTGATTCTGCACGCGCAATTCAAAAGCACGGCGTTGGAATCAAGTGCGCAACTATCACTCCAGATGAAGCACGTGTTGAAGAGTTTGGGCTCAAGAAAATGTGGAAGTCTCCTAACGGGACTATCCGTAACATTCTTGGTGGCGTGATTTTCCGCGAACCAATCATTATCAGCAATGTTCCTCGCTTGGTCCCACATTGGACTAAGCCAATTGTTATCGGCCGTCACGCTTTTGGTGATCAGTACCGAGCAACCGATTTCAAAGTTCCGGGTCCAGGAAAGCTAACAATCTCATTTGTGCCAGAAGATGGATCAGCACCAATTAACACAGAGGTTTTCAATTTTGAATCATCTGGTGTTGCGATGGCTATGTATAACGTCGATGATTCAATTCGCGACTTTGCACGTGCATCCCTGAACTATGGACTTCTACGTAAGTTCCCTGTTTATCTCTCAACTAAAAACACAATCCTTAAGGCCTATGACGGTCGATTCAAGGACATCTTTGAAGAAATCTACCAAGCAGAGTTTAAGACTCAATTTGAGGCTGCTGGAATTTGGTATGAGCATCGCCTGATTGATGACATGGTCGCCATGTCATTGCGCATGGATGGTGGATATGTCTGGGCATGTAAAAATTACGACGGCGATGTTCAGTCCGACACCGTTGCGCAAGGTTATGGATCACTTGGATTGATGACATCAGTTTTGATGACGCCAGATGGAAAGATCTGCGAGTCAGAGGCTGCTCACGGAACTGTGACACGTCACTACCGTGATCACCAAGCGGGTAAGGCGACATCAACTAACCCAATTGCCTCAATCTTTGCGTGGACTCAAGGCCTTGCACACCGTGCAAAGCTTGATAACAATGCAGAGCTTGCCAATTTCTGCGCAACTCTTGAGCGCGTATGTATTGAAACTGTTGAACAAGGAAAGATGACAAAGGACTTGTCACTTCTGATTTCAAAAACTGCTCCATACCAAACAACACAAGAGTTCTTGAACTCAATTGATGAGAACTTGAAGAAGGCAATGGCTTAACAGCTCTAGAACACTAAAAAACCCGCGGTAGCCACTGGCCACCGCGGGTTTTTTACTTGAAAGAATTAAACGCGCTCACCTGTTTCAGAGTTGAACAAGTGAACAGATCCCTTAACGGCCTCGACTGTAATTGTCTGTCCTGGCTTTGGAGGGTTCTTTGGATCCCAGCGAACAATTACTTGCGCACCTTCATCTGATGAGTTAGCAAATGAGACTGTTGAATCAGCAGGCTTTCCGTATACGAAGGCATCAGAACCAAGTTCTTCAACAACTTCTACAAGAACATGGAAACCCTTTGCAGATGGTGTGAAGCCTTCTGGGCGAACACCAACTGTTACAGATGAGCCTGCCGATGCTGGAACACTAATTGCTAAATCTCCAAGCATTGCCTTGCCGCCCTTAACAGGTGCAATCAATAGGTTCATTGCTGGTGAGCCAATGAAACCTGCAACGAAAGCATTTGCTGGGTTGTCATAAAGATTACGAGGTGTATCAACTTGCTGAAGTATTCCATCCTTGAGAACTGCAACACGGTCGCCCATAGTCATAGCTTCAACTTGATCGTGCGTTACATAAACAGTGGTGATTCCTAGACGACGCTGCAAGGCAGCAATCTGTGTACGAGTTGCAACACGCAACTTCGCATCAAGGTTTGAAAGCGGCTCATCCATAAGGAACACTTGTGGCTCACGAACAATTGCGCGACCCATTGCAACGCGCTGACGTTGTCCACCAGAAAGTGCTTTTGGCTTACGTTCTAGATATGGCTCGAGGTCAAGCAACTTTGCTGCTTCAAGGACGCGACGTTGGCGTTCTTCTTTTGGAGTTCCTGCGATCTTTAATGCAAATCCCATGTTCTCTGCAACTGTCATGTGTGGATACAGTGCATAAGACTGGAACACCATCGCGATGTCGCGATCTTTTGGTGCAACATTTGTTACATCGCGATCGCCAATTAAAATACGGCCGCCATCGATCTCTTCAAGTCCTGCCAACATACGAAGTGATGTTGATTTACCGCAACCTGATGGGCCAACAAGAACTAAAAACTCGCCATCATTAACAGTGAGGTTTAACTTGTCGACTGCAGGTGCTGTTGTTCCTGGGTAGATACGTGATGCGCCATCAAAAACTACTGATGCCATGAGATTTCTCTCCTTCTCCGGGCAGGTACGTGCCCGACGGTCCGAGGATGAAGGTGATGGCCGGTTGGCCAACGGCGCTAGGTTACGCATAAAGGCGGTTTAAGGGAAGATCCCGCTACGCGCCGTGGCTGTGAGATCGTATACTTTTCACATAATGGAACCTCCCTCGTTGGCTTCACTGTTCGCTGACCTAGCAACCATCGCTGGCCTGATTATTCTGGCCGCTTTTTTCGTTGCTGCAGAAATCGCCCTCATCTCTCTTCGAGATAGTCAGGTGCGCCAAATCGCAACCCGTGGAAAACGCGGCGCTCGCGTTGCAGCCCTTGCCGAACACCCCAACCGTTTATTGGCAGCTGTTCAAATCGGTGTGACTGTTAGCGGATTTCTTTCTGCAGCATTGGGTGCAGATCAGTTGGGCGACTACGTAATTCCATGGCTTAAGTCCTTAGGCATCTCGTCTGCATGGAGTACGACAATTTCACTCATCGGTGTCACATTAGTGATCGCCTACTTCTCACTGGTTTTTGGTGAGCTTGTGCCAAAGAGGGTTGCACTTTTTAGAGCTGAAGAAATAGCTATGAGAACTGCTGGAACTATTAACATTGTCGCAAATGTTTTCCGGCCGATTATTTGGTTGCTTTCAAAGTCAACAGATTTTGTGGTGCGCGCATTTGGCGTTGACCCCAAAGAACAACGTAGCCAAATGTCTGAAGAAGAGCTACTTGATTTGGTTGCTGGCCATGCTGCATTGACGGCAGAAGAACGCGACATTGTTGAAGAAGTATTTAACGCCTCAGAGCGTCAGATCCATGAAGTTATGGTGCCCCGCACCGAAGTTGATTTCATGGATGCTTCATTGACTGTTGGTAAAGCTATTGAACTAGCAGTTGATAAAGCACATTCGCGATACCCAGTTGTTCGCGGTTCATCAGATGAGGTTGTTGGTTTCATACATGTCCGCGATTTATTGGACACATCTCTTGCATCTAAGGGCACCAAGATCGTTGAGCTAGCTCGAAACATTATGTATTTGCCTGGAACAAAAGGCATCTTGCCAGCCCTCACTGAAATGCGTATGCAAGGGCAGCACCTTGCAATTGTTTTAGATGAATACGGTGGCACAGATGGAATCGTGACACTTGAGGATTTGGTCGAAGTCCTTGTCGGAGATATTCGTGATGAATATGACGAGCACGATGATGAAATTTCTCAAGAAGAGCGCACAGGAGACTTCGAAGTAGATGGCCTGATTTCTATTGAGGATTTACTGGAACAGACCAAATTGGATATCCCAGAAGGACCTTATGAGACAGCAAGTGGCTTTGTGATGCATTTCTTGGGCCGAATCCCACGCGAGCACGACGTTGTTAAGGTCAATGGCATAAGAATCACGGTGTTAACCATGGAAGGTAAACGCGCGGGTCAGCTATTGATCTCGCGGTCTGCTTAACTGTGAAAGAATTGTGTCCATGACACAGAAGCGAGTTCTCTCCGGCATTCAGCCAACAAGTGACTCCTTCCACCTTGGCAACTACTTAGGTGCACTCAAGCAATGGGTTGAACTCCAAGAAGGCAATGATGCTTTTTACTGCATCGTTGATTTACATGCACTCACTGGTGAAATCGAGCCGGCCTTGTTTAGAAAGCGGACTTTGTCATCTGCTGCGCAATTAATTGCACTTGGTATCTCACCTGAGAAGTCCACGCTCTTTGTGCAGTCCCATGTTGCAGAACATAATCAATTGGGATGGATCATGGAGTGCCTTGCAGGCTTTGGCGAAGCAAGTCGCATGACTCAGTTCAAGGATAAATCTGCAAAGGGCGGGGCAGATACTGCGCGGGTTGGGTTGTTTACTTATCCGATGTTGCAAGCGGCCGACATTCTTTTGTATCAAGCACATTATGTTCCAGTCGGAGAAGATCAACGCCAACACGTTGAATTAACTCGTGATTTGGCTACTCGTTTTAATTCACGATTTGGTGAAACTTTCAGATTGCCAGAGGGCTACATTCTTAAAGCTGGGGCAAAGATTTATGATCTTCAAGAGCCGACAGCAAAAATGAGCAAATCATCTGGTTCTGCAGCAGGTGTCCTTGAACTTATGGACACACCTGAGGCAAATACAAAGAAAATTAAAAGCGCGGCAACGGATGCGGGCCGTGAAGTTACATTTGATGAGAAAGAAAAGCCGGGCATTAGTAATTTGCTAACAATCCATTCATCACTATCGGGAACTTCAATTGCAGATCTAGAAAATCAGTTTGCGGGCAAGGGATATGGCGACTTTAAGGGGGCTGTTGCCGAGGTAGTAGTCGAGTACTTCCGACCAATCAGAGCCAAGGCGCTGGAGCTTCTAGAGGATGAAAAGCACCTGATTGATCTGCTGCACGAAGGTGCTGAAAAAGCACGCGCTGTGGCCTCTGTGACCCTCCAAGACGCCTATAAAAACTTAGGTTTAGTGAAGTAATTAAGCCATTATCTCAACCCCTAGTTGAGAGTTTCTCAAAAACGTTACACCGCTGATACCAAAATAATGGCTGGCGTCTTGAGTTTAATCACGCTCAAGTAATAGGCTCCCAATTACACAAAGCTTCATTATGTGCCCTGAAAAGCAGGTATTGAAGATCCCCTTGAATCCTTGGAGGAAAATTGAAGAAAGTATTTCGTCTTGTAGCAGTTGTTGCTGCAACTGTTTTGGTGGCAACAACATTTGTTGCTCCATCAGCAACAGCAGCATCAAAGGTAAAAGTTGGCCTTGCTTATGACATCGGTGGACGTGGCGATAAGTCATTCAACGATTCAGCAGCAGCTGGTCTAGATCGAGCAAAGAAGAAGTTTGGTGTTACAGCTAAGGAAGTAACAGTTACACAGGGAACAGACTCAGAGCGCGAAGACAAGCTTCGTTTGCTGGCTAAGGCTGGTTACAACCCAATCATCGCTGTTGGATTCCTCTATGCAGGACCAATCAAGGCAGTTGCATCAGATTACCCAAACACACAGTTTGCAATCATCGATGATGCTTCAGTTGATCTACTCAACGTTGCCGGTCTTATCTTCGCTGAAGAGCAGGGTTCATACCTTGCAGGTGTAGCAGCAGCTCTTGCTTCAAAGTCAGGCAAGGTAGGTTACATCGGTGGAGTTCGTATTCCTCTACTACAGAAGTTCGAAGCAGGATTCGTTGCTGGTGTTAAGGCAACAAACAAGAAGGTAACAGTTGACGTTAAGTACGTAACTGAGTTCCCTGATTTCTCTGGCTTCAATGACCCAGCTAAGGCAAAGGTTATTGCTAAGGGAATGATCGATAAGGGCGCAGATGTTATTTACTCAGCAGCAGGTGGATCAGGTGCGGGTAACTTCGCAGCTGCAACAGATGCTGCAAAGGCTGGCAAGAAGGTTTGGACTATCGGAGTTGACTCTGACCAGATCCTTACAGCTTCAGCTGCTGAGAAGAAGAACATGCTTACATCAATGATTAAGCGTGTAGATACAGCTGTTTACGATGTTATTGCAACAGCAGTTGCAGGATCATCTGTTAACGACATCATCGACGAGTCAGGTATCTACGGTCGTCGTTACGACCTATCACTTGGTGGCGTTGGCGTTTCATACACAGGTGGATACATCAACAAGTACAAGGCTCAGATTGATAAGGCAGCAGCTGCAATCAAGTCTGGCAAGATCAAGGTTCCAACAAAGCCATAATCGCTTTGTAGAACTGAGTATGTAGTGGCGTTTGGCCCAGCAATGGAGTTAAATCTCCTTGTTGGGCCAAATGTTTTTCCCTAGTAGTAACTTAGTCAAAGGAGAGTTTAAGTGTCAGTAGCAGTTGAACTGCGACACATCACCAAGCGCTTTCCAGGCGTAGTTGCTAATAAAGATGTTTCGATGAAAGTTGAAACTGGCACAGTCCACGCTCTTGTTGGCGAAAATGGTGCTGGAAAATCTACAGTAATGAAGATTCTGTATGGAATGCAGCATCCTGATAGTGGTGAGATCTTAGTTAATGGCAAAGCCGTTAATTTGAAGAACCCCAACGATGCAATTGAACTAGGAATTGGCATGGTGCATCAGCACTTCATGTTGGCAGATAACTTCACTGTTCTTGAAAATATTATTCTTGGCGCAGAGCCACAACACGGCGTCACAATTGATTTTAAAGCAGCTCGTGCAAAGGTTGCTGAAATGTCTAAGGCGTATGGCCTTGATGTCGACCCAGATGTTTTGGTGGAGGAACTTGGTGTTGGGCAGCGTCAAAGAGTAGAAATTTTGAAGGTGCTATTTCGCGGTGCAAATATTTTGATTTTTGATGAACCAACGGCAGTTCTGGTCCCGCAAGAGGTTGATGATCTCTTCGGAGCGCTACAAGGCCTGCGCGCAAAAGGAATGGCTGTTATTTTTATTTCACACAAGCTTGATGAAGTATTGCGAGTTGCCGATGATGTCACGGTTGTTCGCGCAGGCGAGACCGTTGCTGAAGTGAAAGCAAAAGATGTAACTGCTCGTCAATTAGCAGAACTCATGGTTGGTAGCGAACTACCCCAACCAACAACACACGGAGACACTCGTCGATCTGAAGTTACTTTGGCGCTTAAGGATGTTTCAATTCCGACTGCAACTGGAAGTCGTGATTTGATTTCACATATCACTTTCAATTTACATGCTGGCGAAGTTGTGGGTATCGCAGGGGTTGAAGGAAACGGGCAGGCAGAGCTGGTAGAAGCAATCATGGGATTACGTGACTACACAGGATCAATTGAGTTTCAAGGTTCAATCATCGATCATATGAGTGTGGCCCATCGCCATGATCTGGGTATTGGATTAATCCCAGAAGATCGACAACGTCAGGCGCTCATGATGTCTTCACCGTTGTGGGAGAACAGAATTTTAGGTCACCAACGTGGCAAGCCAGTGATGCGCGGCTTTATATTAGATAAGAAAGCAACCATTGAAGACACAAAGCGGATCATGGAAGAGTTTGATGTTCGTGCGCCGGGACCTATGACAGCTGCAGCAGCACTATCTGGTGGTAACCAACAGAAATTTATTGTAGGTCGCGAAATGAGTAAAGCACCCGCACTTCTTGTTGCATCTCACCCAACACGCGGTGTTGATGTTGGAGCACAGGGTGCAATTTGGGAAGTTCTTCGTGAAGCTCGCTCAAAGGGAATGGCGATTGTATTGATATCCGCCGACCTTGAAGAGCTCGTAGGAATGTCCGACAGATTATTTGTTATGTTGCGCGGTGCAATAACCGCTGAGCTAGATCCTCAAAAAATTACTCTCGAGCAACTTGGCTCAGCAATGACTGGTGCAGCATGAAACAACTAACGCCCCAAAAGATCGCTCTAGCACTAGCAGCTCCTCTTGCAGCTGCAGTAGTTTCAATATTTGTATCAAGCCTTGCAGTTCTTGCGTCGAATAAATCACCATTTTTGGCTTACAAGACGATGTGGGAATTTGGAACAGAGGGCGGATCTCTTATGGAGGTCTTGAACACTGCAACCCCTTATTACATCGCAGCAATTGCTATTGCAGTTACATTTCGTGCCGGTCTGTTTAACATTGGCGTAGAAGGACAACTTCGATTAGCTGCACTATTTAGCGCTTATATCGGCGCGATGTTTACCTTGCCGCCAGTGCTTCATGTTCTTGCTGTATTTATCATTGCAATGACAGTCGGTGGTTTGTGGGCCTCAATTGCCGCTTACCTTAAGGTCAAGCGAGGTGTTAATGAGGTTATCTCAACCATCATGTTGAATAGTTTGGCCGTTGGAGTGACTTCCTTCTTGTTCTCAAAATACTTTGCAGTCATTAATGAGGGTTCAAACAACTTATCCACTAAAGAGCTTCCAGAGTCAGCGTGGTTTCCTGATTTGGTGCCTCTGCTAACAAAATTGGGAGTACCTGAACAACCTGGCGGAAGCATTAATGGAATGATCCTCGTTGCTATCGCATTGGGATTTATATTTTGGTTTGTAGTCAACCGCACACGGTTTGGTTTCGAACTCCGCGCGTCAGGTGCAAATCCAATTGCTGCACGAGTCAGCGGTGTGAATTCAAAGAAAATGACATTTATTGCACTAGTAATTTCTGGTGCGATAGCAGGCCTATCCGGGCTACCTGCGGTACTTGGTGAAACCCATGCATACAACATGGGATTCCGATCAGGTATTGGTTTTTCTGCTATTGCAGTTGCACTCTTGGGGCGTAACTCTGCAGGTGGCATGGCATTTAGCGCACTGCTATTTGGCTTCCTTGAGGTGAGTTCACGTGCTCTTGAATTGATTGATATCGCACCAGAAACATATGTAATTATGCAAGGCTCTATCTTGCTCAGTTCTGTTATTGCCTATGAAGTGGTGCGTAGATTGAAATTGACCTTACAAAGCAAAGAGCTTGCAAAGGTGGTCGCAGCATGAAAAACAAAGCCACCAAGTTACTTTTGAATGCAACATATCTTTTGTTGCTCATATCAATAATTCGATTAATCACTGGCGCAACAGAATTAACAAGTGTTGGCACTGTATCGGCTGCATTGTTACTTTCAGTGCCGATCATCTTGGCCGGACTCGGTGGATTGTTCTCAGAGCGTGCAGGTGTAGTAAATATCGGTCTTGAAGGAATGATGATTTTAGGTGCATGGGCTGGTGGATTTATTGGTTCCCAGCACGGACCTTGGATCGGATTGTTTGCTGCAATTATTTTTGGTGCAGTAGGTGCTCTCTTGCATGCGGTGGCAACAGTTTCATTTGGTGTTGACCATGTTGTGTCAGGTGTTGCAATCAATATCATGGCAGCAGGTCTCGTGCGCTACCTCTCAACAATTTTATATCAAGGTGGATCATGGCCTGGTCCGTCTCAATCTCCAGATGTAGATCCAATTTCAAATCTCCGTATTCCGGTACTTTCAGGTGGCCAAATACCAAGTTGGAATACTCCCGACATAATGGGATTTAACACCCCCAATTTTCCTGGCTGGCAAAGCCCAGATGTATTGACTCCAATCGCTGAAAAGCACTGGTTTTTGATCTCAGATCTATTTGGTGTGCTTCGAGGCGTAACTGGTGATCTTTCTTATGTAACCCTTATCGCAGTTCTCATCATTCCACTGTCCTTCTTTATCTTATGGAAGACACCTTTTGGTTTGCGTCTTCGCAGTGCCGGTGAAGCACCTGTTGCAGCTGAATCTCTTGGTGTAAATGTTTATGCCATGAAATATGCAGGTGTATTGATTTCGGGTGGGCTTGCAGGTCTTGGTGGTGGCTTCTTGGCAATCGTGGCTGCTAATCATTATCAAGAAAATCAGGTTGCAGGCCGTGGATATATTGGCCTTGCTGCATTGTTGTTTGGTAATTACCGACCAGGCGGAATTTTTGCTGGCGCTGCGCTCTTTGGTTTTGCAGATGCATTGCAGCTTCGTGATTCAGAATCAATTCATGCTCTTATCTTGTTAGTAGCAGCAATTCTTGGCTTCCTTGTGTATAAAAATATCAGGCGAGGAAAGATGTTAAGTGCGGCGATAAGTGGTGTGATGGCAGTAGGATTTGTATGGTTCTACTTTGCAGTCGATGAATTACCTGGACAACTTGTCACAATGACTCCATATATTGCAACACTTCTTGTTTTGTCACTTGCATCTCAACGTTTGCGAATGCCGGCTGCAGATGGATTGCCATACCGGCGAGGCGGCATGCGATGACCCAGATCAATTGGGATCAGATTCACCAAGAAGCAATTAGCGCTATGAAGAATGCCTACGCACCGTATTCAAAGTTTCCAGTGGGTGTTGCAGCACTTGTAAGCGACGGACGGATTGCAACTGGATGTAATGTTGAGAACGCGAGCTATGGAGTTGGGCTTTGTGCTGAGTGCGGATTAGTTTCAAATCTAATTTCAACAGGCGGTGGACGTTTAATAGCCGTTGTTTGCGTTGATGGTCAAGGAAACTATTTAGCCCCATGTGGTCGTTGTCGCCAATTGTTATTTGAACATGGTGGCCCTGAAGCGCTGCTGATGACAGATGATGGACCACAAAAAATGTCTGCAATGCTGCCTTGGGCCTTTGGTCCAGATGATTTAGACCGCAACGAGCGTTAAGTGATTGAAGCATTTTCAGCCGCTGAAATCATTGCGGCAAAGCGTGATCACCATTCTTTAACAGATCCTCAAATTGACTGGGTCATTGATGCCTATACGCGAGGCGCTGTTGCCGATGAACAAATGTCTGCTCTGTTGATGGCTATCCTGCTTAATGGAATGGAAAATCGCGAAATATCACGATGGACCGATGCCATGATCAATAGTGGAGAGCGCATGAATTGGTCGGCGCTCTCACGCCCAACAGTTGATAAGCACTCAACTGGAGGAGTTGGTGACAAAATTACTTTGCCACTTGCACCTCTTGTTGCAGCATGCGGCGCAGCGGTTCCACAATTATCTGGTCGAGGTCTTGGGCACACTGGTGGAACTTTAGATAAATTGGAATCTATTCCAGGATGGCGCGCAACTTTATCTAATGAAGAGATGCTGAAAGTTCTACAAGATTGTGGCGCAGTAATATGTGCTGCAGGTGCGGGATTAGCTCCTGCTGATAAAAAGTTGTATGCACTGCGAGATGTGACGGCAACTGTTGAAGCAATTCCTTTGATTGCATCATCAATTATGAGCAAGAAAATCGCGGAAGGAACTAGCGCGCTTGTGTTGGATGTTAAAACTGGCGCCGGTGCCTTCATGAGCGATCCAGAGAAAGCGAAAGAGCTTGCACACGTCATGGTTGGGCTAGGAAAGCGCGCAGGTGTAAATACCGTCGCATTAGTTACAGCCATGGATATTCCTCTGGGATTGACAGCTGGTAATGCTCTGGAAATTCGTGAATCTGTAGAAGTCTTGGCTGGCGGGGGACCATCTGACATTGTCGAACTCACTGTTTTGTTGGCGCAAGAAATGTTAGAGCTAGTTGGAATTAAGGGAGCAGATCCGGCTGCTGCATTAAAAAATGGTAAGGCTATGGATGTGTGGCGTCAGATGATTTCGGCCCAAGGTGGCGATCCTGATGCAAAGCTTCCAGTTGCTAAAGAAAATACTGTTGTGACTGCCCAAAGCTCTGGAACAATTCTGTCGATGGATGCGATGAAGGTTGGGATGGCTGCGTGGCGCTTGGGTGCTGGGCGATCTCGTCAGGGCGAGGCGGTCCAAGCTGGTGCTGGAATCGAGATTCACGCTAAGCCGGGCGAGGCAATACAGGCTGGATCACCGCTCTACACGCTCCATACAGACACTCCAGCGGCCTTTGCCAGGGCTTTGGAGTCACTGGAGAACTCTGTGACCATTGGTTCGATACCAGCCGGTGGTATCGATCGCCTGCCGTTAGTTATTGAACGTATTGTTGATTAAGGGGCAAAAATGTCAATGAACAGCATTCCTACTAAGGACCACATCAAATTAGTTCCAAAGGTGTTATTGCATGATCACCTTGATGGTGGGCTACGGCCACAAACAATAATTGATATTGCCCAAGAGATTGGGTACACCGCCCTTCCAACTCATGATGCTACAGAACTTGCATCTTGGTTTCGCGAAAGCTGTGACTCGGGATCGTTAGTCCGGTACTTAGAAACTTTTTCTCACACAATTGCTGTGATGCAACGCCGTGAAGACATCATTAGGGTGGCACGTGAGTGCGCATTAGATCTTGCACGTGATGGTGTTGTTTACGCCGAAGTTCGCGGTGCACCTGAATTGTTTACTGGACGAGGCTTATCCATGTCCGACGTTGTTGAAGCAACACTTGAAGGATATGAAATTGGAATGAAAGAGGCAATTGCCGAAGGTCATCCAATTGTTGTGCGTTCCTTATTATGTGGAATGCGTCAAAACCAAAACTCACAAGAAGTTGCAGAACTAGTTGTTAAGTACCGCGACAAGGGCGTTGTTGGATTTGATATCGCAGGACCCGAAGATGGCTTCCCGCCATCTGATCAGAAAGATACTTTTGATTATCTTCGTAAAGAAGATGCCCATTTCACTATCCACGCCGGCGAAGCCTATGGAATACCGTCAATCTGGGAAGCGATCCAACTCTGCGGAGCCGAACGTTTAGGTCACGGAGTTCGAATCATAGATGACATCGATTTCTCAGGTGCTCAACCACAATTAGGTCGTCTAGCATCCTATGTTCGGGACCGTCGAATTCCACTTGAGCTTTGCCCAACTTCAAATCTTCAAACAGGGGCGGCTGCAAGTTATGCCGAACATCCAATCGGTGTTTTGGCAAAGCTTCGTTTTCGAATAACCCTCAACACTGATAATCGTCTGATGAGCCAAACTTCCATGTCTTTTGAGATGGAGGAGGCGGTTAAAGCATTTAATTGGGATTTTGCAGAACTGCAGAGAGTCACCATAAACGCTATGAAAAGTGCATTTATCCCATATCCAGAGCGCTTAAAGATCATCGAACAAGTCATCAAGCCAGGCTATGCAAAGGTTTCATCTGGTTCATGATTGATTTTAACGACCCAGCCTTTGTATCTAACCCATACCCAGCGCTGAAAGAACTTCGTTCTGAAGGTCAACCTGTGTGGCATGAAGGCATGCAGATGTTCCTAGCAGCCAGACATGTTGATGCGAATGATGTTTTTCGAAATAAGTCCTTAGGAAGAATTTTCAAAGAAAAGAGCCCGGAGTTTGAATGGGAGATCTTTAACTGGCTCCATGCAGATTCAATTTTAGATAGCGAACCTCCAAAACACACTCGACTTCGATCACTCGTTGCTAAAGCCTTTAACCGCCAAAAGATTGAAGGAATGCGCCCAGCTGTCGGTCGCATCACTGAGCAACTACTTGAGGCAATTGATCAAAAGGTTAAGTCAGGTCAGACTTTTGATTTAATTGCAGATTACGCCGAACCCTTGCCAGTAAAGATCATCGCCGATCTTTTAGGTTTCCCAGAATCTGAAGAACATTTACTGCGACCATGGTCACAGGCAATTGTGAAGATGTATGAAGTAAATCCAAGCGTGCAATACCAAAATGAAGCAAAGATTGCTGCACGAGAGTTTGCTGATTATGTTCGTAATTTAGCTGAGAGTCGCAAGAAGACGCCGGGTGCGGATTTGATATCAGATCTTGCAAGTGTTGAAGAAAATGGCGAGAAATTAAACATGCACGAATTAGTGGCCACTTGTGTCTTGCTACTAAACGCTGGACATGAGGCAAGTGTGAACGCCTTTGGCAATGGAATGGTTGCTGCCCTGCAGCGCTCAGATCAAGTTGCTTTACTACGCAATAATCCTCGTGGAATCACTGATACTGCTCTTGAAGAGTTCATGCGCTTTGATGCGCCATTGCATTTGTTTGAGCGCACGGCAACGGCAGATACCGAACTTGGGGGAGTATCGATCAAAGAAGGACAAAAGATCGCGGCCCTTATTGGCTCTGCAAACCGTGATGAAACAGTGTTTTCTAGCCCAGATTCCATGGATTTAACCCGTGATCCAAATCCTCATATTGGTTTTGGCGCAGGTATTCACTTCTGCTTGGGAGCTCCATTAGCTCGACTTGAGATGAGCGTTTCATTGCCTGCCTTGTGGGAAAAATATCCAGCTATGCAATTAGCAGGAGAAGCGGTACGCAGGCCAACCTTTGTTTTGCGTGGTTATGAAAGCGTTGCAATCTCTGCTTGATCTGGGTAGGAAGATTGTGCACCTTTTCTAGTAACACTAAATGATGCAACGTTAACGCCCAGAGTCATTGCAGTCACAGGGTCTTTTCCACTGGCAAGTGAGAACGCAAATGTCCCTACAAATGCATCACCAGCACCTGTTGTGTCAACTGCGGTAACTTTTGGCGCACCAACTTTAGTCACGTGACCTTCAGCTGAAATAAAGACAGCGCCTTGGCTACCAAGCGTCACAATCGAATTTTTACCAGGTCTAAAGTTTCTTAGAATTTCATCACTTGCTGGTAACTCTCCATGAAGCTCGCGGAATTCAGTCTCGTTGGGAATAATCCAATCACACAACGCTAATAGTTCAGCCGAGATCTCTTGATATGGGGCAGGATTCAAAATAGTTATACAACCACGTGCCTTAGCAGCCTTGAATGCAGCAAGAGTTACTTCTTGCTTAATTTCACATTGGGCAACCACAACAGATAAATCCTTTATTGAATTGATTGCCTCTAAAGCTTTAGTAATTTCAATCTCATGATTCGCGCCTGGAATAATTATGATTCGATTCTCGCCCTTGCCATCTACCCAAATATGGGCAACACCATTAGGCGTATCGCTCAATTCGACATATTCGGAATGAATTCCAACTTTCAAAAAGTTTTCTGCAATTTCTTTTCCGAAAACATCTTTCCCAAGCTTGCCGATGAAATGAACCTCGGCACCGCAGCGTGCCGCCATAACCGCTTGGTTGGCACCCTTACCGCCAAAACCGGTAGTAAAGAGCAGGCCGGCTACTGTTTGGCCTGGTTCAGGCAGGAGGTCTGCATAGGCAGTTAAATCCATCATTGCACTGCCCACGACCGCGACGACTGCTGCCTGTTCTCCAATAGATTGCATACCGCTAGGCTAACCGTTATGACCAAAACTTCAATCATTATGGATGTAGATACCGGGGCTGATGATGCCTTTGCCGTTCTATTTGCCGCAATGCATCCAGATATCAACTTACTTGGTATCACCTGTGTTGATGGCAATACCAACGTTGATCAAGTTGTGGCTAATACATTTAAAGTTCTAGATGCAGCTGGTGCTGGAGATATTCCTGTTGCGCGAGGCGCAGTGCGTCCATTATTGGGTAAGAGTCAATATGCAGAGTATGTACATGGCAAAGATGGAATGTGCGATCTGGGTATAGCTCCATCACATCGCACAGTTGATCCCCGCTCAGCTGTTGAACTACTCCGTGACTTAATTGAGTCATCACCCGAACCAGTAACTATTGTCCCGCTTGCACCGCTAACAAACATAGCTTTGTTTTTGCGAGCTTTCCCAGAAACTGCCAAGAAGATTCATCGTATTGTCCTGATGGGTGGCTCAGCATCATCTGGTAATGCAACTGCTGCTGCAGAGTTTAATATTTGGCACGATCCAGAGGCTGCGGCAATTGTTTTTCAAAGCGGAGTTCCTATTTCAATGTATGGATTAGATGTGTTTATGCGTCCAACAATTGGTCGCGAAGAGGCAACGTCCATGAGTAATTCAGACAAGGCTTCATCACGGTTTGCAGGCTCCTTGGCACTCGGTTTCATGGAACAAGTGCACACAAACCCAATTTCACTTGGAGATTATGGCGCGGTAGCTTTTGTAATACACCCAGAGTTATTTACTACAGAAATCTTTGATGTTGTAGTGGATACATCAGCTGGCCCTGCGCGCGGTCAAACAATTGTGGATCGAAGAGATGCGTGGCTAAAACAGTTAGAACCACTAGACCTTGAGGATTCAGCGAAAGTTCATGTGGCACTTGATCTAGATGTCGATGCGGTCGTGAAATTGTGGTTAAAAACCGTTAATTCATAGCCCGATCGGGTGCCAAACAGTTTTGGCTTCCATAAAGGCAATAATGCGACCAGGATCTGCTGACTTAAAGGAATAGATCCGCTTCAAATTTTCAGCACCTGCAACCTTGATATCAGCATGTTTTTTAGAGGAAAGACCTGAAATATCTAACGCATCAATATCCATATGAGATGCCATCCATGGAGCGATCTCATCTTTCTTACCTGTCAAGATGTTGATCACGCCTGCAGGCAGATCACTTGTTGCAAGGACCTCAGCAAATGTCATGGCAGACAATGGCGCTTTAGTACTTGCCAGAACAACAACCGTGTTTCCTGAAGTGATAATCGGTGCGATGGTGTCAATTAGCCCAAGTAGTGATGGAGTTTCAGGTGCAATTGCTGCGACGACCCCCATGCTTTCGGGAATAGTAAAGTTATAAAAAGGACCTGCGACAGGATTTGTTGAACCTGCAAGTGAGGCAATTTTATCTGTCCAACCTGCATACCAGACAAGCCGATCAATAGATTCAGTTACTTCCTTGTCAGCTTTTGCTTTTGTTACCCCGGTGACGTTGACGATCTCTTCAATAAATTGACTACGTCGTCCCTCGAGCATTTCTGCAATCCGATACAAGATCTGCCCGCGGTTATACGCTGTGGCTTTGTTCCACCCGAGATGTGCAGCGCGCGCAGCAACAACTGCATCACGCAAATCTTTACGTGATGCCAGACAAGGGTTCGCGATAAAGACACCCTTTGCATTTTTCACTTCGTAGGTGCGCCCAGATTCAGTGCGTGGGAACGCGCCATTGATATATAGCTTGTAGGTCTTCTTGACATCAATGCGATTACTCATGGCTAACTCCCTTCAAATATGCAGCCAGGCCGTGGCGACCACCTTCGCGGCCCCACCCCGATTCCTTATATCCACCAAATGGTGAAGTTGGATCAAACTTATTAAATGTATTGGCCCAGACAACACCTGCGCGAAGTTGTTGTGATGCCCATAATGTGCGGCTTCCCTTTTCACTCCAGATGCCAGCCGATAGGCCAAAGGGAGTGTTATTAGCCTTTTCTATGGCTTCTTGCGGCGTTCTAAAGGTTAGGACAGATAGAACTGGCCCAAAGATTTCCTCGCGTGCAATGCGATGTGCCTGCGTTACGCCAGTAAAGATTGTTGGCGCAAACCAGAATCCTTTACTTGGCAGATTACATGCTGGGCTCCAACGTTCGGCACCTTCTGAATCTCCAACCGCGGCTAGTTCGATAATCTTTTTAAGTTGTTCCTTGCTATTAATTGCACCAACATCAGTGTTCTTATCCATAGGATCTCCCACACGAATCTTTTCCATTCGATTCTTTAGTTTATGCAAAACCTCTTCAGCCACATTCTCTTGTAGCAACAGGCGAGATCCTGCGCAACAGACATGTCCTTGATTGAAGAAAATGCCGTTAACAATTCCTTCGACAGTCTCATCGATTGGTGCATCATCGAAAACAATATTGGCAGCTTTGCCACCTAGTTCTAATGTGACGCTCTTATTAGTTGGTGCAACTGCGCGCGCGATAATCTTTCCAACCTCGGTAGATCCGGTAAATGCAATCTTGTCGATTCCCGGGTGATTAACAATCAATGCACCTGTCGTTCCATCGCCTGTGACAATATTGACGACACCTGCAGGAAGTTCTGCTTGCTGACAAACCTCAGCAAATAACAATGCCGTAAGCGGTGTGGATTCTGCTGGCTTCAATACAACAGTGTTTCCCGCAGCAAGTGCCGGTGCAACCTTCCATGCCAACATCAATAATGGAAAGTTCCAAGGAATAATCTGTCCTGCAACGCCTAATGGCTTTGGGGATGTTCCCAGACCTGCGTATTCAAGTTTGTCTGCCCATCCTGCATGATAAAAAAAGTGAGCAGCAGCCAATGGAATATCGGTATCTCGTGATTCGCGGATTGGCTTACCATTATCGAGAGTCTCCAGCACTGCAAATTCACGCGCACGCTCTTGCATAATGCGAGCGATGCGATACAAATACTTTCCGCGTTCTTTACCAGACATCTTTGACCAAGTTGTTGAGTAAGCCTTTCGTGCAGCTTTTACCGCTGCATCAACATCTGCTTTTCCGGCAAGTGCGATCTGGCTAAGAACCTCTTCAGTTGCTGGATTAATTGTTGGGAAGTGCTTGCTCCCTGGAACAAACTTTCCGCCAATGAAGTGCCCATACTTAGGCTTGATGGTGACAATCGCGCGAGATTCAGGCGCTGGGGCGTATTCGAAGGTCATAGTCGTCTCCCTTAATCCATCGTCACATACTGAGGGCTAGTGTAATAACCATCATCCATCTTCATGCGTTGCATCAATAGATCATTGAGCAATGCACTGGCACCAATACGAAAGAGTTTCGGATTGAGCCAATCTGGTCCAACAGTTTCATTGACCAAAACTAATTGTTTGATTGCATCTTTAGTATTGCGGATTCCGCCGGCAGGCTTAACCCCGATGCGCACCTGTGTCATCTCATAGAAGTCACGTACTGCTTCGAGCATCACCAAAACGACAGGGGGAGTTGCAGCTGGTGCAACCTTGCCAGTAGATGTCTTAATAAAGTCGGCACCTGCTGCCATAGCCAAAAATGATGCTTTACGCACATTGTCATAAGTAACAAGCTCGCCAGTTTCAAAAATAACTTTTAAGTGTGCCTTATCGCCGCACACTTCACGGATCTGAACAATTTCATTAAATACATCTATGTATCGCCCGGCAAGAAATGCGCCTCGATCGATCACCATATCTATTTCAGCAGCACCTGCGTCAATAGCATCTTGAGTGTCTTGAATCTTGACCGGCATGGATGCACGCCCCGATGGAAAAGCAGTAGAAACAGCTGCTACAGGCACATGTTGGCCACCAATTAAATCTAGGTGCGCTCTAGCCACAGCGACCATATCGTTATAGACACAGACCGCTCCAACACTTGGAACTGACGGGTCTGTGGGATCTGGCCTTACCGCCTTCGTGCATAACGCTTTAACTTTGCCAGGAGTATCGGCACCTTCGAGAGTTGTTAAGTCCACCATCGTGATTGCAGTATCTATTGCCCAGCGCTTTGAAGTTGTCTTTATGCTTCTAGTTGCAAGCATGGCCGCTCGCGCCTCTGCGCCAACCTGATCTACACCAGAGAGATTCCCGAGGTAGCTCTTTAGTGAGGCATCAGTGCCATCAACTAAGCCATAAAAACTCACGATAACAATTCCTTAAGCGGTGGTCGTAGTTGATCCAATACTACTTGAGCAGTTTTGGCATCTCTTTCAATTACCTCAATGTAACACTTCATCTTTGCTTCAGTACCGCTGGGACGAATAATGATTCGAACACCACCATCAAGCCAGATTCTTAATCCATCTGTTGGTGGCAAACCATCGGTTGGAGCTGCTAAATCATCAATTGAAGTAACAGCTCGTCCTGCAATATCCAGCGGTGGATTTCTGCGAAGCCCACCCAAAATTACATCCACCTTTGACAGGTCGCTCAAGCGAATAGAGATTTGTTCAGTAGCGTGGAATCCATGACGTGACCAAATTTCATTGAGCAGGTCTAGAACTGTTTTCCCATCAGCGGCAAGGTCTGTTGCGATTTGCGCCAGGGTTATTGCTGCTGAAATTCCATCTTTATCATTTACAGTGTGTGCGTCAACAGCGTAACCAAGTGCTTCTTCATAGCCGAAAGTTAGCCCTTTAATTTTTGCAAGCCACTTAAATCCTGTTAGTGTTTCTTTGAACTCAAGATTGTGATGTGCAGCTATCTTTTTTAGAATAGAAGAAGAAACAATTGAGTTCGCAAAAATCCCACTTTTGCTCTTTCGAGCAATAGATTCACCCAATATTGCGCCTAATTCATCACCTCTTAGCATTCGCCAGCCAGTTAAGGGATCTTTGACGGCAGCTGCGCATCGATCTGCATCTGGATCATTTGCTATCACAAGGTCAGCATCAAAGGACTTTGCAGTTTCAAGTGCCAAATCAATCGCACCAGGTTCTTCAGGGTTTGGAAATGCAACTGTCGGAAAATCTGGATCTGGGGCACATTGTGCATCAACCAAGATTGGTGATGGAAAGCCCGCTTTATAGAAAACTCGCTGGAGAGTTTCGGTGCCAACGCCATGCATCGCTGTGTAAACGATTTTAAGTGCGCCTGGTTTAGTTGCAAGAGATGCTGTGCGATCGATGTATTTCTCAACTATCTCTTCACCTAGTACTTCCCACTCCTTTCCACGCGGTTGATTCTTCAATGATTTAACAGCGTCAATTTTTTGAGCAATTGACACATCGGTTGGTGAAACGATTTGAGATCCGCGGTATTCAATGCCATCAACTGTTCCACCAAGATAAACTTTGTAACCATTATCTTGAGGTGGGTTATGACTTGCAGTGACCATGATCCCTACATCGCAGCCCAACTCATTCGTAGCAAAGGCTAAAACGGGGGTTGGAAGTGGTCGTGGCAATACAAAAACTTTCATACCGGCACCACTCATAATTTCAGCGGTCTCAAATGTGTAATCTTCAGATCCATATCGTGCATCGCGACCGATAACAACAGAAGTTAAATTACGTTCGCGCATATAGGCAACAATTCCCGTGGCGGTGCGTCCAACAACTGCGCGGTTCATTCCGGATGGCCCAGGCCGAATTGGCCCACGTAAGCCAGCAGTTCCAAATTGCAGGAAGCCACTAAATGATGTCCGGAGTTCGGCTTCGTTATCTGTATCAAGCCATTGTTGTAATTGAGAAGCAGTTAGTGGATCTGGATCATCTGCAATCCAGGCTTGAACTTCGCCCACTAATGATTGATCCATGTGCTTAGAGTAACTTCGGGACAACCCTTTGAGAAGTCAGATTATCTATCGATAATGTCACAGAGATTAGTTCCACTGGAGACAGTGGTTCCAATAACAGCTGTGAGATTCGAGATTATGCCTGCCTTGTGAGCCGTTAGCGGTTGCTCCATTTTCATTGCTTCTAGAACAAAAACTAGGTCACCAACTTCTACAGTTGCACCCTCTTCTACTGCAATTTTTACAACGGTGCCTTGCATGGGACTTGTAAGTCCTGAACCACTTGAACCGCCAACCATGGTTTGTTTTGCTCGGTGTCGCTTGATAACAGGTTTTGGAGCATGCACCAGAACTTCAAATCGTTTTCCATTTACTTCGGTGACTAGATATTCGGGAGCCATGTGTGTTTCAAGTGGTGGTTCGCTAAAAGTGAAGGCAGGTATTTGATTATCAAATTCATTTTCAATATAGCTTGTATAGATTTTAAAATTCTCTACATATGCGGGATCTTCAATGATTGCACGATGAAATGGGATCGCAGTTGCTAATCCACCAACTTTAAATTCAGAAAGGGCCCGGCGAGCTCGTTCAATTGCTTGCTCACGAGTTGCTCCAGTAACAATTAATTTTGCAAGAAGTGAATCAAAGTTGCCACCAATTGTGTCGCCACCTTGGAAGCCCGCATCAACTCGAACTCCAGGGCCTGTTGGGATTTCCCATTCAGTAATGCGACCTGGTGCAGGCAAGAAGGAACGTCCAGGGTCTTCGCCATTAATTCGAAATTCAATAGAGTGACCGCGTATTACAGGATCATCAAATCCAAGTGCTTCACCATCTGCGATTCGGAACTGTTCACGCACAAGATCAAGTCCAGTTACTTCTTCACTAACGGGGTGTTCAACTTGTAAACGAGTGTTCACTTCAAGGAATGAAATAGTTCCATCTAGACCAATTAAGAACTCGCAAGTTCCGGCTCCGATGTAGCCGGCCTCCTTCATGATGGCCTTACTTGAACGATAGAGCTCATCATTTTGTGCTTGAGTTAAAAATGGCGCAGGTGCTTCTTCTACTAACTTTTGGTGGCGCCGTTGCAAAGAGCAGTCACGGGTACTTACAACTACAGCATGGCCGTGTTTATCTACCAATACTTGTGTTTCAACATGTCGGGGCTTATCCAGGTAGCGTTCTACGAAACATTCCCCTCGACCAAAACCTGAAATCGCTTCGCGGACTGCAGAAGCAAAAAGTTCTGGAATCTCTTCCATCGTGCGTGCAACTTTAAGACCGCGCCCACCTCCACCATGAGCGGCCTTTATCGCAACAGGTAAACCATGCTCTTTAGCAAAAGCGGTTACCTCTTCATGACCTTCGACCGGATCCTGTGTTCCGGCAACTAAAGGTGCACCTGCTTTTGCTGCAATCTTGCGTGCAGAAACCTTGTCACCCAGTGCGCGAATAGCCGCCGGAGGTGGACCGATCCAAGTAAGTCCTGCGTCAATTACGGCTTGAGCAAAGTTCGCATTTTCTGAAAGGAAACCATAACCAGGGTGCACAGCATCTGCGCCGGATTCTTTTGCAACCGCAATCAACTTTTCAATATCTAAGTAAGTCTGGGTAGCAGTTAATCCGTGCAGCGAATAAGCAGTATCTGCCATTTGTGCGTGAAGTGATGTGCGGTCTTCATCTGAATACACGGCAACACTTTCAAGCCCATGATCCTTGCACGCACGAATAACGCGGACAGCGATTTCACCTCGGTTCGCAATAAGTACGCGTTTCATTTCATCACCTTAGCTTGTGGCCATGTGTATCCAAGTTGTGCGAATGCCTTACGTACAAATGGCATAGAAATACCTACAACGTTGGTGTAATCGCCTTCTATTGAGGGAATAAATGGTGAACTAAATCCATCTAGGGTAAAGCCGCCAGCAACATGTAGTGGCTCCTCAGTAGCAACGTAATCTGCAACTTCTTCATCACTCATGTGATCAAAAGTTACTCGAGTTGTTACGCGATCTGAAATTTCAACATCTTTGACGGTATCGATAATGCAGTGCCCAGTATGCAGTAGACCAGAGTTGCCACGAACTCGTTTAGCTCGTTCAGTTGCTATATCTGGTGTTCCTGGTTTACCCAAAGAAACTCCTTCAAACTCGAATGTTGAGTCACAACCAATAATGATTGCAGGGAAATCTATCTTTTCTCGGACTGTATGGGCTTTGGTAATTGCCAAGGCAATGACCATATCTGCAGGATGCATTGAATTGAAAAATTCTGTTTCTTCATCAACATTGCTCACCATAATCTTTGGTGACAAGCCAGCTGACTCTAGTAAGCGAAGTCGGCTCGTTGATTGAGATGCAAGAACTATTGTCGGCATTTTTATCCGAACCTTCTTGCACCATATGTAATTTGATGGGGAAGTGGTTGACGTAATTGTGGCAATCCATACACACTACGACGAATCACAGGCGTGAGCTCTTCGCGTTTGTGCTGTGCCAATGCACGCTCAATCGCAGCCAACTCTTCAGGAGTTGGGTTCCCTGATGTAATTTCAAATTGCATTACAGAGGAATATTTCCATGCTTGCGAGCGGGCAAAATATCGCGCTTAGTCTTTAAAGTTCTAAACGCTTTGGTGATGTATGCACGAGACTGGCTTGGCTCGATAACTGTGTCAATCGTTCCACGCTCTGCAGCCAAGTAAGGATTTGCAAGTGATTCGTTATATTCCTTTACTAGTTCGGCTCGTTTTGATTCAGGATCTTTAGCATCTGCCAAATCCTTGCGATACAAAATGTTTACCGCACCTTGCGCGCCCATAACAGCGATCTCAGCACTCGGCCAAGCAAAGTTAATGTCACTACCCAGGTACTTAGATCCCATAACAATGAATGCCCCGCCATATGCCTTGCGGGTAATAAGTGTTACTAAGGGAACTGAGGCTTCGGCGTATGCATAGAGCAATTTAGCTCCGCGACGAATGATTCCATCCCATTCCTGTTCCGTGCCAGGTAAGAAACCGGGGACATCTACGAGGGTAAGAATCGGAATATTGAAAGCATCGCAAAAACGCAAGAAGCGTGCTGCTTTTTCACTTGAGTTAATATCAAGAGTTCCTGCTAATTGATTGGGCTGATTAGCAATGATTCCAATTGATTCACCTTCGATGCGGGCAAAACCTACAACTATATTTGGCGCATAGAGAGAATGAACTTCTAAGAACTCTCCCTCATCGACTAAAGCTTGAATCAGAATTTTCATGTCATATGGCTGATTTGGACTGTCAGGAATTAAGGCATCTAGGGCGATATCTGTTGCTTTCTTTTCTAAAGTTTCAGTCGGAGGCAGATGTGGAGTTGCATCCATATTGTTGGAAGGCAAATATGAAAGTAATGCCTTTACATAATCAATCGCATCTTCTTCATTTTCTGCAAGATAATGTGAGTTACCGGTACGTGTGTTATGTGTGCGAGCACCGCCTAACTCTTCCATGCCAACTTCTTCACCTGTTACGGTCTTAATCACATCAGGGCCCGTTATAAACATGTGCGAAGTTTCATTAACCATCACAGTGAAGTCTGTGAGCGCTGGTGAGTAAGCAGAGCCTCCAGCACAGGGTCCAAGGATCAGAGAGATCTGAGGAATTACACCCGAAGATCGAGTATTGAGGCGGAAGATTTTTCCATAGCCATTTAGGGATGCAACTCCTTCTTGAATGCGCGCTCCACCCGAATCATTAATTCCGATTAGAGGAATTCCAGATTTAAGCGCGAACTCGGCGATTTTTACAATCTTTTCTGCATGAACTTCACCAAGTGAACCACCCATGACGGTGAAATCTTGTGAATACAAAGCTATTGGGCGACCATCAACAGTTGCCGTTCCGATAACCACACCATCGCCGTAGGGGCGGTTCTTTTCCATTCCAAATTGCGTAGAGCGGTGACGGGCAAACTCATCGATTTCGGTAAAAGAGTCTGCGTCAACTAGTAACGCAATTCTTTCGCGAGCAGACTTCTTGCCTTTTGAGTGCTGCTTCTCGACGGCGCGCTCGGAGCCACCATGGATAGCGTCCTCAACACGGTCACGGAGATCTTCAATTTTTCCAGCAGTTGTATGCAGATCACGGCTCATAGGCGTACGGTACTAGTCGTGGGCAAAGAAATGTTAAGTGCAGCGCTTGATCAGGCAGAGATCGCCAGATTAGTTACGCCTTACTGGCGAGTAAGCGTGGTTGAACTCACGAGTTCTACGCAAGGGGATTTAGTACAGCGAGTGCGTGATGGAAACGCGCACGTAGGGGATGTAATCGTTACGGAATTTCAAACTGCTGGGCGGGGGAGATTAGACCGAACATTTGAAGCCCCTAAAGGAACTGCCTTGTTATTTTCTTTTTACATTCAACCACAACGAAATCGTGATGACTGGGGATGGATTCCTTTAATTGCTGGATACAGTGTTGCAAAAACTCTGCATGCTTTCCACGCAACTGTTAAATGGCCCAATGATATTTTAATAAACAACAAAAAAGTTTCAGGTCTAATTGCCGAAGTAGTAGGTGACGGCGTAGTAATCGGAATCGGTATTAATGTTGGCATGAATGAAGATCAGCTCCCAGTTGAAACTGCAACTTCCTTATTAGTCGAAGGAGGAGTTGACCTAACTAGAGATGAAATCTTGTGTGAAGTACTAGAAGAATTTGAAGAGCATTTCCTGCAATGGGACCAAGGTATCGATGAAGTTCAACCCCTGTATATGCATCTGAGCGCCACCTTTGGCAAGGAAGTTCGTGTCGAATACCCTGGTGGGGCGACGCACTTGGCGGTAGCTGAATCAATTTCAGATGTAGGAGCCCTCATCTTGGATGATGGGACTCATGTTCAATCCGCGGATGTAATTCATCTACGATAAGACGGTGAGCAAAACCTTTCCAACCGTCGGAATCATCGGCGCGGGACAACTTGCTCGAATGAGTATTGCACCAGCAACCGCCTTGGGCATTAATTTATTGTTACTTGCAGCAGATTCCAAAGACTCAGCCGCTCACATTACGAAGCACGTAGTCGGAGATTACAAAGACCTGGGGACCGTTCGAGAGTTTGCAGCTCAATGTGATGTCATTACCTTTGAACACGAATTGATTCCATTAAGTATCGTGAAAGCACTTGAGGCTGACGGAGTAGTTGTTCGTCCATCTGCGGCAGCATTTGAATTCTCACAAGACAAGGCAGCAATGCGCCAAAAGTTACAGGGATTTCCTTCGCCGAAATTTCAAATTGTGACTGCAATAGATGAAGTGAGCCAGTTTCCGGTTATTGCTAAAGCAATCTCGGGTGGGTATGACGGCCGTGGTGTTTGGAAAGTAAATTCAGCAAAAGAACTAAGTGATCTCTTGCAGCAGATGCCTAAGCTACTAGTTGAAGAGTTAATTGAGTTTGATTATGAGATCGCTGTAATGGTTGCACGCTCGCCACATGGACAAGCGACAACGTGGGCTCCGACGCAAACGGTACAAAAAGATGGAATCTGCATAATGACGATTTCTCCAGCACCGCAGCTCTCAGCAGATTTAAGTCAAAAGGCACAAAAACTCGCCCTCGATATTGCAGCCGAAGTAGGAGTCGTTGGCGTGATGGCTGTTGAAATGTTTGTTAAGGGCGAGAAACTATTTGTTAATGAGTTGGCCATGCGTCCGCATAACTCAGGTCACTGGACTATTGAAGGCTCACAGACAAGTCAGTTCGAACAACATTTGCGGGCAGTTTTAGATCTACCACTAGGTGACCCATCTATGACAGCACCTATAGCGGTCATGGGAAATGTATTAGGTGGCGATAAGACTGATATGTATCGCCCATATTTACATTTGATGGCACGCACGCCTGCCCTGCACTTCCATCAATACAAGAAGGAAGTTCGCCCCGGTCGAAAGATTGGCCATGTAACTTTGTTAGGTAAAGACCTCGTAGAATTAACCCACGAAGTCCAACATGCAGTTGACTACATGAGCGGAGAAATCGATGAGTGATGTTGCAATCATCATGGGGTCAGATTCAGACTGGCCAACGATGGAAGATGCCGCGATGATTTTGGATGATTTTGGAATTTCATATTCTGTAGATGTTGTTTCAGCTCATCGCATGCCACTTGAGATGGTGGAGTTTGCACAAACAGCACAATCCAAGGGATACAAAGTAATAATTGCTGGCGCAGGTGGCGCTGCACATTTACCTGGCATGGTGGCTTCGCTAACAACTTTGCCAGTTATAGGCGTTCCAATTGCACTAAAAAATCTTGACGGAATGGATTCATTGCTTTCAATTGTTCAAATGCCAGCAGGTGTTCCTGTGGCAACAGTTGGAGTTGGCAATGCAAAGAACGCGGGATTAATCGCAGCAAGAATTTTGGGCGTATGTGATGCCTCGATTTCTACAAAGGTTTCAGATGGCTTAAAAGAACTCAATAAGGTAGCAAAGGAAAAGGGCGAGAATTTAAACTCTCGCCGCAATCACAAAACAGGTTTTTAAGCTCTAACTCGATACTCAATTGCAGGGCAACGATCCATCACCGTTAGCAAACCAGCGGCCTGGGCACGTGCGATTGCCTCATGATCAATAACATCTAATTGCAACCAAACAGCCTTAGCGCCAATAGCAATAGCTTCATCTACAACTTTGCCTACAAGTGTTGAATTAACAAAACAATCAACGACATCTACAGATTCTGGAATTTCCGACAAGGTTTTGTAGCCAGTTTCACCATGTACGACTTCGGCGCGTGGGTAGACCGGAATAATTCGATGACCTTTATCTTGCAAAAGCTTTGCTACTCCAAAGGCAGCGCGTTCAGGATTATTTCCAAGACCAACTACCGCCCAAGTCTTTAGTGCAAGGACCGCATCAATACTTTCTTTGGTATTAATCAGAACGACCCAATGCGTGGAATTTCCATCCTGCATTTCGCCACAAAGTGCGATCGAGCATGTTGCGCCCATCGATGATGATTTTGCTCTTAACTAATGAAGAGATAGCGGCAGGATCGATTTGGCGGTATTCCTTCCATTCAGTCAGGTGCAAAATTAAATCTGCATCTTTAATGGCATCCTCAATCACTTCAGAGTACTTGAGGTTCGGAAAACGCTTGCGGGCAGGCTCGATGCCATGGGGATCATGGACAACGACCTCTGCACCTGCTGCATGTAATTGAACAGAAATATCTAATGCAGGGGAGTCACGCACATCATCACTATCAGGTTTAAATGTCGCGCCTAAAACAGCGATTTTGTATTGAGTGAGATCTTGCGAAAGTTCGTTGCGCACAACATCTATAACACGTTGACGTGCTCGTAAATTAATTGCATCAATTTCACGCAAGAACTCAAGTGCTTGCTTAGCGCCTAGTTCTTCGGCGCGAGCCATAAATGCTCGGATGTCCTTTGGAAGACAACCTCCGCCAAATCCAATACCTGCCTGTAAAAAGCGGCTACCGATTCGAGGGTCATAACCGATTGCCTTGGCAAGCACCGTCACATCTCCGCCTGCTGCTTCGCATACTTCAGCCATTGCATTGATAAATGAAATCTTTGTAGCAAGAAAAGAGTTAGCCGCTACTTTCACAAGTTCAGAAGTTGGCAGATCTGCCCGAATCCACGGAGTGCCTAATGCAATTACAGGTTCATACACCTCTTTGAGAATTTCTTCAGCCCGATCATTTGCAACTCCGACAACTAGTCGATTGGGCGTCAAAGTATCTTCAACTGCAAAGCCTTCGCGCAAAAACTCTGGGTTCCAGGCTAAATCTGCTTGAGGCGCAATTTTGGAAAGTTCAGCACGCAATCCTTGAGCTGTTCCTACCGGAACCGTTGATTTACCAACTACGAGTGAACCATCTTTCAGGTGAGGAGCAATCGCTGCTACGGCAGATTTCACATATGTTAAATCTGCAGCCAGCCCATCTTTACTTTGCGGAGTTCCAACACATACAAAGTGAACGTCAGCATCTTTAACTGCCGAAAAATCAGTGGTAAAAGAGAGTCGACCTGTTTTCATCTCTTGCTCAAGCAATGTGTCTAGCCCTGGCTCATAGAAGGGAAGTTTTCCACTTTGGAGTAGCGCTACTTTTTCTGGATCCGTATCGACACCAACTACCGTAAAACCAAGTGAAGACATACATGCAGCATGTGTGGCTCCTAGATAACCGCAGCCAACAACCGAGAGAGTTAAAGTCATGTGGGGGAGTTTACTTCAGAGCCCCGCAAGGATTTTCATCAGCGGTACGAGTCTTGAATTTATCGATCACAGTAGGTGTTGGCGATGCAGTGGAAGAGGCCGATGGAGTTGGGATTACTTCATCGACAAGGGGTAAATCTTCACGTAAACGATTGAAAAGTTCAGGAGCTAACACTGGATCCCATACGACTACTGAGCCCACTCCGGGCACACGAGCATTGACATCACTGAGTGGAATCGTGAGGGTTCGCACTTTACTTGGAGAAAGATTCTTCATTTGCTTTGCAAGAGTTAATAGGTCTGCTTCATTGAGTTCGGAATCAGTTGTAACGGTAGCAATTGCTGCATTGAAGAAGTTAACTAACTTGACTGGGTTGAGTAGAACACCAGTGCTCGTTACTTTTCTTAGTAATGCACCCATAAACTCTTGCTGACGTTGCATGCGCCCAAGATCTCCCATGCCATCGAAATCACGGGTGCGTACATATTTAAGAGACTCAACCCCATCGAGTGTGTGAACTCCAGCTGGCAAAACTAGGTGACTACCTGGATCATCAATATCCCTCTTGGTGCATATTTCAATTCCACCGAGAGCATCAACCATGCCGGCAAATCCTGCAAAACCAATTTCAATGTAGTGATCAATGCGAACACCGGTTTCGTTTTCAATGGTTTCAATCAGAAGTGGAGCACCACCAAAGGCAAAGGCTGCATTAATTTTTCCTTGAGCAGCAGGAATAATTTTGGTTTTATCGAGGGATGAAACATGCTCAGGAATTGTCACCAATGAATCACGAGGGATTGAAATCAACGTTACTT